>CATECQ010000001.1 GCA_949498985.1 Glaciecola sp. HTCC2999
GGCGGAGAGTGAGGGATTCGAACCCCCGGAAGGTTTGACCCTTCGTCTGATTTCAAGTCAGGTGCATTCAACCGGACTCTGCCAACTCTCCTTAAGAGACGCGCATATTAATGACCTTCCGGCGTTTTGTAAACCCCTACAAGAAAATAAATTGCATTTTTTCGTTTTGTTGCTTAATTTTTCCACATTAAGAAGATATTTTGACTATTTGTGCTCGTCGAAACTTGAAAATTGAACTTTCACCTATAACAATAGACGTATACAATGTACTTTGATATAAATTTGTTACACAAATCCTGTGGAGGAAATAATGAACAGAGATACGCTTTACGGTCAGTCGTCTCAAGCATCAGTACTTGAAACTAACAAGGTATTACGTAATACCTATATGTTGTTATCAATGACACTTTTATTCAGTGCATTATGCGCAGGTGTCGCAATGGCTGTGGGTATAAGCCCAATGATGTCACTTGGCATGTCAATCGCTGCATTTATAACGTTGTTTGTTGTACACAAAAAAGCAGACACATCTTCAGGTCTTATTTGGACGTTTGTATTTACTGGTTTATTGGGTGGTGCTTTAGGTCCGATGCTTACCTACTATGTAGGTCTAGCAAATGGTCCAGGTCTCATTATGCAAGCTCTTGGCGGTACTGCTATCATTTTCTTTGCATTATCAGGCTATGTATTAACAACCAAGAAAGATTTTAGTTTCTTAGGTGGTTTCTTAATGGTTGGCTTAATGGTCGTTGTTATCGCTGCTATCGCAAATATATTCTTTGCCGTACCAGCAGTATCACTTGCATTAAGTGCTGCGATTATCTTTATTATGTCTGGACTCATTTTGTTTGATACAAGTCGCATTATAAATGGTGGTGAAACTAATTATATTCGTGCTACTGTTTCAATGTATTTGAATTTATATAATATTTTCACTTCACTACTTCATATCTTAGGTGTATTCGGTAGCGATGATTAATTCTATTTAATCACGTATAATAACGCTCATTCCTTTTTGGTCTGGGCGTTTTTTATGTCTATAACATTATTAATTTCATCGGATCCTGAAACAACATCAAGTGATAGTGTCAGAGCATCTATTCAGGCATTTATTGAGAAACAGGAACTTTCTCAGATCTTTTTTATTGGCAGTGGATTAAAGCATACTGGATGTCATCAAATCTGTGCTTTGCTAGCTAGATTAAAAACTGAATATCAAACTATGATCGGATATTGTCCAAGTTCTGCGGCTCGCCATATTCCTGATTTTTCCTCAAACATCATAGAAGATTATGGTTTAACCCAATTTTATGCATTTCTTCATCAATCTTCAAAATTAGAGCAGTTATAATGGCGCATATTATAATTCGATACACTTCTCATGCTTACACAACATTAACGTTTGAGGATATGTTTGAATGTGCAGCTGCTGCAGGTAATGTTGGACACACATGTGAACTACATATTAGTGGAGCGGGTGTGACAGCACTGTCTAAAATGCCTACATATTTTAATGAAACGAAACACGATAAAAATACGGGAAAGATGCTAAACAGTCTTCCTTTGTATGATGTAGAAGATATTTATGTGGATCAAAACGCATTTGCAGAATACGGTATGGAAAAGCATGAAATAGCCAATGTAGGTAATATTGTTAATGCTCTACCCCCTTATGATGATAGTAATATTGTGGTGACTTTTTAATAACACGACACTTATGAATATTAAGCAGGATTAATAACATGTCTTACACTCTGAATAATCAGACTATCTCCACCGATGATAACGGTTATTTACTTGATCATAAACAGTGGTCAGAAGCTCTTGTTGAAGTTATTGCTGCTCAAGAAAATATCAGAATGACAGATGCCCACTGGCAAATTGTACGATTTGTAAGAGCGTTTTATGAAGAGTATGACACAAGCCCCGCTATCAGAGCGTTAGTTAAGGCGCTCCAACAAGCATATGGTCCAGAGATTGGTAACAGTCGACATTTACAACGACTACTGCCACAAGGGCCTGCCAAAATGGCAAGTAAACTAGCAGGTTTGCCCAAACCTGCTAAATGCTTATAACAGCCGATTTATTTAGCCGGTATCACTTCTAAACCATTCATATAGGTACGCAATACTTCAGGGACAACCACTGCCCCATCAGCTTGTTGATAGTTCTCTAAAATAGCAACTAGCGTTCGCCCAACAGCCAAACCTGACCCATTAAGGGTATGAACTAGTTCAGGCTTTTTAGCCCCTTTTGCACGAAAACGTGCTTGCATACGGCGAGCCTGGAAATCAAGCATATTTGAACATGATGAGATTTCACGATATGTATTTTGGGCAGGAAGCCAAACCTCTAAATCATAAGTTTTGCATGCACCAAATCCCATATCACCAGTACATAATATCATCTTTCGATAAGGTAATTGTAATGCTTGTAAAATGACTTCCGCATGCCCTGTTAAATCTTCCAACGCAGCAAATGAGTCTTCCGGCTTAACGACTTGAACCAACTCCACTTTATCAAACTGATGCTGACGTATAAGCCCACGCGTATCACGACCATAGCTCCCCGCCTCTGAACGAAAACAAGGCGTATGAGCCGTCATTTTAATAGGTAATTGCGCCTCATCAATAATACTATCACGGACAATATTTGTCAGTGGCACTTCAGCTGTCGGGATTAAAGAAAGACCCTGACCTTCTTCAGTCGCTGGCTGTGTATGAAATAAATCTTCACCAAACTTAGGTAATTGTCCAGTCCCAAATAAACTATCATGATTAACTAAATACGGTACATAAACTTCAGCATACTCATGTTTTTGTGTGTGCGTATCAAGCATGAACTGCGCTAAAGCACGATGCATATTAGCCACTTGTGAATGCATAACAACAAAACGAGAACCGGTAAGTTTTGTCGCTGTTTCAAAATCTAAGCCATTAGATAGACCGGCTGAAATATCCACATGATCTTTCGCTTCAAAACCCAGAACGGTAGGTTCCATGAAGCGACTCACTTCCACATTATCAGATTCGTCTTTACCTACTGGTACGGACGCATCAGGTAAATTTGGAATACCAGCAGTAATAGCCTCTATCTGTGCAAGTAATTCAGTTAACTCACTTTTAGCAGCATCAAGCTTTTCTCCTAATTCACCAACCTCAGCGAGTAATGGTCCAATATCTTCACCCGCCTGTTTTGCTTTACCTATGGATTTTGAACGAACGTTACGTTCATTTTGTAACTCTTGGGTGCTCGATTGCAGCTCTTTACGACGTGCTTCAAGAGCAGCTATCTTATCTACATCTAATTCAAAACCACGAGCTGCTAAACGCTGTGCCGTCTGGGCTAATTCATCACGAAGAAACTTAGGATCTAACATGAACTTTGATTATCCTTTAAATAATTGAAGTGCTATCCAGGTAACACATAAACAACATGCTACATTGAGCATAATATTAATAACCGCTTTGAACCATTGTGCGCTTTGCACTAAAGTAATTGTGTCCAAAGAAAAGGTCGAGAATGTCGTCAGTGAGCCTAAAATACCCACTATTACAAAAGCACGTACATGCTCTTGCATGTCGAGCTGTTGATTGACCCACGTATAGAGGGCACCAATACAAAATGAACCAATAACATTGACTATTAATGTGCCATATGGGAAATCTTTCCCCAATAAGACATGTGTGTGATTAGTTAAAAAATAGCGCAAACAAGCACCGACAGCTCCACCAAATGCCACACATGTGTAAATAAAAACTTGGCTCATTGAAACCCCTTGGGCTTAATTGGTGCGTTATGATAAGCGGTTTTATTCAAATCGTCGAGAAACTCTTGTTTTTGACGCAGTTTTTGCTCTAAACCACGAGGACTAGGTTGAAAAAAACCTTGGTCAGCTAACTCATCTGGTAAATAATGTTGCCCTGCACTCACTGCATGAGCTTCATTATGTGAATAACGATAACCATCGCCATGACCTTGTGATTTAGCCAAGGTTGTCGGAGCATTTCGTAAATGATTGGGCACTGGCAAATCACAGGTTGATTGAGCGGCGACTTTAGCTGCTTTAAACGCACAATAAAGTGCATTAGATTTTGGTGCTAAGGCACAGTATACGCATGCTTGAGCAATGGCTCGCTCTCCTTCTGCCGCCCCTACACGATGATAAGTATCCCATGCATTTAAGCATAAGGTTAATGCACGAGGATCGGCTAAACCAATATCCTCAGTCGCGATGGCTAATAATCGGCGCATAATTGGGATAGGGTCAGAGTTGGCATTTAAATATCTAGCATACCAATATAGAGCTCCATCACTAGATGAACCGCGAACTGATTTATGAAAAGCAGAGAGAACATCATAGTAATAGTCACCTTGCTGGTCGAACTGAGCGATTTTTTGACCAGCCGCTTGTGCAATATGTCGCTGATTTATATTAGAGTCACTGTCATCAGATTGACTTAGCTGTACAGCAAGTTCTAAATAGAGTAAAGCACGACGAGCATCACCAGATGATAATGAAGCTAATGTCATCAATGCCTCTTCGTCTACGGAGACGTTACACTCAGATAACCATGAATCGTGAGTTAAAGCGTGTAAACAAATCTGAATAATATCCTGCTCACTATGTGGTTGCAGTACGTAAACTCGACACCTTGATAACAAAGCATTATTACAACTAAATGACGGGTTTTCAGTTGTCGCACCAATAAACGTAATAGCACCCGATTCAATAAATGGTAAAAATGCATCTTGTTGAGATTTATTAAAACGATGAACTTCATCAACAAAAACAATGGTCGTTACACCTGAATGTGTCATTGCCATTGCTTGACGAATATCTTTAACTCCACTTGTCACAGCTGAAAGCTCAATTAAATTAGCATCAAGATGTTGAGCAATAATTTGTGCCAAAGTCGTTTTACCCGTCCCTGGTGGGCCCCATAACAACATGGAATGAACCTGGCCACTTATTAATGATTCCCTCAATGGCTGACCAGGGCCTAGAATATTTGACTGCCCAATATAACTAGCTAAATCTGTTGGACGCATGCGCGCCGCAAGGGGTTCAAGGTTGCGTTTGATCATCGATGCTATACCCTGAAGGGATATCGTATTGAAATTGAGATATAGGTAACGGCATATTTATTTTAATATTCGATAAAACAAATTCGCTTCGTTGTGCTTGACTATCAATTAAAGTAAATGCTGCTAATTGGCCTTGATTAAATTGTAATGTCAACTTTTGAATTTGGCCCTTTGCTATTAATGGTGTAATGATAAAGACTTCATCATCCTGTAACACTGTAAACTGTTTCCAAATCTCATCATCTGTGGATGTTAACAACATCAACGGATTATCAGCCACCATCTGAGATTGATTAAAGATGGATACTTGTTCCACAAATTCATCGACATAGAACACTTTATTTCCATCAGCAACTAATAAGGTCTCATCAGGTACAAGCACCTGCCAATAGACGCGATCGGGCTGTTGAATGACTAAATTACCCGAACTATTGTAAATAGTATTATTGGCTTCATCCTTAACTGTTTGGGTAAATGTGGATTGTAATGATGATATAGCAGCTAATTGATGACGCAAGGTTATTTTAGCTCTGGGGAGTACATTGCTATTTTCAGTATCATTATTAGCAAAAACACTCACACTGGTGAACAATATGCTAACTGATATAAGCACCCACGACGTGATCAGTATTAATTTAGCAATAACAGATTGAACCATAATACATCCTTTGAACTGGCTAGTTTTTCGTTAATGAACGTAACATGAGTCATCTAAATCTAAGCTGAATAAACGGCTTGAATAATTTGACAATGTTTAATCACGTGGGGGTGCCTTAGCTAAGACTTCACGATTACCATTATGCCCCGGCGCAGATACTATTCCGCTTTGTTCCATTTGCTCAACTAATCGAGCAGCTCGATTGTAGCCAATTCTAAATTTACGCTGTACTGATGATACTGAGGCTTTGCGTGTTTCAGTTACAAATGCAACAGCTTCATCATAAAAGACATCTAATTCTTGATCCGCATTGTCAGCTTGTTCACCAGGTAATAATACTTCGCCACCTTCTTGAGGGTTCAAAATTTCATCAATATATTCTGGCTCACCACGTTTCTTCCAATCTCCAACTACAGCGTGAACTTCGTGATCATCAACGAACGCACCATGTACACGAGTTGGAACACCTGTGCCAGGAGGTAAATATAACATATCGCCCATACCTAGAAGCGCTTCTGCACCTTGTTGGTCAAGAATAGTGCGTGAATCAATTTTACTGGATACTTGAAAAGCGATCCGTGTTGGAATATTAGCTTTGATCAAACCTGTAATGACATCTACTGAAGGTCGTTGTGTAGCAAGAACAAGATGGATACCTGCAGCACGAGCTTTTTGAGCAATACGTGCAATCAGTTCCTCTACTTTTTTACCTACAATCATCATCATGTCGGCAAATTCGTCGACGACTACCACAATAGCAGGTAACTTAGTTAAATTTGGTGCTTCACTATCCATACTATCGCTTTGCTGCCACAATGGATCTTTTATTGGACTACCATCCTTAGTGGCTTTGAGCACTTTAGCGTTATAACCTTTTAGGTTACGCACACCTAATGCACTCATTAAACGATAGCGGCGTTCCATTTCACCAACACACCAACGTAATGCGTTAGCAGCTTCTTTCATGTCTGTGACAACTTCAGCTAATAGATGAGGTATGCCTTCATATACAGATAACTCAAGCATTTTAGGATCGATCATAATCATTCGCACATCTTCTGGCGATGATTTATATAATAGACTTAAAATCATAACGTTAACGCCGACTGATTTACCTGATCCCGTCGTACCAGCAACTAATAAATGTGGCATTTTAGCGAGATCAACGATTACCGGTTTACCAGAAATATCCGCACCTAAAACCATGGTAAGAGGTGAATCATTAGCTTGAAAAGCATCGCCTTCAATAACTTCACTCAGTCGTACCATATCCCTATTTTTATTTGGTAACTCTAGACCTATGACAGATTTACCAGGAATAACCTCTACAACACGTACTGAAATGGCAGACATCGCACGGGCTAAATCTTTTGATAACGTCGTAATTTTACTGACTTTGACTCCCGGCGCTAAATCTAATTCAAATCGAGTAATAACTGGACCAGGATAAACACCGACCACTTGGGCAGAAATATTGAAATCAGCTAATTTTTCTTCCACTAGACGAGAAATACCTTCTAGTTCTTCTGGCGTTATTGGGTTTTTTACTTTATCTGCTCGATCTAATAAAGCAAACGATGGCAACACCCCTTCAGGCGTATCTTGAAATTTTGGTTTCATTTTAGTCGTCACACCTGGGGTATTAACAACCGGTGCATCGACTTCTGACTTTGTCGTATTAAGATCATTAGCGGTTTCGACAAGAGATGGTTCTAAAGATGAATGAATATCCTCAGAATAAATAGATTCAATATTAATAGACGGCTCTGTAGAGCAAGATAGCCCGTCATTTGGACTATCGGTATCAATGATGAATTCAGGTTCATTTTTTAATATTTCGTCTGATGAAAATTCTGTTACATTAGCGTTAGCAGAATCAACTGCAGTTAATTTCTCATCACTGCCCTGCCCTTTAGGAATTGGGCTCGGTAACGATAATTGAGCAACATCTTGAGGTATATTCACGACCTTTTTGCTGGCCCATATAGTACTAGCACCTAAATTATCAATAATCGAAAGCCATGAAATACCAGTTGTTAACGTGAAGCCTGTCGTAAAAAAACATAACAATAAAATGGTCGTGCCCACAAAACCAAACTGAGGTAATAATGCACTTGAAATAACATCACCAAATAACCCACCAGCGGAGAAGTAGTACATATCATCAAAATTGATACTGGCTAAACTAGTGACACCGATAGCTATAAAGATCAAACCGATAATACGCAAGCCAATCGTTAAGTAATCCCACTCTAAAATTTCTTTAACTCGTTGAAAAGCAATGTAACCCGCGAAAGCAAACATAAAAGGAATACTATAAGCAAAGTAACCTAACATAAAAAACAATAAGTCTGCGAGCTTTGCACCTGCGGGTCCCATCCAATTTTGGATAACTGGTTGTAAACCTGTCTGGGTCCAACCTGGATCCGCTTGATGAAAGGACATTAATGAAAGAAATATAAATAACGCAAACACAGTGCATATGATCATGCCTGTCTCAAAAATACGTTGTATGCCGGTAAGTTGACTCATTACGCGCCTAATGAAAATCCAATCTTTTGAGTGGTTATATATTGTTATAATTATTTATTCTATCATAGCTATCCAATAAATTAACGTGCAGAAACATTGATTTTGATTTTATTAGAATGTTTCACTTCTTCCATCACTACATAACTTCGAGATTCTCTAACACCCGGTAACCTGAGTAATGTATCGCCTAACAGTTTTCGATAACTCGCCATGTCAGCCACACGTGTTTTTAATAGAAAATCAAAATTACCCGAGACCAAATGACACTCTTGTATATCATCTTGTTGTTGAACAGCAGCTGAGAAATCGGCAAAAATATCGGGTGAAGTTTTGGATAATGATATCTCCACAAATACTAGCATTGCAGCCCCTAATTTGGTGGGATCTACACTTGCAGAATAACCGGTTATGTAACCTTGATGTTCTAAACGTTTAACTCGCTCTAAACAGGGTGAAGGACTTAATCCAATCTGCTTTGCTAACTCTACGTTTGAAATACGTCCGTCTACTTGCAATGCTGCCAAGATAGCACGATCAAGTTTATCAAGGTGTTTAGGTGTTTTGATTAACATATAATACTCTTTATTTTATGAATTTAACAACATATTATACTGCAAAGCATGAAAATAAGAAATTTAAAGCGTTGAAATATCTCCTATAATCCAATTTTATTCCTTAACAGTGAAAAACTATGATTATAGGTGTACCAAAAGAAGTCAAAAACCACGAATACCGTGTAGGATTAACCCCCGCAGCAGCCAGTGAATACATTCATCATGGCCATACTGTGTTAGTAGAAACGAATGCGGGTGATGGTGTTGGGTTTAGTGATTTAGATTATAAATCTATTGGCGCTCAAATTGTTGGATTAGCATCGGATGTGTTTAAACAGGCTGATATGATTATTAAAGTCAAAGAACCTCAACCCTTTGAATGCGAAATGCTACGCCCGAATCAAATTTTATATACATACTTACATTTAGCACCTGATCCAATACAAACCGAATTATTAGTAAAATCTAAAACTATCTGTATCGCTTATGAGACTGTGACTGACAATGCAGGGACATTACCGTTATTAGCACCGATGAGTGAAGTGGCTGGCCGAATGGCAATTCAAGCTGGTGCTCATTATTTAGAAAAAGCTCAAGGAGGTAACGGCACATTACTAGGAGGGGTTCCTGGTGTTGCTGCTGGTAACGTCGTGATCATTGGTGGTGGCGTGGTAGGTTCCAATGCAGCAAAAATGGCCGTAGGACTTGGAGCTGAAGTCACTATTTTAGACCGTTCATTACCGCGTTTACGTGAGCTTGATGATATCTTTAATGGCCGCGTACGAACAGTGTATTCAACTAAAGATGCTATTGCACAATTCTCAGAGCAAGCAGACTTGGTAATAGGCGCTGTCCTTATTCCCGGGGCCGCAGCGCCCAAGTTACTCACTCGCTCACATATTACT
This sequence comes from Glaciecola sp. HTCC2999, assembly GCA_949498985.1. GTDB lineage: Bacteria > Pseudomonadota > Gammaproteobacteria > Enterobacterales > Alteromonadaceae > Opacimonas. The sequence goes on from CATECQ010000001.1 coordinate 9,738, forward strand.
AATATGAAAAAAGGAGCCGTTGTGGTCGATGTAGCCATCGATCAAGGGGGTTGTTTTGAAACATCAAAAGCAACAACACACCAATCACCGATTTATATTATTGATGATGTGGTTCATTATTGTGTTGCTAATATGCCCGGCGGTGTGGCGCGCACCTCCACATTAGCTTTAAACAATGCCACACTACCATTTGGATTAGCTATAGCTAATAAAGGAGCTGAACAAGCCTTAAAAGATGATGAACATCTTGCTAATGGACTGAATGTATATAAAGGCTTAGTGACATGCAAAGGTGTCGTAGATGCATTAGGTAAAAGCTTGAACCTAGAATATAGACCTGCCCTAGAGGCAATTAACTAAATAGAACTATTTATATCTATTAAGGTTTGTAAAGGGTCTTTTGATTGTGTAATAGGACGGCCAATAACCATATAACTGACACCGCTAGCCATGGCATTGGGCGGTGTCATTATTCTAATTTGATCACCTACTTCGCTGCCAACTGGACGTATTCCTGGCGTCACTAACAAAAAATCGTCATTCATAATTTGTCGCAATGCCATTGCTTCTTGAGCAGAGCACACCACACCATCCAAACCTGAGGATTGACTAAGTAAAGCGAGTTTATTCACTTGCTCTGCAACGCTTACATTGGGTGTAACCTGACTTAGCTGAGATTCATCCATGGAGGTTAGGACTGTGACAGCTATCAATTTGGGTGCATCATCACCAAAGCTCGCTAGCCCTGCTTTTGCTTTTCTCATCATGCTGGCGCCACCACTAGCATGAACATTAATCATCCAAACCCCTAAATCAGCAGCAGCAATACACGCTTTAGCCACAGTATTAGGAATATCATGAAATTTCAAATCCAAAAATACATCAAACCCTTTATCAACTAATGGTTTAACTGCTTGAGGACCAAAGTAGGTGAACATTTCTTTACCAATTTTTAATTTACACAACTCAGGTGATACTTTATCAACAAAGTTATTTAAATCTGATAACTGATTAAAATCACACGCAACTACTACTTTCGGATCAAAAGACATGTTTAACCTCATTTAACATTATTCGCCATCTAATCCTTTGATGGGCTTTACGACACTCCAGTGCTTACATGCTGGACATAACCAATAAACCTGACGACCAGAGAAACCGCATTGAACACAACGGTATTTAGGACGGGATTGAATTTGTTTCTCGACCAAATCTGCTAGTAAACCTAAGCTGTATTGAATTTGCTCGTCATCTTGTTGTTCAACAAAAAAACCTAACAACGTTTTAAAACCTCGCATTGTAGGTTTCTGTTTTAGCTGCTCAAGTAAAATATGCGTCGCTTCGGTATCTTCTCCGCGTTTAGCTGATAGTTTTACTTTGGCTAAATAAGATGTCGCACATTCTTGCCAATAAGGCGCTAAGCTAGATTCTAGTAAGTCATCATCATTAAGTGCTTCTGAACATTTTTCTAACAATGGAACTGCCTCCGAGAACCAAGAAATATCTCGATTTGGAACTTGATTAAGGGCATCCGCTGCTTTTTGATATTGTTGTGATTCAATATAGATACGACCTAACATTAACCAGGGTCGGACAGCATGTTGATCAGTATCTATTGATTTGTGTAAAAATGGAATCGCATTGGAGTAATCCGCTGCTTTTACAAACTGCTGTGCTTTTTCACAATAAAAATGTGATAACTGATGGGCAACTTCTTTTTGTTCAGGATCGACACTTAACATCCCTTGAGACAAATCAATCGCTTTATCCCACTCTTTAGTAGTTTGATAAATTTCAAATAAATAACGTTGGGCAGAAGGTCTATGTTTATCACTATCGAGTAATTTTAAGTATGAATTCTCAGCACGTTCTAGAAAACCGGCTAACATAAAATCTCGGCCTAGTTCACTTAGCGCATTTTCTCTAGGAATACCTTGCAACTCATCGCGTGATACGAGATTTTGATGGATACGAATAGCACGATCTAATTCACCACGATGGCGGAAAAAATTTCCCATCGCGATATGGGTTTCAACAGTATCATTGTTTAACGATATCATTTTTATCAAAGTATCAACCGCCTTGTCGGGTTGATCCGATAATAAAAAATTGAGACCTTTGTAATAATGTTTGGAAAGAATACTCGATTGTTTACGTTGGGCATTACGGACACTATTACGGCCCATCATCCAACCGTATCCTGCTGCCACTGGCAACAGTAAAAATAGCAATTCAAGCATGAGTTATTCTTCTGTAGTTAAGCGCTTTACTTGGTTTTTCAGGCTGTTCACTTGCCAGGTTAACTTTAACCAACTACTGAACATTGTCATCATCCCGATTATAACCCCTAAACATAGTAAAATAGCCATCAAGGTAGATGCACGAAGTTCACTCTGTGCAATAAGATAATTGATAGTAACGAGATCTTGGTTTCGAGAACCAATAATGATGGCGACAATAAATACAAAGATGAGTATTAAACTTGTTAATAATCCTTTCACGTACTAATCCTTTTGAGTATCGCCTTATTTAAGAAAAATCTACACGGTCGCGAAGTTCTTTACCTGGCTTAAAGTGTGGAACATATTTACCTGATAATTCCACTAATTCACCCGTTTTTGGATTTCGACCTGTTCGTGGAGCACGGTAATGTAATGAAAAGCTCCCAAATCCTCTAATTTCTATGCGTTCACCACGCTGTAATGTCTGCGCCATGTACTCTAATAATTCTTTAACAGCCACTTCAATTTCTCGAGATTGCACTTCATCGTAAGATGACATTAACGTTTCGATCAATTCAGATTTAGTCATGTTTGGTGCCTCATTAATCTGTGATGTTTTACTTTAGACTAAGAGTTACAGAAAAAAAGGTGTAACGCAAGTTAACTTGCAGTTACACCTTCATATTTTCAGACTAAAAGGTTATTCGCCTTTGGCTGCTTTAAAAGCTTCTGCCATTGCGTTTGTTGAACCTTGGTCTTCATTTTGGTTAACTTTATCAAGCGCTTCTTTCTCTTCTGCTTGATCTTTCGCCTTAACAGATAAAGTCACGACGCGATTCTTACGATCAACACCTGTGAATTTAGCTTCGATAGTATCACCAACAGAAACTTCTTCAGAAGCATCTTCGATACGATCACGAGACAAATCACTAACACGGATATAACCTTCCACTTCTTCTGCTAAGTGTACGGTTACGCCTTTAGCATCAACTGCTGTAACGTTACCAGTAACAATAGCACCCTTAGTGAATTCCGCTAAGTAAGAGTTGAACGGATCTTCGTCAATTTGCTTAACGCCTAAAGAAATACGCTCACGCTCAGGGTCGACTTGTAAGACAACAGCGTTGATTTCGTCACCTTTCTTAAAGTCACGAACCGCTTCTTCACCCGTCTTATTCCAAGCAATATCAGATAAATGAACTAATCCATCAATACCGCCATCAAGGCCAATGAAGATACCAAAGTCAGTGATTGACTTGATCTTACCAGATACTTTATCGCCTTTATTATAAGACTTAGCAAACTCTTCCCAAGGATTAGGAATACATTGCTTAAGACCTAAAGAAATGCGACGACGCTCTTCGTCAATTTCAAGTACCATTACTTCAACCACGTCACCTAAGTTAACAACTTTAGATGGGTGAATGTTTTTGTTAGTCCAATCCATTTCAGAAACGTGTACAAGACCTTCTACACCATCTTCAATTTCAACGAAACAACCATAGTCAGTTAAGTTAGTAACTGCACCGGATAAACGACTGTTTTCTGGGAAACGGGCTGCAATTTCTTGCCATGGATCGTTACCCATTTGCTTCATACCTAATGAAACACGAGACTTATCTTTGTCAAACTTAAGTACTTTAACATTGATTTCATCACCAACATTCACAATTTCACTTGGGTGCTTAACGCGCTTCCAAGCCATATCTGTGATGTGTAATAAACCGTCAACACCGCCTAAGTCAACGAACGCACCGTAGTCAGTAAGGTTCTTAACGATACCTTTAACTTCGTGGCCTTCTTCTAAGTTAGCAAGTAATTCGTCACGTTCAGCACTGCTTTCAGCTTCGATAACTGCACGACGTGAAACAACTACATTATTTCGCTTCGCATCTAACTTGATAACTTTAAATTCAATTTCTTTACCTTCAAGGTGAGTCGTGTCACGTACTGGACGTACATCAACTAATGAACCAGGTAAGAACGCACGAACAGTATTAACTTCTACTGTAAATCCGCCTTTAACTTTACCGTTGATAACACCTTTGATAGTTTCTTTTTCTTCGTAAGCCTTTTCTAGCTCAACCCATGCTTCATGGCGCTTAGCTTTCTCACGAGATAAGATAGTTTCACCGAAACCATCTTCAACAGCATCTAATGCCACATCAACAAAATCACCCACTGCAACTTCTAAGTTACCTTCGGCATTTTTGAATTGCTCTGCTGGAATAGCACTCTCTGATTTAAGACCTGCGTCAACTAGTACAATATCTTTTTCGATTGAAACGATTTCACCGCGTACGATGGCACCAGGACGAGTTTCTAACTGTTGTAAGCTTTCTTCAAAAAGCTGTGCAAAATTTTCTGACATATTAATAATCTATAGTCTATAAGTAATATCCACATCACATCCGGGTTATGCGGGGTTATTGTTCAAAGTTCATCAATCCTTTAACGAACATGATAAAAACTAACGTGGAAAAATATCCGCGTTAGTTAAAATTTCTTTTACCTTTTCAAACACCTCATCAGCATTTAATTCTGTCGAATCAATTACATATGCATCATCAGCAGCTACTAATGGAGCAACAGCTCGATTAGTATCACGTTCATCACGAGATTGGATATCGCTCAAAAGGCGCGCAATATTAACATCATGGCCTTTATTTTTCAACTGATGAAAACGTCTTTCAGCCCTTGCCTGTGCTGATGCAGTTAAAAATATTTTAATGGGGGCATTAGGGAAGACAACAGTACCCATATCTCGACCATCTGCTACTAACCCTGGCCGTTCAGCAAAAGCACGTTGACGACGTAATAATGCCTCTCTAACACGTGTTAATGAAGCGACTTGTGAAGCGAGCGCCCCGATAGTTTCAGTACGGATAATATCGGTAACATCTTCACTTTCCAACATCACACGTGTATTGCCCGCTTTAGTTACAAAATTGACATCTAAACTTGAAGCTAAGGGTACAACAGATTCTTCATCAGAGACATTGATGCCGTGATGTTGGCATGCTACTGCGAGAACGCGATAAATCGCTCCGCTGTCTAAAAAGTGCCATTGTAAATAATTGGCGATACTTACACTCAGCGTGCCCTTACCGGCACCGCTGGGGCCATCGACTGTAACTATAGATATAGGTTGAGCCACTACTTGTCATCCACTGGAATATTTAAGCGCGGTATTATACGCGCTACTGATGTGGACATAAAGTTAAATTTATATTTCTCTATGTACGGCATTTAATTATTACAAATACTCGCAAAACGCGTAAAATAATCAGGAAATGTTTTAGCCGTACACTTAGGATCATTGATAGTGACAGGCGTATCTGATAGAGCCACTAATGAAAAGCACATAGCAACACGATGGTCATCATAAGTATCAATTTCACTATGTAAAAGATTTATGGGTGGTGTCACTTCAATAAAATCATCACCTTCTACAACCGTTGCTCCAACCTTACGGAGTTCTGTCGCCATAGCATATAAACGGTCAGTTTCTTTAACTCGCCAATTATATATATTACGAATAGAAGTCGTCCCTTTGGCGAATAATGCAGTGGTAGCAATAGTCATCGCAGCATCAGGTATATGATTCATATCCATATCAACTGCCTGTAAAGGCGCTCCAGTAATCGTGATACTATTGGGTTGATAACTGACCTTGGCACCCATCGCCTTTAATACTTCCGCAAAGCGGATATCACCTTGTACTGAGGCACTTCCTACACCAGTGACCTTTACTGTGCCACCTCTAATTGCACCTGCAGCTAAAAAATATGATGCAGATGAGGCATCCCCTTCAACCATATAGGTTTCTGGTGAAATATATGTTTGATTACCTTGCACATAAAACACTTTATATTGGTTATGCGTAACGGTAACGCCGAATTTTTTCATGATATCTAAAGTAATATCAATATAAGGTATTGAGACTAAATCACCTTGAATATGGATCTCAGAATTAGAGGTAAATAAAGGTGCAGCCATTAATATGGCCGTTAAAAATTGTGAAGAAACACTGCCATCAACTTCTATATGTCCACCTGTTAAACGCTGCCCTCTGATGTCTAAAGCTGGATAACCCACTTCATCTAAATAACGTATATCGGCATTAACATCAGCTAAAGCAGCAACCAAATCACCAATAGGACGCTCTTTCATGCGCGGTTCACCCGTCAACACAGTATTTATTGGTGAGGTCGCTAATACACCGCATAATGGGCGCATTGCAGTTCCTGCATTCCCTAAGAAAAGCTCATTCTCTGGCTCAGTAGTAAACACTCCCCCTATCCCTTCGACTACACACACCGTATTATTTTCAGATAAAGTGAAATTAACGCCTAGCGATGACAATGCATTAAGCATATGACGAATATCATCACTATCGAGTAAATTGGTAACGGTGGTTGACCCTTTTGCTAATGCAGCTAATAATAGCGCGCGGTTGGATAATGATTTTGAACCTGGGACATTAACAGTCCCTGATACACGACTAATTGGCTGAAGAGTAAGTTGTTCCATAGTCATCTTTATCCTTTAGTACGTGAAAATTCATGCATAAAATCAACGAGTGCCTGCACACCCTCTAGTGTCATAGCATTGTAAATACTTGCGCGCATTCCACCAACTGAACGATGACCTTTTAATGCTGCTAAGCCATTTGCTTCAGCAAGTGATAAAAACTCACTATCCAATGCGGGATTGGCCAATGTAAAGGGAACATTCATAATCGAACGATGCTGTTTGGCGACATTATTGTGATAAAAATCATTATTATCAATTGCGTCATATAACAAAGCGGCTTTTGTTTCATTACGTTTGGATATAACAGATAATCCTCCTTGCGCTTTTAACCACTTAAATACTAAGCCAGAAAGATACCATGAGTATGTCGGAGGCGTATTATACATACTGTCACTATTGGCTTGGATGGTATAATTTAAGAAACTCGGTGTGATAGACTGTGCTTTATCTAACAAGTCATCGCGAACAATGACTACGGCAAGCCCTGATGGCCCAATATTTTTTTGGGCACTGGCATAAATTATACCAAAATCGTTAACATTTAATGGACCCGATAAAATAGTCGATGACATATCCGCTACTAATGGGACATCTTCTAATTTAGGCGGCGTGAAAATCGCTATTCCATCTACAGTCTCATTAGGGCAGTAATGTAAATAGGCAGCTTGGGTACGTTGCTCATCTGTTAAAGACCATTCATGCTGTGCAGGTACGACTCTTAAACCTTCAGTATTCACAGTATCTTGAGCCACAACATGAGTACGAGTGTATTTTGCCGCCTCAGACACAGCCCCTTTCGACCAAGAACCTGATTGTAAATGTAGACTCAAATCATTAGGTTGGGCAATATTCAAAGGAACACTAGTAAACTGACCGCGACCGCCACCTTGTAAGAATAGTATTTTGTAATTATTAGGTACGAATAATAAATCACGTAAATCTTGCTCTGCTTGAGCTGCCACTTCAATAAAGGGTTTACTGCGGTGACTAATCTCCATAACTGATGAGCCTAAACCTTGCCAATTAAGCATTTCGGCATGCGCTTGTTGCATTACTTCAGCAGGTAACATCGCCGGGCCGGCACTAAAATTAAAATGTTGCACGTTGGTTCCTATTAATTTACCAAAACAATAAAAAAAGCGATGCAGATATTTATCCACACCGCTTATGAATCTAACCTAAATCAATGAGTACTTATTCAGTATCTGCACTGCCATTAGATTCACTATCAATTGATGATGCCTGTGTTTCATCTACATCAGTAGATACTGATAAAGCTTCACCCTCAATTACATTGCCATCTTCATCAGTTACAATGTCTGATGTTTCAATTTCATCGATGCGTTGTAAACCTACTACGTGTTCATTTTCACTCGTACGTATTAGAGTCACGCCTTGCGTATTACGACCCACTGTAGAAACTTCAGTCGCTCGCGTTCGAACAAGTGTACCTTGATCACTGATGAGCATGATTTCATCATCTTCATTTACTTGAACAGCACCGACTACTGCGCCATTTCGTTCTGATACCTTAATTGATACCACACCTTTAGTCGCTCTTGACTTAGCTGGATATTCGGCTATATCAGTACGCTTACCATAACCATTTTCAGTTGCAGTTAACACGGCACCATCACCATTTGGAACAATCAAGGACACAACTTTTTGATCATCTTCTAGACGGATACCACGCACACCTGTCGCTGTTCGTCCCATTGGGCGCACTTGCTCTTCGTGGAAACGCACAACTTTACCCGCATCAGAGAACAACATGATTTCACTGTCACCATCGGTGAGATCGACACCAATTAATTCATTACCATCATTTAAGTTAACCGCAATTATACCATTAGCACGTGGACGTGAATATTGAGTCAATTCAGTTTTCTTCACTGTACCGTTAGTCGTTGCCATGAATACATATTTGCCTTCAACAAATTCTTTAATCGGTAAGATTGCTGTGATGCGCTCACCCTCTTCTAACGGTAAAATATTCACAATAGGTCGCCCACGCGCATTTCGACTTGCTAATGGTAACTGATAGACTTTCAACCAATACAGTCGGCCGCGAGTTGAGAAACATAAAATGTGATCGTGAGTATTTGCTACTAACAACTTCTCAATGAAATCTTCATCTTTCATCTTAGTCGCAGATTTACCTTTACCGCCTCGTTTTTGAGCTTCGTAATCTGATAATTTTTGATATTTAACATAACCTTCGCGCGACAATGTCACCACAACGTCTTCACGTTCAATTAAGTCTTCTAAATCAATATCATGTGATGCTGCAGTAATCTCAGTTCGACGAGCATCTCCGAATTCATCACGAATCGCTTCTAGTTCTTCACGAATAACTTCCATTAAACGCTCTGAACTTCCTAATATACGTAATAATTCAGCAATAATATCCAGTAAATCTTTGTACTCAGCTAAGATTTTATCGTGTTCTAAGCCAGTTAATTTGTGTAGACGTAAATCAAGTATAGCTTGTGCTTGTTGTTCTGTTAGATAGTAAAATCCGTCACGAATACCGTATTGAGGCTCTAACCAATCTGGACGAGCGGCATCATCACCAGCGCGTTCAAGCATCTCAGCTACATCACCTAGCGCCCAACCTTGTGCAGTTAATTTCAACTTAGCTTCAGAAGGGCTTGGAGAGGCTTTAATCAGCTCAATAACGGGGTCAATATTAGCTAAAGCAATTGCAAGGCCTTCTAATAAATGGGCTCGGTCTCGTGCTTTCTTTAATTCATAAACAGTTCTGCGTGTCACAACTTCGCGACGATGCAGAATGAAACATTCAAGGGTATCCTTTAAGTTAAAGACTTTCGGCTGGTTATTATCAAGAGCAACCATATTGATACCAAAAACCGTTTGCAGCTGGGTATTAGCATATAAATGATTGAGTAATACTTCAGCTGATTCATTGCGTTTAACTTCCACAACAATTCGCATACCATCTTTATCAGACTCGTCACGAAGTGCAGATACACCTTCAATGCGTTTTTCTTTAACCAGCTCAGCAATTTTTTCAATAAGTTTGGCTTTATTTACCTGATAAGGTAATTCGTTGACAATGATTGTTTCTTTACCATTGTCTTCAGTTTCAATCTCTGCACGTGCTCGTAAATAAATTTTACCACGACCCGTTCGATAAGCTTCTTCTATGCCTTTACGTCCACTTATCATAGCAGCCGTTGGAAAATCTGGCCCAGGAATGTGTTCGATTAATTCCTCTATGGTACACGCTGGATTTTCAATTAGCGCAATACAACCGTTAATGACTTCGGTTAAATTATGTGGTGGAATATTTGTCGCCATACCAACAGCAATACCAGATGAACCATTAACTAACAGATTCGGTACTCGAGTAGGCATCACTTCAGGAATTTTTTCGGTGCCATCATAATTAGGCACAAAATTGACCGTTTCTTTATCTAAATCTGCTAATAACTCATGCGCAATTTTGGACATACGAACTTCGGTGTAACGCATTGCTGCTGCGGAGTCACCGTCAACAGAGCCAAAGTTACCTTGACCATCTACCAACATGTAACGTAATGAGAAAGGCTGCGCCATCCGAACAATCGTATCGTATACAGCAGTATCACCATGAGGGTGATATTTACCAATCACATCGCCGACGACACGAGCTGATTTTTTATATGGTTTATTAAAATCATTTTTTAATTCATTCATCGCGAATAAAACGCGACGGTGAACAGGCTTCAAGCCATCACGGACATCTGGAAGGGCCCGTCCTACAATTACGCTCATCGCGTAATCGAGGTATGAATTCTTAAGTTCTTCTTCGATATTAATCGGTAATATTTCTTTGGCGCGATCAGTCATAAACTGCCGAATCCCCTATATTGGTTATTGAGAGTCTTTCTCATTGTGCTTTATTAGCTTATACAACGGAAAACTTCTCTTTTTTATGGGTGAAACATGAGTAAATCTCACACGCGACTATAACATTAAGCATTCATAATATGTAGTAATTGTGTGTTTAAATGAATTATCCGTTGAAAATTTAATCAATTACCTGTCATCGAATGTTTTTACAAATAATGATAAGATTAATTAACTTTACTAAATTCAATTCAAGCAACATTTTCAAGGGCCAGGCAAAGCATGAATGTAGACCAGCAAGAAATCGAAAAATTTACTGCAATCGCTAGTCGCTGGTGGGATCTAGAAGGTGAATTCAAACCTTTGCATCAAATTAATCCATTACGAGTCGACTACATTATTGAGAAAATAACAGGTCAATCCCGTCCTGTTAATGGGTTCAATAATGACGTTTTAAGTGGATTGAAAATCGTTGATATTGGTTGCGGTGGCGGTATCTTAGCCGAAGCTTTAGCTTCTTATGGTGCCCATGTAACAGGCATTGACCTTGCTGAAGAATCACTCACTGTTGCACGTTTACATGCTCTGGAAAAGCATGTTAAAAATGTGACTTATCAACACATTAGTGCAGAAGACTTTGCATTAGCAAACACTGAGCACTTTGATGTGGTGACTTGCTTAGAAATGTTGGAACATGTTCCTGACCCAAGCGCGATTGTAAGAGCTGCAGCCTTACTGGTAAAACCGAATTCACCCGTTTTTTTCTCTACCCTCAATCGTAACTTTAAGTCGTATTTAATGGCGATTGTTGGCGCTGAATATGTAATGAATTTAGTACCCAAAGGAACGCATGATTTTAATAAGTTCATTAAACCCAGTGAGCTAATGCGTATGATAGATAACACGCCATTGAATATAAAAGCCACCATGGGTTTGCACTTTAATCCGTTAACTCAAGATTACTATTTATCCAATACTAATATCGATGTGAACTACATTATACATTGTCACAAATAATTATTATTGGACAGCTTATTTTTTCTTGACAAATATTTAACATCTACCAGCACTACACCACATATAGTGTCTATTATATGCAAATAGTTCTATATATCGTGTTTGAATAACAACATCACTAAATATAATAAAAAAAATTATATCATTTTAGTTCATTACACCTAGTATCTATTTGCCATAAAACCTTGTGTTTACGGGCTTTGAAGCACTCTCTTAAATTGATTGATTGTTTTTTAATCACAAAAACACATCATCTAGTGGTTGCAATGCAAATCAAACCACACTATCTTGTGTTTACTTCTTGTAAGGGAGTTATTGATTTTTTATCTTTCTGTTATGACGACGACTAATAACCGATAATCATTCACACGATTTGAGAGACGCCGGCCACAATAGACGAGTTTTGAATTATTTAAAGAATCTATTACTTAGTCACTTGCATATAATTTTTATAATAAACGGCATTTATCATGAATAAACAATTATCTGTTACCAAACGCGATGGTGTTACTGAAGCTATCGACCTGGACAAAATTCATAAAGTCATTACTTGGGCAGCCAAAGATCTCCATAACGTCTCAGTATCTCAAGTAGAAATCAAAGCCCATATCCAATTTTTTGATGGCATCAGCACAGAAGTCATTCACGAAACATTAATTAAATCAGCAGCTGATTTGATCTCTACTGACTCACCAGATTATCAATATTTAGCTGCACGTTTGGCTATCTTCCATTTACGTAAAAAAGCCTACGGTCAGTTTGAACCTCCCAAACTATATGATCATGTCAAATCTATGGTAGAACGTAGCAAGTATGACGAACATTTGTTAGCTGATTATAGCTTTGAAGAATTTGAAGAAATGGATGGTTTTCTAGATCATTGGCGTGATATGAATTTTTCCTACGCAGCAGTAAAACAGCTTGAAGGCAAATATTTAGTTCAAAACCGTGTCAGCGGTGAGATTTATGAAAGTGCACAGTTCTTATATGTGCTCGTTGCAGCCTGTTTATTTGCAAATTACCCAAAAGAAACACGACTGGACTATATCAAGCGTTTTTATGATGCAGTATCGTTATTCAAAATTTCATTACCTACCCCCATCATGGCGGGTGTGCGCACTCCAACCCGTCAATTCAGTTCATGTGTATTAATTGAAGCTGGGGATAGTTTAGATTCAATCAATGCGACGTCTTCAGCGATTGTTAAATATGTATCTCAACGAGCTGGAATTGGCGTTAATGCTGGTCGCATTCGTGCCTTAGGTAGTGAAATACGCGGTGGTGAAGCATTCCATACTGGTTGTATTCCGTTTTATAAGTACTTTCAGACGGCAGTTAAAAGTTGTTCACAAGGTGGCGTTCGTGGTGGTGCAGCAACACTCTTCTACCCTCTATGGCATCTAGAAGTTGAATCATTATTAGTATTAAAAAATAATCGCGGTGTTGAAGAGAATCGGGTTCGTCATCTAGATTATGGTGTGCAATTTAATAAATTGATGTACACACGTTTAATCAAAAATCAAAATATTACTTTATTTAGTCCATCAGATGTACCTGGCTTATATGATGCGTTCTTTGCTGATCAGGATAAATTTGATGAGTTGTATGTTAAATACGAAAATGATCCGGGCATTCGAAAGAAAAGCATTAAAGCAATGGAACTCTTCAGCTTATTTATGCAAGAACGTGCCAGTACAGGACGCATTTACTTACAAAACGTCGACCATTGTAATACTCATAGTCCTTTTGATCCCAAAGTAGCTCCCGTGCGTCAATCAAACTTATGCTTAGAAATTGCATTACCGACTAAACCTTTAGAGCATGTTATGGACCCTGAAGGTGAAATTGCATTATGCACTTTATCAGCCTTTAACTTGGGGGCGATTAAATCATTAGATGAACTAGAAGGACTAGCTGATTTAGCCGTTCGGGCCTTAGACAGCCTACTTGATTATCAAGATTACCCTGTTCCTGCAGCACGCAATGCGTCATTGGGTCGTCGAACACTGGGTATTGGTGTCATCAATTTTGCTTACTATTTAGCGAAAAATGGCGTGAAATACTCTGATCATAGCGCCAATGGCTTAATTCACAAAACATTTGAAGCTATACAATATTATCTAATGAAAGCTTCAAATAACCTGGCCATCGAGCAAGGTCCTTGCCCGCTATTTAATGAAACGACCTATTCACAAGGTCTAATGCCTATTGATACTTACAAAAAAGATATCGATAAAATTTGCGATGAACCATTACATCTTGATTGGGACAGTTTGCGCGAAAGTGTTGTAAAACATGGTTTACGAAATTCAACATTATCAGCATTAATGCCGTCTGAAACATCATCGCAAATTTCAAATGCAACCAATGGTATTGAACCACCACGCGGTCATATCAGTATAAAATCTAGTAAAGATGGTGTACTAAAACAGGTAGTTCCTGATTACGAAAATCTTAAAGACAAGTATGAGCTATTATGGGATCTGCCATCTAACGATGGATACTTACAACTTTGCGCAATTATGCAGAAGTTTGTTGACCAAACAATCTCTGCTAATACTAGTTATGATCCAAGTAAGTATGAAGGTAATAAAGTACCTATGAAGTTACTCATAAAAGATTTATTAACGACATATAAATTGGGTATTAAGACCTTGTATTATCACAACACTAGAGATGGTGCAGGTGAATCAAGTAACTCTGATTTGTCAGCAGTAAAACAAACACCTCTAGCCCAAGTGGTTATTGAGGAAGAAGACGATGGATGTGCTGGCGGCGCGTGTAAAATTTAACACGCACGCATGCTTCAACTACAACAATTAAATAGAAGTGTAATCACATGAAATATACTACCTTTAATCAAAAAAATACGGATTTTATGCTAGAGCCAATGTTCTTTGGTAATCCGGTAAACGTGGCACGCTATGATCAACAAAAGCATGCTATCTTTGAAAAATTGATTGAAAAACAAATCAGTTTCTTTTGGCGTCCTGAAGAAGTTGATGTCAGTAAAGACCGTATGGACTTTCAGGGGTTAAGTGATGCTGAGAAGCACATCTTCATCTCTAACTTGAAATATCAAACACTACTAGACTCGGTGCAAGGCCGCAGCCCTAACATCGCGTTATTACCCATTGTATCTTTGCCTGAACTGGAAACATGGATCGAGACATGGTCATTCTTTGAGACGATACATTCACGTTCATATACACATATCTTACGTAACTTATTCACTGACCCAAGTGATATTTTTGAAGATATTGTTGAAAACGATGAAATCAAACGCCGTGCAGCCGATATATCTAAGTACTATGACGACCTTATTTTTGCTACACAGTTATGGCAAACCCAAGGTGAAGGCACTCATGTAGTTAACGGTGAAACTCACGTCATTACAATGCGTGAACTGAAAAAGAAATTATATTTATGCATGAATTCCGTTAATGCATTAGAAGCAATTCGTTTCTATGTATCATTTGCGTGTACATTTGCTTTTGCCGAGCGTGAATTGATGGAAGGTAATTCAAAAATCATTCGCTTAATTGCGCGTGATGAGAACTTACACTTAACTTCTACTCAGCATATTTTAAATTTATGGGCGAAAGGTAAAGATGATCCAGAAATGGCAGAAATTGCCAAAGAATGTGAACAAGAAGCGCGTGAGATATTCTTAAATGCCGTCCAACAAGAAAAAGAATGGGCAGCATTTTTATTTAACAATGGTTCTATGATTGGTTTGAATGAAGAAATACTATGTTCTTATGTTGAATACATTGCAAATCAACGCATGGCAGCAATTGGGTTGGGACAGCCGTTTGATGTGTCTAGTAATCCACTACCATGGATGAATAACTATTTAAATTCTGACAATGTCCAAGTTGCACCACAAGAATCAGAAATTAGCTCTTATCTTGTTGGTCAAATTAATGCTGAAGTATCAGCAGATGATTTTGATGAATTTGAGCTATAGTGCGTTAATCATAACGTGAAGTATTATTCGTGAGTCAAACTAAACAAGCAAGGTCTATTAGTATTACTAATGGACCTTCTTTTTTAAGCACTCCAGAACATTCCATTTTAGATGATTTAGAAGCTCAAAGTGTTGAGGTGGAATATCATTGTCGCGAAGGGTTTTGTGGTGCATGTCGTTGTAAGTTGATTTCGGGTGAAGTGGACTATACGCTCGATCCATTAGCGTTTATTGATGATGACGAGATCCTACCATGCTGCACTATCCCCATTACCGATATCACATTATCCATTTAATGTTTCTTCACCAAGCTAGACATAGCATTTTCAAGCCCTTTCACTGTTAAAGCATACATTCGTTCTGACATAATATCTCGTATAATCTGAATCGAATGATGATAACGCCAGACTTGTTCAGGTTGCGGATTCAACCAAACACAGGCATTAAAATGCATTAAGAGTTGATTCAAATAATATTCACCTGTGTTTTCATTCCAATGCTCAACACTGCCACCTGAATAGGTGATTTCGTATGGGCCCATCGTTGCATCTCCTACAAATATACATTTGTAATCACGACCAAAGGTACGGGTAATTTCTTCAATACTAGTCGTTTGAGCTCGACGAGCATTATCTTTCCATACTCCTTCATACACACAGTTGTGAAAATAAAAATATTCCAAATACTTAAATTCACTGTGAACCGCACTGAAAAGTTCTTGAACTTGACGGACATGAGCATCCATCGATCCACCTACGTCAAAAAAAACTAGCACTTTTACTGCATTATGGCGCTCTGGAGACATCTTAATATCCAGTAAGCCAGCATTCTTTGCGGTTGCACCAATTGTATCATGAATATCTAATTCTTCAGTGGCACCTGTACGGGCAAAACGACGCAATTTTCTCAATGCCATTTGAATATTACGAGAGGATAAAGACTCATCATCAGAGAAATTTTTAAATGTGCGTTCATCCCATACTTTTACGGCAGAAAAATTTCGATTTCCATCTTGGCCAATACGCACACCTTCAGGATTGTCTCCATAAGCACCAAATGGGGATGTCCCCCCCGTCCCTATCCATTTATTCCCACCTTGATGGCGTTTTTCTTGTTCATTTAAACGCTCTTGTAACGTTTCCATCAGTTTATCTAGGCCACCCATGGCTTTGAGTTCCGCTTTTTCTTCAGGCGATAACCGTTTCTCAAGTTCTTTTCTAAGCCATTCACTGGGTATATCTTGATCAAAAATATCAACGGCTTGAACGCCTTTGAAATAATCTGCAAAAGCACGATCAAATTTATCAAACTGCAATTCATCCTTAACCATCACTGTTCGAGATAAGTAATAAAACGCATTTAAATCACTGTAGACAACCTCTTGTTTAAGCGCATTAAGAAGATCCAGCAATTCACGCATCGTTGTGCGTACTTGATATTTTTTTAGGGTTAGGAAAAAATCAATGAGCATACTTATTCGGCCTAACGGTCTTGACGACGGGCCATAAACATCAGTTTTTCAAATAAATGAATGTCTTGTTCATTTTTAACGAGTGCACCATATAAAGGAGGTAAATCATTTTTATGGTCGTCGCTGTAAAGCGTAGCGGGGTCAATATCTTCTGCCATCAATAATTTCAACCAATCAATCAATTCTGATGTGGAAGGCTTTTTCTTTAAACCTGGAACATCACGTAATTCAAAAAAGCGCCTTAGGGCTGCATCCAGTAATTGCTTTTTCAAATCAGGGTAATGTACGTCGACGATGGCTTGCATTTGTTCTGAGCTAGGAAATTGGATGTAGTGAAAAAAGCAACGACGTAAGAAAGCATCAGGTAATTCTTTTTCATTATTACTCGTAATGATCACAATAGGACGCTGAATCGCAGTCACCCATTCTTGAGTTTCGTACACATAAAAAGTCATCTTATCGAGTTCTAAGAGTAGATCATTCGGAAATTCTATATCGGCTTTATCAATTTCATCAATGAGTAACACAGGAGGTTTATCTGCAGTAAAGGCCTCCCATAACTTACCTTTAATTATATAATTGCTAACATCATGTACTTTATCATCACCTAACTGGGAATCTCTTAGGCGCGATACTGCATCGTATTCATATAACCCTTGCTGTGCTTTCGTAGTAGATTTAATATGCCATTGAATCAGCTCGGTACCTAAACTTTCTGCGAGCTGTTCGGCTAACATCGTTTTCCCCGTCCCTGGCTCACCTTTAATAAGTAATGGCTTTTGTAATGTGATAGCGGCGTTAACTGCTAACTGTAGCTCATCGCTAGCAATGTAGTCATTTGTACCAGTAAATTTCATAACTCTCTCTTAGGGATAACGGTTTATTAACAATTCATACTATCTTATATCAAAAAATCACTTCAAAAATGAACTTGTCTCGTTGAATATACACATATAACGAAAAACTATATACAAAAAAGGACAATCCCGATGCATGTATTTGACGATAATTCCCTTTCGATTGGTCGTACCCCATTAGTTAAATTAAACCGTGTTACATCTGGTAATGTGTTTGCCAAGATTGAATCACGAAACCCTAGCTTCTCTATTAAATGCCGTATCGGTGCAAATATGATATGGGATGCAGAACAACGTGGTGTATTAAAGCCAGGTATTGAGTTGGTTGAACCCACATCAGGTAACACAGGTGTGGCGTTGGCTTTTGTCGCTGCGTCTCGCGGTTACAAATTAACATTAACGATGCCAAGCAGCATGTCACTAGAACGACGTAAATTATTAAAAGCACTTGGAGCAAACTTAGTGCTTACAGAAGCACCAAAAGGTATGAAAGGTGCTGTTGCTAAAGCGCAAGAAATCGTAGCAACAGATCCATCTAAGTATCTTTTATTGCAACAATTTGATAATCCAGCTAACCCAGAAATCCATTTTAAAACTACTGGCCCTGAAATTTGGGAAGATACCGATGGTGAAATTGATGCGTTTATCGCAGGTGTCGGCACCGGTGGTACAATCACTGGTGTTTCTCGATTCATCAAACAAGAAAAAGGTAAAGCCATCACTACTGTTGCTGTTGAACCAGCAGATTCACCAGTGATCACACAAGCATTAGCAGGTGAGGAATTAACACCGGGTCCACATAAAATTCAAGGAATTGGCGCTGGTTTCATTCCTGGTAATCTAGACTTAAGCCTGATTGACGAAGTCGAACAGGTCACTAATGAAGAATGTATGGAAATGGCTGATAAACTCTTAAAGCAAGAAGGGATTTTAGTTGGTATATCTTCTGGAGCGGCTGTTGTAGCCGCTAAACGTTATGCTGAACGTCCTGAAAATAAAGACAAAAATATTGTTGTTATCTTAGCATCGGGTACAGAACGATACTTATCAAGCCCGATGTTTGCTGGTGAGTTTTCTGAACTTGAAGAAGTGCAGTAACTTATCAATGAGTGTTTAAAAAAAGGAAGCCAATAGCTTCCTTTTTTTTCATCACAATAACGAGTCATGTAATTTTAGATTTCACTTATTTAATCGCAAATATGCTAATAAATTAATTGGTTTGTAAATTCTATGTATTAAATGAAGGGACTAAAATCAGGTGTTCGTTTTTCAATGAAAGCACTAAAAGCTTCTTGAGCAGCCTCTGAATGCATCGCAGATACAAAAATCTCTAATTCTTTATAAACATGTTTTTTAACGACTTCATGATTAGATTTTAATAGTTGTTTGGTTTGTAATAGCGGGATTCGAGGGACGGTTGTTAATTTATTGACAACCTCCTCTACTTTAGCCTCTAGCGCTTCATGTGATAAAACAGCATTAATCATTCCAGCTTGTAGTGCTTCTTCTGCGGTAAACGACTCACCAAGCATCAACCATTCAGATGCTTTAACATGTCCCGTTAAACGAGGTAAAATATAACTAGATGCATATTCAGGAACTAACCCTAAATTGATGAATGGCATCATAAACTGAGCGTTATGAGAGGCATACACAAAATCACAATGCAACAGTAATGTCGTGCCAATACCCACGGCTAACCCTTCTACTTTTGCAACAACAGGTAAACTTGACTCCATTAAAGCTAACATGAATTGCTCTGTGCCATTAATCGCTTCTAAATCTTGACCTTTGAGCGAAGCAAAATCATGCATATCATTACCAGCCGTAAAACAGCCATGACTTCCTTGAATCACGATCACACGAGTATTTTGGTCGTGCTGGACAAAATTAATCGCATTTGCTAAATCAATGTACATTTGTTGAGTAAAGGCGTTTTTTTTATTCGTTCTAGATAACGTCAGGGTTAACGTTTTGTCATGATGAGCAATGCTTACATCCGTCATAGCTATGTATCCTTTGTGTTGCGAGGAAATTATATGTCATCAAAATCTTCAATTAGAAATCGTACAGACTATGGTAGTATACTTATAATTCATTGAAATAATAGATATATTTAAAATCTTGTTAACATACTTCCCTACACATTATAAACATTGGTTAACACTTTTGATCACCTCGATCTTATGTGTATTAACGCATATTTTGTTTCCTGAGAATGTAGCGCATGTTGAGTTTGAGCACCATGCTTTAGATAGTGGAGAAGTCTGGCGTTTATTCACACATGCCTTATGGCATACAAACTTTTATCATCTCGGGTTAAATATCTCAGGCATGATTTTATTGTGGGCATTACACGGTGAACATTATACGCCATTAAATACATTCACAATCTTGTGTTGGTGTGTCATTTTATCTGGTGTTGCTGTTTGGTTATTTGCACCACATATTAATCATTATGTAGGTCTATCCGCAGCACTACATGGGTTATTTTGTTACGGAGCTATCATTGATATTCAACAAAAACGATATTCAGGTTTTTTATTACTGATAGGAATGACTGCAAAACTGTACTTTGAACAACAACAAGCGTTTGATAATACTGCCAACTTAATTGAAGCAAATGTGGCGTATGATGCGCATATATTTGGTGCAATAGCAGGCACTGTATACGCAATGCTATATTTAATTACACCAGTACTAAAACAAAAACTAAAGAGAACACCTCTTTAGTTTTTGTTGATTAGTAAGTTAAACCTGATTAAAGGTTTTCTTCAAAGAGCATAAAGATACGACGATATTCATCTAACCATGAACTGGGTTGAACAAAACCATGAGGCTCAACTGGATATATTGCAGTTTCAAAATGAATTTTCTCTAATTCAATGAGTCTTTGTACTAAACGTGCCACATCAACAAAAAACACATTATCATCAACCATCGGAGCATTCATCAGAAGTGGTTTTTCTAGACCTTCAGCAAAGTAAATGGGAGAACTTCTTTCATATGCAATGGGATCTATATCCGGAGTATTAAGAATATTCGCAGTATAAGGGGTATTATAATGAGCCCAATCTGATACTGGTCGTAAAGCGGCTCCTGCTTGAAATAAATCAGGCGCAGTAAACATTGCCATAAATGTCATAAAGCCACCATAAGAACCACCGTAAGTCCCAATACGTTGACGGTCAACATTGGCATTAGCGACCAACCAATCAACCCCATCGCGCAAATCCTGTACCTCAGGTGTCCCCATTTGACGATAAATTGCAGTTCGCCAATCTCGACCATACCCCTTAGAAGCACGATAATCCATATCCAATACCACATAGCCCTGTTGCGCTAACATATTATGGAACATATATTCACGAAAATAGCCAGACCACCCCATATGTGAATTTTGTAGATACCCTGCTCCATGATTAAAGATAACAGCACGTCTAGATGCTGACAATTCAGATTGCGTAGGCAGGTATAAGCGAGAATAAATAGGTCTATCGACATGAGAAGATGGGACTTCAATAATGCTAGGCGCGTTAAAACCCATGGCTAGGTATTCATCAGAAACGAAGCGACTTAACGCTAGAGGGACATGCTCATCTCCTGTAGAAGCTAATAATAACTCAGGCGGTCTATTCATAGTAGAATAAGTCAACACTAGCTGAGTCCCATCAGGGCTTAATACATAATCAGTCATACCATTAAGGTCAGTTAACGCTTCTGTGACAGCATTTTGAGTATCGACTCGATAAATTTCATAAACACCCGGATGTTTTTTATTTGCTTTGTAATAAATATATTGGCCATCAGGAGATTGAGTAATACTATCAACTACAAATTCACCTTGAGTTAACGCTCGCAAATCACCCGCTACCGGTTTTACATAAAGCTGAGAGTAACCACTATGTTCAGATAAAAAATACAGAGAAGCTTCATTTTTTAACCAGCCAAAACGATTAAATGCATAATTCACCCAAGCCTCATCACTTAATCGGTGTTGAGTGACGAGTGACTTCTTATCAAAATCAACCGTAGCAATCCAACGGTCCTTATTATCCCAGGCCTCTAGCATGATCCCAACTTGGTTGTCAGTAGAGTGCCAATAAATCGGCGGCTCACTCCAGTACCAACTGCTCATTAGAGTAATATCACGAGGTAGGCGATTAGTTTGATATGTTTCACCTTGTGCTTGGGCGTTTTCACGTTTAACCGTTTCAAGCACATCATCGTTATATCCAGGTAGCACTGATTTAGATAATGGATGAATGCTATTATTCGTTAAATCGAGTAAATACAATTCATCATTTTGCGGCTTTGCATCAGCAACTCTAGAACGGACCGGCATACTCGCAATACGGCCATCTTCTTGAATATAATGAGGCATGATATCGCTTTCCTGGCGCCATTGACTTTGTTGGCGAGTGGCAATAATCGCCCATTTCCCGTTTGGCGCGACGGATACTGCTGATAATCGATGGTCTTTATCAAAATAAAATGGAGTCTGCGTAAGCTGTGAATTGGCTTGGCTTAATTGTTTTTGATAGTCTGCACGCTCTTGACGCTGTTGGCGTTTAACTTGGATATATTGAATGAGTTTTATTTGTTCTTGAGCGATGTAATCAGGCGCAGCTTCTACCGCGACGGGTTCTTCAGAAAATGTCCAATGAAAGAGTGATTGACGCTTAAATGACTCGGGGTCAATCGCATATATATGTGAGCCTTGTTTAAATGATAATCGACCATCCAACATAAATTGTAACTGCGATACCGCTTCTTCGCCATGTGAAAAGCTATGAGCTGCACGAGATTTTGCATCATAAATAAAACCAATATCGGCATAAATCCATGCAATAAAACGCTGGTCTTGACTCACAACTCGTTCATCGGCTTGTAATAAATGTATATCTTTTAGAGGAGCTAACTCACCGTTGATAACGATATTTTCAGGGCTGATGAAAAATACATCTTGGACATTACTGTCGACTCTTTTTCGTTCAAATACGATATGGTCACCCAGCACGGACCAGCCAACTTTATTAGCAAAGCGACCTATCCAATCAGGATCTGACATAATTTTTTCTAAGGTAATAGTATTTGCTTGAGACTCAATCGAATGCTGTTCCAACGTTGTTTCCTGCTGGAGGTGATTAGAAATTAGCGCTTCTTCTGCAGCATGACTTAAAGGCAAAGTTGGTGTTTTAGCAATTTGTGATGACGATTGACAAGCCGCCATCATAAAAACTGCCATCGAGATCAAAGAAAATTGAAATGGCTTCAACATAAAATCATTGTCCTATTGTTCTAATAATTATAAAAAGAAAATGTGAACCTGATCACACCATAAAAAATACTTACGAGCAATGGACAATCAATAATTATGTTTTAGATTCGATAAGATGATCTATTCAGTCGTTTATGCGTTATATTAGAAGTGTACAAACCTATTATTGAGAGAATCCTGACAATGAAAAAAATTATCCTATCTATGGCACTTTTATTAGCCAGTCAAACTGCAATGGCGAGTGAATGCCCAGACATACTAAAATTTATGAAACGTAAACTTAATTCACAAGAGACAGTTAATTTTTGTGACGCATACAAAGACAAAGCAATTCTATTTGTGAATACGGCAAGTAAATGTGGTTTCACACCTCAGTTTGAAGGTTTAGAAACTTTATATAGTCAGTATAAAGATAAAAACTTTGTTGTGTTGGGCTTTCCATCGGGTGATTTCAATCAAGAATACTCTGATGAAGGGAAAACAGCAGAGTTATGCGAGTTAACCTATGGCGTTAAATTTCCAATGTTTGAAACTATTGCAGTACGAGGAGATGATGCTGATCCATTATATCGATTACTCGCCAAAAAAGCCGATACAACGCCTAAATGGAATTTCTATAAATATCTAGTCGACAGAAAAGGCAATTTAGTTGACTCGTATTCCTCTTTCACAAAACCTAACGATGAGCAGCTAATTGCAGATATAGAGCGAGCCATACAACCTTAATATCGACTCAACAAGCTCAAATAAAATCAAAAGCTACTTCCGAGTAGCTTTTTTTATACATCTAATCAACCGTAGAGTGCTTGTTCGAAATCAGCCAATAAGTCATCGATGTCCTCAATACCAATAGATAAGCGAACAATTTGATTGGTTATTCCCATCCTATCGCGTTCTTCTTGAGTCGACTCGAAATAAATTGTTTGTGCAACCGGTAGAGCTAAAGTTCTTGTATCACCTAAATGCGTCGCACAAATTACGAGTTTCATGCGATTTATCAATTGAATGATATCTACACCATCAGGTAATTCAATACTCATGATAGCCCCATAACTAGAGAAATGATCCCGTGCAATATAGTGTTGTGGATGACATGCTAATCCAGGATAAAATACAGATTTTATTTGAGGATGATTAATAAAATGCTGCGCTAATTTACGCGCATTCTCACATGCTTTTTGATAGCGTAAATCAAGTGTTTCCATTCCCACTAAAATCGTCGCTGCAGAGGGTGCCGGTAATGTTGCCCCAATATCCCTTAACCCTTTTTTACGAATTTGCGTGAGTCCCCACTGAGTAGTATCTACCACTTTATATATCGGTTCGATATTAGCGTAACATTGCCAATCAAATAATCCTGTATCAACGACACTCCCACCTAACACTTGCCCATGTCCTGACACATATTTTGTGAGTGATGAAATCACCAAACTTGCAAGCGCTGCTTTTGCCGAAAAAATGACACTAGGCGACATAGTATTATCGACGATATACAATAACTGTTGACGTTGACAATATGTTCCAATTGCTGATAAATCAGCAACTTGAGTCATAGGGTTAGATAAACTTTCGCAAAAAACCAAGACCGTATTCGACTGCTTAGCCAGTTCAACATTATGAACATCTGTGACGTCAACAAAACTCACTTCAATACCCAGTTGCTGCAAATGTTTAAAAAAGCTTCTGGTATTTCCAAATAAAAATTCACTGACAATAATATGATCACCATGTTTTAACAAACTCAGTAATACACTACTTATTGCAGCCATACCTGTCGCAAAAGTTACCGCACCAATACCGCCTTCAAAATGATTGATTACATTTTGTAAGCTGTTATTCGTAGAAGATGACGAACGAGAATATACATGCGCTGATTTTTTACCCTGAAACGCATCCACGATCCCTTGCGCATCGGCAAATTCAAACAAAACAGATTGGTTAGCTGGTGAATGCACGGCACCATCAGATTGAGGATTTAATGATTTATCGGCATGTACCAATTGTGTTGTTGTACCTAGTTCTTTCAAAAAATATTTCCACTAAACTCACTGTGTTGTGACTTTATCATAATTTATTGCATTTCGTGTGCCCAAAAAGTCGCATTTTGCAGATGATTCATAAAAGTTTGTTATTATTTATGCTAATGTTTTATTTTTGTCTTCATAATAAAAAATCAAATCTATGTGTATTTTATTTATTGCTGTCGATCAACACCCTGACTATCCCCTCATTATTGCCGCTAACCGTGACGAGTTTCACGCTAGATTGACCCAGCAGTCTCATTTCTGGGAATCTCCGTCGCAGATGCTGGCTGGAAAAGACCTCCAAGCAGGAGGAACTTGGTTAGGTGTATCAACAAACGGTAATATTGCAGCCTTAACTAATATTAGGGCACCATCTAAAGACCGGTTTGATGCCATGACCCGTGGTGAATTAGTGGTTAATGCACTTAATTTTCAGGGACCTTGGTCATTACATTCACACACATTAGAAAAAACTGCTAATGACTATAATGGTTTTAATCTTGTTTATGGACAGTGGCAAGAATTATATGTATTTAATAGCCATAGCAAAAAATATCAAGCTCTCACAAAGGGGGTATATGGGCTATCTAATGCCCAACTCAATACCCCGTGGCCCAAAACTCAGCAAGGTACGCATGCACTCAAGGAATTATGTCAGTCAGAACAACCGATTGTGACTGAGCGATTATTTGCTATTTTATCGGATCCTACACAAGCAATAGATGACGACTTACCAGATACGGGAATTGCAAAGCCTTGGGAAAAAATGTTGTCTTCAATTTTCATCAAAAGTCCCGACTATGGGACTCGTTGTTCAACCGTCATTACTATAGATCGTCACTTTAACCTTAACTGGGAAGAACGTTCCTATGATCCCGCTGGTCATGTCACCGACACTCAAACACATTCGTTTGTTGTTAATTCTTAGATAAGGCATCCTAAATTTGGTGCAATTACCATTAAAAATGGCATAATGCACCATTATTCGTAACAAAAAGGTATTTTTCGTGTTTGAAGTTCTCCCCGCCCTTGCCCCTGATCCTATTTTAGGACTTTCTGCTGCTTTTCGTGCTGACACTAACCCCAATAAAATTGATCTTGGTGTCGGTGTATATAAAGACGAACAAGGTAACACACCAATTGTTGGTGCTGTTGCTCAAGCACAAAATCGTCTATTAGAGAGTGAAACCTCAAAAACCTATATCACTCCACAAGGTGTACAAGGTTACATCGACGGTATGCTTGAATTATTACTTGGACAAGGTAACCCTGCTGTATTAGCTAACCGTGTTGCTGCAGTTCAAGCACCTGGCGGTTGTGGCGCATTACGGATACTTGCCGAACTTTTAAAACGCTGTAATGATAATGCTAAAGTATGGGTATCAGATCCTACTTGGGCAAATCACATACCACTAATTGGTAATGCTGGCCTTGCGTTAGACACTTATCCGTATTTTGATAAAACTACAGCATCCATTCGTTTTGATGCCATGTTAGAAACATTAAAAACAATCCCTAAAGGCGACGTGGTGTTATTACACGCATGTTGTCATAACCCGACAGGTGCAGATCTAACCCAAGACCAATGGCGTCAAGTTGCAGAAGTAGCCCAACAGCAAGGTTGGTTACCGTTTATTGACAGTGCGTATTTGGGTTTTGGAGATGACTTAGAAACCGATGCCTTCGGAATGCGTCTAATGGTCGAATCTGTACCAGAAGTCATAATCGCAGCATCATGTTCTAAAAACTTTGGTTTGTATCGTGAACGTGTTGGACTGGCAGTAATGGTAACGAATAATTCCGCTCAAACTCCGATTGTTCAATCTCAAATTCAAGCAATTGCTCGTGGTATATATTCAATGCCTCCTTCTTATGGTGGTGCATTGGTGGACATTATTTTACATGATGATGCTTTAAAAGCGTCATGGATTGCTGAAGTAGATCAGATGCGAAATCGGATGCGTGATTTACGCGCACTATTGGTATCAAAAATGGCTGAAAACGGCGCCCCTAAAGATTTTAGTTTCGTTAACGACCAAAAAGGTATGTTCTCATTCCTTTGCATCACACCTGAACAAGTAAAAGCGGTTCGTGCTGAGCATAGTGTTTATTTTGTTGATTCGTCACGGGTTAATATTGCGGGAATCAATTTAACCAATGTTGATGCATTGTCAAAAGCCTTGGTATCAGTACTCTAAATCTGTCTGATATTAAGTATTATTTAAGAGACAAAAAGGCGTGAATATGACATTCACGCCTTTTTTATAAATAAACTAATATAAAATTAAGCTAACATCCCACCATCTAGTGTTAAACAATGACCGTTCATAAAACTAGACTCATCTGAAGCTAGCCAAACAATGGCATTAGCAATTTCTTGAGGATTCCCGAGCCGCTTCATTGGACTCGCTCCAATAATAGATTTTTGACCACGTTCATCCATATTAGCTAATGTGCGTTGCACCATCGGAGTATCAATAAAACTTGGACAAATTGCATTAACACGAATGTTTGCTCGGGCATATTCTACCGCTACGGATTTAGTTAATCCAACAACTGCATGTTTAGTGGCACTATAACCTGAGATCATAGGAGCTGAGCGTAAACCTGCCACTGAAGCAACATTAATAATTTGTCCCCCTTTTTGCGTAAGCATTATATTTAATGCCGCTTTGACGCAATACCATACACCTTTAAGGTTGATATCAATATTTTTCATAAAGACATCGTCCGCAGTTAAATGAGTGGGAGTCGGAGTGTACTCAACACCTGCATTATTCAACACGACATCAATTCGACCAAATTCCTCAATCGCTCGGGTAAATAAATGGTTTACCTGGTCAACATCACTCACATCGGTATGCACATATAGTGTCTTTGCACCCGTTTTATTTAATGCGTCAATGATGATTGCAGCAGCATTATCATCAATATCGGATAACACAATATTAGCCCCTAAATTAGCTAAAGAAAGTGCAGTTTGCGCCCCTATTCCACCGGCACCACCCGTGATGAGTACAGTCTTACCGACAAACGCTTGAGTGTTCAAAACTTGCATAATAAATTCCTTAGTTGAGGAGATAAATAGAACTAAAACCAGGTTGTTTGCATGACAGAGCACGAATTATCATGCCGCGTTAACAAATCAAAATGGGGTTGTATTAATGGTAATTGTGTTTGAATATAAAACAGACCTGTTTGACATTTACCTTGATAAAACGATTCTTGTTCAGAGGATAGCTTAACTGATTGATGTAAGGTTTGTTCAGCAACAATGACTTGTCGGAGCCACATCCAGCTAATTATGATCGAAGAGAAAATTTCCATGAAGCTCATTGCATTAGTTAATGTATTAGCCTGCTCTTCACTTTGTAAATCTTGACCAATTAGCTCAATAATTTGAGGTAACTGAGCTAAAAATGGCGTTATTGCTTTTGCACATTGTACTGAAACATGCCCTGTCGCTTGGCCCAAATCCTGCTGGAATCGATTTTGTAATTCTATCAGACCAGCCTGATTATTTTGCCATAATTTACGCCCCATCAAATCTAATGCTTGAATACCATTAGTCCCTTCATGAATCGGATTTAACCGATTATCACGCCAAAATTGTTCCACAGGATATTCGCGCGTATATCCAGCGCCACCCATGACTTGTATTGCTAGATCATTGGCTTTAGGGCCATATTCACTTGGCCAAGCTTTAATTACCGGAGTCAACAAATCAAGTAATTGAGCTGAACCTTGACGGACTGATTCATCTTCATGTGTATGCATATCATCGACTAAGCGCGCACCATAAAAACATAAATTTAGCGCACCTTCGGAATATGATTTTTGCAGTAATAGCATTCTCTTCACATCGCCATGTTCGACTATGGGTTTACCACCTTGTATACGCTCCTTAGCATAAGCCAAACTATACTGAAATCCTCGATATCCAATCATAGCAGCACCAAAACCCACACCAACACGAGCCTCATTCATCATCATGAACATATATTGCAGGCCTTTGTGAGGTTCCCCCACCAAATAACCATGACAATCATCATTTTCCCCAAATGTGAGTGCTGTAGAAGTCGTACCTCGATAACCAAGTTTATGGATTAATCCAGCAAGCGTAACATCATTTTGCGTGGTGGGGTGACCGTTATCATCTAAACGAAATTTAGGAACAATAAAAAGTGAAATACCTTTAACACCCGCAGGTCCACCAGGTATTTTAGCTAACACCAAATGTACTATATTACTAGAGAGCTGATGGTCACCTCCTGAGATATATAATTTACTTCCTTTAATCAAATAATGTGCATATTCAGTTGGCTGAGCGGCAGTGGTAATATCCGCTAAGCCTGAACCAGCATGAGGTTCTGTCAGTGCCATGGTACCACTGAATTCTCCCGTCAACATTTTAGGTAAAAACTGTGTCTGCAATGATTCGGAGGCAAAATGTTTTATCACATTGGCAGCAGCTGTAGTTAAAAACGGGTATGCTGTAGTGGACGGATTAGCCGCCATAAAAAAACCAGAACATCCAGTCATTATGGTTTCCGGCAATTGCATGCCGCCATCTTCAAAATCAAAACGAGCAGCGACAAAACCTGCATCACAAAATGCATCATAAGCCACTTTGACATCATCGAGCATTGTCACTGTTTGACCATCAAATTGAGGTTCAGTTTGATCAGCCGCAGCGTTATGCGGTAAAAACAGATCCATTGCGATTTTTTCTGCAGTATCCAAAACCGCATTAAATGTATCAATACTATGTTCAGCAAACTGTGGTCGAGTTAACAATGATTCAGTGTCTAAACATTCATATAGCTGAAAGTGTAATTCTGACTGGGGAAATAAACTCATCTAACTCTCTACATAAAAAATAATTAACACATGTCATAATTTTGACACAATCAATCACACAAAGACGAATCACTTCCATGAATTTATTAGAGTTCAGCAATGAAATAGTCTATAATTCGCGCGATTCGCGCGAAAAATTACGTGTAGCAATACATTATTTAACAACCTTAATAGGATAATTAACCTTATGCATGCATATAAAAAAGCATCATTAGCAATTGTTGTGTCATCAATCTTAGCCAGCAATACTGCTTTTGCACAAGATGAAGCCTCATCAGACAAAGGCCTTGAAACAATTACTGTTACAGCACAGAAACGTACTCAAACACTTCAAGAAGTACCTATTTCGATTGCCACTCTTAATGGTGAACGTTTTGAAAGTTTATTCTCTGGCGGCGATGACATATTAACACTCGCAACGCGTGTTCCAGGTTTGTATGCAGAGAGCTCAAATGGACGAGTTGCTCCGCGTTTTTATATGCGTGGTTTAGGTAATACTGATTTTGATTTAGCCGCTTCACAGCCAGTTTCCGTTGTGATGGATAACGTGGTAATGGAAAATGTTGTATTAAAAAGTTTTCCATTATTTGACGTTGAACAAGTAGAAGTAATACGTGGTCCACAAGGTACCTTATTTGGCCGAAATACCACTGCTGGTATTGTTAAGTTTGATTCTGTCAAACCATCTGACGAGTTTGATGCTTACGTAAAATTAGGTGCAGGTAGTTATGGTACCCAAAACATCGAAGCTGCTGTAGGTGGTGGTTTGACTGATGAATTAAGCACTCGAGTATCGGTACTTTCACAAACACGTGATGATTATATTGATAATGCCTTCTCTGGACAAGATAACGCTTTAGGTGGCTATGATGAAAAAGCTTATCGTATGCAGTTACTATATAGCCCAAGCGAAGATTTATCAGTGCTATTTAATGTCCATGGACGTGATTTAGTAGGAACAGCCTCTGTATTCAGAGCCAACGCCCTGTCTCGCGGTAGTAACCAATTAAATGATTCTTATGATCGTGAAACTGTATATTATGATGCCAACCTTTTAGGCAATGGTTTTGATAATAACCCACAAGAGTACGAAGGGTTTGGTAGTAGCTTAACCATCGAATACGATATGGGTGATATTAGCTTTACATCAATTACTGCCTTAGAAACTGCTGAAGGTTTCTCATTAGGTGATGTAGATGGCGGTGCTTCTGTCGATCCAGCACGTGATATCAATGGTGATGGAACTGACGAAACTTCATACCCGGGCTTTATTCCATTTACTGCAGTCACTCAAGATTTACTGAATGATTTGGAACAGCTTACTCAAGAAGTACGCTGGGCAAGTAATTATGACGGTGCTTTAAACTGGCAAGCTGGTGCTTATTATTTTGATTCATCATTCAGTGTCACTAGTGTTGATGGTTTTTTTGGTGCTTCAGAAGTATTTCATGAAAACACGACATGGGCATTATTTGGTCAGTCTACTTATGAATTAAATGACCGTTTAACAATTACTGGTGGTGTACGTTATACCCATGATGAAAAGTCTTTAGTCGTTGGTGAGCAAAATGTCGATGGATTTGCATTGGTGATTGGTGCAGCGAGTGTTCAGGATTACGATCCAGTCAATGTTGATGATGGTAAACTCAGTTTTGAACTATCAGGTAACTATAAAGTAGATAGCAATACTTCAGTATTTGCTCGTTATGCCAACGGTTTCCGTGCACAGACCATCCAAGCGCGTGATGTTGCTTTTGAAGGTGCACCATCTGTTGCTGATGCTGAAACCATTGATTCAGTTGAAGTCGGTTTCAAATCTGATCTGTTAGATAATACTTTGCGATTAAATGCAGCAGCATTTTATTACACAATTGATGATATTCAATTTTCTGCAATTGGTGGTGGTGCAAATAACACAGCATTAATTAATGCAGACAAAGGTACGGGTGTTGGTTTTGAAATCGATGCTGAGTATATCGCTTCGGATGCATTAGTGTTAACTGCCGGTTATAGCTATAATAAAACGACGATTAAGGATCGTTCACTTTCGGTTTATCCTTGTGGCGCATCTGCTGAGTTTGGTCCAAATTGTACCGTTAATGATGCCTTAACAACAGATAACCGTGCCTTAATTGATGGTAATCCGTTCCCACAAGCACCTGAAACAATCATGAATTTCACGGCACGTTACTCAATACCAACAGGTGATGATGGCGAGTACTTCTTCTTCACTGATTGGGCATTCCAAGGCGCAACTAACATTTTCTTATATGACTCTGTTGAATTTAAAACAGATGATAACTTTGAAGGTGGATTACGTATTGGTTATGAAAACTTTGCTAACGATTATACTATCGCGTTATTCGGTCGTAATATTACCAATGAGCAAAATCTACGTGGTGGTATCGATTTTAATAACCTAACGGCTATTGTTAACGAACCTCGTATTATTGGTGTCGAGTTTAAAGCGTCTTTTTACTAAGACGTTTCGCTAGCGTAACTAAACAGTTACTGTGGTGCAATATGCCACAACCTAGAAGATAAAAAAAACGGTGTTAAGAATTAACTTAACACCGTTTTTTATTACCTAAATTTTGATCAAAACCTTACGCTTCTAACCCTTTATTTTCGGTGATTTTTGATGCTAATGATTCTCTTTCTAAATCTCGTTGTGCTCGATAGGTCTTTGAGAAAACCGCTTTTAAATCATCTAATATCATATACAAGGATGGGACAAGTAACAGCGTAATGACAGTAGCAAATAATATCCCAAAGGCCAGTGATATTGCCATCGGAATGACCACTTGAGCCTGTAGAGAACGTTCAAACACTATTGGCATGAGCCCCATGAAGGTCGTCAGTGATGTTAAGATAATCGCTCTAAATCGTTCGGAACCAGCTTGAACTGCAGCATCGATCATACTCTTGCCTTCGGCGCGGGCACGATTCACAAAATCAACCATAATAAGACTATCATTGACTACCACACCCGATAGAGCAATGATTCCACAAATCGATAACACACTCACGGAATTGCCTAAAATCAAATGACCCACAATTGCCCCTACTATTCCAAAGGGAATGACTGACATTATAATCAATGGCTGCGAATAGGATTTAAGGGGGATCGCCATCAAGGCATATATTGCAAATAAAGCAAATAAAAACCCTTGTGCTAATGAAGCTAGCGCATCTTGTTGCTCTTTCGAATTGCCTTGTAATTTAAATGACACATCCGGGTATTGCTTCACATATTGAGGGATTGCTTGGGTCATCACATCACGTAAAATAGTATCAGGCTCTATAATGTCTGGATTGACCTTTGCAGACACACTGATTGAACGTTTCCCATCAACCCGATTAATTGATGTATACCCTTGCCCGACTTCAATATCTGCCACTTCTTGGAATGGAATTTCATCCCCATTCGCGGCACGCACCCGCATTGTTTCTAAATTACCAATAGAGTTACGTTGTTCTTTAGGGTAGCGTACCATGACTTTTATTTCTTCATCATCACGCTGTATACGTTGAGCTTCAGCACCGTAAAACCCATAACGAACTTGTTGAGCTAAACTTGAAAGACTTAGACCAAGTGCTTCGCCTAGTGGCTTAATATTAATGCGAATTTCATCGCTACCATTAGCAAAGCTATCGTTGATATCAGATACCCCCTCATACTGTGACAAAAAATCCTTTAATTCATCTGCCACAATACGCATATTATCAATATTCTTCCCACTGAACTCAAATGATAGGTCCGAACCGCCTCCTGGTCCTCCAGGAGCACCAATGTTAAAGGTTTTTACACCTGGTATTTCTGGTATTTCATCGCGCCATCGATCATATAATTGTATATCCGTGATAGTGCGATCTTCACCCTTTGATAACTCGACAAATACTTGTCC
This sequence comes from Glaciecola sp. HTCC2999, assembly GCA_949498985.1. GTDB lineage: Bacteria > Pseudomonadota > Gammaproteobacteria > Enterobacterales > Alteromonadaceae > Opacimonas. The sequence goes on from CATECQ010000001.1 coordinate 43,736, forward strand.
ACCGAGCGCACCTTGACTAAAAGCAATGGAATGTTTAACTGCCCCTTCACCTTGTTCACGCTGCAGTTTATTGTCCATATCATCTAATGATTGCATCAAAGTTTGAATGGCTTTGTCTCGTTGAATCAATGATGAGCCTTGTTCTAATTCGACGTTAGCAAACATAAAATCTGATGGAATAGTTGGGAAAAAGACGAACTTCACAATCCCACCGGTAAATAATCCTATGGTTAAAATAAAGATCCCAATGAAAGTTGCAAGTGTGGTGTAACGGTTCCTTATCGCTTTTTGTAAAAATGGGACATATTTTTTATAAATAAATACTTTAATCCCCTCGGCAAAGAAATCTCGAAACCGCTGAAACGCGTTCGCCTTTTTAGGATCGTATGGGGTGTTTTTCATGTGTGCTAAATGTGCAGGCAAGATTAGTTTAGATTCAATAAGTGAAAAAACTAAACACACAATTACCACGCCACCAATCGTTTTCCAGATCACTCCAAAAGTACCTGATACCATCATCATTGGTGAAAATGCAGCAATCGTAGTTAATACACCAAACGTTGCAGGCATTGCGACTCGCTTTACTCCTTTTATGATGTTATCTACCGAGTGACCATCTTTATCCATAGCCGTGTAGGCGGACTCTCCCATAATAATGGCGTCATCCACCACAATTCCTAAGACTAAAATAAAGCCAAAAAGACTGATCATATTAATCGACACACTCAAAAATTCCATTGGCAATACTGCGAGTGTGCCAAGGAAACAGACCGGCAAACCCCAAATGACCCAGAATGCAAGTCGGATTTTTAAAAATAAGGATAAAATAAGGAAGACTAACAATGCGCCAAAACCCATATTTTCAAGCATCATATTCAAGCGGTCAGCAAGATAAAATGAACTATCACCCCATGTGTCAGCTTGAATATTAGACGGGAAATCCCCGCGAACATTGTCCAGATATTCATTGACTCGTTTAGATATTTCTAATGCATTTTGATCGCCCACTGCACGAACTTGAATACTGATCGCAGGTTTACCATCAAAATATGCTAGGGCGTTATCTTCAACAAACCCATCATTAATGGTTGCAATATCTCCTAATAATAAACGCGTACCATCATTGCGAGTTACTAACACAATACTTGCAAAATCATAGGCATCGTAAGCTTGGCCTTTAGCCCGCAGTAAAATATCACCATTATCCGACCGGATAGCACCACCTGGAATATCAATAGAAGAGCGACGAACCGCAGACACTAATTCGTTAAATGTTAAATTATATTTTTGTAAGTTAGCCTCTGAAATTTCAATAGAAATTTCATATGGTCTATCCCCCACTACTCTAACGTCTGAAACACCGGGTAAATTTGCAATATCATCACGTAAATTTTTAGAAAACTCTTTAAGTTCTTTTTCTGTCGCATCGCCATAAGATGAGATCCATAAAACATCTTGGGGGGCTTTAACACGGTAAACGACTGGTTTTTCGGTATTGGCAGGGAATGATGGTATTGCATCGACTTGAACTTTAACTTCGTCTAATAATAGCTGAACGTCATAATCGTCTTCAACCTCGATACTCAAAGACCCAAACCCTTCAACTGAACGAGATGTTAGACGTTTTATGCCTTCTAAATCTTTGACTGCTTCTTCTAACTTTAGCACGACACCTTCTTCAACTTCTTGAGGTGCAGCTCCTAAATATGGCACTTGTACAGAGATGACATTAAACTCAAAGGTCGGAAATACTTGTTTTTGGATCGTGAAAATCCCAAACACTCCCCCAAACAGTAACACCCACATGAGTAAATTTGCTGCCACGTGATTACGCGCAAACCAAGCAATAATGCCCTTTTGCGTATCAATTTCTTGAGACATTATTGACCCTCCTCATCTAAGGTCGACGTCTTTACGGGTTCATCACCAGGTAAACGAACTTTCATCCCATCAAAGGCATTAGGGATTGCACTTATTGCAATGTTATCGCCAGCTTCCAAACCTGCACTAATGAAGATTTTCTCATCATCAGCACGTTGTACTTCAACATCTTTAATCAAAATCTCACGATCCTCAGTAACAGTAATCACCGTGCCATCTAAACGTACTAAATTACGAGGTAAAACGACGATATTCTCTGCTGTGACACCAGTAATTTCTGCATTAACAAAACTGCCAAAACGTAAAATATTATGTGAGGTAGCGGGATCACGTTGATAAGGGTCTTCCACTTCAGCAATGGCATAAATGACGCGACTTTGCATATTCATAACACCTTCATCTCGGGTCAATTTAGCTAACCATTGTTCAGTTCTACCCCCGACTCTACCCGTCAACAAAACACTACCGGGTTGACTAGCGTCTAAATTAAGATAAGCAAGGTCTGCATCCGTCAAAGGTAAGCGCACCTCAGCTTTATTCGTAGCCGCAATATTGGCAAGTACCGTTCCCATGTTTACAAATTGGCCAATATCTACCTTTTTTTGCTGTACGATGCCATCATAAGGTGCACGTATTATTGTGCGTGCTAAGTTGCGTTTAGCGCGCTCTAAATTTGCCATGGCCGCTTGCAATGATGCTTCTTCTCGGGCTAATTGCGGTTTACGTAAACCTAGTTCCGTGGCAACCGATTGACTAATTGAACTCCATTCTTTGGCGGCAACTTTACCTCTAGCAAGTTCTTCTTCATATGATGCTTGAGCACGAGAGACTTCAGCTTGAGCAAGTTTCACATCGGTTATTTTGTCTGCGTTTTCTAACCGAACCAGTTCATCACCTTGTTTAAACATACCACCATTTACAAAAACGTCAGATACGGAATCAATACGCCCACTCACTTGAGCAGATAGTGCACTTTCTACTTTGGGCATGACATTGCCTTGCGTCTTAACAGTATAAGTCACATCCGAAATACTCACAGGCTGCACTTCAACTAAAAATGTCTTTTCTTCTAATGGTTTTTTCTCAGGTTTAGGTTTGTTTAACGTTAATATTACAGCCACAACAATGGCTACCATGACAATAATTAACGGGATACCTGCAGAGCGTAATGCTTTCATAGAAACTCTTTATAAATATTAACGGAATTTTAATGATGACATTTTAAGGGGTTTGGTTGAAGGTTGTAAGTGATAAATAATGGTATGGAGGAAAGGATTGTTAGCAAATGTTTCAGGGGAATCTTATAACATCATTTTACTGTTCAATTTTTGTTGATAATCTCCCTAATGGCTATCAACCGTTAGGGAGAAATCTAGATAACGCTTATTTATCCTAAAGCGGCTTCTAACTCAGGTAATACCTCAAATAAATCCCCTACTAAACCATAATCTGCAATTTGGAATATCGGTGCTTCTTCATCTTTATTGATTGCAACAATAACTTTTGAGTCTTTCATACCAGCTAAATGCTGTATTGCACCACTTATGCCTACTGCAATATACAATTGAGGGGCAACAATCTTACCCGTTTGTCCAACTTGCATATCATTGGGTACAAAGCCAGCATCCACAGCCGCTCGAGACGCACCAATAGCTGCACCTAATTTATCAGCAATACCATTTAACAATGCAAAATTATCACCATTTTGCATGCCCCGACCGCCAGAAATAATGACATCAGCCGCGGTTAATTCTGGACGCTCTGATTGTGTTAATTCCGCACTTACAAAGCTAGATAATGCAGCGTCATGCAGCCCTGTTATAGTTTCAACAGGTGCATCATTAGTCAGTTCTGCTGTGTCAAATGCCGAGGCACGAACGGTAATGACTTTCAAATTATCACTGCTTTGTACCGTTGCAATTGCATTACCTGCGTAAATTGGACGAATAAAAGTATCCGCTGATTCTATAGCAATAATATCTGAAATTTGTGCAACATCCCTTAAAGCAGCCACGCGCGGCATAAAGTTTTTACCTGTCGTTGTTGCTGCGGCGAGTATGTGCGTATAATTATCGGCAATACTCAAAACCAGTTCAGATACATTTTCTGCAAGTTGGTGTCCATAGCAGTTAGCATCGGCAACTAAAACACGATTTACTCCCGCTATTTTAGCTGTTTCTGTCACCACCTTTGCACAACTGTGGCCGGCCACTAATACATCTACGACATCACCAAGTTGACTCGCCGCAAATACTAATTTTGCAGTTTCTGATTTCAATTCATTATTGTCATGTTCTGCATAGACTAAGATACTCATGCAATCACCTTTGCTTCTGTTTTTAATTTTTCAATCAACTCGGCAACATCTGCCACTTTTACACCACCACTTCGCTGTGAAGGCGCTGTCACTTTTATTAATGACATATTAGAGGTTAAATTAATACCAAGTGAATCTGCTTCAATCGTTGCAACCGGCTTGCGTTTGGCTTTCATTATGTTAGGTAACGATGCATATCGCGGCTCATTCAAGCGTAAATCAGTTGTCACAATAGCAGGTAGTGATAATGAGACTGTTTGTAACCCACCATCAATTTCACGGGTAACAGCAACTTTACCCTCTGCCACTGATACATCAGAAGCAAAGGTACCTTGCCCCATTCCTGACAAGGCTGCCAACATTTGACCGGTTTGATTATTATCAGAATCAATCGCTTGCTTACCTAAAATTACCAAATCTGGCGACTCTTCATCCACTACGGTTTTAAGCAACTTTGCAATTTGCAATGAGTCTAGCTCGGCATCAGTTTGAATATGAATACCGCGATCTGCACCCAATGCCAACGCTGTTCTAATTTGCTCCACACAAGCTGCTGTTCCTATAGATACGACGACAATTTCAGTCGCACTTCCCGCCTCTTTCAAACGAACCGCTTCTTCTACTGCAATTTCACAAAATGGATTAATAGACATTTTGACATTGGCTAAATCAACGTTTGATTCATCCGCTTTCACTTTTACTTTGACGTTGTAATCGATGGCCCGCTTAACAGGCACTAAAATTTTCATAACCACCTCATGTGTATTTGATGCAAATATAATGTTAGTGTAATAATAAATTTTGAAGTTAACCTAAGTGACAACTTCATTAAATTCAGTCATTATAATTTACACTGTAATTGCCCCGCAGATTATTTGAATTTTTTATATCTGTGTATCACTCACAATAAAAAGAGGTGAAAAGTGGAACGAGAATCTATGGAATTTGACGTTGTCATCGTCGGCGCAGGCCCATCGGGTCTATCTTCAGCTATTAAGTTGATGCAATTAGCTCAAGCACAAAATAAAGAATTGATGGTATGTGTTGTAGAAAAAGGTTCTGAGGTCGGTGCTCACATTTTATCGGGTGCAGTGTTTGAAACTCGTGCGCTTGATGAGTTACTTCCCAATTGGCGAGAACTCGATGCCCCCATAAATACCCCCGTGACAAGAGATGAAATTTACTACTTAACGGGAAGTGATAAAGCCGTTAAGTTACCCAATATTATGACACCTAAAACCATGCATAATGAAGGTAACTATATTGTTTCTATGGCCAATGTAACACGATGGTTAGCCACACAAGCTGAGCAGTTAGGAGTAGAAATATTTCCCGGTTTTGCAGCCGCTGAAACGATTATCGAAGATGGTATAGTCAAAGGCATTATTACCGGTGATATGGGCATTAGTGAAAATGGTACCCACAAAGATAGTTACATGCCGGGTATGGAATTACGCGCTAAATACACTATTTTTGCTGAAGGATGTCGGGGACATTTAGGTAAAACATTAATCAACACTTTTGCATTAGACAAGGATTCAACACCACAACATTATGCTATTGGGTTTAAGGAGATTTGGGATATTGATCCTGCTAAACACCAGCCTGGATTAGTTGTGCATACTGCTGGTTGGCCATTGACTGATGCAACCGGAGGAAGCTATTTATATCACGCTGAAAACAATCAAGTATTAGTTGGCCTGATTGTCGATTTAAATTATGCCAATCCTCATTTGAGTCCTTTCGATGAATTCCAACAACTCAAACACCATCCTACGATCAAACAATATCTAGAAGGTGGAACACGAGTAAGTTATGGCGCACGTGCTATTGCCAAAGGAGGGTTTCATTCATTACCCAAAATGACGGTACCTGGAGCAATACTAGTCGGTTGTGAGGCTGGCACGTTGAATTTCGCTAAAATTAAAGGTAATCATACGGCTATGAAGTCGGGTATGTTAGCTGCCGAAGCGATTTTTAATAATATAGATAACGAAGTAAGTGACTTAAAAGAATTTACTCAATTGTTTAAATCCTCATGGTTATATAATGAGCTTTTCACGTCACGTAATTTTGGTCCTGCCATACATAAATGGGGTAATTTTATAGGTGGTGCATTTAATACACTTGATCAAAATATATTTAATGGGAAATTACCCATTAATTTATTTGACCATGATGAAGATCATGCACAAATGAAAAATGTAAAAGATGCGAAAAAAATTAATTACCCTAAATATGATAATAAAATTAGTTTTGATAAATTAAGTTCAGTATTTCTTTCTAATACTAACCATGAAGAAGATCAACCCTGTCACTTACGCCTAAAAGATCCTCAATTACCGATTAAATCAAACCTAAAAGAATATGACGAGCCTGCGCAGCGTTATTGCCCAGCGGGTGTTTATGAAGTCATTAACGATGATAATGGTGATGCAATATTTAATATTAATTCACAAAATTGTATTCATTGTAAAACATGCGATATAAAAGAACCTAATCAAAATATTGATTGGATAGTACCAGAAGGAGCTGGTGGGCCAAATTATCCTAATATGTAAAAAAATAAATTTTACTTAATTTAAAAATTTCCTATACTAATTAAGTTAGAGTAAGTTTTATAATTGGTTTTAAATTTTTAAAGGAAATTACATGAGTGGTTTTACTGATATTCTATTACATGCGCGTCGGTTACAAGGGGCAACTAAAGATTTGTCAATTGATGACTTAAAAGATGCACAAGAAAAATTAGCGGCATTGATTGAGAAACGTATCGAAATGCTTGCTCAGGAAGAAGCATTGAGGGCGGAAAAAGCAGCGCAGATTGAGGCTATTAAACAACAAATGTTTGAAGCTGGGTTAGATATCTCTGATTTTGAAACTAACCATGGTTCTGATAACTCTAAACGTACTCGCCGTCGTGGTGCTAAACGTCCAATTAAATATAGCATTACAGTAGATGGTGTGGAGACAAACTGGACAGGTATTGGCCGCATGCCAGTCATTTTTGCTCAGGCATTAGAAGCAGGTAAATCGTTAGAAGACTTCAGCGTTTAATGTTGTGTCATGCAAAAATTACTGCCCATGATGATTCATCATCGTGGGCAGTATTAATACATGGTCTATTTGGCAGTGCCGATAATTTAAATTTATTAGCAAAGACACTCTCATCAAACATAAATGTTATCCAAATTGATTTGCCTGACCATGGAAAATCGCCTCATACTACTGAATTTAATTTCAATACATATTGCGATATGATCATTGATACCTTGCATCATTATCAGATTAAGACAGCACATTTTGTCGGGCATTCTTTGGGCGGAAAGATGACCATGCATATCGCCTTAACTTATCCTGAAATTGTTACCTCGTTGGTCATTGCCGACATTGCTCCTGTCAGTTATCCACATAGACACCAAACAGTATTACATGCACTAGCGAGCGTTGATTTAACAACCATTACTAATAGAAATGAAGTTAAACATCACCTTGATAATTTGCTTAATGATGAAGGGACTTCTCAATTTTTATTAAAAAGTTTATATAAGAATGAACATAACCATTGGGCCTGGCGTTTTAATCATTCTTTACTGGCCAGGGATTATGATAAATTAATTCAGTGGCCTAAGCTTTCAAAGCAATATTCAGGGCCGACATTATTTATAAAAGGCCAAGCGTCTGATTATATTATTGCTGAATATCAACCCATCATATTGGCTTTATTTCCACATGCCACCTCAAAAATAATGAACGGTACAGGTCATTGGTTACATGCACAAAAACCCGTTGTATTTAATCGCATTGTTGAAAATTTTATTGCCGCTTTGATTCAATGAATTGATGTAGGACAAACAAGTTTACACTTCCTAAACACAACTGATGCGTTACCACTAATGGCTATGATATAATGATTAAATAATTTATGGTTTGTATTTAATCATGCTAACAGAACACTACGAATTAATTGAATCCATTGCCCTTAACTTAGGTTTATTCATTTTATTTATCTTAATGGGTTATGCCATTCACGATGTATTAAGTAAAAATGATGTACCCAAATATGGTCGGTATGTAGCTTATGGTGTCCTACTCTTAGGAGCAATAGGATTCGTAGCAAAAGGTGTTATCCAATTTTTCTGGCATTCTAGCGGTGTTAATTAATTTATTGAGGTATTGAAATGGCAAGTGTGGGTTTATTTTTTGGAAGCGATACGGGTAATACCGAACACATCGCGAAGATGATCCAAAAACAATTAGGCAAGGGATTAATTGATGTACATGATATTGCTAAGAGCACAAAAGAAGAAATAGCTGAGTTTGATTTGTTAATGTTCGGTATTCCAACTTGGTACTATGGCGAAGCGCAATGTGATTGGGATGATTTTTTCCCCGAATTAGAAGACATTGATTTTAATGATAAACTTGTCGCTATTTTTGGTTGTGGCGATCAAGAAGATTATGCTGAATATTTTCTTGATGCGATGGGAATGGTTCGAGATATTGTAGAAGCTCGTGGTGCTATTTTAATTGGAAAATGGTCTACTGAGGGTTATGATTTTGAAGCATCAAAAGGTATGGCAGATGATGATCATTTTGTCGGTCTGGGTATCGATGAGGATCGTCAACCAGAATTGACTGAAGAACGAGTGAATGCTTGGTGTTCACAAATTAAAGAAGAAATGTGTTTAGCAGAATTAGTATAAGCACGTGCCTAGGTACACCATTTTCTCTTCAATATTAGATACTTATCTAACAAAACGCCTCTTTTTTAAACTATTTCATAAAAGGGGCTGATTCTTTATCACTCCCATATTATACTGTATTTATCTTTTGACACCGCAGATGAATAAAAATAATTATGGACCAAAATAAAGAGTTAAAAAAAGCGGGCTTAAAAGTCACATTACCTCGTTTAAAAATATTAGAAATACTGCAACAGCCTAATAACCAACATATCAGTGCTGAAGACGTCTACAAAATCCTACTCGACCAAGATGAAGATATTGGTTTAGCGACCGTTTACCGGGTTTTAAATCAATTTGATGATGCAGGTATACTCATTCGTCATCATTTTGAAGGAGGTAAATCTGTTTTTGAAATCAGCCATAAAGAACATCACGATCATTTAGTATGTCTTCGCTGTGGCAAAGTAGTCGAATTTGAAGATCCAATTATTGAACGTCGTCAAGAAGAAGTCGCAGAACAAAACAAAATGAAACTCACCCATCACTCTTTATACATGTACGGTGAATGTAATGACCCTAATTGTGACGAAGACCAGTAATTGTCTTGTTTTATAGACAATCATTTCCATTTATCTGTGCTTGGTACAACGAAAATTTCACAATGGCCTCTTCAATAGATATTGTTCGAAAATAAAACGCTTTGTTTACCGGAAATTGCACTAACTGACTTATAGCATAATCAGGTACAGTGCCAATAATTGGATATCCTCCATGTGTCTGTCTATCTGGCCCCATTACAATAGGCTGACCATCTGGAGGGATCTGAATAACACCTAAGGCAAGTACTTGTGATGAAGTTTGCTGTGGCACTGGTATAGCGGTATCACATAACAATCTAAACCCCATCCTGTCAGCTTTATCACTCATCCACATGGGTTGCGAAGTGAATAAATAGCGAGCATGTATACTAAATTTTGTATATTGATAATTAGGCACAAAATCAATTTTATCGTCTTGCATATTAACGGGTTGTTCAAATGCCTTGCTTTCTAATAAACACTTTGGCTCATACTCTTTAAGACCGAAACCAGGCTCTATAAATACTGGATTGATAGGTAATATATCACCGCTTATCATTGGCTTACCTTCAGCAATGCCGCCAAATTTTTCACGATAGACACTACATATTGAATTAAAATAGCGTGGATGTGACACATTTGCTTTAAGTCCTAACGTTAATCTTGTGCCTTGTTTCAAATGTGCTATGCGTAAAATTTGACCGGCTTTAGATAAGTGAGGTTGATACATTGATACATGCTCTTCATCGATAGTTACTTGAGCATCTTGACCGCAAATACTCAACCATACCGATTGATGAAATATTAATTCACATCCTCCTGAAATTTCTAATGCGACTAACTGAGATTGTTGTAAAATCTTACTCGCAAAATAATATTGGTCAGCCAGCAATGGCCCTGATTGGGTAACACCTGACATTCCACTCATATTTCGACCTTGATCAATAATAAAAATGGGGTGTTCAGTTAATCGGCATTCAATCATGATGATGCAAACTTGAATGACTAAAAAATTGTACTGTATCACCACTTTGCAATAGCGCAGGTGGTGACTGGCGAATATCGAACAGTACATGTTCAGTCGTGCCTAAAATATGCCACCCTCCAGGAGAGACTTGTGGGTAAATTCCACAATAATGCTCTGCAATAGCGATGGCTCCTTTTGGTACCTTTAATCTTGGTGTTGCAAGTCGAGGTAAGCGTAAATTATCAGGCAAACCGGACATATACGGAAAACCAGGCATAAACCCATTTAACATTACCGTAAATGTCAGTCCACAAAAATCATCAATGACTTGTGATATAGAACGTTCAGTCGCCGCTGCAACCTTTGGTAAGTCATAATTTTCTGAGAATGTCACCCCTATACGGTGATGAGAAATTTCTGTCATTAATGGGGATTGAATATTTGTTTGAAGCAATGAAATAGCTTTATTAATAATTTTCCTAACGATAGATAAATCATCCACATGCTTAATTGAATTAGGATCAAAATGAAATAAAATTTCGTTAAATCCCACGACAACATTCACTAATTTAAGACCAAACGTGTCTTGTAGTTCTTTAATCATGACATTAAATAATCGTTGTGTAATGTATTCTCTGACAGTGGATTTATCGACTAACCAAACTAATATTGTCGTCGGATTGACCCACTGTACTTCAATGACAGGAAGTTCTTGAGTGAGAAGTAATTGCGATTGAATCATGTTGTTCTGCATATCAAATGAATTCAGCTAGCGCTTTGACTAATTTAACCGCTGCTGGTGTATCAGAATGAACACATAAGGTATCAGCACGTAATGAGAGTGTTTGACCGGTAACTGTCGTGACAGATTGATGTTGGATCAACTGCAATGCTTGCGCTAAAGCAACTTGTTCATTTAATACTGCACCACTTTGATTTCGAGGTGCCAAAGTACCATCATCCAGATACGCACGATCGGCAAACACTTCAAACCAGATTGTTAAACCGTATTGTGCAGCATCTTTCAGCAATAAAGACGGATCGCATATTGCGGGTAAGATAATAGGTAAATCTAGAGACATTTTTTCCATCGCGTAAAAAGTAGCATGCCGTACCTCAGCATGTTTCACAATATCATGATACCAAGCTCCATGAGGTTTAACGTAATCGCACGAAGTACCTAAAAATTCACACATTGAACGTAACATACCAACCTGATAATGCATTAAAGCGACTATTTCATGACGGGCTAAAGCCATGTGACGACGACCAAACCCTTGCTTATCAGGATAACTAGGATGAGCACCCACGGTCACATGATGTTGAATAGCTAACTCAATAGCACGTTGGATATGAACTGGATCGCCACCATGAAACCCACATGCAATATTAGCTAAATCCAAATGCGGCATCACATCTTCGTCAACCGGCATGCTATACACACCAAAACTTTCTCCCAAATCACAATTTAATTTCATTATTACGCCTTTAACAGTCAATGCTGTATGATAGTAATATGTTATTAATTCAATGTCAGTTACTATGCTAAAAATCGGTCAAATTAACACGTTAATCATTCATGAAGTGCTTGAAGATGGGTATACATGCCTGAGCGACACATCTGAAGGTGACAATTCAGATTTTATTACTTATGTGTACCTTGCAGCAAAAAATAGGTCGTTCAAGCCTGGTGATACATTAGAAGCATTTGTATTTATCGATAAACAGCAACAATGTGTTGCGACTTTAAAACAACCTAAGGCAATGGTTAACGATACAGTTCTATTGCAAGCAACTGGAATGACTGATTTTGGTGCATTTTTTGATTGGGGCCTAGAACAGGACTTACTGGTCCCGAGCCAGTATTTACAGAGCCCAGTAATTATGGGTATGCCCTACTTAGTGCATATCTTCTATGAAAATGACTCACAACGTGTATTAGGTGCAACTAAACTACACCGTTTCTTTAGTGAAACGGATGCTTATGGTCAACTTGAATTAGGTCAATCCGTTCAATGTCAAGTATGGCACATCACTGAATTGGGTTACAAAATCAGAATCAATAATGAATTGTTAGGTGTGTTATTTAATGATCAAGCCTTAGCTAAACATAAAGTGGGTGATGAATTCAAAGCGTGGGTTAAAACTATCAGGTCTGATGGTAAAATTGATATCACCCAACTTCAGGATAATCCGAATAGTCGACTTTCTTTACAGGAACAAATAGTCGCTGACTTAGAAGCGCATGGAGGATTATCTACATTGACTGACAAGAGCTCTCCTGAAGATATTGCGCATAAATTCAATGTCTCAAAAGGTGCTTACAAAAAAGCGATTGGCACACTGTTTAAACAAAAACGTATATCATTAACAAAAGATGCGATTAAATTACTTTAGCAGTGTATTTTAATCATATGCCATCTCACTATAGGGGTAAAACAATGTCTGATCATATGCACGCAACCGTATCTTGGAAAGGTGACTTAGGATTTGATTGTGTTATGGACACAGGTGAAACACTGCACTTAGATGGCAATAAACAAGCTTTATCACCCATGCAAGCGGTGTTAATGGCCGTAGGTGCGTGTTCATCAGTGGATGTCGTTGAAATCATGAAAAAAACGCGCCAAGACTTTACTGATTGCCATTGTGAATTAAGTGCAGAACGTGCTTCTGATGCACCACGCGTATTTACTAAAATACATGCTCATTATATTGTTACAGGTAAAGACATTCATGAAAAACACCTGGCAAGAGCCGTCCAATTATCAACAGAGAAATATTGTTCTGTCATGCTTATGCTAGACAATACTGTTGAAATTACAACCAGTTATGAGGCGTGTTAATAGTCCAAAATTTACCATTACCCAAAGTTTCAATCTTTGGGTAATGTTTTAAACGTTTTGACACCCATTTCTTGGAGCTTATTTCCCATACTGACTATTGAACCTCGCCCAGTCGATAATTTCTTCATTGCATTATCGTAAGTCGATTGAGTCATGTTCAATTGCTTGCCAATTTTTTCCATTTCCTGAACATAATTGGCGAGTTTATCATGCAATTTTGTCGCTTGTTCGGCTATTTCATGAGACCGATTAATACGTTTTTCAGTCTGCCAAATGTTATTAATCGTTTTCAATGCAATCATCAAATTACTCGGACTCACCAACATAATATTGAGCTGAAGAGCTTCATTAATGATATTAGGATCTTCGATCATGGCAGCTTGGAACGCAGCTTCAGAAGCTAAAAATAATAATACATAATCCAATGATTGGATCCCATAAGCGCGGCTATAATTCTTTTGTGACAATCCTTTGACATGTTGTCTAATCGATTGTAAATGAGCTTTGCTGTGTGATGCACGTGTTGCATCATCAGAGGCTTTAAACATTCTCTCATAAGCAGTAAGTGATACTTTAGAATCAATAATCACCGCTTTATTATTAGGTAAATTGACCACAATATCCGGTTGTAATAGACGCCCTTGTTCATCACGTATTGAAGCTTGGCGAATAAATTCTTGCCCTTCAGTTAATCCGCAATTAGATAAAATAGATTCCAGAACGATTTCACCCCAATTACCTTGTTGTTTATTATCGCCTTTTAGCGCTTCTGTTAATGCTAATGCTTGAGCATTGATCGTTTCATTCAGCGTTTTGAGACTATGAATTTCTTGTTTTAATGCCGCGCGTTCAAGCCCTTCTTGACGAGATTGTTGTGATATTTGCTGTTTAAACTCATCTAATTTTGCTTGTAACGGTTGAACCACATGTTGCATTGACTGTTGATTGACATTAGTAAACTGCTTAGTTTTTTGGTCAAAAATTTGATTAGCGATGCGCTCGAATCTATCTGATAGTTGCTGCTCAGCTTGTTGCATCATTACCATTTTTTCTTTTGAAGACTCCTGCAACGATTGTAAAGAAGCACTTAACGCACTATTTGCAACTTGATATTCTGTATTTGATTCTTGTAGGGCTGTTAATTGTGTACTAATACCCTGGATATGTTGTTCATATTTATTACGTAAACGAAACTGCGTAAGCCAATAGGAAACAATGCTACTGATTAACATCATACTCACTATTACCCACCATACATTGGATATTATCAAAGTGGTGAATTGTTCGACATAAATCGCCATAGGTTAAGCCTTAATTTAAACAAAAAACGCCGCATAAGCGACGTATTTAAATATACCAAAGTACTGTATGTAAATACAGACTATTTACTAATTACTTTCCTTGAAGCTTAGCATCCAGTTCAGCTATTTTAGCTTGCCAAATGGCAGGCCCTGTTTCATGAGCATTGCTACCAGTAGAATCTACCGCAACAGTCACTGGCATATCTTCAACTTCAAACTCATATATAGCTTCCATACCTAAGTCCTCAAATGCCACAACGCGCGATTTTTTAATGGCTTTAGACACTAAATATGCGGCACCGCCCACTGCCATCAAATAAACAGACTTATGTTTAGCGATGCTTGCAACAGTTGCAGGTCCTCGCTCAGCTTTACCAATCATGCCTAATAAGCCCGTTTGTTCAAGCATCATATCAGTGAATTTATCCATGCGCGTTGCTGTAGTAGGACCTGCTGGACCTACTACTTCATCACCGACGGCATCCACAGGACCCACGTAGTAAATGAAACGGTCGGTTAAATCAACACCATCTGGCAAACCCTCGCCGTTTTGTAGCATCGTTTGTATACGCTTATGGGCCGCATCACGGCCAGTCAACATCTTACCGGATAACAGAACTGTTTCACCGACTTTCCAATCTAGAATAGACTCTTTAGTCAGCTCATCCATATTCACTCGACGTGTATTTTCACTGACTTCCCAAGTAACTTCAGGCCAGTCTTCTAACTTTGGTGCTTGTAAGTCAGCAGGTCCAGATCCATCAAGATAAAAATGAGCATGACGTGTTGCCGCACAATTTGGGATCATGACTACCGGCTTTGAAGCAGCATGCGTTGGTAGCGATTTAATTTTAATATCAACTACGGTTGTTAAACCGCCAAGACCTTGTGCACCTATACCTAAATCATTGACTTTTTTAAAAATATCAACACGTAATTTTTCTTCGGTTGTTTCTGGGCCTCGAGCAATAAGCTCTTGAATGTCAACAGGATCCATTAACGATTCTTTTGCTAATACACCCGCTTTTTCAGCTGTGCCACCAATACCTATACCTAACATCCCTGGAGGACACCACCCCGCTCCCATTGTAGGTAATGTTTTCACGACCCATTCAGCAATGTCATCAGAAGGATTAAGCATGACCATTTTCGATTTATTTTCACTACCGCCACCTTTAGCTGCAATCATAACTTCGATTTTATCACCTGCAACCATATCAATATGGACCACTGCAGGAGTATTGTCTTTGGTATTAACACGTGTACCTGCTGGATCAGCGACAATCGAAGCGCGAAGAGGGTTATCAACATTGTTATAAGCTCGTCGAGTCCCCTCATCGACCATTTCTTGAACGGTTAAATCATGTTTATCAAATTGAACTTGCATCCCAATTTTCACAAAACAGGTCACAATTCCTGTATCCTGACAAAGTGGACGTTTACCTTCAGCTGACATACGGGAATTGATTAAAATTTGTGCCATAGCATCTTTTGCTGCTTGGCTCTCTTCACGCTCATATGCTGCTTCTACTGCTTTAACATAATCCAGTGGATGGTAATAAGAAATGAATTGCAATGCATCTTCAATGCTATCGATAAAATCTTGTTGGCGAATAACTGTCATGCCGACTCCATAAATTAAGTGATCCTAAGTACATGATCATCAGTTAATAATTAGCTTATAATAGTAACCTGTGTTGCTACACAACAAAAGTCTTAACCTTACAACTTTGGTGTCAAATCTGTGCTAACAATAAAAACATTAACTGAGTTTGCCCATATTCCTCCGCAAATTTTATTTGGCTATCTTGCACCCTCTGCGAACAGTATTCTGCTTGATAGCACAAATAACTCTGGTGCTGATGCGCGTTTTGATATTTTATTAAGTCATCCCGTCGCAACCTATTCAATGCAAAACAGTCAAGGTCACTTAAACGTTAACGATATCATTCGCTCTGAAATATCTGCAGCAACATATGAACAAATCATGTTGCAGTCAGATCCTTTTGTTGCACTATCCATGCTCCATTCGACCATTTTTGATAATGCTAACCCGCAAAAACTCATCAACGCTTCAGAACAACAGCAACTCGCCAACCAATTACCTTTTTTGGTAGGGGCCGCTGGATATGCTGGATATGATACAGGACGGGTGTTAGAGACATTACCTTCGATAAATGCTAATGAGTACCTGACTCCAGATTTTCAATACAGTATCTATTTGCACAGTATTATTTTTGATAAACAAGAAACCAAGTATTATTTGATATCTGATGAGCGCGCCACAACACTTGTGGATGAAACGTTGAATGCTTTGGTAAAAACAATACCTCACTCAGCGAAGGACACCTTGTCTCATATACCCCCTTTTGCTTTAACAGCACCATGGCAAGCGAATATGGATAAAGCCACATACATTCAACATCTTGCACAACTACAAAATTACATTAAAGCAGGGGATTGTTATCAAACAAACTTTGCGCAACGTTTTACAACGCATTATCACGGACATGAATATGATGCTTATTTACAATTAAGAGAACATAATAATGCGCCGTTTTCAGCGTTTATTAACACCAGTCATGGGGCAATTTTGTCCATTTCACCTGAACGTTTTATTCAGGTTCGCAACGAACAGGTAGAAACTAAGCCTATAAAAGGCACCATGCCACGTTATGAAGATAATGCTAAGGACCAAGCATCTGCTCATAGCCTGCTTAACAGCGAAAAAAACCAAGCTGAAAACTTGATGATCGTCGATTTACTGCGTAACGATTTATCTAAACATTGTGCTCCACATTCAGTCAAAGTACCTAAGTTATTTGCACTTGAATCTTATCCAGCAGTACATCATATGGTGTCGACTGTCACTGGTAAATTAGCTCACAATAGTTCTGTATTTGAGTTATTGTCAGGTGCCTTCCCAGGTGGTTCAATTACCGGAGCCCCAAAAGTACGTGCTATGGAAATCATCGAAGAGCTAGAACCTCATCGACGAAATATTTACTGCGGTGCTATCGGTTATATTGGGATACGCCATGATGTAGATTCCAATATTTGTATTCGTACATTATTATGTGAACAAGGCCAAATTTTTTGCTGGGCTGGTGGAGGGATCGTGCTAGACTCTGAAGCAGAGCAAGAATATGACGAGACCCTCGCGAAAGTGTCAAAAATACTTCCCATCCTCAAACAGGAAAGCAATTGGACAAAGCTCAATTTTTAAAAGCCTTTCATCATTGCCGAATCATTCCTGACGAACAAGATTTCCCGGCATTATTAGATGCGTCTTACCATCAACGTAGCGCTGCTGTTTTAGTCGTGTTAGTTGAAAGAGAACATGGTTTAAATATTGTCCTTACGCGTCGTGCTGGTCATTTAAAACATCACGCAGGTCAAATATCCTTTCCTGGTGGTAAATATGAAGAAACGGATGATGATCTACAACACACTGCTTTAAGAGAGACACAAGAAGAAATTGGTCTATCCCTCACCTCCTCTCATGTAATTGGCGCTATTGGCAATTACACAACAATATCGGGATTCAGGGTAAAACCTTACATAGCGATTACCGATACAATTCCGGCATTGAAAATAGATTCAAATGAAGTTGAATATGCTTTTGAAGTACCTCTAGCACATTGTTTAGCAAAAGATAATTGGTTATCGCACCCAGTAACACGCTTCGAGAAAACCTATCAAGTCTATTTTATACATTGGGGAGATACATATATATGGGGCGCCACTGCAGGAATCATCAAAAACCTCTCTAATCATATTTTAGGTGAAGGATAGGCATTCGTTCGTTCTTTATATTTAATGACTCTGGGCTCCTTCTGAATACTTAAGATTAACTTTTCTAATACAATTCATTAATAAATGTCATTAGTCATCCCCGCCTCCTTCGTGCAGAATTCCTCTTATTAACAATTATTTAGGCGACGCAAAATGATCAGTGTTTTTGATATGTTTAGTATTGGGATTGGTCCTTCAAGCTCGCATACTGTTGGTCCAATGCGCGCAGCATTTGCGTTTGCAAACTCTCTTGTTACACATCACGATGCACCTCACATCACCCATCTCCAAATAGAACTTTTTGGTTCTTTGGGTCAAACCGGAAAAGGGCATGGTACGGGGAAAGCGATCATATTAGGATTATCAGGTTTAGAACCTGAAGTTGTTGATGTAGATAGCATTGCACCTTTACTGAAAAAAGTACATGATTCTCAAATTTTAACCTTAGCAGGAAGTTTAACTATCGATTTTAGCCGGTCAGATGCCATTATATTTCATCGACGTCAATCTCTTCCTAAACACGCTAATGCTATGATTTTTAAGGCGTTCAATGAGAAGAAATTACTAAAATCTGATATATACTACTCGACTGGTGGTGGCTTTATTGTCCACGATGATGATTATTGCAAGGATAATCAAGCAGCGAAAGGGCCTACGCCTCTAGCACCTATTTATCCATTTTCCAACGCTAAACAGTTAATCGAACAATGTCATAAACATGGTATTACTATCAGTACATTAATGCTAAAAAATGAATCCGTCGTGCGTCCAGTTGATGAAATTAAACATCAGCTACTGCATCTCTGGCAAATTATGCAACAATCTATTCAACGGGGTATAGCTACCGAAGGAATATTACCTGGTGGATTAAAAATAACTCGTCGAGCCCCTGGCTTGTTTCGTCGTTTACAGCATGAAAAAACGACCGACCCAATGCAAGCAATGGATTGGGTTAATTTGTATGCGCTTGCAATTAATGAAGAAAATGCTGCCGGTGGTCAAGTCGTGACAGCACCAACCAATGGTGCTGCAGGTATCATTCCTGCTGTTCTTGCTTATTACAATAAATTTGTTGCTCATGTTGATGATAATACAGCGTGCCGATACTTATTGACTGCAGCAGCTATTGGAATCCTATTTAAGAAAAATGCATCAATCTCAGGCGCTGAAGTCGGTTGCCAAGGCGAAATTGGGGTTGCATGTTCCATGGCTGCTGCTGCTCTGACAGAAATTTTAGGGGGAAATGTTACAGCGGTAGAGAATGCCGCTGAAATTGGCATGGAGCATAACCTTGGATTGACTTGTGATCCTGTCGGTGGACTTGTCCAAATCCCATGTATAGAAAGAAATGCAATGGGAGCCATTAAAGCAATCAATGCCTCTCGTATCGCGTTAAGGGGCGATGGTAATCACAAAGTATCGTTAGATAAAGTAATCAAAACTATGCGCGAGACTGGGATGGATATGAGAAGTAAATATAAAGAAACCGCACGAGGCGGTTTAGCCGTAAATATTATCGAATGCTGAAGAAGATTAAAGGGTGATAATCCCCCCTACTTGACGGGTAACGTTAAATCCTTAAATAGCCTCTCTACATCTTCATTCGTTTTTTGCATCATGGCCGTTTCAACCACTTGCTTAGTCAAATGTGGCGCAAAACGTTCAATAAAATCATACATATAACCACGTAAAAAGTTACCTTTCCGAAAACCTATTTTGGTGGTGGAATAATCAAATAAATGACTCGCATCAATTTTAACTAAATCACTATCTAATTCATGATTCACTGCCATTGATGCGATTACACCAATGCCTACACCTAAGCGAACATAAGTTTTAATAACATCAGCATCGGTTGCTGTGAATACAATTTTCGGTGACAAACCAGCTTTGCCAAATGCGTGATCTAATTC
Organism: Glaciecola sp. HTCC2999; assembly: GCA_949498985.1. GTDB lineage: Bacteria > Pseudomonadota > Gammaproteobacteria > Enterobacterales > Alteromonadaceae > Opacimonas. The sequence continues at coordinate 64,022 of CATECQ010000001.1, forward strand.
ACTTCTTCCAGTAAAACCAAACACATATGTAACGAGTGGATACTGAGCAATATCTTCAATCGACAATGTCGATTTTTGAGCCAATGGATGATCTTTTTTTACGATCACACTTCTATTCCAGTGATAACATGGCAGCATCACAAGATCATTATATAAGTGTAATGACTCAGTCGCGATAGCGAAATCTGCTTCACCTTTTGCTGCTAAATCACTGATTTGTGAAGGAGTTCCTTGATGCATATGCAAAGAGACTTCAGGATATTTATCCATAAAGCCTTTAATCACATCAGGTAACGCGTAACGCGCCTGGGTGTGCGTTGTTGCAATGTTAAGCTTCCCTTGGTCAGGTAAATTATGCTCACGCGCAACGGCTTTGATACTTTCAACTTTTGCCATGATTTCACGAGAAATATCAATCACATCCTGCCCTGCATCCGTGACATGTGTTAAATGCTTTCCACTGCGTCCAAAAATTTGGATCCCCAACTCATCTTCCAGCATTCTAACTTGCTTGCTGATCCCAGGTTGTGATGTAAATAAGCTTTCAGCGGTAGCCGATACATTCAGGTTGTTATTAACGACTTCGACAATATATTTAAGCTGTTGTAGTTTCATGGATATAGTTACGTTATAAACTTATTCATAAAATTTATAACGAACGAGAGTAAATTGCTAGTTCTTTATGCTCAAACACATAATAAATATGCATTCTATTAGCTTTCCACAATCCTCAAAAATGCTTGAGTCGTCACTGATAACTGTTGATAAGGGTTAGTAATAATACCGACTTTTCGTTGCAGTTTAGCTTCATTTAAACGACAACAGACTAAACCCAACTCTTCCATACGTTGAGAAGATAGCTGCGGCACTATCGCTATCCCAATTTGCTGTTTGACTAACTGACCCAGTGTGCCAATTTGAGAAGCTTCGGCAATAATCTTTGGCTCGATACCCTGTTCTTTATAAACACTATCGATAAATACACGTAAATTACTATTTTTATTCATGACGACCACATCAAAACTGGCTATATCATTGAGAGCCAGCGTTGTATGTTTAGCATCATTTAATGGATGATTTGCATGCATTACGACCACAAACTGTTCAGTAAACAAAGGAGTAAAAGTCATATCTGAGTTCACTTTAGGTTCAAACGAAAATCCACACTCTACTTTCCCTGCTTGGACTAAATCAATGACCTTCTCCACGACTACATCTTCAATCTTAATAGAAATATTCGGATACATAGCATGAAATTCAAATAAATATTCAGGTAAATATCGTTCAGCAAATGACGGCATTGCTGCAACATTCAGTGAACCTACTTGTTTCGCAAAAACTGCTTGGATTTGCTCTATGGCATCTTGGTATTCAGTATATAAGCGTTGTGCAATAGGTAAAAATGTTTCCCCTTCTTTTGTTAACGATACAGTTCGGGTGGTACGTGCAAATAATTCTCCGCCCAATATATCCTCACACTTTTTTATAGCCGATGATAATGCCGGTTGTGTCACATGCATTTTTGTCGCCGCTTCAGCAAAGTTATGTGAGTGCGCCATCGTCAAAAATGCTTGTAACTGTTTGAAAGAAAGAGCCATTTTAAACACCGCCTATTGATAAATAAAATCTATTAATAGTTAATATAAATTAATTTTACATATTATTAAACTTTTTTATACTAAGCTTATAGATATCTTATCTTTCAACACATGGAGAATAAAATGGCAGGTTTTGACAAAGTAGTCACCAGTTATGCCGAGGCAATGGCCGGTTTAGCAGATAATATGACCGTTATTGCTGGCGGCTTTGGTTTATGTGGTATTCCAGAAGGGCTTATTGCGCAAATTAAAACAATGCAAACCAAAGGTTTAACCATAGTATCCAACAATTGTGGGGTGGATGGTTTTGGTTTAGGAATATTATTAGAAGATAAACAAGTCAAAAAAATGATCTCATCATATGTGGGTGAAAACGCCTTATTTGAGCAACAACTTTTAAACGGTGAATTAGCTGTCGAACTAACACCACAAGGCACTCTTGCAGAGAAAATGCGAGCAGGTGGAGCAGGTATCCCTGCGTTTTACACCGCTACAGGTTATGGTACCCCAGTAGGCGAAGGCAAAGAATCTCGTGAATTTAATGGTCGACCTTATATTTTAGAAGAAGCTATTACTGGTGATTTCGCAATTATTAAAGCCTACAAAGCAGATAGATATGGTAATTGTATCTATCGTCATACTGCACAAAATTTCAATCCTATGGCCGCTACTGCTGGCAAAATCACGGTGTTAGAAGTTGAAGAAATTGTCGAACCCGGTGAGCTAGAACCAAGTCAAATTCATACTCCAGGGATTTATATTGACCGTGTTATACAAGGCACTTTTGAAAAACGTATTGAACGTAAAGTATTGGCTAAATAAGGAGTATCAGATGGCTTTATCAAGAGACCAAATCGCAATGCGCGTGGCCCAAGAATTCCAAGACGGTGATTATGTGAATTTAGGCATTGGCATCCCCACACTGGCAGCTAACTATGTGCCTGATGATATAGAAGTGATGCTTCAATCTGAAAACGGCTTACTAGGTATGGGTCCTAACCCAACTCCAGAGCAACTTGATGCAGATATGATTAATGCAGGGAAAGAAACGGTAACGGCTGCTATTGGAGCAAGTATCTTTAGTTCAGCCGAAAGTTTCGCGATGATCCGTGGTGGACATGTAGATTTTACGGTATTAGGGGCATTTGAAGTGGATGTATCCGGCAACATTGCGTCATGGATGATTCCAAACAAACTCATTAAAGGCATGGGAGGAGCGATGGACTTAGTCGCAGGTGCTAAAAATATCATCGTTACTATGACCCACGCTGATAAACACGGTAATTCTAAATTATTACAAAGCTGTACCTTGCCATTAACGGGAGTGAATTGTATTACCCGTATCCTGACAGATTTAGCAGTGTTAGAAGTCAAAGAAGGCGCATTTCATCTCGTTGAGCGTGCTCCAGGCGTTAGCGTTGATGAAATCCGTAGTAAAACAGCAGGCAAGCTGGTAGTGCCTCAAGATGTACCTGAAATGGTGTTTTAATAATGTCAGTCACATTGCCGGTAGTTTAATTTTTTAAATTCCATAAGAAAAGGAAGTGGCATTTGGTATTTAACTCTTTTTATAAAAATAGTACTGATACCTTCTATTTGTTATAATTAAAAGCTTAATAGCTATGATGCTAATTTTTTTGTAACAAGGGATGCTTTTGACATTTTCTGACCTGAATCTTGATCACCGTATTGTGACTACGCTGACGAATAAACATTTTACTGAACCAACGCCAGTACAGGCCAATACCATTCCATATGCTATGGTTGGTAAAGATATTTTATGTTGCAGTAAAACGGGCTCGGGCAAAACTTTTGCATTTGTTTTACCTATTATCCATCGGTTAATGAATCAAAAATCATTTGCCAAACGTGATGCACGGGCTTTGATTTTGGCTCCGACTAGAGAACTAGCTAAACAAGTTTATTTAGAAGTGCGAGCATTAGTCTCTACCCTTCCCCTTAAAGCCCAGCTTGTTGTGGGCGGTGAAAATTTTAATGATCAGGTAAAAGCATTGCGTCATAACCCACAGATTATTGTTGGAACAGCCGGACGCGTTGCTGACCATCTATCGGGTCGGACCGTTTTTTTAAACGGTCTAGAAATACTCGTTTATGATGAAGCCGATCGTATGCTAGATTTGGGCTTTGCCCAACAACTATTAGAAATTAACCAAGCTGCAGATCACCGTAAACGACAAACCATGTTATTTTCTGCCACTCTTGATAGTCCATCACTCACTCACCTTACTGATACATTGTTAAAGCAACCTGCGAAGATTATGTTGGACAGCAGCTTTACGGTTCACAGCGATATCACACAACAATGGTATTTTGCCGATCATATCGAGCATAAACACGCACTGTTGAAAGCGATATTAAAAGAAGTTGAACATAACCAAGCGATTGTGTTTTGTGCAACTCGTGAAGATACGGTTAAACTAAGAGATTTACTCAACGAAGCTGACCTAGATGCGATTGCTTTAAGTGGAGATTTGCTTCAAAACCAACGTGCTCATGTGATGTCCAGCTTTATATCGGGTCAACACTCAGTACTCGTTACAACCGACGTCGCTTCACGTGGATTAGATATGAAGAAAGTTTCTTTAGTTGTGAATTTTGATTTGCCTAAATTGGCTGAAGAATATGTTCATAGGATTGGACGTACCGGCCGTGCAGGGGCAAAAGGGTTAGCAATTGCATTCGTTGGGCCTAGAGACTGGACAGCATTCACACATATTCAACGTAACGTAGGGAATGATATTACCATTGAATCTCACCCACTATTGTCGGCTAAATTTTCTGGATACCAGGTTTCAAACAACAAGCCGAAAAACACAAGTGTATCCCAGAATAATCCCATGAAGACCGTCAAAAAAGTACCGAAAAAACGTGTAGACACATCACAAGGGGTCGATGTGGGCCACGTGATGATAAAACGTAAACCCAGAAATGAAATTAACTTAGATGATGATACTTTGGGAGAGGGTGAGGATTAGTATTCCCACCATCCTTCTTGCCACCATTGAACGAACTCAACAAAATCAATTGAACCATCATGGTTATTGTCAATTAAATTAAACCCTTCTTCTACCGCGGATACTTTGGTTTTAGGACTTAATACTGTTAATAACTCAATAAATTCAGGTAGCTCAATCAAGCCATTCCCATCTTTATCAAAAAAATTAAATTCTGCACGAATGTCCGCTAATTGTTGTTCTGATAACTTAATATCTTTCATAATAAAACGCTTACTTATGAATAATGAATTTGTTCCTATCATACCCTATTCATGAGCAGCAACAACTAACCAAAAGACTAAATATTCGTCTTTCCCATTGCTTCTCTTCTAGCTCGACGTTCTGCACCTTTATCTTGACGGCGTTTTTTCATCGCATTATGTGCATCACTACCGACATGAGATTCATTACGTAGTTGCGCCAGTTGTACCTGTTTTTCACGTTCACGAAAGCGCGCAATTTGATCTTCACTATGAGTCCCTGCACATTTCGGGCAGGCAACACCGGCTTCAAACTCAGGTGACGCCTTATCTGCTTCTGTTATCGGTAAACGGCAGGCATAACACTGATCATAAATACTTTTTTCAAGATCATGATTCACTGCTACACGATTATCAAAAACAAAACAATCACCTTCCCACAAACTCTCTTCTTTGGGAACGTCTTCAAGGTACTGCAAAATGCCACCTTCAAGGTGATACACTTCATCAAAACCTTGTTCTTTTAAGTAAGCTGTCGATTTCTCACAACGGATACCACCAGTACAAAACATCGCCACCTTTTTATGTTTAGCGGGATCTAAGTTGTCTTTTACATACTGTGGAAATTCTCTAAAACTATCAGTTTTAGGATCTACAGCATGCTTAAATGTGCCAATTTCGATTTCATAATCGTTACGAGTATCAATGACAGTCACATCGGGATCCGCTATCAAAGCATTCCAGTCTGAGGGCTTAACATAAGACCCAACAGTTCTTAACGGATCAATTCCTTGGACGCCCATGGTCACAATTTCTTTTTTTAGTTTTACCTTGGTACGGTAAAATGGTGCTTCATCATGCAACGATTCTTTCGTCGATACTGGACACAAGCGACTGTCTGCATTGATATAGGTTAATAGATTATCAATCCCCTTTCGAGGACCTGATATAGTGCCATTAATCCCTTCATGGGCCAGTATTAAAGTACCTTTGATATGATTGTTGAGCATAACGTCAAGAAGTGGTTGACGCATTTCTTTGTAATTTTCAAGCGTGACAAATTTGTACAGCGCACAAACGATTATTTGGGACATATTAGATTTCCTTGCGAATTGGAGCGTAAGTCCAGAGCAAATTTAAGTGTGAGGATTATACTGAAGATATTAGACTAATGCGAATAAAACCTTACATTTTGTAAGGTTCTTACCGGACACAATTAAAATACCTAGATTTCGCTTTCAACAATTGCGCCTTTGCCGACACCCTCATAAGCAATGACCTTGAGATGTTTAGCATTCGTTCGTTGCCCTTGTTGTTCAAGTAAGTACTGAGCTAAACATTCTACTGTTGAATCTCTATCAACAATTTCACATTCACTCTTTGCAATGGCCATTTCAAAATAACCTTGTGAAGATTCATAAGCAAAAGCCACGTGTGTGGTGTTATTAATTCCACCAAAATTAGATTGTAATAAATCCACACTAACTTGGTCTTCAAGTGAACCAATATAGATATCAGCCCAACGTTTAGCCCAATATTCTTCAGCTTCTAATGATTCTTCGCCATCTTCAAAAATAGATACTTTAGAACGATGCCCATGAGCAATTCGTTGACAGTTTCCATCATGTTTTTTAAGACCATGCGTATAATGATAAAATGGCGTATTGATAACTTCGGCGCGCAGTATTAACTCTATACCAGCCACGTTATCTGGTAGATGTAATGCTAGTACATCTTTCAGATACGCACCTACGCTTTGCATGGTTATCGCATCAGCATAAATAAAAGCATATGCTTCATCAGGACAATATAGATGTATCGATTGATCATTGGGTCGATGGAAATTTACCTTCACCATATCATCACATAGATGTGTAATATCCGTAAAACGATGTTCAGCAGGAACTAGTAATTTGTGGTCAATATATTGATCGATGAGACCTTTGAGCTGTTTTTTAACAATCCCAAAGTCTTGCACCATACTTTCTTCATTTAATTGACCAGCAAGCACCACATCCACTATCCAGCTTTCACCTACCATACCGCGTTCTGGACACAGGTAAGAAAAATCCATCACAGTTAAATCATTCACAAATAAGTGCATTGCTTCGTCTCGTTAGTCGATATCAGCTTTGGATAGCTGATCTTTTAAATTTGGTGGTATCCCTTTGATAACAAGAGTATCCGTTACAGGATCGTAGTGTACTTTATCTCCTAGTAAATTACGATCAAAGCTCAACGTGATGCCGCCGCCTTGTCCAGTAAACTTAGCAAGAGGTTTTAAGGCTGCTCGGTCTGGTTGAAACACAGGCTCTAATGGTTGGTCTAGATGAGCGTTAAACACACTAAAATCTGATTGTTGCTCTTCATTTCTAGGTAATTTGGTAGAGAGCTCTGCCACATTAATGTCTTCGCCAGATGCTATTTTTTGCTTATAGTAATCAGCAACAATACCACGAGATACATGCTTTTCTTCTGTCGATAATTGCTCAGTCGCTAGATAGTCATCGACTTGTGCAATCAGTTGTTTATTCTGAGCTTTAATATCTACTTTTTCTTCACAGCCAACAAAACGCATAAAGAAATCGGATACTTTACGGCCCATACGTCCTTTGATAAAACTGATGTAACGATGCAACTCGGGCTGAATCGAATATTGAGTCAAATCAATCCGCACGGCTAGTTGCATTTTAGGCACATCTAAATGATCAGAATAACTCAACTCTAATTCATCAGTGACTTCGACATGTTGTTTGGTGTTTAATAAGGCTATTAACAAATATTCTGTGGCTAAAAATTCATAATGAACAAATACAATATAGCCTGTTTCTACTAAACCATCTTCAACCAATGCTTTGATCAATAACTGACTACCACCTTTAGATAATGCGATGAAATGCTCAGCATCGGTAATTCCATCACCTAACAAATCTTTAAATGAAGGGTTTGAAACAACAGAGGAGACAGACTCATGGTCATTAGTATTATCTTCAGTAGTGCCATTTATCAGATGTTCTGAGATGGCAAACCCCCCCACTCCTTTACCTGGTTTAGCGCTAAAAGCTTGGTTAATTTCATGGGCTAATGTTTCAGTAGATTGAGTCACATCAAAACAAGCTTGCTTTGGCGTTAGTTCGAGACGCTGCTGGGCGTTTATGGATAATTGATGCATCACAAAATGCTTGATAATGGCACTCATGGTAAATTCACTGTTGGTGATAATCGTGAATGCTATTATAATCAATATTAATCATATAGTTCAGATATTTTAAAGTGTCTGTACTTAATTACATTCAAATAAAGAGTGAACCCTTATGCCACAACAATCTCAGTATAATGATGCCCAATTCGAAATGATTCTAAATGATGTTTTAGCATGTTTAGAAAAGCATCAAACCACTCGAGATTTATCCTTAATGGTGCTTGGCAATGCTGTTACTCATATATTCTCACAACAAGTTGATGAACGTATCCGTTCTCAGATGGTCGAACAATTTTGTTCAGTACTAACACGCAGTGTGAAGGGATAATTAATGATATTTGCTGAGTCGCCTCGCCGTCAAACAGTGTCGAGATTAGTGAGCTGGGGGCATTGGTTTGCCTTTTTTAATATCATATTAGCGTTGGTCATCACGTCTATTTATGTTTTTTCAACCCCGCTTCCACAAACCTTGTTAGGTCAGATATTTCTAATTGCAAATTGGTTTGGACATATCAGTTTCATTACCTTCATTGGCTTTGTAATACTTATATTACCTTTATGTTACGCCTTGGATAATACACGTTTTGTAAAGACTTATGCCTCTTTTGTCTCGGCATTAGGACTCGCCTTGCTGGCGTTTGATGCGTTATTGTTTAATCGGACAGGTTTACATCTTAGCCTCAGTTCAAGTGAGCTCATTGTGAATGAAACTAGCTCACAGATTGCCGCATTTAAATGGCAAGAATGGAGCTTCTTTTGCTTGTTATTTATTGTCTGGTTTGGCTTTCAACTACTCATGGCCAATGCGTTGTGGAAACGTATAGAACGCTTTAGTCGTCGTCGTATAGGCCAATCAGTGATTGGTTTATTCTTAATTAGTTTTGTTGGCTCTCATGCGATGCATGTATGGGCTGATGCGCGCTTGTACCAACCTATTATGCAACAAGATAATATGTTTCCTTTATCTTACCCTGCTACTGCCAAGACAACGCTTTCTCGTTATGGCATTTTAGATTTGGCTGATTACGCACAACAAAAATCACTTCAATTCACCTATAATATCGATAAATTAGATTACCCCAAAGAGCCGTTATACTGCCCTATTGCGCAAGATAAAACCTGGTTAGTTATCTATTTGACCGAAGCCGTAGAGTTTAACAATGCCGTATCTCAAAATTGGTCTACAACTGATTATTTCCGACCTAATAATAGTATTGAAAGCTTAGTCAAAACCAGTTTATTTAGCTTACCCAACTTATATCACCAATATTTAACGAATATGACGCCCGTTATTTTGGATGTACTGTCAGGTTATAAATTACCTATCAATATCTACAGCCCTTCTAATACCGGTTTGTCTAATCACAAAACCTCGACCTGGGATTTTGCAGAATTACAAGCGGCAGTCAGTAAAGATATAACGAAACCCAGTGTGACATTTGCATATGTCAATGCTCAACAATGGCAACTAATAGCGGACAATGTATTGGCTCTTCCTAACAATAGTCACCTACATCACGTATTGATCTTGAATCCCTCTTCGGTTTCTAACCCACTAGGCACAGTATTAAGTAATCGTGAACTGATGGCTAATGTGATGCTTGATGAAGATATTGTGCCGAGTATTTTTGCTAACTTAGGTTGTGATGTGGCGATTACACATTATTCAACCGGACAAAATATTTTTGCAACAACACGGGACTGGCAAATTACGACTCAAAATGATGCGGTTATTTTGATTAATGATAATACCTTGACTGAGATTAAACGTAATGGATTAACCGAAGTCAGATCGTCGATTACGGGAAATAAGTTAAATCAAACATTAAATACTGATATGTTTAATCGTTCAATCAAGCATCTAAGTCAATTTTCACAAATCAAATGAAGACATTCTGTTAATTCACTGATTAGATGTAAGGTCGTGTAATTAGAATTTTGGGATAAAATATGACCCGCGGCCTCATTCTCTAAGGAAGATGTTAACCAGAAACCTGAATAGAGTTTCGCGGCAATTGCGCATTCCATATCAGTTCGATTATCCCCAACTAATATTGATAACTCTAAATTAAAATCATGATCTTCTGCTGCTTGTATCAGCATTCCAGGCTTAGGTTTACGACATAAACAATCTTGGGTGTATGCGCCGTCGCCGGCCGAGGGGTGATGTGGACAATAATACGTTTGCGTAACATGCACACCTAGTTCATTTAACTGTGTACACATCCAATGGTTTAATATCAGAAAATCATCTTCTGTATACATACCACGAGCGATCCCAGATTGATTAGTTACCACAACGACCTGAAATCCAAGAGACTGAACGTGTATCATCACATCGATAATACCATCCATAAACTCAAATTGATTAATGGTATGTACATATCCATGATTGACATTAATGATGCCATCACGATCAAAGAAAGCGGCTTTTTTTAAGCCATCCTTAGATACTGCATCTAAATTACGTTCAATAGGTAACATGCAATTCCTCAGTGATGCTCTAGATGTTGATAAACATAAATTTTAAACGCGATGGTTAAAGGAATGTCGCTATTTATACATGCATTTCGTTTATGTTCTGTCGCACTATGTGCATAAGGTGTCATAGCCATAAGTTGTGCTTTTTCATCAGGAGACAACACTAAAGTAAAACTCACATCGTATTCATGCACTAAAGGTAAACCTTCTTCAGGCTGAGGTGAATGAGCTTGATTGTCAGTATATAAGATAGTTTTAAATTCTTGTAAGTGCTGACTGTTGGGCACCACCTGGTACCATAAACCACCGTTTTTAAGAATTCGGAAAGCTTCAGTTTTCGGTATTGGAGCAAATACTTGTAATAACACATCAACACTTTGTGCACTAACCGGTAATTGAAAGGAAGAAGCGACGATATATTGATGCTTTGAGTCTAATGAATGCGCTTGCTTGGCCGCTCTGATAACTGCATTTTTAGATATATCATTACCGCAATAAGTGATATTAAATTCGGCTAAAATCCGATTCAATTGACGTAAATAATATCCTTCGCCACAACCCGCATCAAACATACAATATGAATTATCTAATGTTAAACGCCCTTTAAGGTCTTTAGCAATCGTTTCTATTAAAGGTGAATAATGATGAGCATTGAGAAATAATTCACGTGCTTTGACCATATTTTTGTCATCACCCGGGTCTAATGACTGCTTAAATTGAACCGGTAACAAATTGACATAGCCTTGTTTGGCGACATCAAAGCTATGTGATTGTTTACAACGCCAGCTATTATTAACACTAACAGGGTCATCGGGTCTATGTAATGCAGAAGTACAAATTGGGCATTGCCACATGAATATAACTCTTAAGGTTAACCAGATAACTATTTTATCAAAAAATAGCTCATTCACCTATTGGCAATTCATTGAACACCCGAAATGTTTAATTGAGTCTTTATTCGAAGTTACGCCCTCGCTTGATAGCGATCGTATCAATATAGGCATGCCAAGAGGCATAACCAATAATCGGCATTAAAATGATGAATCCGATAAAACCTGTTACAAATCCCATTGCAACAACAGAGAAAATAATTGCAGCCCAAATTAACATGGGGATTTTATTTGACCAAACAGCATTAATACTCGTTAGAACAGCTGTCGCTAAATCAACTTTACGTTCCATCAATATCGGTTGAGTAAACGCTGTTAAGAAAAATACCACTGCAGTGAAAAATGCCCCAATGACAGTACCGATGACTAAAAAAGGGAATAAATTATTCAAATTAGGGTCAAGGTACTGGGGATAAAAAGCATGCAATAAAGCTGCAACCCTAAGCCAGAATATCATCATAATCATCAGCATTAAGCCAAAAGCCCACTCGTTGACAGCATTGCGTTTAATGGCTCTCAGAGAATGACGTATTGTGGGCTGATGTTGTTTTTCAAATTCCCAAGCCACATCGTATAGACCAGCAGCCAAAAATGGCCCTAACATCATAAAGCAGACTAAAGCTGGCAATATGACAAGATGCCAACCTGTCAGAGCCACCATAACACTTATTCCCCAGGGTATAAGTGCGAACATAATTCCATAAAATACGGTTATCACTGGAGCCTGGCGTGCATCTTGCAACCCCAAAGACAACCATTTAATGGGGTCACCCACATCTAATTCTCTGCATGGAATAACCCGCGAAATACCACTTTGTGTGATTGCATTTTCGGGTAATTTCTCAAATTCTTTTGACATCAATCTATCCTTAAATCTAGGTGAGTTAAAAAACGATGGCCGTTGGATAAAATACGGGTGTGCGATTAAAAAAGTTTGCCAGATTTTCGGTTAACTCTTCAAATAACATAATTTCTTTGGTGTTATCTAAATCAAAACAGCTGGCAACAAAGCGATTACAATTATTCGCTATCACATCATAATTTACATATTCAAAAATGCGCTGCTGGGCATTTACTGCAGCTAAATCACTACTTAAGATATTAGCTCTGTCATCTCCCATCGTAAAAATCTGTTCACCAGTACGGTTATGTAAAAATCGCGTTGGCGACACACTACGGACTAAGCCAGAGCCAGCAAGCTCTACGATACCACCATTGACCCAAATACCTGTGTGCATGAATGCACCAAAAATATGACAACATACAACAGACCCATTTATGGGAGTCAGGTGATACGACGAATTTCTTAATATTTTTGCCATATTCTCTTTAATAAAGTTGCTCAAAGACTATATCCCATAGAATACATAAGGTATCCTTATATCAAATAGACCAACCATGTTTAATGAAAGTTCATCATTATGTATCAAATAGGTAAATCAAATAAGCTCGACAATGTCTGTTATGACATTAGAGGTCCTATCCATGCAAAAGCAAGAGCAATGGAGGAAGAAGGCCATCGTATTTTAAAACTGAACATCGGCAACCCTGCCCCATTTGGTTTTGAAGCACCTGATGATATTCTTAAGGACGTGATTTACAATTTACCTTCTGCTCAAGGTTACTCTGAAGCAACGGGTATATATGGCGCAAAGGTAGCCGTCATGCAGTATTATCAACAAAAAGGCGTTCGCAACACGACCACCCAAGATATCTTCATCGGTAATGGGGTCAGCGAAATGATTATGATGAGTATGCAAGCATTGCTTAATCACGGTGATGAAGTGTTATTACCTGCACCTGATTATCCGTTATGGACCGCTGCGGTAAGCTTATCTTCTGGCACACCTGTGCATTATACTTGTGATGAACAGGCCGGTTGGTTTCCTGACATTGATGATATTAAAAGTAAAATCACCAGTAAAACTAAAGCCATTGTATTAATTAACCCTAACAACCCTACTGGAGCTGTCTATTCAAAGGAGTTGTTACTAGACGTCGTTAAAGTTGCCCGAGAACACCAGCTCGTAATTTATAGTGATGAAATATACGACAAAATTCTCTATGAGGAAGCTCAGCATACTTGTATAGCTTCATTAGCGGATGATGTGTTTATAGTAACAATGTCAGGTTTATCTAAAAATTACCGTGTGGCCGGCTTCAGAGCAGGTTGGCTACTAGTTTCTGGGAACAAACGCGTTGCTCAGGAATATATTGATGCCTTAAATATGCTCAGTTCAATGCGTATGTGTGCAAATGTACCTTGCCAACATGCAATACAAACTGCCTTAGGGGGTTATCAGAGCATCAACGACCTGATCCATGATACTGGTCGATTGAAACTACAACGTGATGCAGCAACTTCTGCGTTAAATGCAATTGATGGAATTTCATGTGTACCTCCCAAAGGAGCTATGTATTGTTTTGCTAAAGTTGATGAACAAAAATTCAATATTAAAAACGATGAAAAAATGATTTTTGACCTGTTAGAAAGCGAGAAAATATTGCTGGTTCATGGACGTGCTTTTAACTTAAATCAGGGTTGTTATTTTAGATTAGTATTTTTACCCCATGCCGATATTTTAACACCTGCCATTGAGCGTATCGGTCAATTTTTTAATCATTACCAACAAAGTTAACCATCATGATTCAAAAAAGCTCTTTTCTAGCATGGTTATTGCGCATGCCTTTAATTAAACGTTGGGCGTTGATGCATACTGTAAAACCAGAAAATGTAGCTGAGCATTCTCACCAAGTCGCAGTCATCGCACATTTATTGGCTGTCATACGTAACACCTATTTTAAGGGAAAGCTAAATCCAGAAAAAGCCGCTACTATTGCCTTATACCATGAAGTTAGCGAAACCAAATTACAAGATATTAATCACGTTACTAAGTATCATAATCCAGCATTGACACGTGAATTTAAAAAATTGGAAGAATTAGCAGAAATTGAATGTTTACATACATTACCCAATGATCTACAACCTATATTCGGTCATTTAATTGTTCAAAACCAAGTTGATCCCGAATATAAGACAATCGTTAAAGCCGCAGATTTATTATCCGCTTATTTAAAAGCCAGTGATGAAATCCGGTTTGGAAATCACGAATTTATTCCAGTTAAATCACGCTTAGAAAAGATGCTCAGTACATTTTCGCATGATATGCCTGAGGTTCAGTATTTTAGAGAGTGCTTTGAAGAAAATTGTGCTGTTGGCGTTGATGAATTGGCTAAAACTCCCACTTAGATAAAATAATCAATAAACAGAGAAAGATTAACGGGTATATCACCCTTTATTTTTTAAGGAAAACTGCTAAATGTCTGTCATTAAAACATCGCATTTAATCTGGGATCAACGTCATCAACCGAGAACAGATTCACGCGATGGCGACCATCGTAGTGCTGCACAACGTGATAAAGCAAGAGTGATGCATTCGGCTGCATTTCGTCGTCTCCAAGCTAAAACACAAATTCATGGTATTGGGCTGAGTGACTTTTTTCGAACACGCCTTACTCACTCATTAGAAGCGGCACAAATTGGCGCAGGGATCACCGAACAATTACGACAAAAATTTCCTGAACAAGCTAATTTATTAAGCTTAGATGGCCATTTAATAGAAACCATTTGTTTAGCACACGATATCGGTCATCCACCATTTGGGCATGGAGGCGAAATCGCACTTAATTATATGATGCGAGATTATGGTGGCTATGAAGGTAATGCTCAAACGTTTAGAATTGTGTCAAAACTGGAACCTTATACTATTAATAATGGGATGAATTTAAGTCGGCGTACGTTATTAGGATTAGTGAAATACCCTAATTATATAGATACATTGGTTGTCCCCTACCCAGCATGTCAGGCTCGAAATACCAGAGAGATCACTGCCAACGCATATATACCTCCTAAAGGATTATATCAATGTGATGCCACAGTCTTTGATTGGTTATTATCAGGTATTGATGAACATGATAGAACGTTATTTATGAGCGTTGAAACACGTGATAACAAGCACGCTAAAACTCTATATAAAAGCTTTGATTGTTCTATCATGGAACTTGCTGATGATATTGCTTATGGGATCCATGATCTTGAAGATGCCATTGTCATGAATAAAGTAACAATGACTACATTTGAACAAGAAGTCGTTAAACCTATTCAAGAATCAGACGGTCGATTAGCACAGAGGATCCATACACTGGCTTTAGAATTATTTAGTGATGAAAATTATCGACGTAAAAACGCAATAGGTGCATTAGTCAATAACTTCATCACTGCAATCAACATAACCCGCTTAAATACCTTCAAAACAAATCTACTGGATTATCAAGCACAATTGCCTGAAATAGAATCGACTTGCTTAATGTATTTCAAAAATTATATTCGTAAACATGTCATTAATAATACAGAAGTTCAAATAATGGAATATAAGGGACAGCAAATCGTCATGGAATTATTTCAAGCGTTTAGTTCTGACCCTCAACGATTATTACCTAACAATACGTTACAACGTTGGCATAAAGGTCATGCACATGGTTTAGGAGAACGTATTTTAGCGGATTATATTGCGGGTATGACAGATGAATTTGCGAGTCGTATGCATCAATCTCTATTTAGCCCCACTCGTCAAGATGTGTAATTATTATTAAAAAATATTAAAAACCTATTGACTGTTTATTTATACAGTACTATATTTATAACCACTGTATAAATAAACAAGGGTTATCCAATGTCATCTAATCAAGCACTTCATCAGATCTATGCGATTGATACATTACAATATGGCATTAAAGAACAAGCCACTAATACACATGCTAAATGGCAATATTTACTCAGTGATACCATTTGCTTTGGTCAAGATATTGAAAGTGGGATACGTATTCAAAAACCTGAAAAGATAAAAGTCTTTTCATGGGTAATGAAGATCATAAACAATGGTCAATGTGAAAGTATATACATTGAAAATCATCAATTTACGAATACTCAAACTGCTCTTATTCAACAAGCTGCTCAACTATTTGAAGTAAACGTAACAGTATTAAATGTCGTAAATGACACTAATAATGTCGTTGTAGGACCTTGGTAACAAGGCATCGGAATCATAATATGGAAAAACTGACTAACCAAACAGATAGTTGGAAATATACACTTTCACAATTTAGTTATGCTATGGGTTTATGCTTGTTTCTATCCATTTGCTATCAATTAGTTGGTAGTTAAAACGCTCATGTTGCTCTGCAAGTAATAAGTAATCAATGTGTTGTGGTTTAAGAAGTAGTACACAAAATGTATCTGGAATTTTATCATTTAAAATTAAACCATTCTTTTCACAATCTTCCAAATACCAATAAAATTGGGCTTTAGCTGCCTCTGAAAGTCTATTCCAAATTGACGTCCTAAAGTCTGATGGCTCAAAATAAATGTCAATTGTGCCATTGAGTCGATATTGTTCTCGTGTTTTTACAAAATACCAGCATATTTCTGCCTGAGAATGCACTTGTAGTGCTGAAAATTTATCAGACCGTGTATCTGTCACCATAAGCAAATGATCTGAATCGTCAACAAATCCACGAAAAACCAAAGTACGATTTTGAACCTGTCCAGCATCATTAAGCGTAGCTAACTGAATATACTTAGATTCAGGTTTACTACGAGAAAGATGCAGGCTTCGAGCAAGACGTTGACGCCAAGTGCTCACTACAAATGATACACTCATTTTTTTACCGTATTAAATAATTGATAAAAATTATCAGTCGTTTGTTTTGCTAAGGTTTCAACTGGGATACCACGTAATTGTGCAATAAACTCGCCTACTTCTACAACATAACCGGGTTGATTAGGTTTTCCACGATAGGGTACAGGCGCTAACCAAGGAGAATCCGTTTCAATAAGTAACCGATCAAGGGGGATCATTTTAGCGACTTCTTGTAATTCTTTCGCCGATTTGAACGTTACAATTCCTGATAAGGAAATATATAAGCCTAAATCTAAAGCTTGTTGTGCCATTTCTATAGACTCGGTAAAACAATGTAATACACCAGAAGTATGTTCATTCATGTGTGTTTTATATAAAGCAATAGTATCTTCACGAGCATTCCGAGTATGGATAATTAATGGCTTGCGAAGCTGAGAAGCAACTTTAATATGATCGATAAAACTGCGTTGTTGAACATCTTTAGTTTCTGTGGAATGATAATAATCTAAACCTGTTTCACCCACTGCAACAACTTTATCACGAGAAGCATACTCGAATAACGTATCATAATCTGTCATTTCATCCTCATAACAAGGATGCACACCACACGAAACAGAAACATTCTCAAATCCACTCACTGTTTCATACATATCATCAAATTCATTAACACTGACGGCTACACACAGCATATGTTCAACCCCCCGCTGATGAGCAAAATTAACAGCTTCGGCAAGTTCTTCTGGTGATTTATCTAATTTATCAAGATGACAATGGGAATCTACAAACATGAATTAACTCATAACCTTATCTATAACATGGGATAGTACCAAACGTTTATTGGTACCTTGATGATGGATCCGCTGCATTTGTTGACTAACAAAGTCTGACACTGCAAGGTAATGTAATGATGTGTCTGTATCGGTCAATTTCATTATCTTCTGTTGCAGCATTAATTGTAACCATCCTAGTGATTGGTATGCCTGAAAGTGCCATTTTTGAGCAAATCCCAAACTATCGAGTTGACCTTGCTTGATTGCGACTAAATCTTCTTTAAACGCATTATAATTCGTTTCAGGGGAGTCTTTCAACGCACTGACAATACTCAAAGGCGCATACTGATATGCACGCATTAAATCATCTGCAGCAGTAATTTGGTGATGTTCATTTAACCATGAACGAAGCATGGATGTGCTGGGTTTAGATAATGTATTTTTCTCACAACGGCTTAGTATAGTCGGTAATAAACGCTGAATATCATTCACTGTTAAGAGTAAAAATGTATCTGATGATGGTTCTTCAAGAGTCTTTAATAATGCATTCGCTGCGGACTCAGTCATGGTATCTGCATGTTCAATAATCAACACTTTACGCTGTCGCAGTTGAGCATGCTCTTGTAACTTTTCCAGTGCTTCACGAATTTCGTTGACAGAAATTTGTTTATCACTGGCAATCACATACCTATCAGGATGTGACAAGGCATTATTTAATAAACAACTCTGACAATGACCACAAGCCCCTTGCGATTCAGGGCGATGGCATAACAAATCATTTGCAAGTTGATGCACATATTCATGTTTGCCCATTCCAGGTTTAGCATGTATTAATAATGCATGATGTAAAGTATTCGCTTGGGCATGGTGCATCAATTGGGCATGTAATGACTCAAACCATGGATAACAAACATTCATTGGGTGACACCTAAAAACTTACGTAATGCAATCAACACATCTTCGCGTACTTTATCAATACTTTGTTCTGCATGAATTAGCACAGCTGAATCAGTCCTTTTAACCAGGGATAAATATGTCTCACGAGCTCGTTCAAAAAACGCGAGACCCGACTGTTCAATACGGTCTAATTCTCCTCTAGAAGCAGCGCGTACAAGACCGACTTTGGGATCGATATCAAGATAGATGGTTAAATCTGGGGAAAATCCATTTAATGTAAGTTCTCGAATAGCATTAAGATGGTCTCGATTAACCTGTCGTCCTCCACCTTGATATGCCAATGAAGACCAATCATGACGATCACCCAAAACCCATGTTCCTTCTGCTAATGCTGGTTTAATGGTGTTTTCAACTAATTGACTCCGAGCGGCATACATCAATAATAATTCTGTTTGTTCGGTAACAAATTCATTTTCCCAATTGTGTTTAACACATTCACGAATAGCTTCTGCCATCGGCGTTCCACCAGGCTCACGAGTAAGTTTAAGTTTATGTCCCTGCTCTTCTAATTCACGTTGAATAGCCGCTATAACAGTGCTCTTACCAGCACCTTCCAACCCTTCTACGACAATAAACTTTCCTGAATTCGTCATCCTTGTATCTACTCTTTGTTCATGCTTTGATTGAGCTGATATTGTTGCACAGCTTGATTATGTTCTTCTAATGTTTCTGAAAAATAATGCTCACCATTACCTTTTGCCACAAAAAATAAATCATCCGTTGCTAGTGGATTTAATACGGCCTTTAACGCCGCTTTTGAAGGAGCGGCAATTGGAGATGGCGGGAGACCTTTCATCGTGTATGTGTTGAAAGGCGTAGGCGTTCTTAGATGAACACGAGTAATATCGCCATCAAAACTAGGCCCTATACCATATATGACCGTAGGGTCAGTTTGTAAGCGCATATTACGAGCCAAACGATTAAAAAAGACACCAGCAATGTGTTCACGTTCATGTGCAGCCCCAGTTTCCTTCTCAACAATTGAGGCTAATGTTATCCATTGTGCGTTAGATGATATTAACTCGGGTAATTCATTATCCCCTAGTAATTGAGTTAATTGAACGTCTTGTGCCTGTTTTGCTTGTTTGAGAATACTCGTTGCACTTGCCAGATGTGTAAACTGATAGGTTTCTGGTAAGTACATCCCTTCAAACCAACGATTTCCCATTGAATCAATATAACTAAAATCATTTTCATTGAATCTTAAGTCAATATTAATAACGCCAGTTTTCTGCATTTGTGCTAACCACTCCCATAGGGTTTTCCCTTCAACCAGAGTGATGGCGTGTGTGACAACTGCCCCTTTTTCAATATTAGACAACCAACCCGCCAGATGATCCCCATTAGAAATGGTGTACCAACCTGCTTTAATTTGACTCAATTGTGGATTCATTTTTAACCACAATTTACGTAATATCCCTCCCTCGGAAAGATATTGACGTTGAGATAAATGCGCTAGGAGTTGATGAACATTACTACCAGATTTAACTTCCACATAAGTTGAATCTGAATTAGGCAGGGTCAATACAGTTCTACCTTGCACATTGATTAAATAGGCGCTCACCAACGATATCAAAAGCACGATAGACATTAAAAATGTAATGCTCGTCGCTTTAATCGATGTGCTCATATTTTGGACTCTATTGTTTGTAAATGTTGTTTTATTCTTGTTTGTAAGGCTGGTAATTGTAAGTTAGTAAATTCAATTACATTTTGATTACAAAGATGTTGAGACAAATCACTGAATGAATGTTGACTCTCTAATGGGTATTTCAATTGCTTAATTGGCATTACCCCTCTAACAGCATTACATGCAAAGACAGACTCAGCAGTTACGAGGTTATCGAGGAGATAATCACCAATCGAAATATCAATATCAAACTTAGCAAACAGGCTTAATATAAATTGGCGATAAACACCATTAACACCACAACGTGTTAGCGAAGGGGTATACCATGTACCATGATTAAACCAAAATAAATTGGCACTACTAGTTTCGACTACATGCAATTTACTATCAAGACAAATGACATCATCAATGCCAAGTTCATCTGCTTGGCGTTTCAATAAGACTTGCTCGAGTCGATTACAATGTTTTATGCCAGCGAGCATTGATTGATCAGATAAATAGCCTTGGCCAACCGATAGCGTCATTTCATCAATATCTTCGGGCAACGGTGATGTTTTAATCAGTGCCCGTGGTTTGCTAAGCATATCACGTGAATAACCACGCCCACCTTCACCCAAGGAGATATGTACTTTTACCACACAGTCTTCTGAGGCTTTGTTTGTAGTTTGTTTCAATGCTTTTATTAAACCTGACCAGTCATTTATATCAACAAAAAGTCGTTTTGCGTCAGACTGTAAGCGCTGCAGATGTAAATCAAACAATTGAATTTTTTGATCAACACATCGCATTGTTGTAAAAAAACCGTCGCCATAATTAAAAGCTCGGTCATTACTATGAATTATCGAGGTTGATGTATCAGAGTTAATTTCTAGTTTCATATTCGCTACATTAGCAAAAACCAACGGATATTCAACCATTCATCACAAATGATTGTAAACCTTATCAAAGTTCTATAAACACTACTTTTTAAGCTAAAAAAAACGCAGGATTGACCTGCGTTTGTAGAATTATGTTTAAAATTTAATCAGGACGTTTAAACAACAACGAACCATTCGTCCCACCAAATCCAAAAGAATTACACAGTGCATAAGACTGCTCAAATGCTAAAGGAGTATGTGGTACTAAATTCAAATCACAATCAGGACTTGGATTATCTAAATTGATCGTCGGCGGAGCAGTCTTATCCCGAAGTGCTAATATAGTAAAAATAGCTTCTACAGAACCCGCAGCTCCTAGTAAATGACCTGTCATGGATTTAGTTGAACTGACTAATACATCTTTTGCTGATTCTTTAAAAATCGATTTAACAGCTGCAATCTCTGCTTTATCACCTGCCGGTGTAGAGGTTCCATGTGCATTAATATAGCCAATATCCTTAACATCAACAGCAGCATCGTTAATGGCGTTTTGCATTGCAGCAGCAGCGCCTTCACCGTCTTCAGGTGGTGAAGTCATGTGATAGGCATCTCCTGACATCCCAAAGCCGACTAATTCAGCATAAATTTTAGCGCCACGTGCTTTAGCATGTTCATACTCTTCAAGCATAATAACACCAGCACCCTCGCCCATCACAAATCCATCACGCGCTTCATCCCATGGACGAGACGCTTGTTGAGGATTTTCATTATTGGTAGACAAGGCACGAGCCGATCCAAAACCGGCCATTGCTAACGGTGTAATCGTTGATTCCGCACCACCCGCCACCATGGCATCAGCATCGCCATAAGCAATAGTACGTGCAGCAATACCGATATTATGAACGCCTGTAGTACATGCAGTCACGACATTCAGATTCGGACCTTTCAATCCACGCATAATGGATAAGAAACCTGACACCATATTAGTGATAGTTGATGGGACAAAGAAAGGAGATACTCGACGCGGTCCGCTCTTCAGCAACTTCACATGATTTTCCTCGATTAAAGGTAAACCACCAATACCAGAACCAATCGCAATCCCAACTCTCGGGGCCGTTTGTTCATTCACAGGATAATTGGCATCATCAAGCGCTTGGATCCCAGCAGCGATACCTAATTGAATAAATCGATCCATTTTCTTGCTTTCTTTTTTATCGATATATTCAGTAGGGTCAAAATCTGTCGCTTCCCCAGCAAAACGAGTACCGTAATCTGTCGCATCAAAATGCGTAATAGGACCGATCCCTGACTGACCGTCCAAAATATTTGACCATGAAGTGTCTACATCATTACCTAAGGGGGTAATTAAGCCAAGACCAGTAACAACTACTCTTCTTTTAGCCATGGAATTCTCCGTTTTGTTATACCCATAAAAAACGGCTCATAAAGAGCCGTTTTTTCATAAATCTATAAATTACGCGTCGTTATTTGCGTTGACATAGTCAATTGCAGATTGGACAGTCGTGATTTTCTCAGCTTCTTCATCAGGAATTTCAGTATCAAACTCGTCTTCTAGAGCCATTACTAATTCAACAGTGTCTAAAGAGTCAGCGCCTAAATCATCAACGAATGATGCTTCTGATTTCACTTCTTCTTCTTTCACGCCTAATTGTTCAATGATGATTTTTTTTACGCGTTCTTCGATGTTACTCATGTTATAAATTCCCTTGATTGACTTGGAAAAAATTTTCGATAGTTTATTTGGCATTCACACTTTATGCAAGTGACAAATGAAATTTGCGCCGTGGTCAAACCACAAACCGCATTAAATAACAGGCAAATCTTGTACTTTTCACAAGATTTCAAGTTAAATATCTTTCACACTGGATTTACATTGCTCCACAGCTGATGTATTTCACAATAATAAGGGTTACCCCATATACATGCCACCGTTAACATTAATAGTTTCACCCGTGATATATGCAGCAACATCACTGGCTAAAAAAGCGACTGTACCCGCAATTTCTTCAGGTTGACCTAAGCGGTTAGCAGGCACATCTTTAAAAATGGCTTCTTTTTGTTCATCACTTAACACTTTGGTCATATCGGTATCAATAAAACCTGGTGCAACAACATTAACGGTTATTCCTCTAGATGCAACTTCACGTGCCATTGATTTAGAAAACCCAATCACACCTGCTTTCGCTGCGGCATAGTTAGCTTGACCAGCATTACCTGTTAACCCTACAACAGAACCTATATTGATAATACGTCCAAAACGTTTTTTCATCATGCCGCGCAGCACTGCTTTTGATAACGCAAAAATAGAAGTTAAGTTAGTTTGAATAATTGCATTCCATTCATCATCTTTCATGCGCATCAGTAAATTATCACGCGTGATCCCTGCATTGTTGACTAACACTTCTACTGGACCATGTTCTGATGTGATTTCTGCAATCAGTTCGTCAATGCTACCTTCAGCAGTAACATTTAACACCTTACCAACCCCATTAATACCAAGATATTCACTGATAGCTGCTGCACCATTTTCACTCGTTGCAGTACCAATCACAAAACTGTTTTCATTAACTAAAGCTAATGCACAAGCTTTACCAATTCCACGAGATGCACCTGTGACAAGAATGATTTTTTTATCTGACATACTTAATTCTCTTCAATTAAAATTTAATATTGTATTAAGTGCTCAGGTTGATTCACGCTATGCGGAGTTAACCCTTTATCAATACGTTTTATTAATCCCGTTAATACCTTTCCTGGACCCACTTCTAAGACCGTGTCGACATTATGTGTTGCAAATAATTGTACCGTTTCAGTCCAACGCACTGGGCAGGATAATTGACGCACCAACGCATCTTTAATGGCAGCTTCATCGTGTTGGATATTGACATCAACATTATTGATAAATGCAATATTTGGTTGATTAAACGTCATCGTATCCATTAATTTTGCCAATTGCTCTGCAGCCGGTGCCATTAATTCACAATGTGATGGTACCGATACAGATAATGGTAACGCACGTTTAGCACCAGCCTCTTTACAAGCTGCAGCAGCCTTTTCAGCCGCATGAGTAGTACCGGCAATGACCACTTGACCTGGAGAGTTAAAATTCACTGCTGATACAATTTCACTCGTTTCATTTTGTGCATTTACACATGCTTCTATAATTTTCTCATCGGCTAATCCAATAATGGCATACATCGCCCCTTCACCAGGTTTGACGGCACTTTGCATGAATTCACCACGTGCTTTTACCAACTTGACACCGTCTTCTAGAGTTAACACACCACTACATACTAATGCTGAATACTCACCTAGACTATGCCCCGCCATCAATGCAGGTGTAAATGGTGCGGCATCTTGGAGTGCACGATATACAGCAACACTTGCGGTTAATAATGCAGGTTGTGTCACATGAGTTTGATTTAATATTTCATCAGGATCATTGGTAACAACATCCCATAAATCATAACCTAAAACAGCCGATGCCTGAGCAAATGTGGCTTGAATAATCGGGGTATGTAATGCAAGTTCAGCAAGCATACCGACACTTTGCGAGCCTTGGCCTGGAAAGACACAAGCGATAGTCGATTGACTCATCTAAATTCCTTATCCAATGATTAATGTGGTTAGTAACGAACAAGCGCGGATGCCCACGCAAATCCACCACCAAATGCTTCTAATAACAAATGTTGACCGCGTTTTATACGCCCATCTTTAACTGCAGCGTCTAAGGCTGTTGGCACAGTCGCAGCAGAAGTATTCCCATGATGTTCTAATGTCATGACAACTTGATCTAATGACATATTTAATTTTTTAGCTGTCGCTTTGATAATTCTAAAATTTGCTTGGTGCGGCACTAACCAATCCAATTCTGATTTATCCATATTATTGGCAGCAAGTGTTTGTTCGACAACTTCACTGAGTTTCGTCACGGCCACTTTAAAGACTTCATTACCTTTCATTGAGCCCCAATTTTGATGCACAGAAGCTTCATCACCTCGGGTGGGATTACCGACATACAATAAATCTGAGTAAGAGCCTGCCGCATGTATATGCGTGGAAAGAATTCCAGGCTCTTCACTTGCCTCAATGATCGTCGCACCGGCTCCGTCACCAAATAGTATCACCATAGAACGATCTTCAGGATCAATCAAACGAGAAAGACAATCTGTTCCAATGACTAAAACTCGCTTTGCCATGCCCGACTTAATGTATTGATCGGCGACACTTAATGCATAACAATAACCAGCACATGCTGCAGCAACATCAAACGCGGGGATACCATCGATATCTAGTATTCGTTGAATCTCACATGCAGTAGAAGGTAATGCATGTTGACCAGATGTTGTCGCACACACAATCATATCTAAGGTAGACTTATCAATTCCAGCATGCTCAATAGCAACCTTGGCAGCTTCTGCACCCATTGTGCCAGCCGTTTCATGAGCGCCAATAATGCGACGTTCTTTAATACCCGTTCTATCGGTAATCCACTCATCAGTGGTATCGACCATTATTTCAAGGTCAGCATTAGTGCGTACGTCGGAAGGAAAATAACTTCCCGTACCAATAAATCGTGAATACATGGTTGTATGCTACTCCAGCAGAATATGTTCTATTGTGGTTTTTATTTTAGTGGGAACTTGTTGCTCAACTTCTTGTATAGCCTGCTCAATGGCATGAAAAACGGCATTAGCTGAAGCATTCCCATGACTTTTTATGACAATACCCTGTAATCCTATCAAACTCGCCCCATTATACTGGTCAGCTTTCATTTTTTTTAATAAACGGCGAAATAAAGGTAGAGCAACCATAGAGAACAATTTATGTAACCAAGATGATTGAGAAGTATGCTGTATTTCATTAAAGAGAAATTTAGCAATACCTTCACTTGTTTTTAATGCGATGTTACCAGTAAAGCCATCCGTCACTATTACGTCAGCTTTACCGGTAAAAATATCTGTGCCTTCCACATACCCTATGTAATTCAACGAGTCGGTTTGTGCAATCAAATCATTTGCTAATTTTACTTGGGCATTACCTTTATTATTTTCTTCACCAACATTTAATAACGCAATTCGAGGACGCATATTATTGGTCAAATGTTGTACTAAGACAGCACCCATGACAGCATTTTGAAATAATGTTTCAGCATCATGACTGACATTAGCACCTAAGTCGAGTAACCATACCGGTTGAGTGGCTTGTGTCGGCAAGGAGGTAATGAGAGCAGGACGATCAATCCCAGGTAATGTTTTGAGTATGAAAGAGGCTAATGCAAATAATGCCCCAGTATTACCAGCACTCACACAAGCATCAGCGCGACTGTCTTTTACCAGTTCGATTGCACGTCGCATTGAGGCATCTTTTTTATGACGCAATACAAATGATGGTTTATCTTGCATCGTAATTTCATCTTGGCAATGATGGACAGTAATCCGCGATGCAATATCGCTACTCAGCTCTTGGGTTATTTGATTAATCGTTGTGGCGTCACCGCAAGCGATGATATGCAAATTGGAATAGTGTTGGAGTGCTTTGATAGCACCAGAGAGAATGATTGGGGGGCCAATATCGCCCCCCATCGCATCTAACGCAATGGTTAGTACTGGCATCATGAAATTGGCTTAGTTGCCAATGACTTTTTTGCCTTTGTAAAAACCATCCGCTGTCACATGGTGACGGCGGTGAGTTTCACCTGATGTAGAATCGACAGACAAAGTTGCGCCTGTTAACGCATCGTGTGCACGACGCGTACCACGTTTAGCACGTGTTTTTCGATTTTGTTGTACAGCCATAAATTACTCCTGGTCTTGCTTAAGTTCTTGTAAAACCGCAAATGGGTTTTGTCGCTCTTGCTCCGGTTTGAGTTTACCGAAAGTCATATCATCTTCAGTAACAGTACACACATCCTCTGCATGGAGCGGCACTATAGGTAAAGAGATAATCAATTCATCCTCAAATAATTGTAGTAAATTCACGTCTCCATGTTCATCAACTACAACCGGCTCATAAGCCTCTGGTAACTCCAGCTCGTCAACGTCAAACCCCTGCACGGGCGTGAAACAAAAATCAACATGTACTGTTTGCTCTAGGAGCGAGTTACAACGTTGGCAGATAAGCTGCGCCGATGTATCAAGTGTTCCGTGAAAAAAAGTAAGACTCTGCGCGTCTTTTTCAAACTTGGCCTCAACGTGAATCACATCTTTACATCTAACGACTGCTTCTGACCACCTAGGCATATCCGAAGCGCTCATAATGCCAGAATACTCTGAGCGTTTATTGGCACTTTTGATAGGATCGATGGTTTTTGGCAATTTAACTTTCTGCATAACGCGCGCATGATATAGATTTAAGCATGAATAGTCAAAGTAATTATTCATGATAATCACCGCGAGCGCCCTTAATTATTGGCTTTTTACTCTGATCCACATACTATAACTGTCAAATCATCGTTATAGACATCTTGAATATTATGAAAAAACTAATATTAGCCTCATCTTCACCTTATCGTAGTGCACTATTACAACGCCTTAATCTGTCATTTGACGCTCTATCACCTGATATCGATGAAGCACCACGTAAGAATGAAAGTCCAGAGGAGCTAGTCAGTCGCTTAGCATCTGAGAAGGCACTCGTGATTGCAAAAGATTTCGACCATGCAGTGGTCATTGGCAGTGACCAAGTGGCCACTGTTAATAATACAATCCTCACCAAACCAGGAAATATTAATAACGCTTTGACACAACTAATGGCATGTTCGGGTAATACCGTTACCTTTTATACTAGTTTATGCGTAGTTGACACACAATCCAACACACAACTAAATGTTGTCGAGCCTTTTACCGTTGGTTTTCGTAAATTAACCGAGCAGCAAATTATGCGTTATTTACAAATTGAGAAACCGTTCGATTGTGCCGGTAGTTTTAAAGCTGAAGGGATGGGCATAACATTATTTACCCACCTTAGTGGACGCGATCCAAATTCACTTATTGGGCTCCCATTAATTGCACTCACTTCATTTTTACAACAACTTGGCTTAGATCCTTTAGGCGAGCGCTAAACAATAGCTTTAAACACCTTTGTCATTTTAAGTTAAAGAAAGTTGATTAACTCCAAGGGGTGACTAATGATGCCTTTAGGGTGATGCAGATTTAACTGTTGAGGTTGATGCACACCATAATCGACCCCAATGCGATCCATACCAATAGCTTGCGCCATTTGCATGTCGTAGGTTGTATCCCCTACCATTAAGCATTGCGATGCATTAAACCCTTGGCGCGCTAAAATTTGTTCAAGCATATCTGGATGGGGTTTAGATTGTGCTTCATCCGCGGTACAGCTATCAATAAAGAATTGTTTGGTATTCGTTGCCTGCCATGCACGCTCTAGACCGCGACGAGCTTTACCTGTCGCCACTGCTAATGAGACATGTGGCTGAATATGTGTAAACAATTCAAGTATTCCGTCAAACAGTGGACATGGTGTTTTATCTATTGATAGGAAGGCATATTTATATGCCTCGACAACTTGTTGAATTTTGGTTTCATGAGTTAGAGAAAATAACTGAGAGATGGCTGGTGCTAGACTGATACCAATGATATGAGCAACTTCTTTATTTGTCGGTATTGGTAGTTGGCATACTGAGGCTGCATGTTGCATACAAGCAATGATTTTGTCCGCTGAATCCATAACGGTACCATCCCAATCAAAAATTACACATTGATATTGCATCATTTTGATAACCGGGTAATGACAGTTGTTAATTGTTTATCATATGGCGCTTTGAAGGTTACTTGCTCAAGAGTGAAAGGATGAATAAAAGATAAACTGTGC
The DNA here is from genome assembly GCA_949498985.1 of Glaciecola sp. HTCC2999. Taxonomy (GTDB): domain Bacteria; phylum Pseudomonadota; class Gammaproteobacteria; order Enterobacterales; family Alteromonadaceae; genus Opacimonas. The sequence continues at coordinate 93,180 of CATECQ010000001.1, forward strand.
GCATGTAAAAATAAACGCTTCAACCCCTGAGAGGCTAATTGCGCGTTACCTTCGACATCGAAGTATTTAGGATCACCACAAATTGGGAAACCTGCGTGCAAGCAATGTACCCGTATTTGATGCGTTCTACCTGTGATGGGAGATGCTTCAACTAATGATACTTGTTCAAACGCTTGTAAAACTCGATATCGCGTTTCACTGGGTTTACCTTCTGGATGGACATTGACAATTCGTTCTCCAGATTTAAGTACATTTTTTAATAGTGGGGCTTTAACTTTAAAACGATTCTCAGGCCACTGCCCCCAAACTAAGGCATGATATCGTTTTTGCATCTTTTTATCGCGTAACTGCTCATGTAAATGACGTAATGCAGAACGGCGTTTAGCAACTAAAAGGATACCTGAAGTATCACGGTCAATACGATGTACTAATTCCATAAATTTAGCATCGGGTCGTAAAGCTCTTAATCCTTCAATTAAACCAAAAGATAATCCACTCCCCCCATGAACCGCTAAACCTGAGGGTTTATTGATGACCATGATACGATCATCTTCATAGATGATGTAATCTTGCATAACAGCAACTTTATCAAGTTTAACATTAACGGGTTCTGGCGCATCACTGACACGAATAGGTGGCACTCGAATGACATCATGTGCTTGGAGTTTATACTCAGGTTTAATACGTTTTTTATTCACACGGACTTCACCTTTTCGCAAAATCCGATAAATCATGCTTTTAGGTACGCCTTTTAAATGCGTCTTGAGAAAATTATCTATGCGCTGACCGGCTAGTTCTGGATCAATCTCGACAAAACTAACTTGTTGGAAGGTTTCATTATTCATAACTTCATATTTTACCTGATTATTATTAGGGATGTCCTGTTTATTTCACTTGCGCTTATCTCGTTTTACGGTGATAATATAGGCAAGTTGGATACCTGAATGCACAAAAACAGCTATCAACTGCGGATAATGAGTCAGATTTAATGCCTAATAACGTTAGGTTTGATGCTAAAAAGAGCATCAACATTTATCCGGATGAGCATCTTTATCGAGTTTGAGCGCCAAAACACTTGGCTTATTGTATTACCTATTAAGGGTACCCTCTCTCGAAAGCATGCATAAATAAAACATTGTGCAGACATAATAGAATAGATTTTTTACACACTGATCAGGTGATGTTGTCTCCATATATTAATTGTGAATTCAACCACCATCATTGTGACAACAATAAAACATATTAAGTTTGATCATAAAACCCATTCTTTCGCCCAATACACAGCGCGTTAAGGTTTTATATTCTTACCTGCTTATCCTGTACTCAATGTATAGGTTTTATTGATGCGCTTCCGCGCCTTTCTTGCTTGTCCGCACCCCAATAGAATGAATAAATAATGAAAAGAATGTTGATTAATGCAACTCAATCAGAAGAGTTGCGTGTCGCACTTGTAGATGGTCAAAAACTTTATGACCTTGATATAGAAAGCCCAGGACATGAACAAAAGAAAGCTAACATCTACAAAGGCACAATTACCCGTGTTGAGCCCAGCTTAGAAGCGGCGTTTGTTGATTATGGTGCAGACCGTCATGGTTTCCTTCCTCTCAAAGAGATTGCGCGTAACTACTTCCCAAAAGATTATACCTTTGAAGGTCGACCTAATATCCGCGATGCGGTTAAAGAAGGTCAGCAAGTTATTATCCAAATTGATAAAGAAGAACGTGGCCAAAAAGGCGCTGCTCTAACTACGTTTATTTCTCTTGCTGGTAGTTATTTAGTATTAATGCCTAATAACCCTCGTGCCGGTGGCATTTCTCGTCGTATTGAAGGAGAAGAGCGCAGTGAATTAAAAGCAGCTCTGGACCAGTTAGATTTACCCAAAGGAATGGGGTTAATTGTCCGTACTGCAGGTGTCGGTAAATCATATGAAGAATTAGAGTGGGATTTAAAAGTTCTAATTACTCATTGGGAAGCAATTACAACTGTAGCCGAAGAGCGCCCTGCTCCATTTTTAATCCACCAAGAATCAAACGTTATCGTCAGGGCTATCCGTGATTATTTACGCCGCGATGTAGGTGAAATTGTCATTGATAAGCCGGTTATTTATGACCAAGCATTACAACATATCGAATTAGTGCGCCCTGACTTTGCTAATCGCATGAAGCGATATACAGGCGATGTCCCGTTATTCAGTCATTACCAAATTGAAAGTCAAATTGAATCCGCTTTCCAACGTGAAGTTCGTTTACCGTCTGGTGGTTCAATTGTGATTGATCCGACAGAAGCATTAACGTCAATTGATATCAACTCTGCACGCGCAACTAAAGGCGGTGATATTGAAGAAACTGCATTCAATACCAATCTTGAAGCCGCTGATGAAATTGCCCGTCAACTACGATTACGTGATTTAGGCGGATTAGTCGTTATCGATTTTATCGATATGTCTATCAATAAACATCAACGTGAAGTTGAAAATCGCATGAAAGATGCGGTTAGCGGTGACCGTGCACGGATCCAGTTAGGACGCATATCACGTTTTGGTTTACTCGAAATGTCTCGTCAACGCCTACGCCCATCACTTGGTGAGTCGGCGCATAATGTTTGCCCTCGTTGTGCTGGAACTGGGACTGTACGTGGTACTGAATCACTTGCATTATCAGTGTTACGTATTATTGAAGAGGAATGTATTAAAGATAATACTGGCCAAGTTGAAGCCCAACTACCTGTAGATGTTGCAACGTATATTCTTAATGAAAAACGTAAAGCATTACGTGCTATGGAAGAACGCAATAAAGTAGAAGTGATTGTTTTACCTAATCCCAACTTATCTACACCAAACTTTCAAATTGAACGTCGTCGTCCAGAAGATAAAGTATCTGGCATAAGCTACCAATTAGAATTAGCTGAATCTAACGAACAAATTCAAGAAGCGGCGGCAGCGGTTCCAGTGAAACGTGAAGAACCAGCATTAAAAGGTATGATCGCTCCTAAACCAGCACCAACACCTACTCCCGCTGCATCGACTAAAACTAAAGCATCAACGGGTCTTGTGGCTGGTTTTATTGCTTGGTTATCTGCATTATTTGCTCCTAAACCAGCACCTAAACCCAAAGGAAGTGGTCGTAAAAATAATCAACGTCGTCAAGGCCAAAATCGTAATCGTAATCGTAATCAAAGAAATCGTAATCAAGGTGATAAAGACAACTCTGATAATGGTATTACCGCTAAGAGTAGCAGTAATACTGGTGATAACAAAAATACGAAAGAGGGTAAATCAAATCCAAGACGTAATAATCGTAACCGTAAACGCCATGATAATGTGGAAGGTAACGATGAGCAACAGACACGTCGTCAACCACGGGCAAATGATACTAGCGAAATAAACAATACTCCTGCGCCTAAAGAACGTCGTAAACGTCGTGACAATCGTAAAAATGTTCGAGTCAATGACGCAGCGCTTGATTCGGCCAGTGAAGAGCAAGCAGTCCAGCCTCTCAACACTGAGAGTCATACACCGAATACCGATAACGTAGAAACGACTCAACCTTTAGCATCATCTGAATCTAATGCAGACACAAATGATACTCAAGTCACTGAGAAAAAAGCCCGTACACGTCGTTCTCCTCGTCATGCTCGAGCAGCCGGTCAAAAACGGAAACAAGAAGAACAAACGTCTACTGATAATGCAGAACAACAAAGTACAGCTCAAACACAGTTACCTTTGGGTGAACCTACGGAAACTGCAGTTGAGGCTGTAGCAGAAGAAAATCAGCAAATCGTATTGGACATTGATAAACATGAACAACATGATGTTATGACGGGATCAAGCGCCGATGAAGTATCCGCTGCTGAACAACCTGAAGAAACAGAAACGAAAGCAGAAACGCCAGTTCAAGCTGAACTTAATGTAGTTGATGAAACCGACGTAGTCGCTAAGGCAACACTGACTTCAGATGTTGAGCCTAAAGCTGAGCCAGTAAATTCTGAAACTGTATCTGTAGCTGAAATAGCTGAATCACAAGTTGAACTAGCAACGACTTCTACACCATCGGTAGCGCCAGTTGCAAAAGCATTAGCACCGAAAACTCACGCGTCACATCCTACTGCTTTACCAGTAGCATTAACTCAAGAGTTTGGTGAAATCGTAGTGAAGCAAAAAGATAATACAGAGCGGTCTGAATATATCAAAACTGAAAAACGTGCCAACATGCAGAGCGTGACTTCACGTGTGTCAGCACCGACTACATTACCTGCGAATGTTGATTAATTCGCAAGTAGCTAAGATATAAAAAAAGCACCTAACGGTGCTTTTTTTTCTTTAGAAAATAGTAATGATGGCTAAAAAACCACTCATCAATGGTTTCTATCAATTACCACATAAGATCATCAGGAATATCATAATCTGCATACCAGTCATCGTCTTGTTCATTGGACGGGTGTGAATCCGGAATATCATCGGCACGATAAACAATAGCTTCCGGATGACGCAGAGCAATTTTATCTGCAACAGGAACAGGGATGAGTTCATATCCATCATTAAATTTAGCAATAGCTAAACGTGCCTGCGTAATTAACTGATGAGTTACTGAATCCACATACAAACGCTTTACAACATTTGCGTCGGTGAAGTTAACCACTACATCACCCTGCCCTTTAGGTTGTTTATTAACGTCAATTAACTGTTTAACCTGCGCTAACACCTCTTTTGCTTCGCGCTGTTTAGATTGCTCAGCAGATAATGCTGCATCTTTAGCTTGTTTTGCAGCTAAGGCAGCCTGAGCATCTAATTTAGCTTGGTCAACAGTGATTACTTTTTGTGTTTGCTCTAGCTTTTTTGCTTTATGTTTTTGACGTTTAATTTTTTTAGCTGCTGATTTATCTGCTAATCCGGCTTTCAGTAATTGATCTTGTAATGAGGCCATATACGTATCCTACCTTATGACTTCTTTGCAGCCGGTTTACGTTTAGCCGGAGTTTTTTTGGTTGTTTTTTTAGTAACAGATGCTTTGCGTTTATCATCAGCAACCCATTTACCATTCTGATACCAAGCCGACCAACCTGATGCTTTACCTTTTTCAGCTTCTGACATTACATACTGCTCTTTCGTCTTTCGACTAAAACGCACAATGGTGGGTTGTCCATCAGGATCAGCTAAAGGTGCATCTGCTAAATAATGAAATTTTGGTGAAATTCTTTCCCGATATTCTTTCAATTCAGCTACCAGTGGTGCTCGTGTTTCTCTTGATTTAGGGAAGTTATGCGCAGCTAAAAATATACCCGCAGCACCATCTCTTAGCACAAAGTGTGCATCTGATTGAGTGCAAGGTAACTCAGGTAAATCGACTGGATCCTCTTTAGGTGGAGCAGCTTCTCCACTCCTTAATAACTTGCGAGTATTTTTACAATCATCGTTCGTACACCCAAAATATTTTCCAAAACGCCCGTTTTTCAACTCCATATCACTTGTACATTTATCGCACTCAATGATAGGACCGTCGTATCCTTTTATTTTGAATGTCCCGGTTTCAATTTCAGTTCCTGGGCATGAAGGTGTGTTACCACAAACATGTAACTTACGAGTTTCATCGATTAAATAACTATCCATAGCAGTGTCACAAATAGAACATCGATGTTTGGCACGAAGCATTTCCGTTTCTAAATCTTGATCATCAGAGACTTTAATTGCTTCGTCTCCTGGAGTCAGATTCATTGTCTGAGTACAGCGTTCCTTAGGTGGTAAATTATAGCCCGAGCATCCTAAAAACACTCCAGTAGATGCAGTGCGAATATTCATGTCTCGACCACAATCTGCTTTTGGACAAATCACTGGCACTGGCACAGCAGCATTGAGCTCCATACCGCCTTCTTCAGGGGTTTTCTCTGCTTGAACGAGTTGTGTATAGAATTCACCATAAAAGTCGTTTAATACATCTTTCCAGCGTTTTTCACCATGTGCGATGTCATCAAGACGTTGCTCCATCTTAGCGGTAAAATCAAATGACAACAAATCATGGAAGTTGTTAGTTAAACGATCGTTTACTATCTCTCCCATTTTTTCTGCATAAAAACGTTTATTGTCTAAACGAACGTAACCTCTATCTTGAATAGTTGAAATAATCGATGCATATGTAGATGGTCTACCAATACCACGCTTTTCTAACTCTTTAACTAATGATGCTTCATTAAATCGAGCAATAGGTTTAGTAAAGTGTTGTTTAGGATCTAGCTTATCTAGAGATAATACATCTCCTGGCTTTAAATCTGGCAATAATAAATCGTCATCACCTTTACGCTTAACCTGAGGCTGAACACGTGTCCAACCATCAAACTTAAGTACTCGACCTTTTGCATTTAACTCATAGTCACCTGCTTTAACCCGCAGTGTCGTCGAATCATATTTAGCAGGCACCATTTGACAAGCCAGTGTTTGACGCCAAATCAACTCGTACAAACGTTGTGCATCGCGCTCCATATCGCCTAGGGATGCTGCGAGTAATTTCACATTTGAAGGGCGTATCGCTTCATGAGCCTCTTGCGCACCTTCTTTGGCACCATAACGAATAGGATTATCCGGAATATATTGTGCACCGAATTGTGCATGTATATATTCACGAGCAGCATTAACCGCGTCATTACTTAAATTTGTTGAATCGGTTCGCATATAGGTTATGTGACCCGCTTCATATAAACGTTGCGCCATCGTCATTGTTTTCTTGACTCCAAAACCTAAGCGAGTTGATGCTGCTTGTTGTAATGTTGAAGTAATGAATGGTGCACTAGGACGTGATGAAGAGGGTTTTGACTCTCGTGCTACTACGGAATATTGAACTTTTTCTAAATCTGTAACGGCTTTAAGAGCTTGAGTTTTGTTAACAGGTTTAAAGACTTTATCTTGGAATTTTGCCACTAACATACGTAAGTTAGTGGTGGCGTTGTTCACCGTGGTTTGCTGTAAATCAGCATGAATATCCCAAAACTCTTCAGGCTGAAAAGCTTTGATTTCTCGTTCTCGTTCTACAACTAAACGAACCGCTACAGACTGAACACGACCTGCGGATAATCCTCGAGCTACTTTTTTCCATAATAATGGTGAAACCATGAAGCCGACTACACGGTCAAGAAAACGACGAGCTTGTTGGGCATTAACTCGATTAATATTCAGCTCACCAGGGTTTGCAAAGGCATCCTGAATAGCAGATTTTGTAATTTCGTTAAATACAACTCGTTGATATGTTTTCCCTTTAGTACCCAATAATTCTTGTAAATGCCAGGCAATAGCCTCACCTTCTCTATCCAAATCCGTCGCAAGATAAATAGTGTCAGCATCTTTTGCGAGTTTTTTAAGTTCGGCAACCACTTTTTCTTTACCCACTAAAATCTGATAATGAGCTTGCCAGTCATTTTGAGGATCAATACCCATACGATCTACAAGCTTTTCGTATTCAAATTGTCGTAAGTATTTTGCTTTCTTAGTATCCGACCACGTTTTCAATTCTTTGGCTGGTTTTTTCGGCGCAACATTGCCTAACGCTTTAGTTGGGAGATCACGAACGTGACCGACACTGGATTTCACAACAAAATCTTTGCCTAGATATTTATTTATTGTTTTCGCTTTAGCTGGCGATTCCACAATAACTAATGATTTTGCCATAGGGAAAGGTAATCCTTTGAAAATGTTTAAAAAAATGTCACTTTTGAATATGTTATACATGCACAAGTGAGAATTAGCACACTTTTAAGATATATCTATAAACTGCATATAAAACAAGAAAATATTCATACTTACCCACTAAAAACATTGTAAGTAATTAATTTATATGGCTTTTTTAATAAATAAGGTTTGCTTATACTCATCGACTTACGTCATACTATCTAAAGAAAAACAGGGATTTAGTCAACATTAAGTACATGTAACAAGCCCTGCACATTAATCTTAGCGAACTTGAATGTCAATTATCAATAGAGCTTTATAAGGAAGATGATATGCCTAATGTAGAAATGAACTTTGACGGTTTAGTAGGCCCAACACATAACTACGCCGGTTTATCTTATGGCAACGTTGCCTCATTAAATAATGCCAAAGGTCTGTCTCATCCTAAGCAAGCAGCTCAGCAAGGGCTGATTAAAATGAAAACCTTAGCCGACTTAGGTCTATTCCAAGGGGTACTAGCACCTCAGGCAAGACCAGATATTGGTGTATTAAGGCGTTTAGGGTTTACCGGTAACGATGCTCAAGTGATTAATAAAGCAGCCAAATCTGATCCTTTATTATTAGCTGCTTGTTATTCTGCATCTTCAATGTGGACCGCAAATGCAGCAACCGTTTCTCCAAGTGCTGATACCGCCGATGGCAAGGTACATTTTACACCCGCTAACTTAACGAATAAATTTCATCGTTCTATTGAGCCCCAAAGTACCGGGCGTGTTTTACAAGCAACGTTTAACGATCCAACTACATTTGTTCATCACAATCATTTACCCGAAAACGATCACTTCGGTGACGAAGGAGCTGCTAATCATACTCGTTTCTGTCTTGGATACGAACAGCCAGGGGTTGAGTTTTTTGTGTATGGACGGCATGCCTTTGATACCTCAAAACCAGCGCCTAAAAAATTCCCTGCTAGACAAACAATCGAAGCATCCAAGGCAGTTGCTCGTTTACATGGTCTAAATGATGCCAATACAGTTTTTGCGTTGCAAAACCCTGATGTGATTGATCAGGGTGTTTTCCATAATGATGTTATCAGTGTAGGTAATCAAAATGTATTGTTTTACCACGAGCAAGCTTTTGCTCAGACCGAACACGTTTTAGCAGAAATTCAACGCAAAATGGGTGATATCCCAATGCATTTTATTCAAGTACCTACTGCAGCGGTTTCGATTGATGATGCGGTGAAAAGCTACTTATTTAATACACAGATTATAACCTTACCGAATGGTGAAATGGCTATAATTGCTCCGACAGAAGCACTAGAAAATTTAGCAGTAAAGACCTATTTAAATGAGTTAATAAGCGCAGATACCCCTATCAAGCAGGTCAAGTACATTGATGTTAAGCAAAGTATGCAAAACGGCGGTGGCCCTGCCTGCCTGAGGTTACGCGTAGCGCTTAAAGCGCATGAATTATCAGCCGTTAATCCACATACACGGATCACTGAAGATAAATTTATTGAATTAAATACATGGGTCGAAAAACACTATCGCGATGAACTGAAAATCGCAGATTTGGCAGATCCTCATTTGCTGACAGAATCGCAAACAGCTCTTGATGAGTTAACGCAAATTTTACACTTAGGCAGTGTTTATCCTTTTCAATTAGAATAATAATTTGTACAGTGTCGCTGTGGAGTTTCTTATTAATAAACACCACACTTTCAATTTTTTATTAAAATTTCATACTCACAATAACAATAATTAGAGGGTTTCATGACAGTACTTCCTGCTTCAGAATCACATAGATTGTCACTGACTGCACGTATATTTATCGGCATGCTCGCCGGAGTTTTTATTGGCTTTTTGTTTAAATTGATCATGGGCGAAAGTGGAGATCTCGTTTTTTCCTTCTTTGGCTTAACCATTTCTATTAAAGCTCTGTTTATTGACGGAATATTTAATGGTATTGGGCAAATTTTTATTGCCAGTTTAAAAATGCTCGTAGTACCTTTGGTGTTTGTCTCTCTTGTTTGCGGAACAAGTAGTTTATCTGATCCCAATAAGCTTGGCCGTCTTGGAGCAAAATCGGTTGGCCTGTATGTTATGACAACGGCAATTGCAATCGCCACTGCTATTTTTATGGCATTACTTTTTGCCCCTGGAGAAGGTCTAAATCTTAGCACTGATACTCAATTTACGGCTAAAGAAGCCCCTAATTTAGTTCAAGTTTTTGTCGATATGTTTCCAGCAAACCCGATTGCTTCAATGGCTCAAGGTAACATGTTACAAATCATTATATTTGCTGTAATCTTCGGAATTGCAGTATCACTCTCTGGAGAGCCAGGAAAAAGAGTCTCAGCGGCGTTTAATGACATTAACGTGGTCATAATGAAAATTGTCACTATGGTGATGAATGTTGCACCTTACGGCGTGTTTGTGTTGATGGCAAAGCTATTTGCGTCAATTGGCTTTGACACCATTTTAGGTCTGGCTAAATACTTTTTCTTATTGGCTGGTTTATTAATTCTGCACGCTTTTGTCACTTACCCTATTATATTTAAAATACTCAGTGGGCTGAATCCTTTAATTTTACTACAAAAAATGCGCAATACCGCGCTATTCGCATTCAGTACCTCTAGTTCAAATGCCACATTACCAATTACTATGGACACCGCTAACAATCGACTAGGTGTCAATTCATCTGTATCTAGTTTCACTATTCCACTTGGTGCGACCATAAACATGGATGGTACTGCCATAATGCAAGGGGTAGCCACAGTGTTTATTGCGCAGGTATATGGTGTGGATTTATCGATATCTGACTTTTTAATGGTGATCTTAACGGCTACTCTCGCCTCAATAGGGACTGCAGGCGTCCCAGGAGTTGGCTTAATTATGTTGGCCATGGTGTTGCAACAAGTGAATTTACCCGTTGAAGGTATTGCCTTGATTATCGGCGTCGATAGATTACTGGATATGATGAGAACGGCAGTGAATGTCACTGGTGACTGTATGGTATCGTGTATCGTTGCAAAAAGTGAAGATGAGTTAGATTTAGCAGTATTTCACGATATGCAAGCGGGTATCAGAAAACCGGAGTAATTCACTACCGATAGAAAAATGCTAATGTAAGAATTCCGCCGCGACTAAGTTCGCGGCTTTTTTTGCGGGATACACAGTCGCTATCATACTTAATCCTAGTGCAATAAATACGGTCAATAATACATCGATTAGGTGAAGTTCAGTCGGCAAGAAATCAATAAAGTAGATATCTCCCGACAACATTGCAACTCCCAATAAGCCTTCAAAAAAACGAATTATTTGCGCCAAGTACACACTGAAGATAATACCTAAGCTAGTACCTGAAATAATACCAATTCCAGCATTAAATAACCCTTGGAGCATGAAGATTCTGGACAAAAATAACGGACTGGCACCCATCGTTTTCAAAATAGCAATTTGCGACTGTTTATTTTTCACCGCCATCGTCAAAGAAGATAAAATATTAAACGACGCGACTGCGATAACGAGTATTAAAACGATATACACGATGATTTTAACTAACTGTATGTCTTGGTATAAGTGGCCATGAGTTCTGGTCCAGTCAGAAATATAAACAGCTTCAGGGTATTCATAACCAATTTGATAAGTAAAGTTTGATGCAGCAAAGACGTCGTTATAATAAATCTGTAGACCTTTGGCGCCTTTTGTAACACCAATAACGTTATTTAAGGCATCTAGACGTGTTAATCCAAGCAATAAATCAGGTTCACCGCCAACATTGATCTCACCAGCCAAATAACCGGTTAAGCGGGTGGGTGATTTAAAATTGAGTCCACCATTGTTGGCTGAATGATTCTCTTGAACCGGTAATAACATGGAGACGGCTTGCCCGGGTAGTAATGAAAACTTATCGATGACTCCTTTACCTAAATAGATCTCAGGGCTCTCTGGAGAAGGAGGTGCTACGTTATACAATTCGACAAAATCCCATAATGGATGAGTAACATGATTCACATCCAGTCCTGTAATACTTAATCCATGTAAGGCATCTTTCACTTGTAATAGCGCAGACTGCTGTGAATATGGATACACTGATTTTACAAATGGTTGTTGTGCAATCGTGTTCAATCCCTCATTTAAGGAGTGAAGACCTGCCGGATCGACTGCAAATATTTCTCCGTGTGGGATAACAGACAAAATCCGTCCTTCTAGTTCACGTTCAAAACCATTCATAACGGACAATAGTAAGATCAAAACAGCACAGCCCAGTGATATACCCACAATCGAGGCTGCAGAAATAAAAGAAACAAAACGTTGATCGTGTTTTTTCTGTCTGAATCGACGTGCTATTTGCCATGCCAAAGACCAAGATGAAGCGCTTGGATGTGACATGTTAAACGCTTCCTTGAGTTAAACGACCTTTAATTAGGCGATATTGAGTATCTAGTTTTTGAGCAAGGCGCAAATCATGTGTAACCACCACAGCAGCAAATGCGTACTTAGTCTTTAATGAATCGAGTAAATGATAAATTTCCTCACCTGTTTCATCATCTAAATTTCCGGTTGGTTCATCAGCTAAGAGTAATGCTGGTTCATTAATCAATGCTCTCGCAATCGCTACCCGCTGGCGTTCTCCGCCAGACAACTGATTAGGAAAATGTTTTAAACGCTGACCCAGGCCAACGTCAATCAGTAATTGTTGGGCTTTTGCATATGCATTAGATTTCGATGACCCGCCGATGAGCAATGGCATAGCCACGTTTTCCATTGCATTAAATTCAGGTAACAAATGATGAAATTGATAGATAAATCCAATATCTGTATTACGGAGTTTGGCATTTTGGGTATCACTACTGGTAACCAAGTTATGATTTTGAAAGATTACAGTACCGCTTGAAGGTACATCAAGTCCCCCCAGAATATGTAACAAGGTGCTTTTTCCAGAGCCCGAGGAGCCTATAATAGCGACATGCTCTCCTGCAGATAATGATAAATTTACATGTTGAAGAATATCAATACTATGCTCACCGTCAGCATATGATTTAGATACCTCTGTCGCAACTAACAATGTCATCAAACACCCTACTCACTTCTATTTATAAGCTTATTGTCAAATGCATTGTGTAGAAATACAAGCGATTTTATTTCGCGTTTACACGCTTCATATAAATATTAAATGTGTGCAGGTCAAAATTTAAATAATCGCAATAATTTATTTGCACCCTTAATCGATTAAGTTTATTCTGTGTGTTATGCTAGTTAACGAATAATTAACATAATTAGGACACAATAATAATGAACTCAGGACTTAAACCTCGTTTATCCTTTTGGCAAGTCTGGAACATGTGTTTCGGCTTCTTTGGGATCCAATATGGCTTTGGCTTACAACAAGCTAACCTCAGCCCTATTTTCACTTACCATGGCGCATCCTATGACCAACTTCCCTTGTTATGGTTAGCAGGCCCCGTTACTGGCTTACTCATTCAACCACTAATTGGTGCTATCAGTGATAGAACTTGGACAAGCTTTGGTCGCCGTAAACCGTTTTTCCTATGGGGCGCAATCATTGGCAGTGTTGCAGTATTATTTATGCCATACGTACCTGAGTTATGGATGGTAGTAGGATTATTCTGGATCCTAGATGCTGCGATGAATACTGCAATGGAACCGTATCGTGCAATGGTCGGAGATATGATCAACCGAGAACAACGCCCATTTGCTTTTGCATTACAAACGTTCATGATTTCTGGTGGCCAAATATTGGCCAGCTTAATGCCAGTAATTATGATTGCCTTGGGGGTATCTGCTGTGACCGACGGAACCTTCATCCCTGATATTGTTAAATACTCGTTCGTATGTGGTGTTGTAGTAATTATAATCACGGCTATCTGGTCATTTATGAAGACTCAAGAGTACCCACCAGAAAATATAGAGGCATTCCAAGCAGAAAATAAAGGTAAAGTAATATCGAGTATTTTACCTGATCTCTGGAGTGCTTTTAAAGATATGCCAATGACCTTAAAACAGGTCTGGTGGGTCAAACTAGTCACATGGTTCGGATTACCATTAATGTGGCAGTATTTATCTCTTTCAATCGCATATCACGTTTATGACGCCCCTACTCCAGATGCGCCTGGTTTTGCTGAAGGTACGGCCCAAGGTGGCACTGCTTTTGCTGTAATGCATATTGCGACCCTTATCATGTCTTTTTTCATTGCTAAAACCATTCACAAATTTGGTGACAATAAAGTCTATGCGTTTTGTTTAGCAGTGGGTGGATTAGGCTTTTTATCCATGCAACTTACAACTGATTTATACACAACCTTAGCGTGTATGGCGTTAGTTGGTGTGGGCTGGGCAGGTGTAATTACCGTTCCTTTCATTATCTGTGCAAATGTCGCTCCTGCCATGCGTATAGGAGTCTATATGGGACTCTTAAATGCCATGATTTGTTTACCTCAAATTATGGAAATGCTGAGTATTGGTCTAATTTTCGATTCTGTCCTAGGCGGAGATCCTCGCAACGCTCTGGCATTATGTGGTTTATTATTTTTAGTTGGCTCTGCACTGGCCCTCCGTATCAACTCTGCTGGCGATACATTAACCAGCCAAAACAACGAAAAGCAACAGGAACAAGCTTAATGAAGTTAGCAAATATCAAACGTGAATGGTGGAAAGAAGGCGTGGTTTATCAAATTTATCCACGCAGTTTTCAAGATTCAAATGGCGATGGTATCGGTGATTTACGCGGTATCATTAACCGACTTGATTACATAAAAAGTTTAGGCGTTGATATTATTTGGTTGAATCCAATTTACGGGTCACCTAATGACGATAATGGCTACGATATTTCTGATTATCGTAGCATCATGTCCGAATTTGGTGACATGGAAGATTTTGAAGCACTACTGACTGGTATGCACGAGCGTGGCTTAAAAGTGGTGATGGATTTAGTCGTGAATCACTGTAGTGATGAACACATGTGGTTCCAAGAAGCTAAACAATCTCGCGAGAACCCATATTATGATTATTTTCACTGGTGGCCCGCAGAAAAAGGCACACCACCTCACCGCTGGTCATATTTTGATCCTGAAGCAAATGCATGGTGTTATAACGAAGCCACTGACTCGTACTATTTGCATTACTTTTCAATCAAACAACCTGATCTAAACTGGGAGAATCCTAAGTTACGTGCTGAAATATATGACATGATGCACTTTTGGTTTAAAAAAGGCATTGATGGTTTCCGTATGGATGTCATCACATTTATATCAAAACATGAAGGCTATCCAGAATTCCCACCCGAATTTCATGGTCAAGCGATGATTGATATGTATGCTCAAGGACCTAAGTTGCA
Source organism: Glaciecola sp. HTCC2999 (assembly GCA_949498985.1). Lineage (GTDB taxonomy): Bacteria > Pseudomonadota > Gammaproteobacteria > Enterobacterales > Alteromonadaceae > Opacimonas. The sequence continues at coordinate 108,193 of CATECQ010000001.1, forward strand.
TGAATATCTTCATGAAATGAATCGAGAAGTCTTACAACATTATGACATCATGACCGTCGCTGAAGGACCTGGCACACACACAGATAATGTATTAAAGCTAGTGGGTGAAGACCGTCAAGAGTTGAACATGAACTATCACTTTGACCATGTCAGTATTGGTGTTGGCGACCGTTTTATTATTAATGACGACTTCCAAAACCTCGTCAAATTCAAACAAGTTATGTCTGAATGGGATGCGGCTCTGGCTACAGAAGGTTGGAATACCGTATATTTTGGTAATCATGATTTCCCTCGAATGGTGACGCGCTGGGCGTCTGATGCCCCAGAGCATCGCCGCACTGCATCAAAAATGCTATCGACCTATTTATTGACTATGCGAGGGACACCATATTATTACATGGGTGATGAACTTGGTATGTCAAATATTAAGTTTGATAATATTGAAGATTATAAAGACATCATGACTATTAATTGGTATCACCTAACCAAAGCAGAAGGTGGTGATTTAAATGAGTTTTTGGAGTCACATAAATTATGCGCTCGAGACAATGCACGGACACCTGTTCAGTGGAATGATTCTGAACATGCAGGTTTTACAACAGGCTCTCCATGGATTAAGGTCAACCCAAATTATGTCGATGTTAATGCTGCAGTACAAGAGGGTGATCCCGACTCGGAATTAAATTATTTCAGACAATTGAATCAAGTACGAAAAGATAATCTCACACTCATCTATGGGGCATATACGTTACTACTTGCCGAACATACTGAGATTTATGCGTATACTCGGTCGTTAGATGAAGATGTCATTCTAGTGTTACTCAACTACTCTGACAAAACAGTAACAATTAACCAAGCTGATCTAGCAGGTGTAAATGTCTCTAGTGGTACCATTTTATTAAATAATGTTGAATCACTAGATGTAACTGAAAAAACAATCACATTAGCACCTTATCAAGCTGTATTAATCAGATAAATATACCTGCAATATTAATATCAAACCTTTATATGGGATATGACAATTTCGTATAAAGGTTTTTTTTATAAGCCACCAAAGCGAGTTTCCGCACCTGGTTTAGGCTGATACGGTATTAAACTAGCAAGTAATAATGAACAACATGCAAACCCAGCCCCAATCAAAAATACACTACTAGACGAATGTAACCACAATAAACCCAATAACGCAGGAATAAAAACTGCGGCAATATGATTAATGGTAAAGCTGACACTTGCAGTGACAGCAATGTCTTCTGGCTGTGCAATCTTCTGGAAATACGTTTTCATCGCAATAGCAAGCGCAAAAAACATATGATCAACGACATATAAAGCCCCGGCAATATATTGGTTTTCTACAAATGAGTAAGCCAAAAAGACCCCAATTAACCCAATGTATTCAAACATTAATGCATTACGCTCTCCGACTTTGCTGATCCAGCGACCAATCTTGGGTGCAAAAAACAAATTAAAAACATAATTAACCATGAACAATGCACTGATCTGTCCAACTGAATAACCAAATTTTTCCACCATCAAAAAACCTGCGAACACGACAAAAATCTGTCGCCTTGCGCCACTAAAAAATACGAGAGCATAATATAAAGCGTATTGTTTTTTGATAATGAGTTTTTTGGTTTGTACCGATATTGCTTTGAACTGTGGGAAACTCGACCACAGTAATATTGCTATGATGACACCAACACTACCGATTAACGCATAGGCATGCGCATATGACCATTTAAAGTATGCCATCAGTGCCCAAATCACTCCATATGCACATAATGCTCCAACAGCTTTAAATGCGAGTGCTTTTCCCATAAATTCCGGCGTTTTATCTTTGGCTAGCCACTGTAAGGTTAGGGACTGGTTGATGGTCTCGTAATAGTGAAAGCCTATAGACATGATCACCGTAGTCACATACAGCCCCATCACTGATGGATAAAAACCGGTCAAACCGACTCCGACGCATGTAAGAAGTAATGCCAACGTGGCAAATCGCTGTTCTTTTATAAACAATAATACATAAATAGCAGTAAACGCCAAAAAACCTGGGATTTCTCTAAGTGACTGTAATATCCCAATTTCTTTACCTGTAAAAGCAGCTTGTTCAATAACAAAATTATTAAGTAACACTTGCCAGGTTGAAAACACTAATGCCATACAAAATGACATGATAAGTAAAAAATTGGCAGGATGATAAAAGGAATGAGTCGTATTTAACTCGTCAGAGTACTCAGTTGAACGATGAGTGAGTAAGCGGTAAAAATTATTTATGAAGGACATGGTTTACAAATTAGATGTTTAAAGCAAAAATACATTATATCGTAAATTGACCTGAGATGATTTGAATATGAGCCAATCTAACTTTCAACAAAAAGATATGACCGGAGTGTTGTTTTATAATGCTTATAAAGACAAGGACACACAGCCTAATTTTAAAGGCAAAGTCATGATAGAAGGTAAAGAGTTTTCATTGAGTGCTTGGGAACGCAAAGATAAAAACGGCAATACCTATTATTCGTTACAAGCTAATTCTCCCGATGAAATTCGTTCTCGTGCAGAAGATAATCTATCTAAGCTCAAAAATAATGTCTTCGGCGAGAGTTCAAAACAGCCTTCCGACACTTCTCCTCACAATATCAAGCCAGTAGACGCGCCGAAACCGATGCCTGCGCCAGACTTTGATGATGATGATGATTTACCCTTTTAGATAGTTGAATCTTAAGCAACTACCCAACACCATTAATCGATTTAGTCATGTAGCGGGTAAATGACTAATATAATATAAATTATCACTACAGTCGTATTGGCATTACCTGTGGGTTTGATTACACTATGACCAAATTTTTTATGGAGTGTACGTTATGTCAATGTATGTTGTGGGACACAAGATCCCTGATTCTGATTCAATCTGTGGTGCTTTAGCCATTGCTTACTTAAAAAATCAAATCGGCGAGCCAGCTATACCCGCTCGTTTGGGTGAACTATCACCAGAAACTCAATTTATTTTAGATAAATTTGGTTTTGAGGCACCTGAACTAAAAATGAGCTATGCTGGTGAAAACGTTTATATTGTTGATCATACTGAAAAAACACAAGCACCTGATGATATTGATGAAGCGACTGTCGTCGGTGTTGTTGATCATCATAAATTAGGTGACCTTACTACCTCGACCCCACTAGAGTGTTGGATTCGTCCAGTAGGATGTAGTAATACTATTGTCAAAATGATGTATGATTTTTATGGTGTGGAAATCCCTAAAGCTTACGCTGGTATAATGATGTGTGCAATTCTATCTGACACAGTAATCTTCAAGTCCCCGACTTGTACTACTGCGGACATAAAATGTGTTGAAGCGCTTGCTGAAATTGCAGGTATTGAAGACTACAAAGCTTTAGGCATGGAAATGTTCAAAGTAAAATCAGCCGTAGAAGGCACACCTGTTCGTGATTTAGTGTTGCGTGATTTTAAAGATTTCGATATGCATGGTAACTTAGTAGGTATAGGACAATTAGAAGTTATTGATTTGTCCGTCTTTGATACAATTAAAGCAGATTTAGCGAATGATATTATCAAACTGAAAGAAGAAGGTAATCGTCACTCAGTCATGTTGCTATTAACTGATATCATGAAAGAAGGTTCACTGATGCTGATTGCATCAGATAACGAGACATTAATTACCTCAGCTTATGATGTTTCGAGTGATAATAGTGAAGCTTGGTTAGATGGTGTATTAAGCCGCAAGAAACAAGTTGTGCCCCCTTTGCAAGACGCATTTGCTAAATAAAAGTATTGTCAATAAATGATAAAAGCTCTGTGATGAATAACATGACAGAGCTTTTTTTAGTTGAGTTAACAATATGAAACCTCACCATGTATGTAGGCAATGGGATTAATTGAATGATTCAGCTGCTTGCACTGTAATTTCAACAAGAATATTGGGATTAGCCATTTGAGCTTGCACACAACTTCTTGCTGGCGGTACACAATCCATTAACCACGAATTCCATATTGCATTTACCTCCGGCACGAGTGCTACATCTTTGACGTATACGGTTGCGTAAAGTAAACGTGTCTTATTTGTCCCTGCCGCAGCTAGATGTTCATCTATTCGGGCTAGTGTCGCTGATGTTTGAGCTTTTATATCATCCACATGGTCATTGTAATGCTCATCGACCTGACCGCACAAATAAACCACGCCATTATATTTTACAATGCGACTAAGCTTCTCAGAGGAACGTAAACGGGTAATATCGGACATAGAAAAAGATCCATTGAATAATTATGTCAGGTATAATACACGACTAAAGCATACAGATGAATTAGCGTAATACTATAAAGAAAGGAAAATTGATGAAAGTCATTGTTTTAAATAGCCTGTCGCATTCTGGTTCAACAGTTCTTTCAATGGTATTAAGTGCCTCTCAAAATGCCGTTTCATTAGGTGAGGTTTATCAAATCTTAAGAGATAAACCGTCCAAGTGGTTAGAAAATAACGAGTCTTGTAGCTGTGGTAAATCTTCAGAATCATGTGAATTTTGGCACCCTGTTCTACGTCACATACAGACACATCAAATAGATGATATAGCCGATCGATACAAGTATACCCTTGAGCAGTTTACTCGCATTTATGGCATCCACAGTACGTTAATTGACACATCAAAAGGCGATAAACATATTGATATTTATCGTCGACTCAACGTGACATTCAAGCTCATCTATCTTTTACGAGATGTTCGGTCTTTCGCATTTTCTCAAAGTAAAGTTGCTGCTCGTCAAAACAGAAAAGGCCTTAAAAAAATCAAAGGCAAGGTATGGTTTCAATTTTTAAAATGGTATTTTGGAAACAAAAAGAGATTGAACAAATTTGAACGCGCATCTATCGAGTATCATAAAATAGGTTATGAGGATTTTTGTTTTAATCAAAGCGACCGCCTCATTGAATTATGCGACTATGTAGACATTCCCTTCAATGCTGAGTATTTATCCATGATTAATGCTGAGCATCATGTTTTGATGGGTAACCCTATGCGCCACCAGAAAGATAAGCAATCCGCTATAAAGTATGATTCATCATGGTTAAGCGACCGAAGAAATGCTATACCCTCAGCCTTGTTTCCTTTTATTACTACATATAATAAAAGACACGTGTATAACAAATAGATATCTCTAGAAGAGAAGATTTTGGGGATTTAAAATGGCGGAGTGGACGA
>CATECQ010000002.1 GCA_949498985.1 Glaciecola sp. HTCC2999
CACTGTAGTGTAAGCACTCGTTGCCCGGGTGGTGAAATTGGTAGACACAAGGGATTTAAAATCCCTCGCTGGTAACAGCGTGCCGGTTCAAGTCCGGCCCTGGGCACCATTTACTTCTTACCTATATGTTGTAAATGTAAAAAATCATATTTTAATGTTTATTACTATGCTTCCAGTATCCTTATTATCGTTTGATTAATACTGGATATTTGTTTCTTGCATCTGTTCATTAACCCGTTAATAATGAAAATAAATATTAATGGATTGTATAATGTCAATATCTATGTTTGAAAGTTTACTTGTGACACCCGAACAGTTAAATGATGCGCTCCTAGACCCTCAAAAAAATGTGGTACCCATATTCACGTCGATTTCATCACCAGGTTCGAACAACGACATTGTTATCCCTGAAGAGGTTATAACGGGTTCTTTATTTTTTGATTTTGAACACACATTTGCTGATCCTGATTTTCCAGGAATGCAAATGATGCCTGATGAATTACATTTTACAGCAGCAGCCCAGACTATGGGACTTAATCATGATACGACGTATGTTGTATATGATGATAAAGGCATATTTAGTGCGCCTCGTGTATATAAGATGTTAGAAGCTTCAGGGCATAAACAAGTGCATGTGTTAGATGGTGGCTTACCAGCTTGGATAGCAAAGTCATTCCCTATGCAAAAAGGCTTAAGTGTTGCGTCAACTACGGGTGATTTTGTTGCTCAGGCACAAACAGTATTTATTAATAAAGTTGAAATGTTAACGATTATTGCTCAACAATCTCACCATATTATTGATGCACGATGTCCAGAGCGTTTCTATGCTCGAACTCCCGAACCGAGATTAAATATGCGGGGAGGGCATATGCCTGGAGCTAAGAATTTACCTTATTCTGAGTGTCTAGACGGTGGTTTTTATAAAAGTCTTTCCCAGTTAGATCGTTTGTTTTCAAAATTAGATATTAAATCTTCCGACCCTATTGTTTTCACCTGTGGTTCCGGTGTTACTGCCTGTTTATTAAGCGTTGCTGCTCAGGTGAGTGGTTTCAAAAATATTTGTATTTATGACGGCTCTTGGTCTGAATGGGCCAGTGGTTCTGATACACCGATTGTAACGAATTAATGTTTTCACAGTACTGGGTTGAATTTTTGACGATTGCTGGTGTGCATTTAATCGCAGTGGCTAGTCCTGGGCCCGACTTTGCTATTGTAGTTAAACAGGTTGTTGCATTTGGGCGCAAGCCAGCAATTTATACCAGTCTTGGTGTGGGTTTAGGTATCATGTTACATGTCATTTATTCGATTTTTGGTTTAGGCATGTTAATTAAAACCACTCCTTTACTATATCAAGGATTATTATATGTAGCTGCAAGTTATCTTATATATATTGGTGTATTGTCGTTGCGGTCAAAGCCATATATTGCTGAGCAGACAGATGTGGATACACCAAATCTCCCAATGCCTTCAGCGTTAAGCGCATTTCGATTGGGGTTTATTACAAATGGACTAAATCCTAAAGCGACGTTATTTTTCTTGTCATTATTTACCGCGATCATTTCTCCTAGTACGCCAGAGTCAATTCGCTGGTCTTATGGCGTATATTTGGCGGTTGCAACAGGTTTATGGTTTATATTGCTTAGTGTGTTGTTATCACATTCTCGAATAGATCGTCATTTAAAGCGTTATCGTCACGTAATTGATAGATTGATGGGCGTGGTATTGATATTATTAGCGTTAAGTATTGTGTTGTATTGATAATTGAGAATTATGCCGACCCCTAATAATCGACTTGAAGCCGCTTTAAATGGTGAATACATTTTTGACATAAAAACGTTGTTGAAAGAATCCCATGTCCAAACTAAGAAACAAATATTTCCCTTTATCGGAGCTATGTTTTTAGCGTTTGTAGGAGTGATTGTCTTTGCTATGATTTTATTTTCTATCTTCAACGTAACCAACCCCTTGGAAATAGAAAGTAGCACAGTATTACAAATTGAAATGTTATTATTATTTTTCTTAGCCCCGATTATGACGGGTTTCTTGGTCATGGGTATTCGAAATGCATCGCAAAAAACAATAAAACCGTTAGATATGATGGCTTATTTCCCACGGATATTTATGCTGGGTTTAGTCTCCGTATTTCTTTCTTTATGGATCAGTGTTGGCTTTCAATTATTTATCTTACCTGGCCTATATTTATGGGTAGTCACTTCCTTAGTCTTACCTTTACTTGTAGATAAGGGAGCTAAACCATTTTATGCGATTAAACTCTCATTTCTGCTAGCCAATAAATATCTAAGTTCTTTTATATTTATCCATGGCATCATCATTTTATTAGTGATTGTTTCCGCGCTGACTTACGGACTATTATTTCTATATACTGTCCCGCTAATATTAACACTCAAAGGTAGAGTGTATGCGGATTTAGTGGGTTATGATGAACACAATAATTTAATAGATATATCAGAATCGAGAAAAGATGACACCACATTTGATGCGTAAACCATTTTTTCTAGTTGTCTTCGTTATTGTGATGACGGGGGCATTTATTGTGCCGTTTGTGCAACCTCCAGTCCCCATCATCAAGGCTGATTCCAGTTCTACACTTAATTCATTTACTCTTGAGTTTGATAAGCATTTTAAAGAAATTGATGTTCCAAAATTTAGTGAAATTAAAGATGTCACAACAAAAAAACGGACTTATTTTGAATTCATAGGAAAATTAGCGGCTGAAAATAATCAGCTAATTTTGCGTAAGCGTAGTTTTATACAACACCTAAGGGATGAATATATTGATTATATTCAATCAAATCCTGACTTATCGTTACAGGATTTTAACACTCAGTTTCTGACATTTTCTCAACAACAAAAATTACAATTTTTAATGACAGAATACCGAGTCAACAATAAAAAAATAGCTGATCTTTTTTCTGAATTATTGTTACGAGTTAATACGATACCTGTTGAATTAATACAGGTACAAACAGCAAATGAATCAGGGTGGGGAACGTCACGGTTTGCCGTTCAAGGTTATAACTTTTTTGGTTTGTGGTGTTATGAAACTGGCTGTGGCTTCGTCCCAAAAAAACGTGCTGAAGGTATGACTCACGAAGTTGCTAAATTTTCCACACCCGCTCAAGGGATGTACCGATATGTACGAAATCTTAATAGAAATCGTGCATATCGACAGTTAAGAATTAAACGTCTTTCATTGTCTCAAGCCTCCCCATCTTTATCATTTCAACATGCTATGGAGTTGACGACTACTTTAGGATCATATTCTGAACGTGGTCAGGATTATATTGATGAATTACAATCTATGTTGAGGGTTAATCGCTCGCTATTAGGATTAGTAAGAGTCACAACAATATTGCATGTGCAAGGATCAGAAACTAACAATTAAAGTGTCTATTCATTTAAAGAGAGCCGCCGTGAAATTAAACCTAAAAAATATAGCATCATTAGCCTTAGGGTGTTGTTTATTTAGTAATGTATTTACTGTTTTTGCACAAGGCAGTGTGCTATCAGAACGTGTTAAACAACCCAATATTCTTGAGGTAGCATATAAGACGTTTTACTCTCACACCCGTAAAATTTCGAGTGAAGATATTACGGCTTTGAGATTTGCATTTGGTTTTACTAATATTCATGCTCCTGATAAGTTATGTCAGATAAATCAAGCGCGTATTGATACTCAAAAAGTCACTATTGATTTACTTGTTACTCCTGAACAGCGTTTTTCAATACCCACTGAGAAAGCACTAAAATTAGCCGATGCAATGGTAGTTTTAGATATTGAGCAACCCGCTAATCATTGTGATATTAATGTTCAAATTGAAACCTTGCCTGAATACTTAGTGACTCAATATTCAGTAGATGATTTACGCTTTATTCAATCTCAGTATGTTGCATTCTTTGATGAGATGGGAGGATTTATGTCTTTTTTAATGCCTCAAGTGAGCGGATTACAAATGCGTTTTGCCGATGAGACATTAAATTATCCACTCAATAATGGCCTAGCTATTGTTCAAGGTATTTTGAGAATATCATCTCAACAGCTTAAAGAAGTAAAGACAATCGTATTACCAGAGGCTCCCTTAAGAATTACTGCTCTGACATCATCTAAGTAATCATCCTAGTAAATTAGCCATTTAGATAACTTAATTGATATAAAATCTGTTTTTCTAGACGCTCTACTGCTTCTTTACCTACAGCATAGAGCTCTTCAGCTTTTTCAAACTCTAGAATCCCCACATCACGTAAATTGGGTTCAATTAAAATATCAGGTGGATCACCGGCTAATCGAGAACGAGTGACACGAGCTTGCATAATATCTAAACTATTACTCATAACACTCATTATTCCTGGAGGTGTTTGTTGATTATCGTTTGGATCAGGTGAAAACCAATTTCTAAATATACTCTGTTGTTTTTCTAGTTTTTCATCTGTTTTACGTTGTGCATTTTCGTGTGCGGTAATATTTTTATCAATCATTTCAGGGCGAAAATCTGCACTGAGGTTCACCGCAATAACAAAATCCGCTCCCATTAGGCGACACAAATTAACGGGAACAGGGTTCACTACAGCACCATCGACAAGCCAACGATTCTCAAACTGAACCGGAGCAAATAATGCTGGGATAGAACATGACGCACGAACAGCATCCACAACAGGCCCTGATTGAAATATAATTTCTCGACCTGAATATAAATCAGTTGCAGGAATAGCAAAAGGTCTTTGCATTTCTTCAAAAGTTGTGACAGAAAAATCATCAGCTAAGCGTTTAAACACTTGCTCGCCACTTGCCAAGCCACTTCTAGTAAAGCCAATCCCTAATAAACGTAATACTTCCCATTCAGTTAAATCAAAGGCCCAATCCTTTAATTGAGTAAGATTACCGGATGCATAAGCCGCTCCTACATAGGCTCCAATTGAACATCCAGAAACCACGTCAATTTGAATGCCTAAATTTTCAAGCGCTTCGATGATCCCAAGATGAGTCCATCCTCTGGCAGCTCCAGCACCTAATGCTAAACCAATCTTCATTATGTTAACTCGACTACGTGTATGTCATCTTCATGAGGTGTCATTGTATTAATTGTAATGGGATCAAAGGCAGTATCACCATTATCATTCTTCATTCCGTTGGCTTCTATTTCAGTAAAAGGAAATAAATCACTGTCGCATAAATGAGATGGAATAACTTGTTGCAGTGACTTTGCCATCGATGCAATCCTAGTAGGATAACGTTCATGCCAATCTTGTAACATCATTTTAATTTGTTTGCGTTGCAGATTTTCTTGAGAACCACATAAGTTACAAGGAATAATAGGGTATTGCTGTATTCTACTGTAATGAGATATGTCATTTTCCGCGCAAAACGCCAAAGGTCTGATAACAACATGTTCACCATTGTCTGAGACTAATTTAGGTGGCATCGACTTTAATTGGCCGCCATGAAACATATTGAGTAATAACGTTTCGAGCATATCATCACGGTGATGTCCCAGGGCAATTTTCGTTGCCCCATATTCTTTAGCGGTACGATAAAGAATGGCACGACGTAAACGAGAGCAAAGCGCACACGTCGTTTTCCCTTCTGGCGTTTTTTCTTTAACGATACTATATGTATCTTCAGTCACGATATAATGTTCTATACCCCGTTGAGATAAATATTCAGGCAGTATATGTTCGGGGAAACCGGGTTGTTTTTGGTCTAAATTCACAGCAAAAATAGCGAAATTAATGGGAGCAACTTGTTGTAAATACAACAAATTATCAAGCATAGTATAGGAATCTTTGCCGCCAGAGAGGCAGACCATGACACGGTCACCGTCTTCTATCATCTTATATTGTGTAATCGCTTGTGCAGTTTGTTTACGTAATTTTTGTTGAATTTTTTGTGCGTTCATATCTATGCCTATATTACTCAGGCTAAATTATAAACTGATTAATGTTTTGGGGATACAAAACCGTCAGGTTTAATAGTTAAAACATCACATTCAATGTTATTCATTAAATGCTCTGCAGTATTACCTAAAGTAAAACCTGTTAAACTTGATTTGCTGCCACTACCAATAATTAATAAATCAGCATCAATATTTGATGCGACGTTGGGTATAACTTTTTCAGGTAATCCTTCTTTTACGTATAGATTATTATTATCAATCCTATGTCGCAAACCAAAACGATTCATTGCTTGTTTATGATGATTTTTGATTGCAACATTTAATGAGTTAAATACATAGGAAGGGCTGGTGATAGGAAATGAAATACGAGGATAGGCATTGACTAAGTGTAAATTACTGGAGAATAATTTTGCAAAATCTTCCGCGGTAGAAGTCAGTTTATCGTTCAGATCAGTATGCGTTAAATCCTCATCACCAGTATTAACAGCCGTCAAAATATCATCATATGTCGGCCAATCATTATTTTTCACAAGCAATACTGGAATAGGAGATTTACGCATTAAATGCCAGTCTAGTGGAGTGAAAACTAAACTAGTAACGACAGCGTCATGCTTAGTTGATTTTATAATGATATCGGCGCTTTCATCTTTAGCAGTTTCAACAATACTATCGTAAACACGTTTATGCCAATTAATAGCAGTTATGGTTTGTTCAGGTAATGAATAATTACTCATTAAATTAGATAATGCTTGGTATTGGTCTGCAATATACTCAGCACGAAATTCTTCACGTTCGTGAGTAGATAACATAGTGGTCAAATCATAGGAAGGGTGATAGACGGATAGTAATACCATGAGCTTGGCGCCTGTCCTATTCACTAAGTCAATACCTCTACTTAATGCAGGTTGTTGAACCTGATTAGGTTCAATAACCACTAATACAGAGTTTATATCTAACATAATGTGTCCTAAAACGACTTATCATTAGCGCAATGATAACATTCGAATCATATCATTCTTTTAGTGAAGTAAACATTGTACATAATTACATAAATCATGGCGCTAAAGTATGAATAATTCATTATTAACTGGCTAATTGCTGTAGTAATTCATCATGCAGTCCTTTAGATTTAGCCAGCATTACATCATATTCAAGTACGATAATCAGTTTACCATCCACTTTAATTAGCTTTTCTTTTTGAAATCGGGTTAGCAAACGAGAAATAGTTTCAATAGTCACTCCTAAATAATTACCAATATCATTTCGGGTCATTGTTAAGTGAAACTGCTTATTAGAGAAACCTCGCTCACCAAAACGTTGTGATAATTGTGTTAGAAAATACAATAAACGTTCTTCTGCTTTACGTTTATTTAACAGCATCATGAGTTCATGTTTTTGTTTAAATTCACTACTCATAGAATTCATGATTTGTTTACGTAATTTAGGAAAACGTTCAGCTAGTTGATCTAATGTATGATAGGGGAGCTCACACACCATTGACGTTTCTAAAGCAATAGCAGTGGATTGATGATGGTTTGAATTTAATGAATCAAACCCTAAGAGATCACCTGGAAAATGAAAACCGACGACTTGTTCTTGACCATCTTCGCTACTCACAACGGTTTTAAATGAACCAGTTCGAACGGCATATAAAGAGTTAAATGGGGTGTCATCACTAAATAAAATGGTGTTTTTCTGTAGGGGATTTTCGCGCTTAATTATATCATCTAATGATTCTAACTCGTTATCATTTAAACTAACGGGCAGACAAAGGTGTGAAAAACTGCACGTCTGGCAATGTATTGATATATCTAACTCTTTCATACCCATTCACATACTGACAAAAACCTAAAAACAAGGCCGAATTTTCTAATACTGCCAGTCTAGCCTAATAACCCTATAATTAACAATGTTATTGCACTTACGATCATAAATACTGACACACATTTCCTAAGCCAATGTTGTGAAAATAATTCATGAATAAATTGTCCGCTCATACTGGTTGCGAACATAGCAGGAAGAGTCCCCACACCAAACCAAAACATAATAAGTGCACCTTTAAAAGCATGACCTGATGTCACTGACCAAGCTAAGGTTGAATATACCAATCCACAGGGTAACCACCCCCAAATCATGCCATAAGGTATTGCTTTTACTGCAGTATTTAATGGTAAAAAACGAGATGAAAAAGGCTTGATGCGTTTAAAAAAATGGTTTCCTAAGTGTTCTAGCCAAGTCAAACTCTGCGTGTATCCGCCAATATATATACCCAGTAATAATAGTAAGATACTCGAAATAATGAGTAAAATATCATTAGTAATATAAGTATATTCCGATAATATAGCGCCTGAATAACCAGCCATACCACCGATCATTGTATAACTAAAAATCCGACCAAAGTTGTATGCAATCAGCAATGCCACTCGCCCAACTTTAGGAGTGGCACTAAATAATAAACTACTGGCAATCCCACCGCACATACCTACACAATGTACACCACCTGCTAAGCCGATTAATAATGCTGTGACATAAATAGGTTCCATTAAACATCTCTATCGATTGGTTTTTTATCTTGATTTGACGTGACATCATCGTCAAAGAGAATGGAGGAGCCTTGACGTTCAAGATCTTCAAACTGGTTCGCTTTAACGGCCCAAAAAAATACAATGATCGCCAAAGCAACAATGATAATTGCAATCGGTATAAGCACATAAATGACGTTCATTAAAATTTTCCTGTAGATTGAAATGAAAGTAACCTAGAAGAATTATACACTACGATGATGGAACTTAACGACATTCCAAGAGCTGCCATCCAAGGCGTAAGATAACCTGCAATACCGAACGGTAGTATGAGTAAATTATAACCTAATGCCCACATAAAATTCTGTTTCACTACCGTTTTACAGCGTTGTGCTAATGCGATTAATAACGGTAACGGAGCAATTGATGGATGTAAAAATAAAATATCAGAAGCATTTTTAGCTAAATCAGATGCATTACCCACACTGACAGAGACATTAGCTTGTGCTAACACAGGGGAATCATTGATCCCATCACCTAACATTAATACTCTATCTCCTTGAGTCTGGAAATAACTTACTATCTGTAATTTATCTTTAGGAGAGCACTGGGCATGTCGAGAGGGAATATCTAACAGATTACCTATAGCATTTACGTTAACTTCAGCGTCACCACTGAGTATCGTTTGTTTAAAAAGTCGAAGTTGTTTGACGGTAGATAAAGTATCTTCTTTTAACGCATCATCTAACCAAATGGCACCTAGTATAGAGGTATCATTTTCAATATAAATTGTGGCATTACTAATCGCTGGATGCTGTGCAATTTGATCGTTATGATGCATGAATTTAGCTTGACCGCATCGATAAGTGTGTCCATGAATAGTGCCTTCCACACCTAAATTAAGATATTGTTTAGGCTGAGTAACTGGATGCACTTTAAACTCTTTAAAAGCATGTGCAATGGGATGTTCAGAATATTGTTCGAGACTAGCTATCAAGGCTAAAAGTTCAGATTCATTTTCTTTACTGACACAGACAGTGCGTTTAATTGAGAATTGCCCTTGAGTCAGCGTACCTGTTTTATCAAATATTATATGATTGATATCATTTAAAGCTTCAAGAACATTAGCCTGTTTAAGTAACACACCCGAACGTTGTAAACGTGCCATCGCCGATGTTAAAGCTGATGGTGTGGCTAAACCTAACGCACATGGGCACGTAGCTATTAGGATCGTCACGGTTATCCAGAAGGCATCAGGATTTCCTAATGCCTCCCAAGTAAAATAGGTAATTGTAGCGATAATTAGCACCGCACTCACAAAATACTGTGATAAACGATCAGCCATAATCGCAATTTGGGGTTTTTGAGCCATCGCGTTAGTTTGTAAACGTAATATTTGATTCACTAAAGCATATTTGAGTTCACTTGTGACGTTAATCTCTATGCTTTGATGCCGATTTAACGTCCCACCGAAAACCTGTTGCCCCTTTGATTTAGTCACAGGTTCAAATTCACCTGTTAACATGGACTCATCAATCAGGGTACTACCTTGTGTAATAATTCCATCAATAGGAATAATTTCTCCAGGTTTAACCAAAACGATTTGACCGGGTGTTAATGATTTTGCGGTGACTATCGATACTTCTGAAGACTCCGGAGTTAGCACTGAAGCACTTACAGGTACATATTTCATGGTGTTAGATGCGATTTCTGTGGCTTTATATCGTGCTCGATGTTCTAAAAACCGACTAGTCAGTAAAAAGAAAATAAACATACAGATAGATTCAAAGAACACATCACCAGTATGCAAATAGGTTGCTTTGATACCCGCTAAATATGTTCCTAGGATAGCAATAGTAACCGGCACATCCATATTTAATCTACGCTGACTAATAGCCTTGATTGCCCCTAAATAAAAGGTTGAACCAGAATAAAACACAACAGGGGTAGTTAACACTAAACTAATCCATTGAAAGTATTCACGCATAACTGCATCAATATTGCCGAGCCAATCAAAATAAAAGCCCATCGATAACATCATTACTTGCATGGTCATAATCCCAGCTAGACCAAGTTGTTTAATAAATTGTTTGTGTGCTTTTTGGTAAGTTAATTCATGTTGCTCGGGTGAAAATGGCTGTGCTTCATAGCCTAAAGAGGACAATCCACTTAAGATTGCGGATAAAGATATTTGACTAGGATCCCATTTGATGGATGCGCGAGCTGCACCTACATTGACAGCATTTTGAATGACCCCAGGTTGTTTCACCAAGTGACGTTCAATCAGCCATCCACATGCTGCACAAGTAATTCCTTCCAGTGTTAATTGCACTTCTTTCAAATCACCAGTATCAATCACAAAATCTGATTGTAATTCTGGCGCATCATAAATACTCAATTTAGACAATAATGCCGCTTGCTCATCTGCAGATGGAGCTTGTAGCGCTTTTTCAGTACGAAACTGATAATAATCAGTTAATTGATTATCGACAATGGATTGAGCGACAGCTTGGCAACCTGGACAGCACATAACTTGAGGTTTATCAAAAATACGTACTACGAATTGGTGCTCGTTAGGTGCATCTAGGCCACAATGAAAACACGTGATATGCATCTGATGTCTCTACTCGTATTAATAATCCGGCGCAAAGATAATTGTGCCAGAATAGGGGAGTTGTAGTGTTTTTTGTAATTTCCATTCATCGTTTTGTGGCAGTAATGATACACGCCATTTACCTTCAATTGGGGCATCATACGAACTGCGATATATACCATTCGCATCACGTGTTAAAAGTAGCGTGAAGTCTTTATTGGCTAATGTGACATGATAAAAGTTTAATTTAAGGGCATCACCTTGTTTTGGGGCTCCTTGAATAAATTCGATAGACACCGCGCCATTTGTAATCGTCAAACGCGTATCAATCCCTAGCTGTAATGCACGCTCCAGCTTATCTAAACGAGTGTTAATGCCACGGCCTTCTTTATAGTATTCATCGATGACCAAGTCATTTTGTGTGGTTACTGCTAATTTGGCATAGTTAAGTGAAAAGATCATAGATGATAAAGGCACGATAATTAAAAACCATGGCCAGAATTGTTTATACCAAGGAATTGATTTATCCGATGACGGCTGCGAACTACTCATCCTGGCTCCCAATAAGGCGAAGAGATTAAAAACATTAAAAAAGCCCCGTAAAAACGAGGCTTATATAATACCATATAATTACTATTTGTTAGATAAACTATAAATATAGGCTGAGACTACGTGTATCTTATCGTCTCCAAGTGTTTTATTAAAGGCAGGCATCACACCATTTCGACCGTAAGTTAACGTTTCTGTGACAGCACGTTTGCTACCACCGTATAACCAGATGTTATCAGTTAAGTTTGGTGCGCCAAGCATTTGATTACCTTTACCATCCATGCCATGACAGGCAGCACAGGCCATGAAACGTGATTTGCCTTTTTCGGCAAGACTTTGATTCACCTGACGACCAGATAAGCTTAACGTATATTCTACGACTTCTTTAATTCCTTCTTCACCAAAAGCATCTAACCAAGCCGGCATCATTGCATTACGACCACGTTGTAATGTTTCAACAATCTTATTTGCTGAGCCACCATACAACCAATCATCATCAGTGAGGTTAGGGAAGCCTCCATTTTGACCACGAGCATCAGAACCGTGACATTGCGCACAGTTTTGCAAAAATAAACGTTGGCCAACTTTTAAAACATCGACATGTTCATCGTTAGTAGCAAGAGTCTCTATGTCCACTTTTGCGTATTCTGCAAAGATAGGATCATACTTTTCACTCGCAAATTTAAGTTCGCGGTCATACTGTACCAGTGCACCAGATTCGGTCGATGCTTGTAAAGCTTGTTCTGATTCTTCTAATGATAAAATAGTTTGGTTAGAACTTTGCCAGCCTAATAAACCTTTATATGCACCTAAACCAGGGTAGAGGGCTAGATAAACTAAAGCCCACACGATCGTGATATAGAATAAAATTGTCCACCAGCGTGGTAATTGGTTATTTAATTCAACGATACCATCAAACTCATGGCCCATTGATTCGCCTTCTTTGACACCAGTTTTATTCGATAAACACCAACGTAGTAGCATGTAACTACCTGCGATAGAGCCTAATGTAATTATTGATATCCATATTGTCCAAAACGTCGTCATGTTTAAGACTCCTGTTTGTCTTTTGTAGTCGGTTTTTCTTCATCATCAAATACAAGATTTGCAGCTTCTTCAAAACGGGTTTTATTCCGACTAGTGAAAGCCCAATAAAGTACCCCGATAAAAGCGATGAAGACGATGACAGTAAAAATACTGCCGATAATAGCTTGATCCATTATTTTAAATGTGTCCCGAGAGATTGAAGATAGGCAATTAATGCTTCCATTTCTGTCTTACCTTCTACGGCAGCTTTAGCACCATCAATATCCTCATCGGTATATGGCACGCCAAAATCTCTAAATAACGATAATTTATCGGCAATTAACTCACCGTCTAATGTGTTTTCTGCTAACCAAGGGTATCCAGGCATATTCGATTCTGGTACAACATTACGCGGATTAATTAAGTGAACACGATGCCACTCATCAGAATAACGGCCGCCAACTCGAGCTAAATCTGGACCCGTTCGTTTTGAGCCCCATAGGAATGGACGCTCCCAAACAGACTCACCAGCAACAGAGTAATGTCCATAACGCTCAGTTTCAGCTCGAAAAGGACGGATCATTTGAGAATGACAACCTACACATCCTTCACGAATATAAATATCGCGGCCTTCCATTTGTAGAGCTGTATAAGGTTTTAGACCTTTAACAGGTTCCATTGTTTGTTGTTGAAACATTAAAGGGGTAATTTGTGCCATCGCACCTAAGGCAATAGCAAATAAAACCAATACTGTTAATAGACCAACATTTTTTTCAATTAACTCATGTGGATTTTTCATGCTTATCTCCTTAAGCTACTGCAACAGAGGCATCATTGATAGATTCAGCCTTTGGTGCACGAATAGTCTTATAGCAGTTGTAAGCCATGATCAACATGCCTGCTACAACAAACATACCGCCGATTGCTCGCAAGATGTAGAAAGGCTTAGAGGCTTCTAAAGACTCTACAAAGCTGTAAGTAAGTGTACCGTCTGCGTTAACTGCACGCCACATAAGTCCTTGAAGCACGCCAGACATCCACATAGCGACTATGTATAAAACAACGCCAATCGTGGCAAACCAGAAATGAACATTCACTAATGAAGTACTGTACATTTTAGGTTGTCCAAATAGTATCGGTACTAAATGGTACACAGAACCAATTGAAACCATTGCAACCCAACCTAATGCACCCGAGTGAACATGGCCAATGGTCCAGTCAGTATAATGAGATAACGCGTTAACAGTTTTAATTGCCATCATCGGACCTTCAAAAGTAGACATACCATAGAAAGAAAGTGAAACAATTAAGAAGCGTAATACAGGGTCAGTACGTAATTTATGCCATGCACCTGATAAAGTCATAATCCCATTAATCATGCCGCCCCAAGAAGGGACAAATAAGATTATAGACATCGCCATACCCAATGATTGTGTCCAATCAGGTAGAGCTGTGTAGTGTAAGTGGTGAGGTCCTGCCCAAATATATAATGAAA
Source organism: Glaciecola sp. HTCC2999 (assembly GCA_949498985.1). GTDB lineage: Bacteria > Pseudomonadota > Gammaproteobacteria > Enterobacterales > Alteromonadaceae > Opacimonas. Next base: position 14,098 of record CATECQ010000002.1, read on the forward strand.
TTAACGCCCAGAAATGAACGATAGATAAACGGTATGAATAGACTGGACGACCTGCTTGCTTAGGGACGAAATAATACATCATGCCTAAGAAACCGGCAGTCAGGAAGAAACCTACTGCATTATGACCATACCACCACTGCATCATGGCATCTACTGCACCAGCATAAATCGAATATGATTTACCAAATGAAACAGGAATGGCCATGGAATTACCAATGTGTAACACAGCAACAGTTAGCATAAACGCACCGAAAAACCAGTTAGCCACATAGATATGTGAGGTTTTACGTATGATTAAGGTACCGAAAAAGTTAATTATGTAAGCCAGCCAAACAATTGTAATAAGAATATCAATCGGCCATTCTAGTTCGGCGTATTCTTTTGATGATGTCATGCCAAGTGGTAACGTAATAACCGCAGAGACAATGACTGCTTGCCAACCCCAGAAAGTGAAAGCTGCTAATTTATCTGAAAATAAACGGACCTGAGAAGTTCTTTGTACAACATAAAATGAGGTAGCAAATAAAGCACAACCTCCAAATGCAAAAATGACAGCATTAGTATGAAGTGGGCGTAATCGTGAATAGGTTAACCAAGGTATGTCAAAGTTAAGTGCAGGGGCAAATAACTGAATGGCTAATAATAAGCCAATGGACATACCTATAATTCCCCAGACGACGGTCATTACCGTAAATTGCCTAACGACTTTATAGTTGTAGTTAGGTTGAACTTGAGTTGTCTCGCTCATTGGGTCGTTCTTCCATTGTTAAAATTAAATACGGGTTAATAATTAAGATTCAATCTTAATCACGGTTAAAAACCTAAAGATTATAATGTCACTTAACGCATAATGAGTGGGATGATATAGTGTTTAAAAACAAATTGGTAGACCAACTAAGCAATGCTTGATCAAGGTCAATGTATTTAACAATTTGTTTACACGAGGCTAATAAGGGCGCAACAAAATGATGGTAAAAAATTCACATAAAGCGCTATTTTTGCTCGCTTTTATCATTATATTGATGATTATCTATGTGAAAAACAGAGACACTTCTAATAAAGATACCGATACTTGTCAGTTACATGCTCAAAAATGCACCATTTTAGTTGCTGAAGGGCCTTTTCAGGTACAAATCATTGACCAATTAGTCGTAGAAGAGCTCATTGGTGTGCAAATTAGTTTACCTAGTTCGTTAAAAATTGAACAAATTTACATCGAAGGTATAAATATGTACATGGGGAAAAGTCCGGTACAACAACTTTCAGTAAATAGTCATGCTATGAATTCATCACAACATCTATGGAATGGTGAATTTTTTTTAGGGAGCTGCTCTCTTGAAACAATGCATTGGCAAATGGTGATTGAACTAGCCGGAAAGGAGCAGGTGATAAAAGTACCTTTTACCACCTACCTTTAAATATTATAACTGACTTTGCAGATAGATTTCTAAACCCAATGATTTGATTAGTCCAAGTTGTTGTTCTAACCAATGAGCATGATCCATCTCAGTATCATCTAATAACACTAACAACATATCACGGGTCACGTAATCACGTTCTTTTTCGCACAGATCAATGGTTATGCGTAACTGCTCAGCGACTGCATATTCAACGCGTAAATCACTGGCTAACATATCAGGGACCGTCGTACCTATCTTGAAGCCGGATCTGGTAATCATATCTGGTTGCCCTTCAAGAAACAGCATTCTTTGAATAAGTTTAGTTGCATGACCTTTTTCATCATCAAATTCATGATTGATTCGTTCAAACAATTTCATATACCCCCAGTCTTCATACATTTGTGCATGAATAAAATACTGGTCCATAGCCGCTAATTCATAACTGAGTAAGTTATTGAGTGCATCAATAATCGCTGGTTTACTTTGCATAATATGATGTCCTTAGAGTTGTGATTGTAGATATAAGGAAAGCCCCATATCTGTAATTTGCTGTTGCTGGGTCAGTAAATAATCTAAGTATTCTTCTTCATCAACTAATTGCTTAGTTAGCATGTCTCGAGAGACAAAATCTTGTTCTGATTCGCACAGTTCAATGCTATTTACGAGAAGATGGATGTGTGATTGTTGAAATTTCACATCACAAGCAAGCATTTCTTCGGGATCTTCACCAATAAAGAGTTTTCCAAGCGCTTGTAAATTAGGCAGTCCCTCTAAAAACAAGATACGTTCTATTAATTCATCGGCTTGTTTCATATCTTTGATAGATTTTTTATATTCACTCGAATTTAATGCGCTATATCCCCAATTTTTATACATACGAGCATGCAAAAAATATTGGTTGATTGAAGTCAGTTCTGAAGTCAGTACAGTATTAAGTTGGCTTAACAAGGTTGGCGTACTTTTCATCTTCATCTCCTTTGTTTATTTTGATCAGTATAAAGGAATTGTGCGAATAATAAAATTATTTAATAAAATCAGTGACTTGCTAATGATAATTGTTATTATTTTGATTTCGAACACACTTTGGCCCACTGTAATGACTCTTCTGCGAAACCTAAGCCAGCCTCTGTAAAAAAGTTAAATACCCTGTCAACACCTTGACCAATTAATGGAGCAACTTCGTCTTCGTAACGTGCTATAGCGGCAATACGCCCAGTGTATTGAGCTTGTTTTAGTTGTTGTGTGATGTTTGCAGCGTCATCAACTGATGGCAGGGCTATCAACACTAATTCAATATTAGTGATATCTAAATTGTCCCATAAATCAATATCTTCGCCGTCACCAATAACTGCGTTCTTACCTAAATTAGCTAAGTCTCTAATTTTATCTCTATCAGAGTCAATCCCGCACACACCATCGCCTAATTGTGCGTGTATTGCACTAAAAGCGCCTTTACCAACGCGCCCCATACCGATAACTAATACTTTTGCTGAGCCAAGAGAAGGATAAATATCTTGTTTTAACGGTGTTTTTTTCTCAAAACATTTTATGCGGTTTTTGTTATTACAATAAAATTGATGTGATTTTTGATAGAAAACACTCGTCACAATAAAAGAAAATGCTGTAGCTAAGGCCAGAATGACAAGCCATTGTGACTCCAGCAAACCTCCTGATACCGCAACAGCACCGATAATCAGACCAAACTCACTGTAATTGGACATAACTAATGAGCTTAAATATGCTGTTCTTGCACGCAAGCGTAGGCTGACAAATATGGCAAAAAATAACGCAAACTTCACAGGCAATATTAAACATAAAATCAAAGCAAAACTCATTAACTCCAATGTGGGTAATGCAGTTAAACCAATCGTTAAAAAGAATCCAATTAAAAATAAATCTTTAAAAGACATAAGCGATTTTGATAATTCTGATGCTTTGGCCTGACCTGCTAGTAAAACACCCGCTATTAAAGCACCTAAATCACCTTTGACACCAACCACATCAAATAAATGATAAGCGCCCAGGGCGAAAATAAAACCAGTCAACGGTAGCATTTCACCGTGTCCTGAGCCGTTTATAATACGATGTAATAGAGGGCGAAGAGGGACAAGTAATAATAGTAAAGCTGCCCAAGGCGAGGGAACATTTCCAGTTACCGAGACTAAAAATAAGACGGCAAAAATGTCTTGAATAACGAGTATGCCGATGGCTAGTTGACCGTGACGAGTTTTGATTTCCCCAGCTTCATCTAATATTTTGACCACGCATACTGTCGATGAAAAGCTAAATGCAAAGCCGATCAGTAAGGCGGTTTGCCAGCTCAAATTAAACAGGGATGTGCTAATCAATAATCCAAGAGCATATATAACAATACTACACAATACTATCCACAATATAGTATGTGCAATAGCACCTACCAAAATCTCACGTTTCAATAAATCTTGAACATTTAGCTTTAGCCCTATGGTAAAGAGCATAATCGTAATGCCTAAATCTGCGATTGCTTGTAGCGTATCGTTATTGGTGTAGCCGAGTAGGTTAAGAACAAAACCAGCTAACAAAAAGCCAATAAGGGGAGGGAGCTTGCAAAACTTAGCGATTAATCCAAATCCAAACGCAACAATCAAAAACATGATATCCATGTAATGAAACTTCCTTTTTAATATTTACCGATAAATCGAATTATTTCATCTGCTGTTTGTTGTGGAGCCTCAAGCATCGGCATATGCCCTAAATCATCCCAGATAACAGTGACAGTCTTGGCTTTATCTTGCCATATTTGCGCACAAGAGATATGAATAATGTCATCCAGACCTCCCCACAACATTAATATTGGACACTCAATATTAGCAAGTTTATCGTCGAGCACATGATCCAGGTTGAAAAAATCTTGATAAATATGGACCAGCTCAGGTTTTCTCTTCACATATTCGTTAGCTTTAAATAGCTTAACAGATTTAGGGAAAAAGGGCGGTTTTGCCATGGTTAGTTTAAAAAAATCATCAAATTGTTCTGGAGAATCCATAAAAAATGGATTTCGGCCTTGCATCGCAATAGATTGTAGAGTGCTCGGTCTTGGGGGGGTAACGCCTGCAGGATCAACACAAATTATAGATGCTGTGTGATGTGGGAAATCTAAAGCAAATTGTGCAGCTAGAAAGCCTCCCATTGAATTTCCTGCCAGATGTACCTCTTGTAAATCCAATGCACTGATAAACTCATAAAGTCGCTGTGACTGTGCCGGTATAGAATAGTCTGCATCCACTTGATACCCTGTTTGTCCATGCCCGGGTAAATCTAACAATATAACATGATAATGTTTACCCAACTGATTAGCACAACGTAACCATACGGAATGGTCTGCACTAAAGCCATGTAACAATATTAACGTGGGTTTGGTTATTTTGTCTTTGCCTCGACTTCTCTTTTTGTAACGAGCGTTTGATAAATAATAATAATTACATTGTTTAATCCGTCGTTGTTGCGGTGTAAATCCATACAAACTTGATTCTATGGTACTAGATAAACGCAGTATGTAGCCGCCAAACTCAGCTGGATAATACAACGCACCAAATAGGATCATACCCACAATAATAATGAAAAAAATTGTCATAGGTGACTCCTATTGAAAGCCTTTATGGTCAGGGGAATATTCGTTTTTGTCTACCAGTGCTAATCCTTTAGCAATGATTTTTTTCAATTGCTTAAGTGGTAATAATTTTGACAACCAGTAGGTTTTTTGAGCGTGGTTTCCGTAAATAATTCTTGGATTATTTTTCACTACATCATCTAAGACAACTTGACACATTTCGTCACTTGGTGTGGTTAGAAATTTATGTTTAAACTTGGCTGTTTTTTGAGAACGGGCAATATCAGTATCAACACCACCTGGGTGAACTAAATGCACCTGAACTTGTGGATATACATGTGCCAGTTCTACCATTAATGCTTCAGTATAACCCCTTACTGCAAATTTACTTGCACAGTAGTCAGAGGCATTTGGCGTTCCAATAAAGCCAAAGATACTCGAAATATTTACGATGCTTGCCCAGTCTTGTTTCACTAATAAAGGAATAAAACATCGACAACCATAGACAACACCATAAAAATTAACATCCATGGTTTGTTTAATTTGTGTCTCCATACTGGCCCAAAATGGCTGCGCAGCGCCTTCAATACCCGCATTGTTAATAAGCATATGACAGCCACCAAACTGTGCTAATGCTAAATCTTTAAATTGTTGCCAATGCTCTGGTTGACTGACATCCATAATCATTGAAGCAACCTTTTGATTTCTGTTTAATGCATTAACTAGGGCAATCGTTTCATTCAGACCTTCTTCATCAACATCACTGAGCAACAACTTTGCTCCTTGTTGAGCTAGTAACGTAGCGTAACTTCGCCCCATACCCGAGGCAGCCCCTGTAATGGCGATAATTTTTTCGTGATAAAAAGACATTGTCATTGTTATACCTTAATTATTATTGTATGTCGTGGTCACTTAACTTAAAGCGTTGGCACATTCGTTTAAAAACAAAAGAAAAACCTGGAAACATGGCTATTACCTTACCAGATGCACTTTTATACCAACTGTTACAACCACCAGTATGCCAGACTGTTCGAGTCATTTCTTTGTGTACCATGTTGGTATATCTAGTTTCTGCTGATTGGGTTGGCTGAATGGTTGTTTTGTTATGCGCAGTAACATAATTAATAGCTTGCATGATGTAGTGCATCTGCGCTTCTATCACAAATATCGCACTGGTATGCCCAATACCCGTATTAGGTCCAGTGACAATAAAATAATTGGGAAAATCGGGCACACAGGTACCTAAATAAGCTCGTGGGTAATCAGACCAAACTTGACTCAATTGAGTCCCGTTTTTCCCAGTTACAGGATAGGAAATTAATCCATCAGTTGCATCATAACCTGTAGAATAAATAATAACGTCAAGATCTAATGATGTCCCATCTTCAGTATCAATCCCTGACGGTGTAATCGTTTTAATGCCATTATCTTTAGCAAATAAACTCACATGTTTTCGGGATATAGCAGGATAGTAGGTATTGGATAAAATAATACGTTTGCAGCCAATGGTAAAATCAGGGGTCAGTTTTTTACGTAATTCTAGATCAGCAACTTGATTTTTGAGTTGTTTACGAGCTGGTCCTCCCGCAAACAAGTTCAACACCCATTTTGAATATTTAAAACCTATAACACGGGTTTCTAATCCCCAATAAATAGCATTACGCAACAGGCTATATACCCATTTTATGCCTAATAATTTCTGAACCCAAGTTGAGAATTTAATATCTGGGCGCGGTATTATCCAGTGAGCAGAACGTTGAAATACAGCTAGTGTCCTGACCTCATCGACAATGGCTGGAATAATTTGTGCTGCAGAGGCTCCACTTCCGATGATGGCGACTTTTTTATCTTTTAATGAAAAATCATCGGGCCAATTATTGGTATGAAAACTGACTCCAGTAAATTTGTTCTTGCCTGGGAAATCGGGGATGACAGGCATTGATAGGGGACCTGTAGCATTAATAATAAACCGAGTAGTTATCGCTGGCTGATTTTGTATATTGATCTGCCAATGCTGTTTATCTTCATCCCAATGAGCATCAACTACTTCGTGATTTAATTTTACGTGTGCGTGTAAATTAAAGGTATTAAAGACGGATTTCGTATATTGAGCCAACTCAGGCTGAGTAACGAACATCTGAGACCACTGATATGGCAAGTTTGAAAGTGAATATAACGGTGACTGTACATCTACAGCTGCCCCAGGATAACGATTTTGTAGCCATGTCCCGCCGGCAAAACTTCGACGTTCTAACATTACAAAATCATGAATAGCTTGTTTTTTAAGATTAATTGCTGCAGCTTGTCCACCAAAGCCACTGCCGATGACAACTACTTGGAAATTGTGTGAGTTAATCACCATTCATCCTTATTGTTATTATTTGTTATACATCATTGCAATACAACTTTTTAACATTAATTGTACGAATAGAAAAGAGATGAAAATAAATAACGATTAAAGATTTATCTTTATGCGTAAACACAAATTTATTTTTTAGGGGTAAAAGTGGCGATAGCGAGGGCTCCAGTCACCAAAACACATCCAATAACAACAATACTTGCAGTAGCATTGATTTGTCCATATAGAGAAAACCTAATCATTTCGACACAATAGGTAAAAGGATTATATTGACAGATCCAGTATAACAACAAACTGGATTCTTGAATTTTCCATAATGGATATAGTGCACTAGACATAAAAAACATTGGAAAAATCACAAAATTCATGACACCTGCGAAATTTTCAAGCTGCTTAATGAAATTGGATAAAATCAAACCTAATGCCCCTAAGAAGAACGCACTTAAAAACACGCTAGGGATAGCATATAAAAATCCCAACCAAGGAATGTCCACATTGACCAGATGTGCTAATAATAAAAAAATAACGACTTGGATTAGTGATAGACAGGCCGCAGCAATCAGTTTACTGAATAAGAGAAAACTTTTGGGTATTGGGCTCATTAATAATATTTTCATACTACCCATTTCTCTATCATAGACCATTGATAGTGAAGTCTGCATAGAATTAAATAAGACAATCATCGCGCACAGACCCGGGACGATATATTCCTGGTACAGAATATAGCTTTCATAAGGAGGCATGATTGATACACCCAGTGCACTTCTAAATCCGGCTGCAAACACAACTAACCACAGTAAAGGTCTAACGAGCGCGCTTAACAAACGAGAACGTTGTTGAAAAAAACGTAAAATTTCACGACTCAGTATTGCCCAAAAACAGATAAAATATCGTGTCATTATATGAGTCCTTCAGGCTGAGTTAGAAAGCGGTATAAATCAAACACATTCTCTTGATGGTAATGATGAAGTAGTTGTTCACATTTTCCATTTGTGATTAATTGACCTTGATTAAGAATGAATAAGGCGTCTTCATTTTTAACTTCATCCATTAAGTGTGTTGTCCATAAAACAGTTAATGAACGAGATTGTGCTAATGCTCGAATATGTTCAATAATGAGTTTTCGACTATCAACATCTAGCCCCACAGTCGCCTCATCAAGTAATAAGAAGTCCGGATTGTGGATCATGCATCGTGCTATTTCCACTCGGCGTCGATGGCCTTCATTAAGTGAACGGATCTTATCATCTAATCTATCTAATAAAGCTAAACTTGTTAATATTGGTGTGATATTTTCGATAACACGTTTGGCTGATAATCCATGTAATGCACCAAAGTAAGTGAGATTCTGTTTGACACTTAGATCGAGGTCTAATGTCGTTTGTTGAAAAACTACACCAATTTTAGCCATAACATCCCGCTGATGAGTCGTAATATCAAGAGAATCATACGTTAACATGCCATTTTGTAATGGACGTTGCGCTGTCAGAAGGCTTAACAATGTACTTTTACCTGCACCATTGGGCCCCAGTATGACATTAAATCCCGGCATTAAATTAAGTGACACGCTATCTAGCGCTAACTTGCCTCGAAATTGATAACTAACATCGCTAATATTTATAGACATGTAATTCTCTTAATTAACCTGTTTAACGGCGACGCCCCAGGGATAGCGACCCACTTTTATCGATTTAATCGTTTTTAAATTATTGGTATCAATTACACTGATATCACCACTAATCCCGTTAGTGGTTAATAATAAGGATTCGTCGGCGTTAAACGCTAACTGCCACACGCGTCGACCGACGAGTAAATATTTTTCTACAGCCATAGTCTCAGTGTTGACGACAGCTACATGATTACTCGGTCCTAGCGCAATAAACGCAAGAGGTTTTGATTCCATGAGTACAATTCCCACGGGCTGAATTCTATCGCTATGAATTCCTCGAATGGTAAAAGTTATTTCGTGCTTAACACTTTGATCATCTACATTGAAAACAGTTAATTGACCGCCTATTTCAGACGTCACCCAGAGCTCTTTATTATCCTGTGTGAACATGGCTGCTCGAGGACGAGCGCCGACTAAGCTATTGGCATAGTTTTCATTAGTTTTTGTATCAATCCAATGTACCATATTAGTTGTTTCTGAGGTCACAATCATTTTTGATCCGTCAGGTGATACAGCTAACCCTTCTGGTTCCACCCCAACATCTATTTGAGTAATGACTTGTTGGCTGGGAATATCGATAACGGTAAGGAGTGCATCATCTTCATTGGCAGTATAAATAGTCGTACCGTTAGGGTGTAAAGCAATGGTTTCGGGATCTTCACCTGATGGCAATTCACCAATAATTTGATCACTCGCCATATCAAGTATTTGGATCCTATCAATATCGCTAGCACAAATATAAGCAAGACTTTGATCATGGTTAAAGATAAAACCTCGTGGACGGTCGCCCACAGATATCTCTTTGACAACACTAAAGTCATCAAGGTCAACAACGGATATAGAATTATCTTTTTCGTTGGTCACATATGCGAGCTCTTTTGCTATAACATTAGAGGTAATGATACACATTACACTCACAACAGCCATGGACTTAATCAGTTGATTAAAGATGTGAGGACATCCTGAACGTTTAGACATATCTATTCCTTAAAAACGCTGTATTAGTAATATATTAGCAGTGTTACTGACACACTTCTCGACGGTCAAACCCTAGAGTATCAAGTTCTGATATAGGATGCATAAAGCCGGTTTGAGGAGCTCGCGCAACTAAACCCAAGGGATGGGTTAACTCAATTGGCATACGTAGCTGCCCGTTAAAATCACGAAAAGTTAGCTTGCGTCCTTTGTAAGCCGCTAATTGAAACTGTTCACTGCGCATGTATGTTGCTAAATCTAGGGCATCTATCCCTTTAGTTTGCTGTACAGCATATGCAATAGACCTTACAGCAACGTATGCATCAAAATCAGCCTGTTCCATATAACGTTGGTGTAAGTCATTAAAACGATTTTGTAACTGTTTTGCACCCCATTGTTCAATACTTGGATGCCAGGTATCAGCGACTAGGCCGGCGGTGCCAACTACAGGGCGGGGATAAAAAGTATTATATGGGACATATTGACCAAATTGTTGATGAACATCAGCAACAACGACAACATCATAGGGTGTCGATGTTTGTGTAAATAAAGGAATATCTTGACTGACTGTACGGCGTAAATCAGTATTAAATGTCCATTTTTTTTCAGTGGTAATGTTAATTTTATATCGCTTTGCTGTCCGCTTAAATGAATTAACCCAATCACTATCCTCTAGCGTATCCCCATCAATCAAAAATATATTACTCAGGCGCTTAGACAGCAACCATTGACCTAATGCATCCGTTATTTGTGCAAAGCTAGGTGTAGTATGAAACAGAGATGAACTACAAATTTCTTGTCTAAGTGCATTATCACGGTTTGAAACATTAATAATTAATGCGGGTTGGGTTAAGGTGCCATTGTAACGAACTAATGATCTCAACATAGCACTATCCAGATCGACTAATAGCAGCTGATTATTCAAATCATAGTTAGACCAATTTATAGGAGAATCATTCGGAAAATCAGGAAGTTTCAGAGTGCTAAATGCAAATTGCTGACGAAGAAATTTACCCGTGGTATTACTATCTGCTACACCCAGTTCAATACCTGCAACACCTGCATTCGATGGTGGAGTCAATAATGGATTAGTGTAATAGTTAGCTTCATTCTCTTGGAATAAATAGATGATATTAACTTGCAAAGGCTGTGCGTTTGCCAATATGGGATACGGTAGAATTATTAACAAGCAAATGAAAAAAATGTTTGAAAAACAGAGTTTTACTAATGGATAAATTACGTTCATATATAGATGTTCTACAAAATACAACAGTGTCTTTTTTAACAAAAATTTATATATTTAGCATTACAATTATCATAATTCATACTAAAGGAGGGGAAGATGTGACGCTAAAGTCGAATTATTTGTTAAAGGTAGGTTATGTATATTACTCGAAGATTAATTTAATTTACTAATAGGGTACAAACATGAAATTAGCGACTAAGTTAGGAGCATTCGCATTAGGATTAGCACTCTCGGGTCATACACTCGCACATGGACCGGTTACTCCTCAAGCTATAGATAGCTCATCATTACCTCAATTAGGTGAAGAATGGGCCGAGACTAATCCTTATAGGGAAGTTGAGGGAGAAATGAAAACAGAAATTTTGCGTGTAGGTGCCTCAGCTTATAATCAAAACTGTGCTCGTTGTCACGGACTTGAGGCAATTAGTGGTGGTATTGCACCAGATTTACGTTATCTAGCTGCAGATTATGATGGTGATGAGTGGTATGTGTACCGAGTTGTCAATGGTGCTGTTAGAAACGGAGCCGTTTATATGCCTAAAATGACTGAGCATTTGTCGCAAGAAGCGCTTTGGGCAGTGCGTTCATTTGTGGAATCTGTAGCACCAGAGCAATAATCCATTGCGCATCTTAGCTATAATTATCAGTGTGTGGTGCTTGTCATTCTTTGCTCAAGCACGCTCACTCGATGATATTATTGAATCTAAGTATATTGTTATTGCTGTATACAACGATTATCTTCCTTTTTCTGCCAAAGTTGCAGGTAAGCCTGTCGGTATTGATGTCGAAATAGCATCTGAAATTGCTGCATCATTAAACGTTGAATTACGTCTTAAATGGATGACTGCAGATGAAAGCTCAGAAGACGATTTACGCAATAATTTATGGAAAGGGCACTTTCTGGATAAAACTAAAGCCGATCTAATGTTACGAGTTCCTTATGATAAGGACTATAAACTTAAACGCGATGATGTTGGTTTACTAGTTCACGAACAAGTTCACATGTTTGCTCCCTATCATACCGAAACTTGGAAAATCGTGTTTGATACGAGTCGTTTAGAAGCTGTGCCTACCATGGCTTTATTCCAATACCATCCTATTGGTGTCGAAATAGATTCTATTCCACAGTTTTATTTGATGTCTGCCTTTCGAGGTAGTATGCGTAAAAATACACGGCAATTTAATACGTTAGATTTGGCTGTTCAAGGCATGGTTAATGCTGAAGTTGACGCAGTTATGGGCCTACGGTCTCAAATCACGTCATTACATCACCAGTTACAAAGTTCAGCCTCACCAAAATCATCACAGTATCAACTCGCTAACAATGCTTTCCCGTTATTAGGCAAACAAAAATGGGATATTGGCATGGCAGTGCATACTGATTTTCGAGCTCTAGGTTACAGCGTAGGTGATATCGTTTTTGCCATGATCGATGATGGTCGAATGGCCAATATTTTTGCTAAACATCATGCTCACTTTGAAATTCCTACTTACTATTCCAAATAATTCTCCACAATGGTAGCTATACATTTTCTCATCCTAATGGATGAAAAAATTCAGACCAGGGTGTGATAGGTTTCAATCCTTTACCGATTTATGATGAGCATTAACTTGGCATTAACATATTGATACACGTTGTTAATGGCATTTAATAGAAACACGTGTATAGACAATAAACTTTCATGAGGAAATGAGAATGTTAAATAAAGGTAAAGCAAAAGCTCTTTCTTTATCAATGTTAGTATCTCTTGCATTGGCTGGTACAGCACATGCACAGGTTACTGATAATGATATTGTAAACGATCATCTAACCACCAATGAAGTTGTGACCAATGGTCTTGGCCTTCATGGTCAGCGTTATAGTACGTTAGATACAATTAATACTAAAACGGTTGAAGATATCCGTCCTGTTTGGGCATTCTCATTAGGTGGTGAAAAGCAGCGTGGTCAAGAATCACAACCAATGATTAAAGATGGTGTGATGTATGTCACGGGTTCTTACTCTCGTGTGTTTGCAATTGATGCACGTACAGGTAAAGAATTATGGCAATACGAAGCACGTTTACCCGATGGAATTATGCCTTGTTGTGACGTAATAAACCGAGGTGTAGCTTTATATGGTGATCTAGTTATTTTTGGTACGCTTGATGCGAAGTTAGTAGCGTTAAATAAAGATACCGGTAAAGTCGTATGGAAGAAGAAAGTTGAAGACTACAAAGCGGGTTATTCAATTTCAGCAGCCCCCATTGTAGTTAAAGGCAAAGTCATCACCGGTGTCGCGGGTGGTGAATTTGGAATTGTAGGTAAAGTGCGTGCATACGATGCGAGCAATGGTAAGTTAGTTTGGGAACGTCCAACTGTTGAAGGCCATATGGGTTATATCGTCAAAGACGGTAAAAAAGTTGAAAATGGTATCTCAGGTGGTGCTCCCGGTAAAACTTGGCCAGCTGACTTATGGAAATCCGGTGGCGCAGCGCCATGGTTAGGTGGCACATATGATGCTGATACTGATTCTTTATTTTTCGGTACAGGTAACCCAGCACCATGGAACTCTCACTTACGTCCAGGTGATAACTATTTCTCAGCCTCACGTTTAGCAATTGACCCTGATACAGGTAAAATCAAATGGCATTTCCAAACTACCCCGCATGATGGATGGGATTATGATGGCGTAAACGAAGTTGTATCATTTGATTATCAAGAACAAGGCAAAACGGTTAAAGCCGCTGCAACGGCTGACCGAAATGGTTTTTTCTATGTCTTGAATCGTGAAAATGGTGATTTTATTCGTGGATTCCCATTTGTTGATAAAATCACATGGGCCAAAGGCTTAAATGCAGACGGTTCACCAATCTATAACGAACCTAATCGCCCAGGTAACCCTGCAAGTTCTAGTGATGGCAAAAAAGGTCAGGCAGTTGTTACAGCACCTTCATTCTTAGGCGGTAAAAACTGGATGCCGATGGCATTTAGCCAAGATACTGGATTATTCTATGTCCCAACCAATGAGTGGGAAATGGAAATTTGGAATGAACCTACTGCATATAAAAAAGGCGCCGCTTATTTAGGTGCTGGATTTACAATCAAAGCCCTTAAAGAGGATTATATCGGTGTACTTCGAGCGATTGATCCAAAAACGGGTGAGACAGTTTGGCGTTATAATAATTATGCACCTTTATGGGGTGGTGTATTAGCCACTGCGGGTAACTTAGTATTTACAGGTAACCCAGAAGGTTATTTAATTGCCTTTGATGCGAAAACAGGTGAAGAACTTTATAAGTTTAATACAGGTTCAGGTATCGTTGGTTCTCCTGTTACATGGGAGATGGACGGCGAACAGTATATCTCTGTTTTATCTGGATGGGGTGGTGCAGTTCCATTATGGGGCGGTGACGTTGCTAAACGTGTGAAAGACCTTAACCAAGGTGGTAGCGTTTGGACTTTCAAACTACCTAAAAAGTTTGCTAACTTAGCTCGAAACTAATTTTCAAATTAGCTTTTAAGTAGATAAAAACCTCGGTAAAAGATGATGCTTTACCGAGGTTTTTTTTATGTCTGTAAGACAGATTTAAATCTATTACTAAAATGTTAAAAAACCCTCCCAAAGTAGGAAGTTTTTAAACCCATCGAGTAATAGTAGAACGTAATGAACAAGCGCAATATAGCTTTTGTAATTAACTTTAATTATTAAACAGTCATGCAGCTGTTTAATAGTTTTATTAGGTTGTCCATCTATCCACAGCCTATCAATAACGATAACCGAGGTGTTTATGATCTATGCAAATCCAGGGAGTGAAGGCTCTATATTTTCTTTTAAGGCGAAGTACGATAACTATATTGGTGGTGAATGGGTTGCCCCTGTAAAAGGTGATTACTTTACTAATACAACCTCAGTCGACGGAAGTGATATCTGTCAAATTGCTCGTTCAAGCGCTGAAGATATTGAACTTGCATTAGATGCGGCACATGCAGCGAGAGATGCTTGGGGTAGAACGTCAGTAACTGAACGTTCAAATATGTTATTGAAAATTGCAGACCGTATTGAAGCCAATCTTGAAGTGCTTGCCGTTGCTGAAACTTGGGATAACGGAAAACCCATTCGTGAAACATTAAATGCCGATGTTCCACTATGTGTTGACCATTTCCGCTATTATGCTGGTTGTATTCGTGCTCAAGAAGGTCACATGTCTGAAATTGATGAGAATACGGTGGCCTATCATTTCCATGAGCCTATGGGTGTAGTAGGGCAAATCATTCCTTGGAATTTCCCGTTATTAATGGCTGCTTGGAAGCTTGCGCCAGCTCTTGCGGCAGGTAATACCATTGTTCTCAAACCTGCTGAACAAACCCCAGCAAGTATTATGGTGTTATTAGAAATCATTGGTGATTTGATCCCTGCAGGTGTATTAAATGTGGTGAATGGTTTTGGTAAAGAAGCGGGTGAAGCTTTAGCTACATCGACTCGAATTGCTAAAATTGCATTTACTGGTTCTACGCCAGTGGGTGAGCATATTCTAAAATGTGCTGCAGAGAACTTAATTCCGTCTACAGTTGAATTAGGTGGGAAATCACCTAATATTTTCTTCGAAGATATTATGAATCAAGAAGACGCATTCATTGATAAATGCGCTGAAGGATTTGTATTAGGTTACTTTAACCAAGGTGAAGTATGTACCTGTCCATCTCGTGCATTAATTCAAGAAAGTATCTATGACCAATTTATGGAACGTGTTTTAGCTAAAACTAAAGCGATTGTTCGCGGCAACCCACTTGATACTGATGTAATGGTGGGAGCTCAAGCATCAGGTCAGCAATATGAAAAAATCCTTTCTTATATTGATATTGGCCGTGGTGAAGGTGCTGAAATAGTCACTGGTGGTGAAAAAGAATCATTAAATGATGATTTGGATTCAGGTTTCTATGTTCAGCCAACCATTTTAAAAGGTGATAACACCATGCGAGTCTTCCAAGAAGAAATTTTTGGTCCTGTTATCGCAGTAACAACGTTTAAAACAGAAGAAGAGGCATTAGCTATTGCTAATGATAGTCAGTTCGGTTTAGGCGCAGGTTTATGGACACGTGATACTAACCGTTCTTACCGTGTAGGACGTAAGATTGAAGCAGGTCGCGTATGGACTAATTGTTATCACCTATATCCAGCTCATGCTGCCTTTGGTGGTTACAAGAAGTCTGGTATTGGGCGTGAAACGCATAAGATGATGCTTGATCATTACCAACAAACTAAGAATTTATTAGTCAGCTATGACATAAATCCACTTGGTTTCTTCTAAGTTTTAAATAAATTAATGAGTGTGTCTTATGGTGACGTTTATGATGATATTCGTCACCATTTTTTTTGCTTGGTAAGAACATAAATTAGGGGTTATTACCCATGCGTATATTCGCAATCACAATCAAATTATGTGCATGGATAATATTCTTTGGTGTCTTTTTTACTCAACATCCTGTTGATGCTAAAGAAGGCGATGTGACTGATATACCTACTGCGATTGAAGAAATTTTTCCCACCGCCACACGTATTGGTGAACCTGAACCCGATATTCCCGTTATTCCAATTTACCAACTTAATGAATTATTAGGTTACGCATTTGAAAGCCAACACTTTGCAAATTTCATGGGATTTTCAGGAGAGCCGATAAATATCTTAATTGGTCTTGATGCCAAAGGGGTAATACTGGGATTAAAAGTAATTAAACACAATGAACCTATATTTTTGCATGGTTTGGGTGAAAAACCTTTTTTTGAGTTTGTGGATCAATACAAAAACCATTCAGTACGTGAACGATATATTATTGGTAGTGATGAGAGAAACTCTCCCAACGCAACTTATTTTGATGGTATTACGCGTGCAACCGTGTCGGTGTTAGTAGTGAATGACACCATAGTGACATCGGCATTAAAAGTGGCTCGCGCCAAATTAGATGGATTTGTTGCACCGAGTAACAAGATTCTTAAACCTGAAGCAGATATATTTGAAACTCTTAGTTTTGTCGAATTAATGGATAGGGGACTGATCACCCATTGGCAAATGTCTCGTGCTGATATTGATAATAATAGCGACATTACGAGTGAAGTTAGAGAGGCAATAAATCAAATAGAAGAAAAAAGTGAATATTTTATTGATATGTATATGGCCTTTATCAATATTCCACTGGTTGGTAAAAATTTGCTGGGGGAAGCTGAATTTGCCCGTTTACAAGAAAACCTGAAACCAGGTGAACATGCACTATTAATGCTCAGTAAAGGGGATTACTCCTATGTGAATGACGAATTTGTACCACAAACTCCGCCTTCTCATTTATCATTATCGCAAAGTGGATTTCCTACCGACATTCGTGATATTGATTTTTATAGTTTTTATGAACCTGAATTTGTTACTGATTTACCCATTTATAATGATATTCATATATTGCGATTAAAATCTCAATCCGGTTTTGAACTGAGTCGAGAGATGACTTTAGGAATGGGTATTAATTACAAGGCATCTTTCTTTGACATACAACAACATATATTTCCATATTCTGTTACCTTACCCGATTCTTTATTTATGCTTAACCCGGATGCGATGGCTGCTAAACCAATGCCATTGTGGATGCGAATATGGCTAGACCGAACTTGGATCATTGCCGTTACCTGCCTTTATCTCATGATCTTAACGGTACTATTTGTCAAACAAACTTCTCTTGTCAAACATGAACAGGTAACTCATTGGGTGAGGGGAGTATCATTAGTTTTTGTTTTATTTTTTATTGGATTCTATGCCCAAGGACAATTGTCGGTAGTCAATATTTACACTTTGTTTTTAGCTTTATATAACGGTTTTAAGATAGAGGTCTTCTTACTCGATCCTGTGATATTTATATTATGGGTGTATGTTTTCGTTAGTTTATTCTTATTTGGACGAGGCCTATATTGTGGATGGTTATGCCCTTTTGGTGCGCTTCAGGAATTTGCTGGAGTTTTAGCTAAAAAGCTCTCCATCAAACAAATTAAAATTAAACCTCAATATCATCGCATTGGTCAGTCTATCAAATATGTGATTTTAGTTGGGTTAGTTGGGAGTGCCTTCTTTTCATTGAATATCGCAGAACAACTGGCTGAAGTTGAACCGTTCAAAACTTCCATTACTTTACACTTTGTCAGAACATGGCCATTTGTCGTTTACGCAGTGTTATTATTATTGCTGAGCATGAAAATTCATAAAGTTTATTGCCGTTACCTTTGTCCATTAGGTGCCGGATTAGCCGTATTGGGCCGTTTCCCGATATTTAAATGGCTCAGACGAAGGGATGAATGTGGGTCACCTTGTCAACTTTGTAAAACAAAAAAATGTGAAATTGATGCCATTAAATCTACTGGTGAAATTGATTATGGAGAATGTATTCAGTGCCTTGAATGCGTTGTAACCATTGAAAATCCAGAAATTTGTGTGATTGATAAATACAAAGATAAAAAACGGGGTACTAGACGTGCAAGTTCAGAGGTTATTACAGTAAAACCCATTTAAGCCCAAAAACCCTACTAAAGTACTAATTTAATAGTGTTTGATTTACTTTATATTAACAAATCAATTCTGTATTTATATTTGATCAAATGTCTATCAGTACTACTGCTATCAGCCATGCCAGCGATCCTCACATTGCGTGTTTAGAGTTAAAGGCTCAATTAGACTTAAATCAAGTCAGTACACTCATTTTTTATTGTTCGTCTTCCTATGAATTAGATGCGCTTGCTTTTAATATAAATCAACATTTCCCAGATAATGAATGTGTCGGTTGCACAACAGCTGGTGAGTTTGCTTTTGAAGGTTATGAGACGAATACCATTGTCGTAGTCGCTTATCACGATAGTCATTTTGCGATTCAAACCACACTGGTTGAAAATCTAACTTCGTTTGACTTACTAGATGCTCAACAGATCATGAATACGCTGAAAAAAGAAATGGCCCCTAAAGCAATTGCCCCATTGGATTCACAAAGTTTTTTATTTTCTCTTGTAGATGGATTAGCAGCTAAAGAAGAAGAGTTTTTGATTACATTTGATAGTTGCAGTGCTGGTTTACCCCATTTTGGAGGTTCTGCAGGGGATGGATTAAATCTAAATAAAACGTATGTGTTCTATAATGGTAAGTTCAGACATTCAGCTGCCATTATCATGTTAATCAATACCGTACAAAAATTTTCAGTATTTTCGGTGAATCATGTTAAAGATTCATTGAGTAAATTAGTCGTCACTGATGCTGATCCAAATACGCGACAAGTATTTGAAATTAATGGTGAACCTGCAGCAACTGTATATGCTGATTTATTAGGTTTAGAGGTTAACGATTTAGAGCATGAAGTATTTTCTCTTCATCCAGTCGCAGTAAAAATTGCGGGTCAATATTATATTCGTTCAATCCAACGAGTGAATAAAGATTTTTATTCCTTGTCATTTTACTGTGCTGTAGATATTGGTATTGTTTTAAATGAAGTTGATTTACTGGATATTAATGCCCCTTTGTTAAAAAAGCTCGAAAGTATAAAGAATCACTTAGGTGAACCTCATGTAGTGATGGGCTGTGATTGTTTTTTAAGGCGCTTAGAAGTGGCATCAAAAGACCAAAGTTTAGAAACACAACACATTCAACAACAATATAAGCTTGTTGGTTTTAACGCATATGGTGAACACATTAATGGTATGCATTTAAACCAAACATTTACTGGTGTTTACATTAGTCAGGAACATTATGAGTAACTCAAAGCCCGAAGAACAGCTTAGTCCTCAAGCGGAAATTGCGGCGCTGAAGTTAAAAAACGAGCGTTTGCAAAAAATTAACGATGCGTTAATTTTTAGAATAGAAGAAGGACCGGGTAATAATGCTGCTTACTCTGCATTTGAAAATTCAGTGCATTTAGCACTTCAAGTTAATTTGAAAACACATGAACTTAATGATGCTTTAGCTAAATTGCAAGGCCTTAATACACAGTTATCTCAAGCTAACCAAGAAGCCAATTTATTTCGTCAACGCTTCGTTGATGCCATTGAAAGTATTTCTGAAGCCTTTGTTTTACTTGATGATCAAGGAAATATAATTTACCAAAATTCCAATTTCAAACAGTTATGGCAACAAACCGAACTCAACTCTTTAGTTGGCTCAAATTATTATGAACTTAAAGCTCTCGGTAAATTAAAAGGGATTATATTGAGTGTCACTCCTAACAGTGACAACAATAATTCGGTTTATCATTTTAGTAATAACCGTTGGTATCAGCTTAATGAGAAGCGTATCCAAGATGGAGGTATGGTCTTATTATTTACAGATATTACCCACATTAAACATGCAGAATCTCAACGGTACGAACTGGCAATAGCGCAAAAGAATAAATTACTCCAAAACCTAATTGATAACCTTTCTCAAGGTGTATTACTACTTAATAAAAACAACGCCCCAGAAGTATGGAATGCCAAATTTGAACAGTTTTGTGAGTTATCACATGAAAGTATTCAAAATGTCTCTGAATTACATGAATTTAATACTATTACTGAAGTATTTTTATATCCCTCACGTGAATTAAATTTTCATATACAGGAACTCAGTAATGGCAAAGTCATTGACGTACGTCGACATTTTGTCAGTGATGGACAAAGTATTATTACGTTATCTGATATTACAGAACAACACCAATATGAACAGTCTATACGCGAAAGTGAAAATTGGATTAGAACGATCACCGATAACGTACCAGCGATGATTGCCTATGTGAACAAACAAAAACAATTTATGTTCACTAATAAAGTTTATAACCAGTGGTATGGTGATCAAAATCACGATTTAGTTGGTCAAGATCTTGAGGAAAGTAATTTATTTGAAGATTGGGAACGCATTTCCGTGTTTGTTAATCGTGCGCTTGACGGTGAAATGGTTTCATTTGAAAGTAAAGAAACTAGTGTTAATGGTCGAGTGAGTTATTTACAAAAGTCTTATGTGCCTAATATCAATAGTAATGGTACGGTCGATGGATTTTTTGTGTTAGTCAACGATATTACCGACCGAATTCGTGCATCACAAGCATTACAAAGTGCTAATTTTGAACTTGAAGAACGAGTGCAAATTCGAACTAGAGCACTAGAAAATGAAATAGAAAGTCGCAAACACACTCAAGCACGTTTATCTGAAGCTATCATTTCAGCTAAAGAAGCTACAGAATCTAAATCAAAATTTTTAGCTGCGGTGTCGCATGATTTATTACAACCTCTTAATGCTGCACAACTATTTTCGGCTTCATTGCTCGGGAGTTTAGACGCATCAGAGAAACCATTACTTAATTCAATTAAAAGCTCATTAAATGATTTAGAAAATCTGATTGTTACGTTAGTGGATATTTCAAAATTAGATGCAGGATTAATTAAACCTGATGTCCAAGTATTCCCACTAAATTCATTGTTATCTAATATTGCTGCAGATTATGAAAAAATATCACTCCTTCATGATATTGAATTTTCGTTCGTCCCTACACAGTTGTATGTGAAATCCGACAGTTTATTGCTGGCACGAATTTTACGAAATTATTTATCTAATGCGATCCGTTACGCTCGTGGAGGGAAGGTCACATTAGGTTGTCGTCGACGGGATAATTATGTAGAAATTCAAGTATTAGATTCAGGTGAAGGTATTGCAAAGGATGACTTACAAGAAATATTTAAAGAGTTTAAACGGCTAAAGGGTGCTGTCCAAGCACAACAAAGCCTGGGATTAGGATTAGCCATTGTTGATAAGATGGCTAAAGTACTAGAACATGATATTAATGTGCAATCACAACTCGGACGGGGTTCTTGTTTTTCGGTAAGTTTACCCATTGTGAATGCGTCACAATATCACGAACATTCAGTAACTGAAGCTTCAGAACCTCAAATGCTTAACGCGGCTAAAATTTGGGTTGTTGATAATGATCCTAAGATATGCCATGCGATGGAAGTATTACTCAACATGTGGGATTGTGATGTCACCGTTGCCACATCATTAGATGTATTAAAAGATAGTATTGATATAACGCAAGCTCCCTGTGACATTTTGATTATAGACTATCACCTTGATCATGAACAGACAGGTATTATGGTCAGCAATACGATAACTAAGCTAAGACAAGACCCTATACCGACTATTATGATATCGGCTAACTATTCTCAAACACTTCAAGAAGAGTGCAAACGGACAAATATTGTTTTATTAAACAAACCCGTTAAACCACTAAAATTACGTATGATCATGCAGCAATGTTTAGGCTAGCTTGACCTTCTAACGTTTTAAATAATGGTCGAAGTCAATGTTTGCACTACCCACAACCACTTTAACCCGATTAGATGCGCCGAGTTTCTTGAGAATGGATGAAACATGAGATTTAACAGTCGTTTCAGAAATATTCATTTCATAGGCAATATATTTATTCGCTTCACCTTGAGTTAAATATTTTAAAACCATTAACTCTTTACGCGTTAACAACTGCATTTTCTCCGGCAATATTTCAAAATCTTTATTACCCGCGGTATTTTGGGGTGTGATTGGTGCACGGATTAAATCTGATGGTAAGCATACATTACCATTAAAAATAGACTCTAAAGAGTTAGTAATAGTATCAACAGATGATGATTTAGAAATAAAACCTACTGCACCATATGAAATAGTTTGTAATATTTGTTGTTTTTCATTTTCTGCAGATACAATAACAACGGGCAGGTTAGGGTGTTCGTTCCTCAGTTCTAATAAACCATTTAAACCAGATGTACTTGGCATATTTAAATCGAGCAGAACTAAGTCGATATCATCGTGTTGTGTTATTTGCGATTTAGCGGCCTCAATAGAATCGGCTTCAAGACATGCTGAGCCGGTAAACTTATCCGCAATTATACCAGTAATTGCTTGTCTAAAAATAGGGTGATCGTCAACAACTAATAACTTATACATAACATCACTCTCACAGTTTAATAACAGGTCTGATGATAGCATAATTAAATTCCTCACAGTGTTATTTAATAGCTAAAATTCATAGTTAATATAAAGAAAAAGGGTGCCATTATGACACCCAATAATTAAATTATTTAGATTTATCTATTTTACTGAAATAAATTTAAATAATCATTATCTTAGAATGTAACGACCGTACCGATAGAGAAGGTACCATTATCTTCTGCAACACTGCTTACTGAGTTCTCAGATTCTGTATTGTTATACTCTGCGACTAAAATTACGCCTGGACGAACAGTACGGAAATAACCGAGTGCGAAGTTAGAGTGTTTTGTAACACCTGCATCTGGAGCAACTTTATCGAGATTTTCTGTCTCACCTGATGAGATTACAAAACGATTATCGCCCATTGTGTATGATGCTTGTAATAAATACCCTTCAGATTCATTTGACTCTGCACCAACGACATGGTCAAGTCCAGCCACATGGCCTAAACCTTCTGATGAATAACCCGATGCAGTTAATGATATTCCAGAGAACTTAACATTAACACCATAGCCTAAGCCAGATTGATCTTGCTCAACACCTTCAACTTCACTTGATTGAGAAACGCCGTTTAGCCATACTTTAGCATCAACGCTATCCATTGAAGCTGCATATATAGCTTCAAACTCAACACGTGGAGTATCTTCTGAAGATCCTGCTGCCGCTTTATTTGGATCCATGATACCAATAGCTAAGCTTAAGCCATTCATATCATTAGTGCGGTAAGTGATTTGAGATTTAGGAAACGGATAAGAATAACCGGTAGAAATATTACCGAATGACACATTACCACCATCAACCAAACCAAATGTATCAGATGTTTGACCATAGCCAAGTAATAATTCATCGCCAAGGATGTTAGTACGGTTAAATAAACCAAAATCTTTACCTAACGTTAAAGATCCCCAATCACCTGATAATTTTGCATAGAATTGACGTACATCAATTAGAGAGTTCGTTCCAAGGGCATTCGCTCCACGGTTTAAATCGGTATCATTAACACTGACCCAAAATGATGAACGTACTTCTATTTTCATATCATCTAATTGTTTGCCATAGCCAAACCCAATGTTATTAGGTAAGAAACCCATTTTGACACGTGACTGATCACGACTAGTAGTGACACCATCAGCATTCGTTGCATCAATGCTTGAATTGACATAAAAGATATTAATTAAACCATCAGCAGTAAAAGTAGTATCGTCGTTGCTATAAATTTCAACAGCAGCGTTAGCAGCAGTAGAACTTGCTAAAATAGCTGTAGCGAGTAAACTTTTCGTTAAAGTATGTTTCATATTTGCGTCCTAATGTGTGTTTTATGTTATTGAATTGACACAATACTGTGAAAATCTTAATCACATAATTCCACATATTATTGAATTGTAAGGTTATTTAGACATACACTTTAGCGTTAGGACTTTGGGAGGAGGTAATTACTACTTTACGGGAAATAAGGAAACGCTCAACATCTGGCTAAGATAAAATGCCGGATAACAAGCCTGGGTATTTTCTTAACAATCCAGTTTTCATTTGAGTAATATTTTCATCTTCAATACTCGATGTGCGTGTTGGCTGAAACTGATGAATAACCTTTGTTGGCCGATTAGATAAAAACACAATATTATCCGCTAAATATAGGGCTTCCGATAAATCATGCGTGACAAATAAAATGGTAGTACGGAATCTTTTTGCTAATTTCATTAACACATCACGACACTGTTTAGCTGTTGGGGCATCTAAGGAAACAAAGGGCTCATCTAGTAATAAAATAGTAGGGTTAACAGCAAATGCACGTGCAATACTTGCGCGTCGTTGCATACCACCCGATAACGTATTAGGGAAATGATGACTATGTTCAGCTAAGCCTACATCAGCAAGTAGCTGTTTGAGGTGATCAGGTTCAACATCAGGTGACACCAATGCAATATTGTCATAAACACTCAGCCAAGGTAATAACCGAGGCTCTTGAAAAATATAACCCAGTGTTTGTTTATCCTGATAATCTACTTTAATTGTATTTGTGAGAGGATATAGACCGGCTACACAATTAAGTAAGCTACTTTTACCACATCCAGAAGGACCAACAATGCAAACAAATTGCTGGTCGGGGATGGATAAATCAATAAAATCAATGACTATTTGCTCAGAACTAAAACCAAATTGATTAATTGTTATTGATATTGCGTCGTTATCGTCCACGCTGTACTCGCTTATCAAAAGGTTTAAAACACAGTAGTTCGATGAAAAACACGACACCAATAAATGCCATGGTGTAAGCAAGGATCCCGGCGATATCAAAAAACTGAAACATGCTGTGTAATGCAAAACCAACACCATCACTGCGTCCTAATAACTCGACGACAAGTACAATTTTCCATATTAATGATAATCCATTACGCGCAGCAGCTAAGAAAAAGGGATAAAGTTGAGGTAAGTATATATAACGCAAATAGCGTACCCAAGAAATTTGATAAACTTGCGCTAACTCAGTTAATTTAGGATCAGTAGTACGTGCCCCTTCGCGTAACATAACCGCAACCGTTGGGATTTTATTGATTACTACAGCAGTAATAGCTGCCGTTTCTACTAAACCAATCCATATGTAAGAAAGGATAATCACCACTAGTGCAGGTATATTAAGTAATATGATTAACACACTATCTGTTATCAAATTGAACCAGCCACGCGCGCCCATGAGTATGCCAATAATACTTCCTAACAACATCGCAAGTATAAAACTAATCCCAACGCGAGAGACAGTAATCAATAGATTGTTGATTAAGTCACCCTGCGTAGTATGATAAAAAAATGCTTCTAAAGTATTAATAAGCGATGGGAAATCCGGTGACGCTAACCACATAGCGAATAATTGCCAGCCAAATAATAAACTTAAAAACACACTAATTTTAATGAGTGTAGAGTAGGGCAAGTGATTATTAATTGAAGGGGTCACTGTTGACTTAGCCATATCGGCATAGCCTCAGACCAGTAGATATTGGCATCAAATGCTGCTTTTTGACCGAGAAGATCATGACCTCCAAGACTACGATAGACATCAAATAGTTGCTGGGTTGCATTGATTTCGTTGATGGTGAAATTGTTTAATAACGTTTCTGGATAATAAGTACGAAGACGATTAAATACGGTCTCATTTTCTGCTTTTATTAAATGAGCAATGCGGTCCCACTCTTCGGATTGTTCAGATAGGCGTTGTTTAGCACTAAATGAGGCACGTAAAAACCCCTTCAGTAATAACGAAGACTCGGTGGCAAAATTTTCGTCAAAGACCCATCCTAATAATGGTATATCACTCTGTATCCCCAAACTAGATAACATCGTCGTTACTGGCAACACAAGCACCATGCCTGCTGCTTCTAAACGCGCATTATAATGCCAGAAATTGATACTTGAATCTAAATCGCCAGACAACATCAATCGATTAAGCAAGGGCGGTGCAGCGAATTTAACGTTTAATTGATCCGCTATATTAATGTTTTGTTGTTTAGCGTACGCTTGAAACAATAGCCAATTTTTATCAACTGAGCCTCCAGCAATTCCAATAGAGTGTGTTTTACTATCCATTAGACTAGTAAGCGAGGTACCTTTAGTCGTATATACACCGCCAGTGGCTTTAACCGTCGGCATAATGACAAAAGGTCTACCTTGGCTACGTTGACGGCTAACCCAGAATAAGTCAGTCATAATGATATCTACTGCACCGCTTTGTAATGCCACAGCAGAAGCATTTTTACTAGCAAATGGGATGACTTCAAGTGAAAATCCATTGGCGGCATCAAGCTTATGATGCTTAATAACATTCATTTGCCAGTTAATTGTACCGAATTTTAAAACACCTACTTTCAGAATAGGAAGAGGGGTGACTGTTAAGGCTTTTGCTTGAGTTATATTGGGTGCGAGTCCATAAACGACAATACACCAAAAACTAACTAGCACAACTGCGCATAAATCTTTGCTTAACCCTCTGCCAATCTTCATTATGAACCTTAAAATCTAAATTGACTGTTAATCGACATCATCCGTGGATGACCCACACCAATGAAGTAGGGCGAGTCAATTTCAGGATAAATATCTTCTAACACTTCATCTGCTTCGCCATAAGTACCAAAGGTTTCATAGTCATGGTCAAATACATTATCGACTCTGACTGAAACAGTCCATTGTGGAGTAACGTTATAGGTTGAATACACATTGAATAACCCATAACCGTCAATTTGTTTATTTTCATTCGCTTCATCACCACGATAATACTGTTTAGAGGCATAAATAAACTGCATACCTGTCAACCAATTATCTGAAATATAATATTCGCTTGCTAATTTAAATTGATGTGCAGGCTGCCCAGGAATTGTATCGCCTGGAGATACTTCTCGATCTGGACCTAATGGGTTCATTGGGCTAAACGATGTAAAAGCCGATTCAAATGTCGCTGCTAGGTAGTTATAAGAACCACGTATTGAAAAGTTTTCAAATTGACGGGAAGCTGACAATTCAACCCCTAAGCGTTGTGTCTTGTCTATATTAATAAAATAACCACGAGATGACGTCGTACCGGCTTGCTGAAAAATAATGTCATCTAAACTGTGAGAAGCAAACACAGTGGCATTATATTGGACTGTATCAAATTGACCTAATAGAGAAGCCTCAAGGGTACGCGTAACCACACGTTCCAGTGGTGGATCAGCAACAAAGCCGTTAGGTAAACGACATGGATCGTTTTCGTCGGCACAGCTCAACTCGGCAGGACTAGGAACGCGAGTTGATTGAGCTAATGACACATTGAAACGTGTATTATCATCAATTTGAACATCCATACCAATAGCGGGATTCACACTGACAAATTTATGATCGCCATCTAAAGAACCTTCACCATCCGCTAATGTATCATTCATTAGGACATGGTCCCGATTATAACGAAGTGCCATATTCAGTGTCGTTTTAGCAGATAGTTGGCTCACATTGGATACATAAAAGAATTCAGATTGAGTATCAACTAATAATCGAACCATCGCTTCAGCATCCATAATCCCAATAATTGGATTTACTGTGCGTGTATCAGTTGCTGTTTCATTTTCTAGAATACCGAAAGTCGTATCAGCAGCATAACTAATATCGCCTTTAATAATGCCACCACCATAAATAGTCGTCGAGGGTCGATCCATGAACGTATGTTCATGGATTAATTGTGCTGTCGCCCCCATACTTTTATTTTCGGCACGTCCGGTATTATAAGTCCCATCGACTTCATTAGGATCGATGGTTGAGATTTCACTGAAAGCTAAATCATCATAACCAACAAATTCGACCACCTCAAAATCATCAGCATCTGCTATTTCATCGTCATCATCGTCGTCATCATCTGCGATAGCATTTACATCATCATCGTCATCATCATCCATTTCACATAATGTAATAGCGCCGTTATCCAAGGCACAAGCCCCAAAATCGCTGTCATCACCATTAATAGATGCAGTCGTATTTTCACGTGCAAACAGATTAACTACCAAATTTAATGAATCATTAATATCCGTATTGATATTTAATGTAACAAAATTAAGTTCGTTATTGGTTTGATCAGGATGAGTGTATACCGATGAACGAGATTCAAAAGTAGGGAGATCTACAGGAATTGCGCCATTGCCTAGTAACTCATTATCTACATGTAATAAACTCACATCAACTTGGGTTGCACCATCTTTATAAGACAACGTTGAAAATAATTGTTTTACTTCACTAGGTGAAAAATCACGCCAGCCATCTTCTTCATATTGATTAACTAACGCATAATAAGCCCAGTTACCTTGATGACCGCCGGTTTGTAATGACCATTCTTCACGACCATATTGTCCAGTAGAAATATTTAATTCAGTTTCATTGTAAGTAAAGCCATTTTTAGTATTGAGTGCTAACGCACCGCCTAATGTATTTTGACCAAACACAGGATTAGATGTTGAAAACAATACAGCATTGTCTAAGGCTTCTAATGGCACCAAATCCCAATTGACTGTATCACCGAAGGGTTCATTGACGCGAGTTCCATTTAAATATACAGATAAGCCTTGAGGCAAGCCTAATAATGGTGACGCGGTAAAACCACGATATTGGACATCAGGTTGAAATGGATTATTTTGTACATCATTAATATTTACACTAACGAGCTGATTACGTAAAATTTCAGCGAGCGAACGGTTAGGGAGCTTATGGAGAGTAGCACTATCTAGTGTTTGAGTTTGACCAATAATAGATCGTGTATCACTTAATTGACTTAAAGGATTTGCTCCAACAACCACAATATTCTCAATAAGAGACGTATTATCATCCTCCGCGTTTTGGTCTGATGGACTGATTAGAGCATTCGCCTGGAAAGATAAAGCAATACAGCAGATTAAATAACTTTTTTTCATTATTATGCTTATTCACTATAAGATTAATAAATTGTTAATGATTTGAATAATAAAGATATTTTTAGGGTAATCAAAATAGATATTTATCTATGATATGTATAAATGTGCTTTAATTTCAATGATTTAAATGAAAATTATTAAATTAACTCCTTCTAAAGTAGGAGCTAACTATTCATAAAGAATGAGGGAATTAGCAGACAAATATTAATAAATATGTCTTTAGCAAATGATCATGGTTAAATAGTGAGTGCTAAAGAACGTATCTTAGGCTGAACTACCGTTTAGGTCACTAATTTACGATATTATAATATAAGCCATTGATTAAGATGGCTTAATATTACAAAAATTAAATTGATATGTCTCTCATCTGCTTTAATGTAGACCCAAATTGGCTTCGCACAACTGGGTTAAATTCATAAATACCCATAAAGTTAATGTGCGCCCAAGCGATAACAGAGCCAGTCGTTATTGATTCAATGACATTCATACGTTCATCATGTGAATCAAGAGACAAACAATAGTCAGACAAAAATAAGTAGTTCCATAGAATAATCATATTGCGTAACAAGGTATTACTGGCCATGACCAATTGAATCTCGTCCTGCAGACCGACTTGTAACTTACCGTTTCTTCCAAACAGTACTTTGTCTGCAAGTTTTTGACCTAACTCGACTCTGTTAAGCTGCTTCTGAATATTTTGCCTGAGCGCTTCATCGTCTACATAGTTTAAAATGAAGTGGGTCTTTAGCAAGCGTCCGAATTCTTTAAAGGCTTTATATAGTATGTTGTCTCGCTCACTACTGGATAACATTTTTAACATTTGTGAAGCACTGCAGCGCTTCAATTTCATAGACGCCATAAGCCTTAATATATCATCCCAATTTTCCAATATAAGTTTCTTATTGATTTGCGTCTTTGGCGCTAATGGCGAATCAGAGTATTTGCTGGTTTTTTTAGACTCATAAGCATAAAGAGTCTGATGATGAACATTTTTAATGCGTGGTGCAAAAGACACGTCCATGAAATGCAAGCCCGCAAAAACAGCTTCAGTATAACCATGCGTGTCGGTGCTATGAAAGTGCTCCTCTGTATCGTCTTGCATTAATGCATGTTTTGATGAAACTAACCCTTCAAGGACATAAGGCGCCTCGCGATCTGATGACGTTAATACATTGACATGAAAAAATGACTGCTTTTCGTCAAGAAAACTATTAACGCTTATCCCTTGTTCTTTGCCGTAATATTTGTATGAATAATTTGCAAGCAAAGAGTTCACGTTAACCACAACTTTCTTACCATCGCTACTTGAATGTAGTCTCCCATCATTTTCATTATATATGGTGGGTAAGGAGAGCGATTGGATCGTTTTGACTAAAAGATCATTTGCTCGTTGGAAATTTTGAGCAGATATCCATGAATTTTCAGTATCTTTTAACGCTTTTTCTGAAAATAACTTACTTGCCCTAGCAAGCTCTGTATGACCCAAGTTTGTCCCTAAACTTAATATTGTGGCAAACAGTAAGCGCACGTCTACTTCAGATTTACCAGCACGTGGAAGACGATTACGAAAACAGCCTGAAAAATCAGTATGCCGGTTTATTTCGAACATGACATCTTGAAGCGTAATTGAGCGGGAAGCTCCCAACAGCGTGGGTATGTATTTCGCGATTGAAAATTCGGGGTCTGGATATTTAATCCGCCAGGTACCATCTTCTTTTGTCGAAAAATGTGAGTTTTCATTGTTGTTAATCCGCTTAATGACGTCCTCAAATTTTCTCGTTACGCTCTGACCAATGTCGGCAAGTAACGCTTTTCCATCTGAAAACTTTTCAAGCGATGCTGCTGCCAACAGCCTTTTTCGATGATGACTCCACTCTTCGATACCAATCATATAACTTGGCGTTTGTCTGTAACGATAGGAATAAGTTAACGTTAATGACTTGTTCTTTAGTCCCTTCGCCACGCTCATGAATAGGAACGTCCGATATTTGTTTATTGGATTGATATCGTCTTCTTCATTTAGGTGAGCCAATTCGATTTTACTTAAGAACGCAGTAGGTGAGTCTTCATCAATACTTTTTGGCTGGGATAAGTAGAAGGTTATGGCATCTAACAGTCCTTGATCTTTGCTTTGCTTGTCAAAGCTCATAGACTTAATAAGCGGACCTAATGTGCGCTGGAGTTTAATGCTGTTTTCAAACAGCGAGCGATAATAATCAGCATGGGTAGCTAGTTTAGTAATACTGTTTCCAACACGTTCAATATGCTTTTCAAAATAAGGGTTTTCGGCATTAAAAAAAGCACTTATTAGCTGGTGTGCGCGCTCGTTTCGTTCTTCAAAAGACAAATCCGCATCTTGGGTGATGGAATATACTAGCTCTAACACTCTCTTGGCATCTTTTGCACTATTTAGTACTGTCTTATTAGCCTCAAGTGTACTGACTCGTTGCTCGTCGCGTTTGGTCCGCTCGTTACCTTTTGCTTTGTTTGTAAATTGTTTAACTACTTTTAAAATAGCATCAGCAGAAAAATCATGGCGCTTATAAAACTGATCATAAATAAAAGACAAATAGTAAAGCGACTGTTTGTTGTCATTTTTCAATCGCCTGATTTCATCGTTATTCCCTAAGTAGATCGCATCTGAAAAATGCTTAATCGCTTCGTCTGTGAGCCCCATTTTTTTGTAAACAGGTGATAGTTCAAAAAAGTGCTCGCCAAACACCTGTAGTATTGCCGCATTTTGATTGAGGATCCTTTGGCCAAGGCCTTGATCGATTCTCTTTAACTCTCTGATGCTATATAGATGCGATTGCGCAGAAAAAAACTGCAACAGCGACTTTTTCTTTTTGAGTGATAATGACTTTTCAACCAAATCAAGCATCCGTGTTTCATAAGAATGAAAAGCAGTCGAGATAATGTCAACAAACTGATTATATGAGGGGATCTCGACGCGACGCATCCAACAATAAGAGACAAGTGCAAACAACATATCTTCTTTGTTCATGCGGATGGATACTAAGCTGTCTGCATGTGCTGCTAATAGTGCATTCGTGTTAGATGTCATCGCTTGCCAGTTGTATTGCGCAAGTATTTGTTTCTTTTGCCGAGAGGCAATTTCTGGCGAATACGTCGATAAATCAATAGTGCTTTTAAGTGATAGTACTTTTGTTGCCCTTTTTATATCGGCGTCAATATAGCGACTTGTTTCAAAAAACCGTCCCTTTGCTTGAAAGTAGGCCTTTGACACTAAGTAACCAACCTTGGCAACGTCAGATTGCATTTTGTTCAATATCTTTTTAGTTTCGACATCTAAAGTGAAATAGCCAATAGTTGCTTCTTTCGTTAGTTTTGGTACGCTATCAAACGCTCGCTTTCTCGCTGAAGAAAGTACTTTCATTTTCGCCATTTTATCATTCCTTTTAGTTATTAAAATCAACCTATCAATTACGTTATCTCTAAAAACGTGCAGTGTACACTGTTGAAATCTAAAGAAATGGTAATTAAAAACGCAATATATATAACTGTATGGTCTTACTAAGCGTGTCATTTTCGTGTAGTGTACAAAAGATAATGTGTCAATAATTCACGGATGTTCATCAGCAAAAATGTCGCCCACTAACGAACTCTACGCGCCTCTGATAAAGGCATTTGACCACTTTAATCGCGCATTATTTAATAACGAATTGCCGCCTGTCATTTTTACTGTCCAACGTAAGAAGAACGTGATGGGGTTCTTCGCAGCAAAACGGTGGGGGAATGCGCAAGGTGAGCTCTGCAGTGAGTTAAGTATTAATCCTTCCTATTTTGCTTCGTCGAGAATAATAGAAGTTTTTCAGACCTTGGTTCATGAGATGGTGCATGCATGGCAATTCCATTTTGGTCTGCCCAGCGAGGGTCATTATCATAATAAAGAGTGGGCGCAGAAGATGATGGACATAGGCTTGATGCCCTCAGATACTGGGGAGCCGGGTGGGGCGATTGTCGGACGCAATATGAGCGACTTTATTATGAAGCAGGGCGCGTTTATGCAAGCGGCTAACGAGCTTCTAGATGACAAAACGTTCAATTTACGCTGGGTTGACCGCTTAGCCCTACCTAAACTTTACGAGCCGATAATTGTTGATAATCCAGTATTTAAACCAAATTCGCAAGTTGAACACTGCGCTCATGCAAGTGATCTCATAAATGCAAACGTCATTTCGCTGCGGGATGAAGCGCAGTTCGCATCATTTGCATCTCAGCGCGAGGACTTTTCGTCAATGCAGGATTTTTTAATCCCAGAAGTAGCAAAACGCCAAACACGATCAAAGTATGTGTGCCCTGGGTGCAGCACTAAAATTTATGGCAAAGCGTCACTAAATGTTATTTGCGGTGATTGCGAGTTACCATTCATAAAGGAATAACCGCTAATCAGGTTTAGCATGTTATCGCTAGCCACGAGTCTATTTATCTTATTTTCATTTTGCATGCCACCGAGAGTTTAGATTGTATCATCCAAATTATGTCATACTGATTTAATCATCTTATAAAAGTTCAATTGCATGTAATTAGCATAAATTAATATGTTGCCCTTACCGTTGCTCCTTTGAACTTAAGTTGCTTGCGTTAATACTAACTCACTAGATGTCGCATAAATGTACCGCTATCATTTCGCGATTAAAAGTTAAATAACAATGCTACAATAACTCATTTGACCTTATGCGAGACCATTAACTACTTCTTTTATAGTAGTAATTAAACAATGGCTTCTTAGCAGTCTCCTTTCAACCCTTCTAAAATTGGGCATTCGGGTTGTTCACTCAATTTGCATTGCTTGACCAACGATTGCAAAAACGTCATTGCGCTTTTCAATTCTTGTATTTTTATTTGTAAATCTTTCTTCTTGTGTTCTGAAAGCGCCAGTATCGTTGTTCTGTCTTTCACAGAATCGAACTGTATAAGTTGCTTGATTTCAGCAATAGAAAAACCTGCTAACTTTGCATTTTTTATAAATTGCAATTTTTCTATGTGCGATAGTGCATATTGACGAATACCAGTTTGATTTGAAGGTATGTCTAATAATTGCTCGCGTTGGTAATAACGTATTGTTTCGACGCTCACATTCGCTTTGTTGGCAAGTTCACTAATTTTCATTTTTTTACCTCTTGACTCCGTACCTAACTACGTAGTTTATCATGCGTGTTATCGTAAATTAAGACAAAGGTTATTTATGAGTAAAACAGCAACATTGTATAGAATGGAAACCGCAAAGCATACTTGCCCCTTTGGTTTAAGAGCTAAGGATTTACTTAAGCGGCAAAACTATCATGTTGACGATAGGGTTCTAAAGAGTCGTGAAGAGATAGAAAAAATAAAAGATAAGCTTGATGTTGAAACAACACCGCAAGTTATTATTGATGAAAAAAGAATCGGCGGTTTTGAAGATTTAGAACGTTTCTTCGGTAAATCTAAAAAAGAAGACGATACCTCATATTTCCCCGTGGGTGCATTATTTTCCATTGCCGCATTATTGGCGGCCGGTTTATCGTTTCAATCATCCTCTGCTTTTCAAGTTGCAGATACCATCATGCTCTTTATCGGTCTGTCGATGATTATGCTTGGTTTACTCAAGTTGCAAAATATCGACGGGTTCGTGAATGGCTTTTTAGGGTATGACATATTAGCACGCCGTTATGTGCCGTACGCCTTTGTGTATCCGTTTGCAGAAGTCACCGCTGGGCTTTTAATGGTTAGCGGTTTATTTCCATACATCTCGGTTCCGCTAATGTTGTTTATTGGCGGCGTGGGTGGTATTTCAGTGTTTAAAGCAGTGTATATCGATAAACGAGACTTAAAATGTGCGTGTGTAGGAGGTGGATCAAATGTGCCATTGGGCTTTGTTTCATTTTCTGAAAATACAGTGATGGTTGGTGCGGCGATATGGATGATAATCTAGGATGCATCTTATTGAGATGGACATATTCACTGACACGCTGAGACTACTATCCAAACGAACTTATCCAACGGTAAAATTTTGTTTATAATAAAAACATGAAAAGACATTGTGTAGTGAAAAGCTAAATAATAATCGTTGCCTTGCTGACATCACAGCTTGGCAATGCATTTGCTTTTGCGCCGCCCATGCAAGATTGTGGTATGGAAATGTTGTCTAACACTTACCAAAGCTCGCATGAAATGATGACTGATATGGCGCAAATCATGCCATGCCAAATGGACTGTTGTGACATGACTTCTACTACGTCGTGTTGTGAAGGAGAGGGCCAGTGAAGCTCGCTTATTTCAGCAAACGCGTCTAATAGGTTTGCGCCTTTTGTAAAGTGCGCCTGCATGTTCACTATCGTTGTTACACTCATTTATTCTACGAGTAAGTTTTATGTTTACATTATTTCAAAAAAACAAGCAAATATGGTCTCAACACCATACGTTTAAACCCTACAAAGCACAGTCATACAAAACAGCTAAAACCTTTATCGCTGGTTTAGTCTTTATTCAGTCATCCTGTCTATTAGCGCAATCACCCTCAAACCAACCACAGCAAACGTTAACGCTTCAAGATACGATTGAAATAGCACTTAGCAATGATGAGTGGCTAATAAAGAGTGAATTAACGCGGTCGAGGCTTAATTGGCGGTATTTGGTTGCTGTACTTAGAAAACTTTAACTTTTCAGTCGCCGTGGGTGTTGGCTTTATTGCACTTGCAGGCGTGGCAGTGGAAATTGGAATAATTATGCTGGCATATTTAGACAATAAAGTGAAAGAGTTAGGCGACAATTATAACCAAGATGTTTTAAAAAATGCGGTGATTGAAGGCTCACAAATGCGAATAAGGCCGGTCATGATGACGTTTACTTCCATTATATTTGGTTTGCTGCCAGTCATGTACGGCACGGGTACGGGATCAGAAGTGATGAGCCGCATTGCTGCGCCAATGGTGGGGGAATGGTCAGCGCCTTAATACTTACGCTTATTGTGCTGCCTGCTGTTTATTATTTGTGGCGGCGTGCATAAATAGACAGACAAAATAAGCGGCAGCAGGCTCTGTCGCTTATACACTTAGTAAAAAACTCAAGTCCTATTATTATTTAATTAGTTGACGTTCGAGAAGTAACGATATTATCCAATTGCTGTAAGACCCCGCAGTCTTTTACTTTTTTATCATCCTCACAAGCTGAACGAAATGAAAGAAGTGTCTTTTGTAATGCATTCAACTCAATGATGCGACTTTCGATATCTTTAATATGCTTATCAATTGTCGCATTGACACTTTCGCAACTATTGTCCGGGTTCGCGCGCGTTTCAAGAACTAGACTAATCTCTTCAAGCGTCATATCCAGCGCTCGGCATTGCTTAATAAACAGCAACTGCTTTAGCGCTTCGTCCGAGTAAAGTCGATAATTCGATTGCGTGCGCTGTGGTGCTGCTAACAACGCCTTTCGTTCATAAAAGCGAATAGTTTGGATACTTAGGCCTGTTTTATCTGCTAACTGTCCTATTTTCATTTTACTTTACCTGATGCGCTTGACTCTATACCAAGTATAGAGTTTACACTTGTGTAATGAGTCAGTAAAGCGAGTGTTTTTTTATGAGTGGGTGTGGGTGCGACATTGAAATCAAAGACCAAGAACAAAAAAGGGTGTTGTATTGGTTATTAGGCATTAATGCCGTGATGTTCGTGGTTGAGATGAGCGTAGGTCTGTTAGCAGACTCAACAGCGCTTATCGCAGATTCATTGGATATGCTAGCGGATGCGGTCGTGTATGGTATTGGTATTTATGCAGTGGGCAAAACCATTATTCTCAAAGCAAACGCCGCAAAAATAAGTGGCTATTTTCAATTAATACTTGGCCTCATTATTTTATTTGATATTGCTCGTCGTTCGATATTAGGAAGTGATCCAGAGTCATTGTTAATGATGGGGATGGGTTTTGTTGCCCTAATCGCCAACGTCATATGTTTATTAATCATTAGAAAACAGAAGAGTGGCGAAGTACATATGCGAGCAAGTTGGATTTTCTCGGCAAACGACGTCATTGCCAACATGGGCGTAATATTAGCTGGCGTGACGGTTTATCTATTTGACACTCGATGGCCCGATTTAGTGATTGGCCTT
Source organism: Glaciecola sp. HTCC2999 (assembly GCA_949498985.1). GTDB lineage: Bacteria > Pseudomonadota > Gammaproteobacteria > Enterobacterales > Alteromonadaceae > Opacimonas. Next base: position 51,879 of record CATECQ010000002.1, read on the forward strand.
ATTGTGTCTATCATTGTTTTACGCGGTGCAATTTCAATATTAAAAGACGCCAAACAAGAGCTTCGCAATAACAGTCAATCTATCGGAGAAGCATTATGAATTTCACGCAAGCAGCAAAACCTTATGTAGAAGAAAAATTAAGAGATGCGCAACAAGCATTTACAAATAAAGATGATGATGCAGGATTTAAAGCCTTAGAAGATGCACATGTGATTGGTCAGCATTCAACTTATCACCATACCCGAGTGCACTATGAAATGCTGAAACTTGGATTAAAACACAAGAACATGAAAGAAGTATTTGGGCAAATATTTAGAATAATAGGTGCCATAACGAAAACAGCGATAGGCTTATTACCAGAGGGTAACACGGGTGGTGCAAATGTTAGCCCATTCAAGCCCATGCCAGTTTCGCCTGCAAATAAAGCAATCTTGGATAAGATTAAACATGCACAGTCATAACCACTCACATAACCATACGCACTCAGATGGAAATTCTGACGATGCCTCAAGGCGCATTGGCTGGGCGTTCTTTTTAAATGTGGTGTTCACCATCATCGAGTTTATCGGTGGTTGGCTAACCAATAGCACCGCTATCATGGCAGACGCGGTACATGACCTCGGCGATAGTCTGTCAATTGGCACAGCGTGGGGATTGAACAAGCTTAGCGATAAATCAGCTAATAAAACCTTCTCATATGGATATAAACGCTTTTCTTTATTGAGCGCGTTGATTAACGGTTTAGTGCTAACGGTCGGCTCTATTTGGATATTGTTTGAAGCAGTCCCTCGTTTAGCAGAGCCTGAAATGCCCCAAGTAGAGGGGATGTTAGCTTTATCTATTTTTGGTATGGCAGTAAACGGTTTTGCCGCTTATAAACTAAGTGAAGGAACGTCATTAAACGAACGAGTGCTTAATTGGCACTTGCTAGAAGATGTGCTCGGTTGGGTGGCAGTGTTTATTGTATCGATCGTCTTAATGTTTAAGCCATGGGCGATTTTAGATCCCATCCTGTCCATTGGCTTTACTTTGTTCATCCTCTTCAATGTGTTTCGTAACCTAAAAGAAACCCTGATGCTATTTTTACAGGCAACGCCAGATGAGGAGCAAATGTCAAAAATCCGAAACGATTTGCTTGCAAATGATAAGGTAAGTGACCTCCATCATTTTCATATTTGGTCTTTAGACGGCGAGCGAAATGTAATGACAGTCCATCTTGTTTTACAGGGTGAGGTGAACATTGAGCACATCCAGACATTGAAGCATAGCGTACAAACATCATTAGCAAAGTACGACTTTGAACACACTACAGTCGAAATAGAATTTGCCGATGAACAATGTCGTGACGAAGTGAAATAGGCTTGGTAGACTAGTACTCATGAAAAATTTAAAACGTCTAAGTTACATCATGATCTCGCTGATACTCTTTCAGTCGTTTTCTGCTGTGGCCAATTCCTTAGATTTTCATGCAATCGATACACAACATCTGCAACATGAACACCAGCATTCAGAGCACAATCAGGCGTCAAATGATATTCCAATTAAAGTGCTTGGTGAGTCAGCAAAAGCAGATCACCATAACCCTGCCGATTGCCATCATTGTGGCCACTGCCACGGCACGCATGCGCAGTGGTTAGGTCAGCACAACATCAACAATCTACAAGCTGTGGTATCTATCCACAATTTTAATTATTTGGATGCGATTATCGACGCACCCATCAACCGATTACTACGCCCACCCAAAACACTATCCTAATATCGCTTTCGATAGTGTCGCGTTGATGACTCTCGCGACGCTGAATATTGATAAATTATTAGGATGTTCTAATGAAAATGTTTCATATTTTTGTGCATGTACGCGCCATTGCGTTTGCTTGCGCATTGGGCTTAACGTTGAGCCCACTTACCGCTCAAGCGGTACAAACTAATCGCTATATAGATGATGGTGTTCAAGCGCCTATGCGAGAAACGCTGAGCCTTGAAGATACGGTAAGACTTACACTTGCCAATAATCCAAGTTTATATGAGTTTGAATTTAGACAGCGAGCAATTGACGGTGAATCAAAAACCGCCGCGCTTAAACCCGCACTGAACGCTGGGGTTGAACTAGAGAACTTTATGGGAACCGGCGAGGTATCGGGCATTAAGGAGCTTGAAGTCAGTTTAACTTTGTCATCTGTGTTACAGCTCAATGACAAGCCTAGCGCAAGATTGAACGTACTCTCTGAGCGTAAAATACAACAAGAGGTGGAAAAGAAAATACGCACATTAGATGTCCTTGGCGAGCTGAATCGTCGTTACATCGAAGCACTTGTATTTCAGGCCACCTTAGACGTGAAAAACGATGCAGAGACACTTGCACTCTATACTTATAACGCAGTTGCTAAGCGGGTTGATGCAGGCGCGTCACCATTGCTAGAGCAAAAACGCGCCCAAGCCGCGCTAGCCCAAGCAAAACTCGATGTTAAATTAGCTCAAGAAAGTCTTCAATTTGCAATGCGTAGTCTTGCCATCATGTGGGGCGAACAAACGCCCACTTTTAAGCGAGTGGAAGGTCAACTTTTTGCGTTTCAAGACATTGGCTCATTCGAGACGCTTTCGACCGCTATCCAAAGCAGTCCGCATATAGAGTTGTTCGCAAAACAAAACCGTGTTCAAGCAGCGCAGCTTAGGTTAGTGCAAGCCAACAATCGAGCTGACATTGAGTGGTCAGCGGGTGTTCGACGAATACAAGGTATTGATGAAACGACTTTAATAGCTGGGATCAGCGTGCCATTGTTTCAACAAAAACGAAACCTAGGTGAATACGAGGCGCAAAAAGCTCGCCTTGATGCAATAGAGGTGCAAAAACAGAGCAATGTGCGCAGTCTATTGCATTCAGTTAATCAGGCCTTAGGTGAGCACACCCGCGCATTATTAGAAGTTGACGCTATTCAACAAACCGTCATACCGCCTCTTGCAGAAGCCTTGGATTTAGTCGAAAGCGCTTATTTAGATGGCAGATTTAGCTATTTGGAATGGGTATCTACTCGACAAGAATTCTTAAATACGCGCCTGACATTAATCGAGGCGGCGTCTCAAGTGCACCTAAGCAAAACAGAAATTGAAACGCTTACCGGTCTTGCACTTAAGGCTCCACAAAGCGGCACTGCAAAAACGGATACTGCAAAGAGCAATGCTTCCAAAAAGCTAGACCACAACATCACTATGCAGCAGCCATCCAACATTTCGAGAAGAAGTAACGATCATGAATAAATTTACGCAATTAAAAACATTCACAATATTAAAAGCACTCATTTTAAGCGTCACGCTAATGATGATACATGGGACGGTAAGCGCGGGAGACAAACAAGCAGGCGGTGATTCTCATGAGGACGATAAACACGCTGGTGAAGTCGTTACCATGAGTGATGAGACGGCTTTGCAAAATGGGATTACCACCGCAAATGTCATCGCTGGCGACATTTCACTTTCGACCACACTCTATGGGCGAATAAGTGCAGATCCGGGTTCATTGAGTCATATCAGAGCACGTTTTGACGGTGTGATCAAAGATGTCAAAGTCAATATTGGCGACACAGTTAAAAAAGGAGATGTTTTAGCGGTCGTAGAATCAAATAAGAGCTTAAAAAGCTACTCGATTGTTTCTCCCTTTGAAGGCAACGTAATAGCGCGGCATGCCAATAACGGTGAGTTATCAAACGGACAAGTACTTTTTTCATTAGCCAATTACAAGAATGTGTGGGCACAGTTAACCGTGTTCTCACAGCACCTCTCCAAAATAAAGGTAGGACAAGCTGTTGAATTAAGGCATGCAAACTTTGAACAGCTATCTGAAATTGCTTACCTGACACCTTCGGCCGATGGTAGCCCGCATTCGCTTGCTAACGTCACTGTGGATAATAGCAGTGGTTATTGGCCATTAGGCACCTTGGTAAAGGCGCAGGTAACCACCACCACTAAGGCCGTAAGTCATATGGTGCCTGTTACTGCCGTGCAAGAGTATGAAGACAAGCAAGTGGTATTTGTTAGTTATGATAATGAATATAAACCACGCCCCGTGCAGCTTGGTGTGACGGATGGTCGCTTTATTGAAGTCATCAGCGGCATTGAATTAGGTGAGCTTGTTGTGGTTACCAACAGTTACCTGATCAAAGCAGATTTGGAAAAATCGGAGGCCGGTCATGATCATTAATGCCTCAATTCGATCGGAATATACATGTTTGCCACTGCAAGGCTTTAAAGGAGGCTTAACATGCTAGCTTCCATTATTCGCACCGCAATAGACAGGCGCGGTATATTTTTGATGCTGAGTTTTTTAGTCATTGGTTTTGGCTTATTTAGTTATCAAAAGCTGCCTATCGACGCCGTACCCGACATCACCAATGTCCAAGTACAAATTAATACACAAGCAACTGGTTATTCGCCACTTGAAACTGAACAACGCATCACCTTTTTGGTAGAAAACGCTCTAGCGGGTTTACCAAACTTGGATTATACCCGTTCACTATCTCGTTATGGCTTGTCTCAAGTGACCGCCGTATTTGAAGA
>CATECQ010000003.1 GCA_949498985.1 Glaciecola sp. HTCC2999
CACGGCGTGAGAGTTCAAGTCTCTCCTTCCGCACCATTGTTGGGGTATAGCCAAGTTGGTAAGGCAGCGGGTTTTGATCCCGCCATCCGTAGGTTCGAGTCCTGCTACCCCAGCCATTCTCTCTTATTTTCTTTCTCTTCTGTTGGGGTATAGCCAAGTTGGTAAGGCAGCGGGTTTTGATCCCGCCATCCGTAGGTTCGAGTCCTGCTACCCCAGCCATTCTCTCATATCTGTAACATATTCCTTTATTTTAATCGTTACATCTATTTATATTCGGTTTATCCCTATTTTTATCATACAATTAACTCACTATTTAAAGACGTAAAATAAGAATAAAACAATGATCAGCGATATCATCGATTCAATTAATATGGTGCTATGGGGTCGAGGCCAAGTCCTCATCTACATGCTTCTGTTAGGCGGTATTTTCTTTACCTGGAAATTAGGTTTTATTCAAATCAAATACTTCACGCATATGTTTAGTATCATGCGTCATTCGACGGGATCAGATAAAGCCGGTATTTCATCCTTCCAAGCGTTGTGTACTTCTCTCTCGGCTCGCGTTGGAACAGGTAACTTAGCCGGTGTTGCTGTGGCTATTTCACTTGGCGGTGCTGGAGCGATTTTTTGGATGTGGGTGATTGCGTTTTTAGGGATGGCCACAGGATTTGCAGAAAGTGTGTTAGGTCAACTATATAAAGTTAAAGATGCTAACGGTGAATATCGCGGTGGGCCTGCGTATTATATTCAACAAGGTTTAAAAAAACGTTGGTTAGCCGTGCTCTTTTCGCTATGTTTATTTTTAGGATATGGTTTCATATTTTCTGCGGTGCAAGCCAATACCATTACCGATGCTCTGAATAATGCCTATGGAATCGATACGCTTTATTCTGGATTAGTTATCATTATCTTAGCCGCTCTTATAGTTGTTGGTGGGCTTAGAGCCATTGCTAACTTTGCTCAATGGGTTGTCCCATTTATGGGCGTAGCATATGTCTCAGTAGCGCTGATCATTATGATCATTAATATTGAATTATTGCCGGGTGTACTAACCGATATTGTTTTACAAGCATTTGGTCTTCAAGAAGCCGTTGCAGGAACGTTTGGCGCCGCGATTGCCAATGGTGTGCAGCGTGGGTTGTATTCTAATGAAGCAGGTTCTGGTAGTGTTCCACATGCAGCAGCCAGTGCAACTCCTAATCCTAATCATCCAGCATCTCAAGGGTATGTACAGATGCTTGGCGTGTTTGTTGATACAATGATTTTATGTACTGCAACCGCTTTTATCATTTTATTAGCAGGTGGTAGCTCAGGTGAACAAATGGAAGGGATCCGGTTAACCCAATCAGCGATGGAATTTCATCTTGGTGAATATGGCAGTGATTTTGTTGCAGCCGCTATTGCACTCTTTGCATTTACCTCTGTCGTCGCCAATTATGCGTACGGTGAAAGTAATCTGCATATGTTTAAACTGGATAATAAGCTAGGTCGTGGTTGTTACACTGCAGGTTACTTGTTGATGATTTTATGGGGTTCGATGGCAGCTTTGCCAAAAGTATGGGCCGCAGCAGATATGGCATTGGGCATGATGACAGTCATTAATATCACAGCCATTGTTTTAATGACCCCTACTATCGTATCTATTACCAAAGATTACATCGGGAAATTAGAACGCAAAGAAACTATACAATACAATGATGGGGATTGTGAGATCCAAGGTAATACCGAAAAAGGGATTTGGGGTAAATAACCCTTTTTCTATTGCTAGCAACTAATCACGAAATGCCATCATGATTAGTTGCACGACTAATAACACGCCAACTAACGGCATAAACCAACGACTTAGCTTACTGGTGCTTTCATCTGATATCTGCATTTTTGAGTTTTCTAAGGCCTTCACTAACACAAACAGTGAAACAAACAAAATGGCTAAAATATAAATAATTGTCATAACATTAAATTCCCATAGCTTTTTTCATCACGGCATGTTTTAGTTTACCGCCTCTATCAGCAGTAAATAGGCCTAAATTACGGACTGCTTTCAAAACAGGATTGTGATTTGAAAAAGCGAAATAAAAACCATCCATTGCACTGGTCATTAACAAATTTGCACGCTGACGTGGTTTTTCATAATCACTGATCCAATTGCCTTCTTGGCGGATCACATCAAGTAAACACTTCACATCTTGAAAGCCCAAATTTACCCCCTGCCCGGCTAATGGATTAATCGCATGTGCAGCATCACCAATCAAGGTGACTTTATGCTTAATGTAACGCACAGCATGCATCCTAGTTAGAGGGAAAGCAGTGGCATTCAGTACCGTAAATTTGCCAACTTCTGGTGGGAAATGCTGAACGATTTCATCATGTAATGCTGCATTTGATAATTGTGATAATTGCGCAATACGCTCAGGAGAATCATACCAAACCAAGGACGCATAATTTTCGTGCATCGGTAAAAAAGCCAGTGGACCTGAAGGAGTAAACTGCTGCCATGTCATTTGTTGAGCATCTGTTTGAGCTAATTCAGTGTCATATTCGGTTTGGATCGTAATACCTAATGCTTGCTGTCCATATTGCCACCCTTGGGTCGTTATGCCTGCTGCTTTACGAACACCCGAATGTACACCATCAGCAGCAATTATATGCTGAGCAATGATCTGTGTATTATCGTCGCAAACTACAGTGCCTGAGCGTGCATCAGTCTCTATGGCTTTAGCATTAATAACTATGCAGTTGTCGTAGTCTAATAGAGTCTGTGATAAACCGAGTTGCGTAATTCGATTTTCAACAAACACTCCTAAACGTTCAGCTCCAATATCCTGAGCTTGAAACTCTGTTCGAGCAAGAGGATGGTCCCATACCGCTAAACTAGAGTAAGGCCGGGTACGTTTTGACTCAATTGCGGACCATGCGCCTAAATCGGTTAAAAACTCAACACTTGCTTCTGCTAATGCAGACATACGTAAATCTGGTGGTTGTGAAGGCTCGAAGGGTTCAGCAGGAAATGCTTCTAATAACACAACGCGTTTATCCATACGGGCTAAACCAAGTGCCATGGCGGTTCCAACCATCCCGCCACCTACAACTAAGTATTGTGTTTGTATCTGAGTCATGTAATTCCTTGATGATGCACAAAATCTTCCAACCTGTGCAAATGATTAAACGTATTATGCTAGTAGAACCAATTACGTGCAACACTAGTCATTAGCTCAATATCAAGCTAAAATAGCGCTTATAATTAATGACAGAAAGCCCATCCATGAGCCAAAAATTATATATCAAAACTTGGGGCTGCCAAATGAACGAGTATGACTCTGAAAAAATGGCAGATTTATTAGATGCGACCCACGGCTATACGTTAGCACAAGAAGCTGAAGATGCTGATGTGATTTTGTTAAACACATGTTCTATCCGTGAAAAAGCCCAAGAAAAAGTATTTCATCAATTAGGGCGCTGGAAAAACCTCAAAAATGATAATCCCGATTTAATTATCGGTGTGGGTGGATGTGTAGCTTCTCAAGAAGGCGACCATATCCGTCAACGTGCTCCTTTTGTTGATATTATATTTGGTCCACAAACATTACATCGCTTACCCGAAATGATAAAAGAGATCAAAGGCGGTTCACAGAGTGTCGTTGATGTCAGCTTTCCAGAAATAGAAAAATTTGATCGTTTACCTGAGCCTCGCGCTGAAGGGCCTAGTGCATTTGTCTCAATTATGGAAGGTTGTTCTAAATATTGTACGTTTTGTGTGGTTCCTTATACTCGAGGTGAAGAAGTATCTCGCCCCGTCGATGATGTCTTACTTGAAGTTGCGCAACTTGCAGAACAAGGCGTTCGTGAAGTTAATTTATTAGGTCAGAACGTTAACGCATTCCGTGGGCCTCATTTTGATGGCAGCATTTGTCGTTTTGCTGAATTACTTGAATTAATTGCTTCAATTGATGGAATTGACCGTATTCGTTATACCACATCTCATCCTGTCGAATTTACAGATGATATTATAGAAGCTTATGCCTCTATTCCTGAATTAGTAGATCACTTACATCTACCCGTCCAAAGCGGCTCAGATCGGATTTTAAACCTAATGAAACGTGGTCATACCGCCGTTGAATACAAGTCAAAAATCCGAGCCTTAAAAAAAATCAGACCTAACCTTTCGATGTCATCTGACTTCATTATTGGCTTTCCCGGCGAATCTGAACAGGATTTTGCCGATACAATGAAACTCATCAATGACATTGAATATGATTTAAGTTTTAGCTTTATCTATTCAGCAAGACCCGGTACTCCTGCAGCCGATCTTCCAGACGATGTTACCGAAGCAGAAAAGAAACAACGTTTATGGATCTTACAAGAACGCATTAACCAAAGTGCCCAACGTATTGCACGAAATATGATGGATACTGAGCAACGAATTTTAGTTGAAGGTCCTTCAAAGAAAAATCCAATGGAGCTTACTGGACGTACTGAAAATAATCGCGTTGTAAATTTTGAAGGCACACCAGACATGATTGGCCAGTTCGTTGATGTCAAAGTGACCGATGTTTACAGTAATTCTTTACGTGGTGATGTTATTCGTCGTGAAGCAGATATGGGATTACGTATCGCGGTTTCACCCCAAAGTATTTTACAAAAGCAAGCTAAAACATTAGGCGTGAATATTGTCACCCCTAACCATCAAGCTTAATTTTACGACCTATCGAGGCATTTTTGAGTAATTTAGACGTAAGTGAAATTGTATTAGCCCCAGAAGATAATAAGCGTTTGGCCAGTCTGTGTGGTCCTTATGATAATAACATTAAACAGCTTGAGCGCCGCTTGGGCGTTGAAATCACTTATCGTAATAATGTATTTAAGCTCATTGGCAGTGCGCATGTAATTAAAGTCGCAGGTGAACTGCTAACGCAACTTTATGTTGAAACGGCTCCTGTAAAGGATCTCATAAAAGAACTCGCACCAGAGGATATCCATCTTGCTATCCAATCTCAACGAATTCTAGATCAAACTACCGAAGATGATAATCCATACGGTAAACAGGTGCATATCAAAACTAAACGGGGTGTCGTTAAACCACGTAATCCAAACCAAGCAGAGTACGTCGCGAATATTATTAATCACGACATTACATTTGGCATCGGACCCGCTGGTACCGGCAAGACCTATTTGGCCGTAGCCTGTGCCGTAGATGCCTTAGAACGTCAAGACATCCGTCGTATATTACTTACCCGTCCAGCGGTTGAAGCAGGTGAAAAACTCGGTTTTCTACCGGGTGATTTATCCCAAAAAGTCGACCCGTATCTGCGTCCTTTATATGATGCATTATTTGAGATGTTAGGATTTGAAAAAGTCGAAAAACTCATTGAGCGAAACGTTATTGAGATCGCACCATTAGCTTACATGCGTGGTCGTACCCTCAATGATGCTTTTATTATTTTAGATGAAAGCCAAAATACTACTGCAGAACAAATGAAAATGTTCTTAACACGTATCGGTTTTAATTCTAAAGCAGTCATTACCGGCGATATTACACAAATTGATTTACCTCGTGGTGTCCGCTCTGGATTGAGACACAGTATTGAAGTACTGCCAGAAGTAGAAGAAATATCATTTAATTTCTTCAATGCACAAGATGTTGTTCGTCATCCGGTGGTTGCGCGTATTGTTCAAGCATATGAAAAACACGATGAAGTTCAGGCTAAAATACGAGCTGAGAAAAAAGCGGCTGAAGCTGAAGCGAGAGCTCAACGTGATGCCAGTGAATAATGCTTCTATTGATGTTGACATACAATGGGCGTTAACCGATACACTGGAAGCCTCAAAAATCCAGTCAGCGTTAACCGATGAGTTAATTATTCAGACGGTATATGCCGTGTTAAACAGCCATAACAACAATGTGGGTGAACTCACTATCCGATTTGTTGAGAGCGCTGAGTCTCAGACGTTAAATCATGCCTATCGTGGTAAAGACAAACCCACTAACGTACTTTCTTTTCCTGCTGAGCTTCCGGATTTCATTGAATCTTCCTTACTTGGAGATTTAGTGATTTGTGATACTGTTGTGCAACAAGAAGCGGCGGAACAACACAAATTAATAATTCATCATTATCAACACTTAATTGTTCATGGTATCTTGCATTTATTAGGCTTTGACCATATCGAAAAGACTGAAGCTGATATTATGGAACATCATGAGATTGAAATATTAGACAAATTAGGGATTGACGATCCCTACCAAGTTGATTAATTTAAACCCTAAATACCCTATAATTTATACTTAACTGAGAATAATTACGCATCATGAGCGACGACAACCCCCACTCTACGAACGGTTCTGCACCTAAAGGTTGGTTCGAGAAACTGAAAGACACCTTTAGCCCAGAACCGACAAACCATGAAGAACTTGTCGACGTCATCACTGAAGCCGAGCTCAATGATGTCATTAATCCTCAAACCCGTGAAATGATTGAAGGGGTTATCGAAGTCAATAAAATGAAAGTACGTGATATTATGATCCCACGTGCTCAGATGATTACAATTGATGTCAACGCAACCGCTGATACACTTTTACCCCAAGTCATTGAGTCAGCTCACTCTCGTTTTCCTGTTATTTCAGAAGATAAAGACCATATTGAAGGGATATTATTAGCGAAAGATTTACTGGCTTATGTCTTTGATAAAGAAAAAGAACTCGTAGTCAAAGATATATTACGTGAATCGGTCATTGTACCTGAATCAAAACGGGTTGATGTACTTCTCAAAGACTTTCGTCAGCAGCGCTATCATATGGCTATTGTGGTTGATGAATATGGCGGTGTGTCAGGCTTGGTTACCATCGAGGATATATTGGAACTCATTGTTGGCGAAATCGAAGATGAACACGATGCTGACGAGCAAGAAACAGACGGTATTCGCCCATTAAACAAGCACACTTACTCTGTTAAAGCACTGACGCCTGTGAGTGAATTTAATGCTTTTTTTGAGACTCAATTTAACGAAGAAGAAGCCGATACCATTGCTGGTATTATTCTTAAAGGCTTTGGGCATATGCCAGAAACCGGTGATAAAATCACACTGAATAACATCGAGTTTAAAGTCACAAATTCTGATAAACGCCGTATCCAGCAGCTAAAAGTGACTTTACCCGAGGCCAACACTTAAATATGGATAGATTGGATAATCCTTGGTTTCAAAGACTATTGTCACTTGGACTTGGGTTATCACTGACCTTAGGTTTTGCCCCATTCAATTATCCTGTTACATTCTTTTCAGTATGTGCTTTTTTCGTATTACTACTGCGCACATCAAAGCCTAAGCAGATTAGCTTTTTATTTGGTTTAGGATGGTTTGGTGCTGGTATTAGTTGGGTGCATGTGAGTATTGCTGAATTCGGTGGTGTACCGCTTATCGTCTCTTTATTGATGATGTTGGTATTAGTCAGTTATCTGGCACTTTTTGTGATGGGGGTTGGTCAACTCATACATTGGATCCAGGGTCGTTATGGTCTGCTAGCTTTTATCGCTGTTGCCCCACTTGCTTGGAGCGCAATGGAATACTTACGCAGTATACTATTCACTGGTTTTCCTTGGTTATCTTTAGGGTACACACAGCTTAATACCCCATTAGCATATTTTGCCCCGATTATAGGTGAGACAGGTGTCACTTCCGTTATTATTATGCTTTGTGCCAATATAGCAGTGATCATTCATACACGCAGCCATTCCAATACAGAATATCCTTTCAACGCACCCGATACAAAACGCCTAGCCTATATGGGTATTATCGGTATTGTCGTATTAGGCAGCATGGCAGCATACTCTTTTGAATCTAAAGAGATGGATGATAAGTTTAATACTTTTAGCGTCGGTTTGGTGCAGGGTAATATTGAACAGTCAATGCGTTGGTTGCCTGAATTAGATCAACCCATTATGGATAAATACCTCACTTTAAGCCAAGGATTATGGGAGCAAGATATCGTAATTTGGCCAGAAGCTGCCATCCCTAAACTTGAATCAGAAGCACAATTATTTTTACGTCAACTTGACCAGCAAGCATTCAATACTCAAACCGGATTAATTACCGGTATCGTCAATTTTGATATGGGTAAAAATCACATATTGAATCAGCTTATTGGTTTAGGTAAAACACACACACACTCTGAGTTGCCACAATATTATTACAATCACAATAATCGCTTTGCTAAACATCATTTATTACCAATAGGTGAGTTTATTCCATTAGAGAATTGGTTAAGAGGCATTGCTCCAATATTTGATTTACCAATGTCATCTTTTACACGTGGTGAATTCATTCAAGATAATCTTATTGCTAACAGTATTCATCTCGTTCCTGCAATATGTTTTGAAATTGTGTTTCCTAGGCAAATACGTGCAAATATTACTTCCGATTCTCATGCTATAATCACCGTCTCAAATGATGCATGGTTTGGCGATTCTAACGGTCCACATCAGCATATGCAGATCGCACAAATGCGCGCCTTAGAATTTGGTTTGCCCGTTCTTCGCGTGACCAATAATGGAATAACCGGTATTATCAATCACACAGGAAAGATACAGTCTCAACTTCCTCAATTCGAAGTAGGAATGTTAGTTGATGAAGTCAACATAAGTCCTTCTAAAACGTTTTATCGACGCTTTGGTGATAACTTAAACGTGATAATGTGCGTTTTGTGGATGGCCTTATTTTTGTGGTCTAAAGTAATTACGCGTAACCATAAAAGCTAAATTATCGAAATATTTTATTTAGGAAAAATTAATATGACAGCAACAAACAAGTACACATTCAATTCACTTTTTTGGGTATTAATTTTTATTTCGTCATTAGGGCTTTCTTTCGTTTCACAAGCAGCGATTACCGTCATAAAAGCAGATGCATTAGTCGATGTCCAAAACAGTAAAATTGTAAACAACCCAATAGTGATTATTGAAAATAATGTCATTCAGTATGTTGGGAAACAAGGTTCAAAAACTCTCCCTGAAGAAGCTTCTTTTATAGATTTATCCGGTCACACTTTATTACCTGGTTTAATGGATATGCATGTGCATTTAACATCTGATGCAAATATTCATGGATATCGCCGTTTAAAAGTATCAACACCGCGTAGCGCTATTACAGGTGTTAAAAATGCCCGAGCCACTTTAATGTCTGGTTTTACCACAGTACGAAATGTGGGTGCTCCAGGTTACGCCGATGTTGCATTAAGAGATGCCATTAATGATGGTGATATAATAGGTCCACGTATGTATGTTTCAGGCCCTTCCATTGGTGTTACAGGTGGGCATTGTGATAATAATTTATTACCTTTTGAATATAAAGCAACGTCAGAAGGTGTTGCAGATGGTCCTTGGGCAGTGCGTGCGAAAGTGCGTCAAAACATCAAATATGGTGCGGATGTGATTAAGTTTTGTGCCACCGGTGGTGTGCTATCCAAAGGCACCAAAGTCGGTGCACAACAATTTTCTTTTGAAGAAATGCAAGCCCTTATTACTGAAGCTCATCTGCGCGGTTTAACAGTAGCAGCTCATGCGCATGGTACGGATGGCATCAAAAATGCGATCCGTGCAGGTGTGGATTCGGTTGAACATGCGAGCTTTTTAGATAAAGAGGCCATTGCACTTGCTAAAGAAATGGGAACATATTTATCAATGGATATTTATGTTACAGAATACATTTTAGGTGAAGGTGAAAAAGCAGGTATTTTAGAAGAATCCTTGGCCAAAGAACGTACTGTTGGTAAACGTCAGCGTGCTAGTTTTACAAATGCACATTTAGCTGGGGTTAACATGATATTTGGTTCTGATGCTGGGGTGTATCCTCATGGTGATAATGCACGTCAACTTTCCCGTATGGTTCGCTTTGGTATGTCTGCAATGGAAGTGATACAAGCAGCCACGTTACATCCTGCTGATTTATTAGGCAAAAGTAACCTGTTAGGCAGTATTGATACTGGTAAAATCGCTGACATTATTGCCGTCAAAGGCGATGTAATGAATGATTTAACACTATTAGAACACATTCCTGTCGTAATTAAAGATGGGATCATCGTCAAACACGAGAAATAACGTCTTTATTGCCTTTTCAATCGCTAAAGTGGTCGGGCTTGATCTTATGGGTCCGACTTGAAACAATACCCCAGCAATCATTCAAAAAAAGAATAGTTTAAACAATATGTTATCTCTCAATAGACTCACTTTCGATAACCTAAAAGGCGATGCATTAGGTGGTTTAACTGCTGCTATTGTCTCTTTACCACTCGCATTAACATTCGGGGTCGCCTCAGGTGCTGGCGCAGAAGCCGGTCTTTATGGTGCCATTATCATTGGTCTATTTACTTCTTTATTTGGCGGTACATCAACACTGATTTCTGAAGCTACTGGTCCCATGACAGTTGTTATGACAGCCGTCGTAATGTCATTAGTTGCAGCGAATCCAGAGAATGGTATGGCAATGGCGTTTACCGTTGTTATGCTTGCCGGTTTATTTCAAATAATGTTTGGCTTTTTAAAACTAGGCAAATATATCACTCTGATGCCCTATTCAGTGGTGTCAGGTTTCATGTCTGGTATCGGTTTAATTTTAATTATTTTACAACTTGCCCCCGCATTGGGTCAAAACTCTCCTAGTGGTGGTGTCTTAGGTACACTATTTTCATTACCTGAGTTATTCAGTAATATCGTTACCGTTGAACTGGTATTATTCTGTATGACCTTATTGATTTTATTTTTCACGCCGGCGAAGGTGAAGAAAAGTATCCCCCCACAACTGATTGCACTTATCGCTATCAGTTTAATTTCAGTTTTTGCTATTGGTAATAATCCCATCCAACGTATCGGTGAAATTGATATTACTTTACCCAATATGATCATCCCTTCATTTACTCAAGACCAAGTTCGCGTGATGTTACTCGATGCGATTGTCCTTGGCATGTTGGGTTGTATTGATTCGATGTTAACATCAGTGATTGCTGATAATTTAACAAGAACAGAGCATAAATCGAATAAAGAACTCGTTGGTCAAGGCTTAGGTAATATCATGTCGGGGCTATTTGGCGGTTTACCGGGTGCAGGTGCGACTATGGGTACTGTCGTCAATATTCAATCAGGTGGACGCACTGCATTATCTGGTGTCATTCGTGTACTGGTTCTTATTATTGCCGTATTTGGCGCAGCTTCCTTAATTGAAAGTATTCCTCTTGCAGTATTAGCGGGTATCGCCGTTAAAGTAGGTGTCGATATACTCGATTGGAGCTTTATTAAACGTGCTCACCGCGTCTCTCGCCACTCCACAGTGATCATGTATGCAGTATTACTACTAACGGTGTTTGTCGACTTGATCGTCGCAGTAGGGATCGGTGTATTCATTGCCAATGTTATTACCATCGAAAAACTATCAGCGAGTCAATCTAAAAATATCAAAGCCATGTCCGATGTCGATGATCGTAACCCACTTGATCCACAGCAGCGTCGTTTATTAAATCAAGCCCAAGGTAAAGTATTATTCTTTTACCTATCTGGCGCAATGATTTTCGGAGTATCGAAAGCCTTAGCGCGTGAACGTAAAAATATTGAAAACCATGATGTAGTCATTATTGATCTTAGTGATGTATCCATTCTCGATGACACGATTACTTTATCGTTAGAGAATGTGATTGAAGAAGCGTTAGATAAAAATAAAACCGTCTATGTTGTCGTCCATACCGCTAAAGCAAAAGAAAAGTTACAGAAGTTGGGTCTACATACTCGTTTACGTGATGAAAATTTCACTCAGTCGCGCACTGCGGCCCTAGAAATGGCACTTGAGCGAGTGTCTAGATAACCAAATAGTTATATTGAGTTATCAACACTCCCTCTTTTTTACAACTTAAATGTACTGTACCTCAATCACTTCAAATTCCACTGCACCTTTTGGTGTTTGAATATTCGCAACGTCATCAATCATTTTACCAATTAACCCTCTAGCGAACGGAGAATTGACAGAAATGAGGTTATTTTTAATATCCGCTTCATCATCACCGACTATCTTGTAAGTAATTTCATCATCAGTTTCACAATTAATGAGTGTGACAGTTGTACCAAAAATAATCTTTCCCGTATTTTCCATTTTAGTGACGTCAATGATTTGGGCGTTTGATAATTTTGCTTCAATATCTTGGATACGGCCTTCACAAAAACTTTGTTGTTCGCGCGCAGCATGATATTCAGCATTCTCTTTCAAATCCCCATGCTCACGTGCTTCAGCAATGGCAGTTATAATTTCTGGACGTTTCACAGATTTTAATTCTTGTAATTCAGCACGTAGCATTTCTGCTCCATGTGCAGTCATAGGATATTGAGTCATTGCTCTGGCTCCATTTAATATCTATTTTTTTAATTGTTAATATAAATAATCGATAAAAAATGCGCCATTAAGGCGCACTTTTAAAACGTTCTCAATTGCCACATATAATATAGTTTTATATGCTCAAAGTCACCTAAAATGGTTGACTTATCAATTACTTAATACGTTGATGAAGCTCTTGAACCGAAGTTACACGTGCTCTATCATCGGCTTCTTTTGCTTGGATAGTAGCAAAAGCTGCATTTAATGTCGTCGTGTAAGTCGCTTTGTTCGCTAAGGCTTCTTTTCGAATATAGACTGAATCGGTGATGGCTTGACGACCTTCAGTCGTGTTTACAATATACACATATTCACTATTTTTAATCGCATCAACAATATTAGGACGACCTTCAGATACTTTATTCACGATATCAACATCAGTGATACCTGCATCATAAAGTGCCGTTGCTGTACCGCGAGTTGCCTCTAGTTTAAACCCTTTTTCAAGCATCAATTTAGCTAACTCAATGACTCGAACTTTATCATTATTACGGACAGATAATAATGCCTTACCAGCACTTGGTAATGGTTCAGAAGCACCTAGGTTAGCTTTAGCATAAGCTTCCTCGAATGTATCTCCTACTCCCATCACTTCACCGGTAGAGCGCATTTCAGGACCTAATAAAGGATCGACACCTTGGAATTTAGCAAACGGTAGTACCACTTCTTTGACTG
Organism: Glaciecola sp. HTCC2999; assembly: GCA_949498985.1. Taxonomy (GTDB): domain Bacteria; phylum Pseudomonadota; class Gammaproteobacteria; order Enterobacterales; family Alteromonadaceae; genus Opacimonas. Next base: position 13,075 of record CATECQ010000003.1, read on the forward strand.
AGTAAAAAGGTGGGATAATTTCATCCATAATGCCTTGTTCAGCAAGAGACTGACCAGCCATTGCACGAGCGGCAATTTTCGCACAAGGACGTCCAGTGGCTTTTGACACAAATGGAATAGTCCGAGCAGCACGAGGGTTGACTTCAATGAGATAGACTTCGCCGTCTTTCACTGCGAATTGAGTATTCATTAAGCCCACAACGCCTAACTCAAGTGCCATTGCTTTGACTTGAGCACGCATCACATTTTGAATCTCAGGACTCAATGAATGTGGTGGTAATGAACAGGCTGAATCACCCGAATGAACGCCGGCTTGTTCGATGTGCTCCATAATGCCACCAATGACGACATGCTCACCGTCACAAATTGCATCAATATCAACTTCGATAGCATCATCCAAGAACCGGTCCAATAATACAGGGGAATCATTAGACACTTTAACCGCTTCATTCAAATAACGTTTCAAATCCTTGAGGTCATAAACGATTTCCATGGCTCGACCACCTAATACATAAGAAGGACGAACAACCAGAGGAAAGCCGATATTAACCGCTTCTTCTAAGGCTTGTTCCATATTAGAAACAGTCGCATTTGCTGGCTGTTTTAAATCCAATTTATGCACCATGTGCTGAAAACGCTCACGATCTTCAGCTCGGTCAATAGCATCTGGAGAAGTACCTATAATTGGCACGCCATTAGCTTCTAACGCACGCGCTAATTTAAGCGGAGTTTGACCGCCATATTGTACTATGACGCCTTTAGGTCGTTCTACACGAACAATCTCTAGCACATCTTCAAGTGTCACCGGCTCAAAATACAAACGATCTGAAGTATCATAATCAGTAGATACAGTTTCTGGGTTACAGTTAACCATAATAGTTTCATAACCGTCATCACGCATCGCTAATGCAGCATGGACACAGCAGTAGTCAAACTCAATACCTTGACCAATCCGGTTAGGACCGCCTCCCAGTACCATAATTTTATCTCGTTCTGAGGGTTGAGCTTCACATTCTTCGTCATACGTTGAATACATGTAAGCCGTAGACGTAGAAAATTCAGCCGCACAGGTATCTACTCGTTTATACACCGGTTTAATGTTCATTTTGACACGAGTATCTCGTACGTCATCTTCAGAAACTTTGGTTAAATCAGCTAAACGTGCATCTGAGAAGCCCTTGCGTTTTAAACTACGCATTAGAGATTCATCGATGGCACCAAGGCCGTTGCGTTCAATGAGTTGTTCTAACTGGATAATTTCTTCAAGCTGAACCAGATACCAACGATCAATATTAGTCAGTTCAAATACTTCTTCAACGCTCCACCCCATTCTAAAGGCATCACCGATATACCAAATTCGCTCTGCGCCTGGTTCACGTAATTGATAAACTAACGTATTTTTAGCTTCGGGGTCGTCTAAATCTAGAATCGGGTCTAAGCCATTAACACCGACTTCAAGCCCACGCAATGCTTTTTGCAAGGATTCCTGTTGATTACGGCCAATGGCCATAACTTCACCCACCGATTTCATTTGGGTGGTCAAACGATCATTAGCACCTGCAAATTTTTCAAAGTTAAAACGCGGAATTTTCGTCACTACATAATCAATAGCAGGCTCAAATGATGCAGGTGTTAAGCCACCGGTAATATCATTAGCAAGCTCATCTAAGGTATAACCAATTGCTAATTTTGCAGCCACTTTTGCAATCGGAAAACCCGTTGCTTTAGACGCTAAAGCGGAAGAACGCGATACGCGAGGGTTCATCTCGATGATCACCATACGTCCGGTGTTTGGACAAATACCGAACTGTACGTTAGAGCCTCCAGTTTCAACGCCGATTTCACGTAATACAGCCATTGCAGCATTACGCATTAACTGAAATTCTTTATCCGTTAAAGTTTGCGCTGGAGCAACAGTAATAGAGTCACCTGTGTGCACTCCCATTGGATCGAAATTTTCAATGGTACACACAATAATACAATTATCCGCTTTATCACGGACCACTTCCATTTCGTATTCTTTCCAACCGATTAGGGATTCATCGATAAGTAATTCGGAAGTCGGTGATAAATCTAAACCACGCGTACAAATTTCATTAAACTCATCAATGTTATAAGCGATACCACCACCGGTGCCCCCCATCGTAAATGATGGACGGATAATACAAGGAAAACCGATCCTCGTGATGACGTCATGCGCTTCTTCCAATGAATGAGCGATTTCAGCTCGAGGACACTCAAGGCCAATCGATTTCATTGCTTTATCAAAACGCTCTCGATCTTCAGCTTTATCAATTGCATCAGCTGTGGCACCAATTAGCTCACAGTTGTATTTTTCTAAAACACCATATTTATTCAAATCCAGTGCACAATTAAGTGCAGTCTGCCCACCCATGGTGGGTAAAATCACATCTGGACGTTCTTTATCAATAATTTTTTCAACTACTTCCCAATGAATTGGTTCGATATAAGTTGCATCGGCCATTTCTGGATCAGTCATTATAGTCGCGGGATTCGAGTTAACTAAAATGACTCGATAGCCTTCTTCACGAAGAGCTTTACAGGCTTGGGCTCCTGAATAGTCAAACTCACATGCTTGACCTATTACAATAGGGCCTGCCCCGATAATGAGAATACTTTTTATGTCAGTACGCTTTGGCATTGTTCTTCCTATTGCTTATGTTGCTTGATTAACTCGATAAAATGGTCAAATAACCCAGCGGCATCTTGAGGACCTGGACTTGCCTCTGGATGACCTTGGAAACTAAACGCCGGTTTATCAGTTAAGTGAATACCTTGAAGAGACTGATCAAATAATGATACGTGAGTGACTTCTATGTTCTCTGGTAGGCTATTTTGATTAACCGCAAAACCATGATTTTGAGAAGTAATCATCACCACATTATTTTTCAAATCTTTAACAGGATGGTTTGCCCCATGATGACCAAACTTCATTTTTTCCGTTTGTGCACCACTGGCAAGTGCCAATAATTGATGTCCTAAACAAATTCCAAACATCGGAATATTATGTTCAAGTAAGGTTTTTATTGCGGTAATTGCATAAGTACATGGCTCAGGGTCCCCTGGACCATTGGATAAGAACACACCATCAGGATTTAACGCTAATACCTCATCAGCCGATGTTTGCGCAGGTACCACAGTTAGTCGACAACCACGTTCAACCAACATACGTAAAATATTATGTTTAGCACCGAAATCGTATGCAACCACGTGAAATGGCAAGTTTTGTTGATCGTTATGATAACCCTCACCAAGTACCCATGTACTGTCATTCCACTCGTGAATTTCTTTACATGTGACTTCTTTGGCTAAATCGAGGCCTTTAAGTCCACCAAAGGCCTGCGCTTTGTCTAAAGCTTGTGCTTCAGTTAATGCTTCACCAGCTACTATACAACCATTTTGTGCACCCTTTTCACGCAATACACGCGTTAATCGACGGGTATCAATATCTGCAATACCTAAAATATTATTAGTTTTTAAATAATCAGATAACGAAGATTCATTTCTAAAATTGCTCGCAATCAATGGTAAATCACGAATAACGAGGCCTTTGGCAACGATTTGATTGGCTTCAACATCTTCAGCATTTGTGCCAGTGTTGCCAATATGAGGATAAGTCAGGGTAATAATTTGTTCAGCGTAGGATGGGTCAGTCAAAATTTCTTGGTAGCCTGTCATTGAAGTGTTAAACACTACTTCACCAACAGCAAAACCTTCAGCACCAAATGCGGTACCTTTAAATATAGAACCATCTTCTAACACCAATAGGGCAGAATGAGCCAAGTCAACCTCCAGGTAGGAAAACTAGATGTAATAATAAATTACACTTACAAAAAACGGGATGCTATACAGTGAGTGTACATCCCGTCTACAGTTCTTTGCGCTGAAAGCTTTTTCTGTCCGTGAATAAGCATTACTTACATCAGGCAAATTAAAAGAATTATATAGGTAATATGAATATGCGTCCACCTGATTAATCAAAATTATGAAAAATACCCTTTATTCATCGATTTAATAACAAAACCGATAAAAACAATACTTTACATTAACAAAAACAGCTCATATTGATTACTTTGAGTGTTACTTTTATTGTTATAAATCGTTCAATGAGAGTACATCCATCATCGAATACAACCCATTGGGTTTATCAGCAAGCCATTTTGCAGCTCGAACTGCGCCTTTGGCAAAGGTCATCCGACTTGACGCTTTATGAGTCAATTCAATACGCTCACCTAACTCCGCAAATAATACGGTGTGATCGCCGACTACATCGCCGCCTCTAACAGTAGCAAAACCAATTTGTTGCTGTGGTCTTTCTCCTGTGTGCCCTTCTCTTCCATAAACAGCGTCTGAATGTAAATCTCGACCCAGTGTGGCAGCAATGCAATTACCCAGTGCAAGAGCGGTACCCGACGGTGCATCGATTTTATGTCGATGATGAGTTTCAATTATTTCTATATCAGCAGTTTCACCCATAATCTGTGCAGCTTGCTGAGATAATTTAATCAGCAAATTAACTCCCACACTATAATTAGCGGCAAATACAATCGGAATGTGGGTAGCAGCATCATCTAATAACGCTAATTGAGCTTCATTAAGTCCCGTTGTCCCAATAACAATAGGGATTTGGTTAGCAATAGCTAATTGTAAGTTGGTCGCAAGTGCATTCGGTAAAGTAAAATCAATCATGACATTACACTTATCATAAGCCGTTGCAGATTGTGCTGTTAGTGCAACATCAATATTGCCAATCCCTGCAAGCTCTCCCGCATCCGCGTTCAAAAAATGTGATTCGGGACGAACCGTTGCACTATGTAATTGAGTGTGCGCGTCTTGATATACTGCATCAATGAGATTACGCCCCATTCTTCCGCTTGCGCCTAAGATACCGACTTGTAACATTTTTTACCTACTAAACATAAATTTACAATTTAATTGAGTTTGACATTCTCAATCGTTTTTAATTTGTGTCATAGTAGCATTATCAATACGTTAGATCAGTTCAAAAAATCAAAAACCTGTCTACAGTATCAAACCGACTAACAAATAGGATGTTTTATGGAAACCCCTTTTACCAACGCAATTCTAGATGTTCAACATTCTCAAATTACATCTCCTGTAAAAACACCTCTAGATGCTCATTATGCCATTGTCGATACTGCAGTGAGTACTGTATTTTGGAGTGTGTTATTAATCATCGCGCTATGCGTAGTGATGCAACCGTTGTGGCCAATCCCACAAGCAGGACGTGACATTGCAATTAATATCATCATAGGTATTAGTGCAGTGGTGACACTTATTGTCGTTTTTGGTTATTTCGCGGAAAAAGCAAAAGGATACTGTGTTCGAGAACAAGATATCACATTATTTAAAGGATTGATTTTTAACAAAATAATCACGCAACCCATTTGCCGAATTCAGCATATTGAAGTAAAACGTGGCCCCATTGATCGAAAAGTAGGACTTGCCAAACTGCATGTGTTCAGCGCCGGTGATATCTCACAAACGTTTGAAATTCCAGGTCTAGCGTTAGAAACGGCGAATAGTATTCGCAATGAAATACTTGCCCATAAGGAAATGCAACACCATGGCTAATTCCTTGAGTCCTCAACCAGGAGTGAAGACCGTGGATGAGAATAGCGATAATTGGCATCGCGTGTCCCCGTTAGCCATCCTTTATTATATCGAAAAATTGTTCATTATCCTGTTAAACAATTTATTTTATATGTTACCCGCATTGTTTGTTCTATGGGATAAAATTCAAGCCAACCCTTGGATAGCAACAGGTATCATAAGTGGGATCCTAGGTCTTATCAGTTTCTTCTCGGTTTGGTCGTTTATGGTATTTCGCTACCGTTTATCGGAGGGCACCGTAGAAGTCAAAAGCGGTATTTTTTCTAAAAAACACGTCAACCTCCCATTTAATCGCATTCAAAATGTCAAAATTGAACAACCTTTTTATTATCGATTTTTTAATTTTTCTAGTATGGCGTTTGATTCTGGTGGGTCACTCAGTCAAGAGGCAAGATTAATTGCCCTACCTTTAAGTTTTGCTAAACGTTTACAACTAGAGATCAATGAATATAAGTCTTCTATTGCTTATGAGGCATCGGTGAATGAAGATAATCTTGAGCAGGGTAAAGCCAGCTCGAACCCAGCAGATGAAATCATTGAGAACACGCGAAGTATTAGCGATTTAATACTCCATGGAATCACGTCAAATCGCATTTATATTATACTAGCTGCCCTCGCTCCATTTGTAGATGATATCTTCTCATTTTTAGGTGAAAAACTTGAGGGAGTTGGAATCGATGTTCAAAGTCACTTAGCTAATGATCCTATCTGGCAAATTGGAATTTTTGCGATTTCGTTGTTTTTATTAGTGGTTGGCCTTATGACGATGTTATCGATCATCGGTGCTATTATCATTTTTTACGGTTACACATTATCTAGAACTCATGATAAGTATATTCGTCGTAGTGGTTTAATTACCAAACATGAAGTCAGTGTCCCCTTATCACGTATTCAAGTTGCCGTCATGAAACAAGATCTTTTAGATATTTTGTTTGGCCGATTTAACCTTCGCTTAGATCAACTCAACGCACAAATTTCAACGATGAACGCTGGAGGAACTGATACTTCAAAACTATTAGTCCCATCCGTATTTGCTTATGAATGTCGTGATATTATTGAGCGAGTATTTCCTAACCATCAGCTACATGACATTGATTTTATAGCTATATCAAAACGCTTTATTACCCGTTACCTGAGTTTTATTGTGCTCCCTATTACTGCAATACTCAGTTATTCCAGTTTTCATAATGACGGATTATCGCCCCTGGTACCTGTGGGTGTGTTCATTGGGTTAACCGGTTTAGTTTACGGTCGTTGGTTACGCTGGGGTTACCAAGTCAATCGCCATTATATATATATTCAAAAAGGATTATTAGGACGCGATAAGTATTGTTTACCTATCACTAAAATACAAAAAATCACCTTTTCACAAAGTTATTTTATGAAAAAAAATCAATTAGCCTCTCTAAAAATTTATTTAGGTTCGGGTAGCTATAATATCCCTTTGATTGATCAAGAGCATGCCCAATCAATCTATGACTATGTATTATATAAAGTAGAATCCGAAGCAAAATCATGGATGTAATTTAGAAGGAAAATGGTATGCAAGTATGGGATCCCTACACTCGAATTTGGCATTGGTTATTGTTGCTGGGTATTATTTTTCAATACATAACAGGTGAAGTATTAGATGACCAAATACATAACCACGCACTGTTGGGGTATGGGTTATTGGGTATGATGATTTTTAGAGTGTTGTGGGGACTTATCGGCCCAGAAACGGTGAGATTTGTAACCTTTGTTCCCGCACCAAGTCAGGTTATTTCATATTTAAAACGTCAACAATCAACTCTTTATACATCGCATAATCCACTTGGAGCGTTAGCGACAATTGGTTTTATTGTCATTATTTTTATCCAATCGGTATCGGGATTATTTATGACCGATGAGATTTTTTTTACAGCCCTCCTTCATCATTGGCTTTCTGAAGCGGTAACCGAAAGTATTGTGCGTCTGCATGATTGGATGTTTACGCTCTTATTGTTGTTTATCGCCATACATATTACAGCCATACTCTTCCACCGCTTTACCACGGAACCCTATCTGATTAAATCGATGGTGACCGGATCAAAACCTCATTCTCATCGATATCGAACGTTACCCAAAGTTCAACTACACTTGCGAGCATGGGGTTGTATTTTACTCAGCATGTTCAAAATCATCATATTAGTCAATTACGTGCCTGATTGGTTAGGAATTGAAGAAGAGCTTTGGTATTAATATCGAACTAAAAAAAGCGCTGCAATGCAGCGCTATAGTATAATTATATAAGAGTTTATTTAATTAATCTTTCTTGTAATCATCATGACAAGCTTTACATGTAGCACCTACGGCAGCGATACCCTTTCGATAATTTTGGGTCTCTTTATTTGCGACAAACCCTTGAAGCGCTTTTGACGCCTTTGCTAAATTTGCCGCTTTTTCATTGAAGTCTACTTGGTTTTCCCAAATAGCATCAGATGCTTTGTTCGACACATCGTTGTTACGTGTATCAGCGACAAAATAATCAGAAATCATTAAACCAAGCTGCTCTAGTCTTAGTGCGTTTTTAGAAATGATTTCTTCATTTATCGGAGCTTTGCCTTTTGCCATAGCACCTAATGGAACGATATTGCTTTTGACCAGTTGCATCGAGGATTGGCGATATTCTACCGCATTTTTTGCTTGTTTTTCTGATAGTTCTGCTGCAAAAACAGGTGTTGTTAATGCCATACAAGTAGACAAAATCATTAATTTCCGTACAAAATTCATAAAATTTCTCCCTATTTATTTTGGTCTAGTTATGAGTTAACTATTAGTTTTTAATGTATATGTCTACACATATATCAATTTCAATATAGCAATTAGCTGGTGTGGATAAAAGTAGTTAATCATGCTTTCAGCCAAAAAATCGAATAAATAACCAGCTAAAAAGACAGCAATCAAACTTTTAGACTAATTTATACCAAAAATTAATGTAATTTTAGAATACTTACTACTTTTTGATGAAAAATATAGTATTTCAATACTATTTAATTTATTCTAAGTCAATCGGAAATTTTCTGATACTGATGATTATCTCAGATTTAATCATCCCTCTAATAATAAATACACTACTAAGGGTACTGTCTACAACATAATATAGTGTTGAGCAGTTCAATGACACATCATGAAAAATAATGTTAATTCGGTTTCTAAAGCCGTTAAATTAGCGCTTTTTGCAACAGCTGCATCTAGCGTTATGCTATCTTCTCATGTATCAGCACAAGCTGCAGATGCTAACGTAGAAGATGTTGAAAAAATTGCAGTTGTTGGTAGCCGTGCAGCACCTCGCTCTGTAGCAGAATCACCAGTGCCAATCGATATTATCGGTGGTGAAGAACTAGCAAAAGCTGGTAACAGTGACATGTTAGAGCTGCTTAAAGGTGCAGTACCATCTTTAAATGTGCACACTAACCCTATTTCAGATGCTGCGACACTTATTCGTCCAGCTAACCTTCGCGGTTTACCTTCTGACTCAACGTTAATTCTTTTAAACGGAAAACGTCGTCACCGTTCATCAGTTATCGCTTTCTTAGGTGGTGGTATTAATGATGGTGCTCAAGGTCCTGATATTTCTGTTATTCCAAGTGTTGCAATGAAGCAAGTTGAAGTATTACGTGACGGCGCAGCTGCACAATACGGTTCAGATGCGATTGCAGGGGTAATGAACTTTGTATTAAAAGACGATGCTGATGGCGGTACTATATATGCTAGAGCAGGTCAGTTTACAGACGAAGGCGAAAATATGACAGAAGTCGGCGGTAACGTCGGTATGCCATTAACAGATGATGGCTTTGTCAATTTATCATTCCAATACAAAAACTCTGATGCTACAAGCCGTTCAGTCCAGCGTCCTGATGCAGCTGCATTTAACGAAGCCGGTTTAAATGTACCAAATCCAGCACAAGTTTGGGGTTCTCCAGAAGTCGAAGATGACATTACTTTATTCATGAATGTCGGTTTAGACTTAGGCAATGATAATGAAGCATATATGTTCGGTAACTACTCTGAGCGTGATGTGCGTGGTGGTTTCTACTACCGTAATCCACACACTCGTGGCACCGTTTATTCATTAGATGGTGGTTCAACACTGCTTGTTGGCGATTTAACTCCTGGTCCAGTAGGCCAAGTTAATCCTGGTCTTGGTTTAGGTGATGGTATTAGCTGTCCAACTATTCCAATCACTTCAGGTAATGTAACTACACAAGCTGACTATATTTCAGGTGTGGCTAATGATCCTAACTGTTTCGCATTTAATGAAATGATCCCAGACGGTTTTACACCCAACTTTGGTGGTAACATCACAGATACATCTTTAACTATCGGTACTAAAGGTGAATTTAAAGAAGGTGCATTATCAGGTATTTTATATGATTTCTCTGGTTCAGTAGGTCGTAGTGAATCATCATTCTTAATCTTCAATACTATCAATGCTTCTTTAGGTCCAGATACTCCTCGTGACTTTGCACCAGGTAAGTACATTCAACTAGAGAAAAACTTTAATGCAGATTTCGTGAAATTTGTCGATATGGGTTTATATGATGATGTTAACTTCGCAGCCGGTCTTGAATGGCATGAAGAGTCATTTGAAGTAGTTGCTGGCGATGAAGCATCATTTGCTGTAGGTCCATTAACATCTCAAGGTTTCGGTATTGGTTCAAATGGTTTCCCAGGTTTCCAACCTGCGGCAGCTGGTGTATTTACTCGTCGTAACGCTGCGGCTTACGTTGATGCTGAATTACCGATGACTGAAGACTTATTAGTAGGTGCGGCATTACGTTTTGAAAACTATGATTCGTTTGGTTCTACCACAAACTATAAAATTTCTGCACAATACAATGCGACTGATGATTTATCGTTCCGTTCATCGATTTCATCTGGTTTCCGCGCTCCAACAGTAGGTCAAGCAAACGTATCTAACGTTCAGACCAACCTTGATGGTGGCGTATTAGTTGATTCAGCATTATTACCGCCAACTAACCCTATCTCTGTTCAGTTAGGTGGTTCTGAGCTTCAACCAGAAGAATCCCAAAGCTTTACATTAGGTGCAGTTTACTCTGCTGGTGATTTATTCTTAACTGTAGATTACTATAACATTGAAGTGACTGATCGTATTTCACAATCAGACAAGATCAACTTAACGGCTACTGACAAAGATGTACTTCGTGCAGCGGGTGTACCAAACGTAGATAGCTTACAACAAGTATCGTTCTTCACTAATGATTTTGATACAACAACTGAAGGTCTAGATGTTGTTGCAAACTATAATGCTGAATTATTAGATGGTGAAGCTGTATTTAGTTTAGCTTACAACTGGAACGAAACTACGGTTGATAAGTTCTCAGATATCACTGGTGCGTTCAAAGTTAAACGTCTTGAAGAAGATCTACCTAACCATCGTGCGACATTAACATGGGCACAATCATGGGATAATGTTAATGCGTTTACACGTGTTAATTATTATGGCGAATATCAAGGTGTTCACGTAGATTATGATGCAACTGCAATTACTGCAAGCTCATCATTTACTGTTGATGCGGAAGTGAGCTATAACTTTACAGATACGTTAGTATTAACTGTTGGTGCTCAAAACTTACTTAACAAAGAAGCTGAGCGTATTAACATTCCTGCGGCTCAAGGTATTCCAAATAACAACTGGGGTGGTGTTTATTATGAAACATCTCCTTATGGGTTTAATGGACGTCTTGCATATGCCAAGGTAGCTTACAACTTCTAAGTTGATAAATAATGTGATTGCGTCAATCTGATTGCATTTCACAAAATTGAGAGTAAGGTCACTTAGTAATAAGTGGCCTTTTTTTTATGAATATGAATTTACTAGAGCGTGCAGCTAATGCACTCAAGCAACAAAATTACACCTCTGCGCATGAGGCTTACCATAAAGTCGTGAGTGACCCAGCAAATTACTCCGTTACTCAAGTAGGTAAAGCCCATTATGGGTTAGGCTATATCGCCCAACTACACCAAGATTGGCCCAATGCAATTGAAGCATTTCAACTCGCTTGTCAACTTTTACCAGAGACTCCCTCACCTCTACTCGGTTTAGCGAATGCATTCAATGCTGTACTAAGTGATATTGATGCATTAACCACATTAGAATATGCACATCGTCGCTTTCCAAATGATGACAATGTCACTTATGCATTGTTACAACAAACAATCACCATGGGAAAAAACAAAAAAAGCGTCTCCCTGATTAAGCCATTGTTATCCTCGCAGCAAGATGAGCTATTTGCGTTAGCATTTCTCGATACCACTAAACTGGATAAACAGCTTATTCAGGATCAACACATACAACGTGCAGAGGCTTTAATACAACACTACCAAACTCATCATCATTCCCAATTTGATACATTAGCGGCTTTATTATATGCATTGGGTGAGCTTTCATACCACATAAATGATTTTGCTAAAGCCCAGGAGTATTGGCAGCAAGCTAATGAATGTCAACGAACTCAATGTCGCTTCAACACCCAAGATATGGCACCTTATTTTCAATCGCTGTTAAAAATTTCTCGAGTTGAGGAAGTAACGCATGCGCTTGATCCTATTTCATTCACACCCGTTTTTATTGTCAGTTTACCGCGCACGGGTTCTAGTCTATTAGCTCATCAGCTCGTGCAGCATGGTGGAAATGAAATCGCCAATGCTGGAGAAGTCAATTATCTGAGTGAGACCGTTAATTGGCTTTGTCAGCAAACACAGCACCCCTACCCAGATTGTTTGTCACACTTAACCCCGGCCCTCATAAATAACGCTCGTAGAAGATATGCCCAACTTATCGCAACACATCGTCTTAATACCCGGTTGATTATTGATAAACTCCCTGCCAATTTCCAATCACTCCCCATAATAGTACAGTTATTTCCAGAGGCACACATCATTCATTTAACCCGTTCTTATGCCAATACAGCATTGAGCATAATGAGAAATAGTTTTGCCGCAAATGAACCATATTTTTGTAATGAAGATGAATTATTTATTTATATGGATCATTATCATCAAATAATGAGTCACTACACTGCCATTTATCCTGAGAAAATTCTATCTGTGCATTATGAGGAATTGGTACAGGATTTACCTTCTCAGCTAGCCGATATTTATGTAGCATTGGGTATTACTCGAGGGAAACAGATAGATATCAGCCAATCACCTATGAATGATAGTAGTATTCGAACTCTGAGCGCCATACAAGCAAGATTACCTGTATATCAAAGTTCAATAACACTCGATACCTATTGGCAAGTACACTTTGAGCGTTTTAATGACATAGGTCAAAGTACATAATTCTGGTTCTCCTAAGAGTAACTTATACAATTGCCAACAAGCTCACTTAATAACACCCACAAAAAACCCACCTAATGGTGGGTTAATTAAATAGTGTATAAAACAGTAGTTAATGGGTTAAATCATCAAAAAACTTTTTCACTCCATCAAAAAAGCCCTGCTCTTTAGGACGATGTTTTTTGATTGAATCACTCATCGATTGATCAAATTCTTCGAGTAACTCTTTTTGTTTACTCGATAAGTTTACTGGTGTCTCAATAACGACTTTGCACATTAAATCACCCACTGATGAACTGCGTACTGATTTAACGCCTTTGCCACGAAGACGGAACATACGTCCTGTTTGAGTTTCAGCACTCACTTTCAGTTTAACCTTACCATCTAAGGTTGGTACTTCAATCTCACCACCCAAAGCAGCTGAAGTAAAACTTAGTGGGACTTCGCAATACAAATTATTTCCATCACGTTGGAATATTTTATGCTCACGCACATTTACTTGGACATATAAGTCACCTGAAGGTGCACCCTGCTCGCCCGCTTCACCTTCTCCAGATAAGCGAATACGGTCACCGGTATCCACACCAGGTGGGATCTTAACCGACAAGGTTTTTGTTTCTTCCACACGACCTTGACCTCGACACGGTGAACAAGGATCGCCGATGACTTTGCCTTTACCGCCACATGTTGGACATGTTTGTTGCACAGCAAAGAATCCTTGGCGCATTTGCACTTGCCCATTACCGTGACATGTTGAACACGTTTTAGCTGATGTGCCTTTTTTAGCACCTGAACCATCACAAGTATCACATTCAACAAGTGTCGGAACGCGAATTTCGACTTCTTTCCCTTTAACGGCTTCTTCCAAAGAGAGATCTAAGTTGTAGCGTAAATCACTCCCTGAGCGGGCTCTGGAACGTCCACCACCGGCACGACCACCACCGAAAATATCACCAAACACATCACCAAAAATATCGCCAAAATCACCGCCACCACCTTGGTAACCGCCACGAGATTGATCAAAAGCAGCATGTCCGTATTGGTCATAGGCAGCGCGTTTTTGATCATTAGTTAATATTTCGTGGGCTTCTTGGATCTCTTTAAACTTCTCTTCCATGCCTTTATCACCTTCAGTTCTATCAGGGTGATATTTCATCGCTAATTTCTTATACGCTTTTTTGATTTCACGTTCGGTAGCAGATTTGCTAACGCCAAGCACTTCATAGTAGTCACGTTTTGACATAATGGATATTTACTCTAATTAGTTACATACAAAAGCGCAACAGGTTACCCAATTGCGCTTTTTTTCGTTTCACACGCATTACCAGTAATGGTGAAAGCGCAGTTTAAGACGTCTTATTTCTTGTCGTCTTTCACTTCTTCAAACTCAGCGTCAACCACGTCTTCATCAGCCTTAGCCGATTGTTCAGCTTGACCTTCTGGCGCTGCACCTTCAGCTTGTGCTTGAGCTTGAGCCATTTCCATTAGTTTTGAAGATGCTTCGATAAGCGCTTGTGTTTTCGCTTCAATTTCAGCTTTATCTTCACCACGAGTCGCAGTCTCTAACTCACTAATAGCCGCTTCAATTTTTTCTTTCTCATCAGCAGGTAATGCATCACCCGCTTCTTCCATTTGCTTCTTAATGCTACCAGCCATGCCATCCGCTGAATTACGAGCTTGAACTAATTCTTCAAATTTCGCATCTGCGTCTTTATTGGCTTCCGCATCTTGTACCATTTTTTCGATTTCATCATCTGATAAACCAGAAGAAGCTTGAATCGTGATTTTCTGTTCTTTACCCGTGTCCTTATCTTTTGCTGACACGTGTAAGATACCATCTGCATCAATATCGAAGGTCACTTCGATTTGAGGTTGACCACGACCTGCAGGACGAATACCTTCTAGATTAAATTGACCTAGAGATTTGTTACCTGATGCTTGTTTACGCTCGCCTTGTAATACGTGTACAGTTACCGCAGATTGATTATCTTCTGCAGTCGAGAACGTTTGACCTTTCTTTGTAGGGATCGTCGTATTCTTTTCAATCAGTGCCGTCATTACGCCACCCATTGTTTCAATACCTAAAGATAACGGCGTAACATCGAGTAGTAGAACGTCTTTCACATCACCAGATAATACACCACCTTGAATAGCAGCACCGGTTGCCACTGCTTCATCAGGATTGACATCTTTACGCGGCTCTTTACCAAAGAAATCAGCCACATATTTTTGTACCAATGGCATACGTGTTTGACCACCTACCAAGATAATATTGTTGATTTCAGACACCGATAAATCTGCATCAGCTAATGCTTTTTTCACCGGCTCAAGAGATGCTTTAACCATGTCTTCAACTAATGACTCTAATTTTGCACGAGTCACTTTGATCGCTAAGTGCTTAGGACCTGAAGCATCAGCCGTAATGTAAGGTAAGTTAACTTCAGTTTGCTGAGCAGAAGATAATTCAATCTTCGCTTTTTCACCTGCTTCTTTCAGGCGTTGCATTGCTAATGGATCTTTACGTAAATCCACACCTTGGTCTTTATTAAACTCTTCTACTAGATAGTTAATTACACGATTATCAAAATCTTCACCACCTAGGTGTGTATCACCATTAGTTGCTAATACTTCAAACGTTTGCTCGCCATCGACTTCGTCAATTTCAATAATTGAGATATCAAATGTACCACCGCCTAAATCATACACGGCAACCACATTGTCACTACTATTACTGTCCATACCATATGCTAACGCCGCCGCTGTTGGCTCGTTAATGATACGTTTAACCTCAAGTCCAGCAATACGGCCAGCATCTTTGGTTGCTTGGCGTTGTGAGTCGTTGAAGTAAGCAGGAACAGTGATGACTGCACCGGTAACTTCTTCACCTAAATAATCTTCAGCTGTCTTTTTCATTTTCTTCAAGACTTCTGCCGAGATTTGTGGTGGTGCCATTTTTTCGCTATTCGCTTCTACCCATGCATCACCATTATCTGCTTTGATAATGTCAAACGGCATGATGTCGATGTCTTTTTGAACTTCTTTGTCTTCAAAACGACGACCAATTAAACGCTTAATAGCGAATAACGTATTTTTAGGGTTGGTTACCGCTTGGCGTTTTGCAGGTGCACCTACTAAAATTTCACCTTCATTTGAATATGCAATAATAGAAGGAGTTGTGCGATCGCCTTCTGCATTTTCAATAACTTTTGCTTTGTCACCGTCTAAAACTGCAACACATGAATTGGTTGTGCCTAAATCAATACCAATGATTTTACCCATTGTCTTACTCCAAATAACTGTTCAATAATGTCTATACTTTTAATGGGGTTATTATGAATACTTTCAATACCCACATTTAAAAATTTCTTTAATTTTATGCTTCTGCATCTTCTGCTGTCGCAGGGGCCTCTGGCGCCTTTGACACCATGACCATTGCGGGACGTAACAAACGACCATTAATCACATACCCTTTTTGCATCACAGCAATCACGGTATTTGGTGCAACATCTGCAGATTCCTGCATGGACATTGCTTGATGTTGGTCTGGATTAAATACTTCACCTTCTGGGTTTAGCACTTCTAATCCATTTTTTTCAACCGTACTGATAAATGATTTTTGAGTCATATCAATACCGTCTAAAATAGGTTTTAACGCTTCGTCTTCACGATCTGCAAAGCGAATTGCATTTTCTAAATTATCAATAACGGGTAATAAATCCCCAGCAAACCGCTCTAAGGCAAACTTACGTGCTTTTTCAATTTCAGCTTCAGCGCGACGCTTGGCATTTTCACCTTCTGCAACGGCTCGTAATGCTCCGTCTTTTTGATCGGCGAGCGCTTGCTTTGCAGCAGCAAGTTCATTTTCAAGTTCAAAAATACGCGCTTGTTCTGGTGATAATGTCTCAACATTATCAGTCTCAACATCTGCAGTATCATTATCAATCGTCACAGACTCTTGAGTTTGTTCTGGATTGATATCTTCTGGGGATGTCTGTGTGTTATTTTGGGCATCTGAGTTTTCGTGTTGTTCGCTCATGCGTCCTCCGTAAATCTTTAATGTGTCGTCGTATTTGTTTGTTGCAGTATAAATGGGGATAGATCCAATGCCTTCAAGGGGACTTGGATAATTTTTGTAATATTTTTTAAGTTTTATTATTTACCCATAATTTTTTAAACGCATTGGACATGTGTTCTATATATTTATTAGCTTTTTATTGCTAAAATTTTCAAAAACTTAAAGAACATAAGGACAATTGCAATGGCAATGTTTGGGACTGAGTTTATGCCTGAAATGGCATTAACTTCCTACAGTAATAATAACTGGTCTAAAGCTGAGCATGTCGCATCAGACAGTATCTCAATGCATCCAGGTGCACATGTGCTTCATTATTCAAGTACGTGTTTCGAAGGTTTAAAAGCATTTTCACATGCTGATGGTAGTATTAATATTTTCAGAATGGATCAAAATCTAAACCGATTTGAGCAGAGTAGCCGTTTATTGTCATTACCTGAAATTGATAAACAGCAAGTCGCAGATATGATTATTGAGCTTGTACGTAAATATAAAGCTGATGTTCCACTACCGCCTGGCTCGATGTATATTCGCCCAACACATATCGGTACAGAACCTTCTATAGGTAAAGCTGCCGCGCCCTCATTAACGTCTTTATTGTATGTGTTACTTTCACCTGTTGGCGATTATTTTGCAGGTGGTGCAAAACCGCTGCGTATTCTGTTAGATGAAAAAGGAGTTAGGTGCGCTCCTCATATGGGTATGATCAAAAGTGGTGGAAACTATGCTAGTGCCTTAGGTCCTATCTTAGCTGCTAAAGATTCAGTTCAAGCAGATCAAATATTATTTTGTCCTGATGGTGATGTTCAAGAGACAGGTGCAGCAAATTTTATTTTGATAGATGGAAATGAAGTTATTACAAAAGCACTCGATACATCATTCCTACATGGCGTAACACGGGATTCAGTCTTAACCATTGCAAAAGATTTAGGAATGACGGTAAGTGAACGTGATATCTGCGTAGAAGAATTACTAGATCGCGCTAAAAAACCAAATGTCGAAGCAGCATTATCTGGCACAGCAGCGGTACTAACACCGGTAGGAACATTTATTCATAATAATATTGAACATCAAGTAGGCACGGGTAAAGCGGGTAACACTACGCTAAAACTAAGACAAACATTAAATGACATACAATGGGGTAAGCAAGCAGATACCCATAATTGGTTACTCAAAGTATAGTGTCATTATTAATTGTATTTATACTCGTTATTACAACATTTTTATTAGATAGTTATCATATTTAGTTATGATAAACATAATGTTGTAATGACGTTTATAGCAAACATTCTGTAGCATTTCTCATTATGGTAAACTTCTTTCACTATACACTGAGGATATAACTTAACAATGCACATATATGTCGACGCCGATGCTTGCCCTAACTTAATTAAAGATATTCTGTTTCGAGCGGCTCAGCGGACTCAGATCCACTTAACCTTAGTCGCAAACCAATCAATTAAAAAACCGGCCTCTGCATTTATCCATATGTTACAAGTGCCTCAAGGATTTGATGTTGCCGACGATGAGATCGTCAGACGAGTGGAAGCAAATGATTTAGTTATTACTGCTGATATTCCTTTAGCCGCTGAAGTCATTGAAAAATCAGCTATCGCATTAAATCCTCGTGGTGAACTATATACTACGCATAACATTCGTAGCATTTTAAACATGCGTGACTTCATGGATACTATGCGCTCAAGTGGTGTGCAAACAGGCGGACCACCTCCAATATCACAAACAGAACGTCAACAATTTGCGAATGCGTTAGATCGTATTTTAGCCAAAGTAACCTAATACAGACTTATAAGGATAAAGCATGACACATACAGTATTTATCACTGGCGGTGCAAGTGGTATCGGTTTTGGAATAGCAGAATTTTTAGGGCAACAAGGTCATCGAATATTAATTGCTGATATAAATAGACAAGCAGCTGATAAGGCTTGTGAACAATTACACGCTCAAGGAATTTCATGTCGCCCTGTCATTTTAGATGTGACAGATGCCGAGGCCATCCAGCAATTACCCATCACTTTGCATGATGAAACTATCGATATATTAGTGAATAATGCCGGGATCCAACATGTCTCTAAAATTGAAAATTTCCCCCCAGAGAAATGGCAGTTGCTCATCAATATTATGCTAGTTGCACCCGCGATGTTAACCCAAGCATTTTTGCCTGGTATGCGAGCGCGTAATTATGGTCGAATCATCAATGTCGGTTCTATTCATTCTGTGGTGGCCTCGCCTTATAAGTCAGCTTACGTTGCTGCTAAACATGGTTTATTAGGCTTTGCCAAAACGATTGCACTTGAGACGGGTGAACATGACATTACCATTAATACACTCTGCCCTGCTTATGTCAAAACACCATTAGTAGAAGCTCAAATCGCGAAACAAGCGGTTGAGAATGACTTATCAGAAGATGACGTCGTCAATAAAATCATGCTTGAGCCAATGCCTAAGAAGGCGTTCATTGAAGTCAGTGAGTTAGCCCAAACGGCTAATTTTTTAATGTCTAACGCGGCAAAAAACATCACCGGACAAACCTTGATCCTTGATGGTGGCTGGACAGCACGTTAATTAAGGTGGGTTACAATGTTGGCATTATATAAGGTTAATGATACATTCGCCCATACAGAACTAGACGAGATGAATTAATGAAATATGCCACTGTCGGCCTTATTGGTAAACCAGAACATGAAGGTACTCATGTCAGCCTGACGGCGCTCACTCATTATTTACATGAAAAAGGCTGCCGTGTTTTAATTGAATCTCGTCTCCATGCCGAAATGAATGATGACCGTCTTACCAGCGCAGAGCTCGTTACAATTGGTCAAGAAGCCGATTTAGCTATCGTGGTGGGTGGTGATGGTAATATGCTTGGTGCCGCTCGCGTACTATCCCGATTTGATATTCATGTAGTTGGTGTAAACAGAGGGAATTTAGGGTTTCTAACTGATATCAATCCTGATGATATCGATACTGACCTAGATGCAATATTTGCTGGTGAAGGCGTCATTGAACATCGTTTTTTATTAGAAGTCGATGTGTTTCGTCATGAATCGTTAAAATCAACCAATGTGGCGGTCAATGAAGTCGTTTTACACCATGGTAAAGTCGCACATATGATGGAATTTGAGGTCGATGTGAATGGTAAATTCATGTTTTCTCAACGTTCCGATGGATTAATAGTAGCCACACCGACAGGCTCTACTGCCTATTCTCTATCAGGAGGAGGGCCTATTTTAATGCCGTCACTTGAAGCACTCACACTTGTGCCTATGTTCCCTCATACATTGACATCGCGCCCTATCGTCGTCGATGCAGATAGTAAAATTACTTTGCGTGTATCTAAAGTCAATTCTGATAATTTACAGGTCTCTTGTGATAGTCATATTGTCCTAAGTATTCTACCTGGTGATGAAGTTGTGATCCGTAAATCACCCAACCAACTGAACCTAGTTCACCCTCCATCTTATGATTACTTTAATGTATTACGCACAAAGCTCAACTGGGGCAGCAAACTTTATTAATATCTGATCTTGCATGAAATACAAATACTGTATATATTTACACTTATTGTATGTTTACACAGTGGTTTTGACATGATTTTATCCCTATCAATAGAAAACTTTGCCGTAGTAAAATCGGTACATGTAGATTTTCAGCAAGGTCTCTCAGTAGTCACTGGTGAAACTGGTGCAGGTAAATCGATTGCAATTGATGGCTTAAGTTTATGTTTAGGCGCCCGGGCTGATGCAAATGCTGTGCGTAAAAACTGTGACAAAGCCTCCGTTGTTGCTGAATTTGATATCCAGGAATTACCCAAAGTTAAACATTGGTTAACTGAACTAGAACTTATCCAAGAAGAAGCCCCCAACGAATGTACCATTCGACGTGTAATATCAGCAGAGGGACGTTCTAAGGCTTTTATTAATGGCAAAGTTGTCACCCTTAGTCAATTAAAGGTCCTTGGTCAGTGGTTAGTTAGTATCCACGGACAACATGCTCATCATCAATTATTAAAAGCGGATGCACAGTTACATTTACTTGATCAATTTGCCAATCATCCAGATTTACTTTCCAGTGTAAAATCCAGCTTTGAACAATACCGTCAAATAAAACAACATTTTGATGAACTCACCGCCACTCAGGAACAACGCAAAGCACGTAGTCAACTTTTGAGTTATCAAGTTGAAGAATTAGATAATTTTGGGTTACAACAAGATGAGTTTGAACAATTAGAAATTGAATTCAAACGCTTATCTAATTCACAAACGTTACTCGAGGAAGCGCAACTGAGTTTTCATCGTTTATATGAGAATGACGAATATAATGCATTATCACTCGTACAAAAATGTGTAAATGAACTGGAACAATTAGAAACTCATGATGCGACACTCAGTCCGATTGTAAGTATCCTAAAAGACAGTGCAATCAATATCGAAGAAGCTTCGAATGAATTACGAAGTTATTGTGATGACTTAGATATTGATCCTATACGCATGCAACAAGTCGAGCAGCGTTATCAACAAGCAATGGATTTTGCACGTAAGCATAATATTATGCCTGAAGCATTATATGATACTCATCAGGCACTGGCAGCTGAATATGCTGAGCTTCAAGCATCTTCGGTTTCATTAGAAGAAGTAGCAGAACAGGTTCAAGCTGAACTGGATAATTACTTAGAAAAAACAGCTCAATTAAGTCAATCTCGTCAGATTGCAGGTGAAGCGTTAGCTCAACAAATTGTTGAATCCGTCACCCAAATGAATATGGCTCATACTCAACTTAAATTTGCCGTTAATTATGATACTACACAACCTCTTCATGCCAATGGTTTAGATACAATACAAATATTGGTCACAACTAATCCAGGACAACCAATGGATGTCATTGAAAATGTTGTTTCTGGCGGGGAGTTATCCCGTATTGGTTTAGCTATCCAAGTCATCACATCTCATTTAAATCAAGTGCCTACTTTGATTTTTGATGAAGTGGATACAGGTATCAGTGGACCTACCGCAGCAATCGTTGGCAGCTTATTGAGGAAGTTAGGTGACAGTACTCAAGTTATGTGTGTCACTCATTTACCTCAAGTAGCCGCACAAGGTCATCAACAACTATTTGTGAACAAACTCACTGATGGTGAAACGACAGAAACGACTATGCGTGCACTCAATGATGAGCAGCGTGTTCGCGAATTAGCACGTCTATTAGCTGGTGACACTTTAACCGATAGCGCAATCGCAAATGCACAAGAGATGCTGCAAAAAGTCAGTTAACCCTTTATTAGAAGGGAAATATAGAAGATTTCTTAAGATATCTGCTCTATTGAACTAATAAACGGTTGAATGGTCATAAGCACTGATATAGCATTCGTCTGTCAACATAATACTAACTAGGCTTTAAATGAAACTATCTCCTCTTATTCTGTGTCTTGTCGCTATGATATCTTTATCTGGCTGTTCTAATTGGATATTCAGAATAGATATCCCTCAAGGTAATTATCTTGATGATCGTGATGTTAAGAAACTCCGCATTGAAATGACGAAAGAACAGGTTGAATTTGTATTAGGTAGGCCAATAGTCAAAGACAGTTTTGACCCTGATACTTGGTATTATGTATACGAAATGAAACGCGGTATGACCACTCGCGGTGAAGATTTTCGAAAAGAGTTGGTGATTAAGTTTACCGATAATAAACTTTCATCCGCTGAGGGTGACTTTGAATTAGACCCTGATTTTAATACACCGTTAGGGTAAATAGTGTGGTTACAAATCACACTATAGTACAGACTACTTTCAAACAATGAACAAGCTTGGTTACATTACATAACCAAGCTTTTTTGTTGCTTTTATTTAGAGCCACCCGATCCAGCACGTGTTCTACCTAGATTACCTTTCTTACCTTTTGTACGATGTAATTGAGGTTTACCGTTATTCGGTTTACGTCGTGGCATATTTTTTGTCTCAGGATTGCCTGACTCGTCATTAGCGTTTACCGGCGCTTTAGCATTTCGGTCTTTGTGTTTCTTTACCGACTTACGCATACGCGATAATTGGGTATGATTTAATTTATTATCATTGATCCCAACAAGCGTTTCTGTTTCAGCCGGTAATTGAACTTGTTTTCTCAATGCATTAACATCAGTGAGTTCTAATTCTATCCATGCGCCTTGTGGCAAACGCTTTTGTAATGATAGAGGGCCATAACGTAAACGAATCAGTCGAGAGACTTGCACCCCTTGTGATTCCCATAAACGACGCACTTCTCGATTACGACCTTCGGATAAAGACACGTTATACCATGCGTTAATACTTTCTTCTTCATTCGGGCGAGCAATAATTTTAGTAAACTTGGCTAAACCATCTTCTAGTTCAACTCCAGTTTCTAATAATTTCAGTGTTTTAGGCTCGACCTCACCAAACACTCTGACGGCATATTCACGTTCAACTTCATGACGTGGATGCATCAAACGGTTGGCTAACTCACCATCGTTCGTAAACAATAATAAACCGGCAGTATTTAAATCTAATCGACCCACTGCTATCCAACGACCCGATTGAATATTGGGTAAACGATCAAACACAGTTTGTCGACCAAGAGGGTCAGTACGGGAACATAATTCACCTTCAGGTTTGTTATACATGAGTACTCGACACACCGGGGCTTTTTGATCACGTTTTAGGAGATTACCATCAACACGAATTTGATCATTAGGTTCAACGCGGTCCCCTAAAGTAGCGATGGTTCCGTTGACCGAAATTCGACCTTGCTCAATCCATGTTTCCATCTCACGACGGGAACCAACACCTTGGTTGGCTAGGACTTTCTGTAATTTGTCTGACATTAATGTTTATGCTCTTGTGGGGGCTGAGGTGACGCATCATCTAATACTTCGCGTATTTGATCGAGCTCACCACGAGTAATTGGTTGTCGATAAATAATCGATAGCCACTGTCAACGGCTATAAGATGTATGCACTATATCCATATTCTATCATAAGTTGATTATTAAAGGGTTAATTGCCGGTATTGATATATATTGATTTCACCTCATTCGTATATTATTTCAAATAATCTATTAATACTATCGCTATACAAATGGACTAGTATCCCCTGACCCTTCTCGTAATATCACCATCTCGCCTTCTGATAAATCTATCACTGTTGTGGGCTGTTCACCTAAATAGCCGCCATGAATAATCAAACCCACACGACGTTCTAATTGCTCACGGATCTCTTCTGGATCGGATTCAGCCATAACCTGTCCAGGTAAAATAAGGGTTGTTGACATCAACGGCTCACCTAACTCGGCTAAGAGTGCTAACGCGATTGGATTATCTGGGACACGGATCCCAATAGTTTTACGCTTCGGATTTTGTAAGCGCTTAGGCACTTCTTTAGTCGCTTTAAAAACAAACGTATAAGGACCTGGGGTATTATTTTTAAGTAGCCGGAAAGCCACATTGTCCACTCTTGCATAGTCAGAAAGTTCCGATACATCACGACACATCAATGTGAAATTGTGAGTTTTATCGAGCTCTCTAATTCTGCATACTTGTTCTAAAGCAGCTTTATTATCCATTTGACAGCCAATAGAATATCCAGAATCTGTCGGATAAACGATAACTTCCCCTTTTTTAATCAACTCAACAGCTTGTTTTATTAATCGCGCTTGAGGGTTATCGGGATGAATATAAAAAAATTGACTCATATACTTTCCTTATTGAAAGTGGCAAGACATTCCCAATCTTGCCATAACGGTGTGAGTTCAGAGCTAATATCCAAACGTTTACCCAGTTCTGACCATCGGCTTGGGAAATGAAAATCTGAACCGACAACAGCTTTTAAATTGAATTCTAATGCAAGATTAGCTAGTAACGTTTTTTTCGTAGGTTGCATATTGGGATGTGTCACTTCCATACCATCACCTCCAAGGGCACTAAATTCTGCAAGTAAACGCTTTAACCATTTGGTTTTCATGTCGTAACTAGCCGGATGTGCTACTGCAGCCACACCACCTGCTTCATGAATCCACTGAATCGCAGTCGCAATATCGATCCAATTAGCACTCACATACGCACGTTTATCTTTTCCTAAATATTTTGTGAATGCCCCTTGGAAGCTCGAAACTTCTCCGCGTTCCAATAGGACTTGCGCAATATGGGCTCGGGTTATCTGGCCCGGACCCACTTTAACCATCGCATCATCAAATACGTGTTCAATTCCACATTTAGCTAATTTGTCGCAGATCTGACGGGCACGCTCTACTCTAGTATGAGTTTGCTGAAGTAAGCGCTGCTGAAATAAAGCATCATCCTCATCAAAATGTAGACCTAATATATGAATATCGAAACCATGCCAGCGGGTGGTCAGTTCAATACCCGATATGATCTCTAAATGTCGCTTTTCTCTCGCTTGAACCATACGCGCTTCAGCTAACGCTTGCGTCGTATCATGGTCAGTAATGGCAAGTACATCGAGTTGCATTTGATGCGCACGTAACACTAACTCGGTTGGCGATAGATGCCCATCAGAATAATGCGTATGTGAATGTAAATCGATTTTCATAGTCTAATATTAAATAAAGGTTGACAACAACAACGGTTTTGTTAAATTCATACTCATTATACATCAATTGTATTGAGTTAAACGATTGGTATTTAAACAATATTTAAGACGAGAGCATTAATGAACTCAACAGCACAAACAACTACAATAAACAATTGGTGGTGGCAGTCCCTCTAGGGCTGTTTGTGCGCGTCTATGTGTCATAAAAAAGCCCGATATTTCGGGCTTTTTTTATGCTTATTTTTCATCTTCAGATTTTAAAAGGGTTTAGTTCAAATGAGCCAACCGCAACAACACTCGGTAGGAACAGTCAATAGTCAAACGTATGTTATTGATTATGTTGCTGATCCTCTATCAAGTTACTTTGACGTCACCCACAATTCTGCCTACACGTTATTGTTAGAATCAGCTGAAATTGATAGTAAAGATAATTTAAAAAGTATCATGTTATTAGATGCATGTGTTCGTTTTGAATGCGTTGGTTTAACTGTCACGGCGCAGGCAATGAACATAAATGGTGTGCAAGCACTCAACATGTTGAACTCTACACTTGCACCCTATCTCGTTCACCAAAGCATCGATTCCTCTACATTCACGTTTACATTACCAGACTCTCAAGCCGATGAAGATTCTCGTCTTAAGTCTCGTGGTGTGTTTGATGTATTACGCACGTGCATCAATCAATTTAAACATAATCCTAACCAGCCTCTATCGGTGTTTTTAGGAGGGTGTTTTGCGTATGATTTATTGGGCACGGTAGAAAATTTACCTGCAGTACCCGATGGTGCAAACACTTGCCCAGATTTTGTTTTTTATCTTGGGCAAACCTTATGTGTCATTGATCACAAAGCAAAAAGCACATCATTAATCAGCAACTTATTTACCTTTACTCCGCCAGATGAAGAAAATGCAGACTCTATAACAATCACCGACGGGCTAGCACAAATTAATGAGGCGTCATTAGCTGAATTTCAAACACAACAAACTCAACGCATTGCTCAATTGACTCAACAATTACATACACCACCAACAAAACTTAATGAACAAAAGCAATTTGTTAACACCCCTGTCCTAGCTGGAGATGTAAGTGTCGATAAAACAGATGAAGAATATTGCGCTGATGTAAATTTTTTAAAAGAACATATTCTAGCCGGTGATATTTTTCAAGTTGTACCATCTAGAACCTTTAGTTTACCGTGTCAGTCACCTATTTTAGCTTATCAACATCTAAAACAACTCAATCCATCTCCATATATGTTCTTTATGCAAGATGCTGAGTTTGCATTGTTTGGTGCATCGCCTGAATCGGCTCTAAAATATACAGCATCATCCAATCAAGTTGAAATCTATCCTATCGCTGGAACTAGACCTCGAGGTAAACGACGTGATGGTGCTATCGATCATGACTTAGATAGTCGTATCGAGCTTAATTTACGTGAAGACTTAAAAGAAAAATCCGAACACATTATGTTAGTTGATTTAGCTAGAAATGATGTTGCAAGAGTCTCAATTCCTGGTACCAGACATGTCAAAGAACTACTTAAAGTTGACCGTTATTCACATGTGATGCATTTAGTCTCAAGGGTGGTCGGTCAATTAAGAGACGATTTAGACGCCTTACATGCTTATCAAGCTTGCTTAAATATGGGCACTTTAGTTGGCGCCCCAAAAGTCAGTGCAGCCACACTCATACGTCAAGTTGAAAAACAACGTCGGGGTAGTTATGGCGGCGCTGTTGGTTATTTAGATGGTCAAGGTAATATGGATTCTTGTATCGTTATACGTTCTGCATTTGTTAAAAATAACATGGCACATATTCAAGCCGGTGCAGGAGTCGTTTATGATTCTGTGCCACAAAGTGAAGCTGATGAAACTCGAGCCAAAGCGCAAGCCGTCATAAAAGCGGTATTACTGAGCCAGCAGGAGTCACTTTAATGAATAATTTATCTGTTGTAATGCTCGATAACGTTGACTCTTTTACCTATAACTTGGTCGATGAATTGCGGACATTAGATGTGGATATGCATATTTATCGAAATACGGTAAACGCAGACACCATCCTCAACGTAATGAACGAATTAAGTCAACATCGAAAGGTATTATTATTACTTTCTCCTGGGCCAGGAGCACCGCATGAAGCTGGCTGTATGTTAGAACTTATTAAAAAGGTTGCAGGCCACTTTCCAGTGCTAGGAATTTGTTTAGGTCATCAAGCGATTGTTGAACATTATGGTGGTATAATTTCACGAGCAGAAGCGGTGATGCATGGCAAATCTTCAGCAATTAACCATTGTGGAGATAAAATGTTTCGTGGTTTTGATCAACCTTTACCAGTAGCACGTTATCATTCACTCATGGCATCCACTTTACCTGATTCTGTTACTCAATTAGCAGAGGTGAACGGCATTCCAATGGCGGTATACCATGAAAAAGATATTATGTTGGGATTTCAATTTCACCCAGAATCGATTTTGACCCACCAAGGTAGTCACTTATTAGCCAGTAGTATTGAGTTTTTAATTACTCAACAAGGACAGCTTACGCATGAATGATGTTAATTCGGTCTTAGAGACCCTATTTAAACAAACCGATCTGGATCAACAGCAAGTAGAAAATCTATTTGGTGAAGTAATGCAAGGGAATATCGATGATATTCACCTTACCGCATTGCTCACAGCACTTAAAATTAAAGGTGAAACTCCTGATGAAATCGCAGGGGCAGCCAGAGCAATGGTCAATCACGCTACCTTTTTTGAACGCCCTACTTATGCATTTGCAGATATCGTAGGTACCGGAGGCGATGGTCATAACACAATTAACATCTCTAGTGCCGCAAGTGTAGTGGCCGCTAGTTGTGGCCTAGCCGTTGCAAAGCATGGTAATCGTAGTGTCTCAAGCCAATCAGGTTCTGCTGATTTATTTAAGGCATTTGGCGTAAAATTAGATATGTCCCCCACCACGGCACGTCACAGCCTTGATGAAAGTCAGTTGTGTTTTTTGTTTGCTCCGGTATATCATGCGGGCGTAAAACACGCGATGAATGTACGCACTACGCTCAAGACTCGCACATTATTCAACGTACTGGGTCCCTTGGCTAACCCAGCCAAACCCACTCACTCGGTTATGGGTGTATACACGCCTGAATTATTATTACCGTATGCACACACATTACAACTTCTTGACCATCAACAAGCATTAGTCGTGCATGGTGCCGGATTAGATGAATTTGCCTTGCATGGCCCAAGCCATGTCGTTCAGGTCAATGGTAATGAATTAACAGAATACGAAGTTGAACCTAGCGATTTCGGACTCGATCCTTATCCCTTATCAGCGATTGTGGGTGGGTCTCCTAATGAAAACAAATTAGCTATTGAACGGGTATTTGCCGGTGAAGGTGCCCCTGCTCATACTGCCGCCATTGCAATGAATGCTGGCGCATTATTATTTTTAGCGGGTCGAGCCGATACTTTCAAAGAAGGTGCCGATATGGCATTAACGTCAATCGCTGCAGGCAAACCGCTAACAACAATCGAACATGCCGCTCAATTGAGCCAGCAAACTATTTCACAATAACGAATTGGAAACATAATCATTATGCAAAATGTACTCGCCAAAATCGTTGATGATAAACGCGTAGAAGTCGCTGCACGAGAAGCTGAATTACCATTGTCTAGTTTTAAAGCACAGCTAACACCATCAAAGAAAAGCTTTTATGATGCACTTAATAACACTAACGCTGGCTACATCTTAGAATGCAAGAAAGCATCGCCTTCAAAAGGGTTAATTCGTCCCATCTTCGATTTGGATGAAATTCTTGAATCATATTTAGAAATCGCCGCATGCTTATCGGTACTAACCGATGAAAAATATTTTCAAGGCACTTATGAGTACCTTGATTATGTTACGAGTAAAGTGGATATACCGGTATTAAATAAAGATTTTTTTGTGAACGAATACCAAATTTATCTAGCTCGACATTACAATGCCGATGCGGTTTTATTAATGCTATCGGTGCTTGATGATGAAAGCTATACACGACTGAGTGACTGTGCAGCGAGTTTACATTTAGATGTATTAACTGAAGTCAGTAACGAAGATGAGGCTCGCCGTGCTGTCGCTTTAGGTGCCAAAATCATTGGCATAAATAACCGCGACTTACGCGACTTATCAACAGATTTAGGTGCTACAGAACGTCTGGTACCTCTGTTAAAAGAGTTAGGACATAGCGGCTTACTCATTTCAGAATCAGGCATTTATACACGAGCTGATATAGCAAGATTAGCCCCCTACGTTGATGGCTTCCTCGTAGGCAGTGCCTTGATGGCACAAAACGATTTAACCTCAGCAGTGCGTCAATTAGCCTTCGGCACCGTGAAAATTTGTGGCATAACAGATCCCCAACAGGCACTTGCTATTAGTGCTCAACCTGTTTCTTATATGGGATTAATATTTGCACCTAAATCCAAACGTTATATCAGTATTGAAACAGCACAACAAATTGTGACAACCGCACCATTCAATTATGTTGGTGTATTTGTCGATGAGTCTATTGAGACTATTGTGGCCTATGCTAAACAACTTCAACTTAAAGCCGTGCAGTTACATGGTAGTGAAGATCAAGATTTTGTCACACGTTTGCGCGCTCAACTACCTGAGTTTTGTCAAATATGGTTGGCATTAGGCGTTGACCTAAATGTCCCTTCATTAACTTATCACGACGTAGATTTGATACTATTAGATTGTCAAATCAATACCGCTGTTAGCAGTGAAAAAGGAGGCACAGGTCAACAATTTGATTGGTCATTATTAAACGACATTGCAGATAAATCAAAAATTGGCTTGGCTGGTGGGTTAACCCCAGACAACATTACATTAGCACTGGCAACTCAAGTGCGCTTATTAGATGTTAATTCAGGGGTAGAAAGTGCACCTGGTGACAAATCACTTTCACACATCACTCAATTGTTTTCACAATTGCGCACCTATTAAACGAGTGAGACATTATGAATAATTTAGAAAGTAAATTTGGCGATTTTGGCGGTATGTATGTACCTGAGTTATTAATACCCGCCTTAGATCAACTTGAACAAGCGTTTATCGACGCACAAACTGATCCTGAGTTCCAAGCTGAGTTCATGGGACTGTTAAAAGATTACGCTGGCAGACCGACCGCGATGACGTTGTCGCGTAATCTGGTTTCTAATCCATTAGTCAAACTTTACCTAAAACGTGAAGATCTTCTTCACGGGGGTGCGCACAAAACGAACCAAGTATTGGGTCAAGCATTGTTAACCAAACGTATGGGTAAAACTGAAGTAATTGCTGAAACAGGTGCCGGTCAACATGGTGTTGCAACTGCACTAGCATGTGCTTTATTAGGTTTAAAAGCACGTATCTACATGGGTGCTAAAGATGTTGAACGTCAATCACCTAATGTTTTTAGAATGCGTTTGATGGGTGCTGAAGTTATTCCGGTGAATGCTGGATCAGGCACCC
Source organism: Glaciecola sp. HTCC2999 (assembly GCA_949498985.1). Lineage (GTDB taxonomy): Bacteria > Pseudomonadota > Gammaproteobacteria > Enterobacterales > Alteromonadaceae > Opacimonas. The sequence goes on from CATECQ010000003.1 coordinate 44,205, forward strand.
TAAAAGACGCGGTAAATGAAGCAATGCGTGATTGGTCTGCAAACTATGATAAAGCTCATTATTTATTAGGTACTGCGGCTGGCCCTCACCCTTTCCCAACTATTGTGCGTGAATTTCACCGTATGATTGGCGAAGAGACACGTGAACAAATCTTGGAAAAAGAAGGCCGCTTACCTGACGCAGTAGTTGCTTGTGTCGGTGGTGGTTCAAATGCTATAGGCATGTTTGCTGACTTTATTGATGAACCTAGTGTTCGCCTAATTGGCGTTGAACCGGCCGGTAAAGGTCTTCACACCCACGAACATGGTGCGACAATTTGTACTGGTACAAAAGGAATTTTACATGGTGCATTTAGTTACATCATGCAAGATGCCGACGGTCAAATTGAAGAATCCTATTCCGTGTCTGCCGGACTTGATTACCCTGCCGTGGGTCCTCAGCACGCGTATTTATCAGATATTGGCCGTGCCGAATATGTTGCAGCTACAGATGAAGAAGCGCTGAATGCGTTTAAGTTATTAGCCCGTAAAGAAGGGATCATTCCTGCATTAGAGTCTTCACACGCACTGGCACATGCCTTAAATATGGCGGATGAAGCAACGGAAGAAATGATCATTGTATTAAATTTATCTGGACGTGGTGACAAAGATCTGGCTCACGTTACACAAGTATTAGGTGAGGACATCTAATGGCACGTTATGAATCTATGTTTACCCAGTTAGCCAGCAAAAATGAGGGTGCATTTGTGCCTTTCGTGATGCTAGGTGACCCCGATAACGCAACATCAATACAAATTATTCAGACATTAATTGATAATGGCGCTGACGCACTTGAATTAGGTTTCCCTTATTCTGATCCAATAGCCGACGGACCTACGATCCAAGCCGCCAGTATCCGTGCACTAGGAAATGGTAATACACCATCACAGTGTTTAGCGATTATTGCTGATATTCGACGTGACAACCCTGATATTCCAATTGGTTTGCTCTTGTATTCAAATCTAGTATTAGCTCGAGGTATTGATAGTTTCTATGCGCAAGCTAAAGCAAGTGGCGTAGACTCAATTCTAATTGCAGACGTTCCGTTACGTGAAGCTCAGCGCTTTATTGATGTGGCTAAAAGCAACGACATTGACCAAATTTTGATTGCTCCACCTAATGCTACCGAAGAAACTTTGGAAGCTATTGGTCAATTATCCAGTGGTTATACCTACTTATTAGGTCGTGCGGGTGTTACTGGCGCTGAAACAGCAGCTGAAACCCCTGCTAGTGAATTAATTGAAAATTTAACTAAGCACAAGGTCGCGCCGCCATTGTTAGGCTTTGGGATATCTACTCCAGCCCAAGTCACTGATGCAATACAATCTGGTGCTGCTGGCGCTATATCCGGCTCTGCAACCGTAAATATTATTGCTAAACACCTTGATAACACGCCAGCTATGCTGAAAGAGCTTGGTGAATTTGTTAAATCAATGAAAGCTGGAACAAGCAAAGCTTCTTAAACCGACACAATTTATTGAAGGAAACATTATGTGGTATAGCATTGTTGCTGAAGATTACCCAGGGACATTAGATGCACGTTTAGCGGCTCGTCCTGGTCACCTAGCAAGATTAGTTGCCCTTAAAGATGCGGGTAAATTGTTAGTCGCAGGACCTAATCCAGCGATTGATTCTCATGATCCGGGTCCAGCTGGGTTTACTGGTTCATTGGTGATTGCAGAATTTGATTCCTTGGCAGATGCACAAGTTTGGGCTGATGCAGATCCTTACATTGCTGCAGGGGTTTATGCCAAGGTAAGTGTTAAACCATATAAAAAAGTACTACCTTAACTCACACTTAGCATGGATATTTTTATTGACGAAGGTGTATATTTAGATGATGGTAGTATTAAGATGTTTGCGATGCGCGCTCAAGGTGCTGGCGGGCAAAACGTTAACAAAGTCTCATCAGCTATCCACTTAAAATTTCATATTCATGCCTCTAATTTACCTTATCGTTATAAGCAAGGATTGCTTAAACGAAAAGATTCAAGGATCACGGAAGATGGAATAATAGTACTTAAAGCGCAAAGCCATCGTACTCAAGAAGCCAATAAACGTGATGCGATAGAACGCTTAGTAAAGTTGATCAGAAGTGCTGGCATCGTACAATTACCCAGGAAAGCAACTCGTCCATCTCGTTCAGCCGTGCGTAAGCGTTTAAATAGTAAAACTAAACATGGTTTACAAAAACAATTGCGTAATAAAATATCGGTTGAGTAATGATAGCTGAATGTGGTTTAAATCAAACTAACAAAATTCAGTGTATATTCAGATAAACGAATTATACTTAAGTCATTATATGACTATTGTGTATCTGTTAAAGGAATCTATTCATGCCCTACTCGACTGATGATGAAATACGTCGTCCATCACATTTAAGTGTCGGGTTATTCAGCGTATGGATTAGCCTACTGTTGTCAGCAAACAGCTTTGCCCAATCAAACCAGTCAAACAAAAGTGTGGAACCTCAAAAAGCCATTGCTACGGCAAAAAAATCCGTAAAAGGCAAAGTACTGAAAATTGATCGTCAAAAAGAACACTACCGGGTTAAGATGCTAAATCCACAAGGGCGTGTAGTGTCCGTCAGAATTAACCGTCAATCGGGTAAAGTCATGCCACCTAAAGTCAATCCAGCTGACAAACCCGTCAAACAAGCCAAAACCGCTAATAACGACAAGGAATAAATACATGCGTATTTTGTTAGTCGAAGATAATAGTCAGTTACTTATGCAACTCGATCAATTTCTCCAAGAACAAGGTTTTAGTGTTGATTTAGCAGATGATGGCGAGAAAGCCCAATATTTACTCACAGAATATACGTATGACGTCATCATATTAGATTTAGGATTACCTAAAGTCGACGGTATAAGTGTATTAAAATTTGCTCGTAAAAACAGTATTAACTCACCGGTTTGTATATTGACAGCACGTGATACATGGGAACAAAAAGTATTAGGATTGGATGCTGGCGCAGATGACTATCTCACCAAACCATTTCATCACAAAGAGTTACTCGCACGAGTGAATGCGTTAATCCGTCGCAGTAGTGGTCATGCATCATCAGAACTAACTTGTGGTCCAATTCAATTGCATTTAACGCAACAGAAAGTCAAAATCAATGACCAAGCTTTAGATTTAACTGCATATGAATACAAAGTATTAGAGTACTTGATGTTAAATCCTAAAAAGGTCATTTCAAAAACAGAACTTACCGAACATATCTACGACCAAGATTTTGACTTAGATAGTAATGTCATTGAAGTATTTGTCGGACGCTTACGTAAAAAACTCGATCCTGATAATACACTCAAGCCTATTGAAACCTTGCGAGGTAGAGGGTATCGATTATTTTCACCCGATTAAATCAACTTTCATTAACACTGCGTACGAGTATTGCCATATTGTTGGTAACTTTGGTGCTGTTGCCTATTTTGGCTTTAACCGTATCAACTGCATACCAAGATAGTTTAATCAAAGCGAAACAAAGTGAACTTGAATCGATGGCATATGCATTGATTGCTTCTTTTGAAATGGAAGGCAGCCAAATTAATATGCCCTTTAATGTGTTTGATGATCGCTTAAACATGCCAGAATCAGGCTATCAAGCTCTTATCGTCATGAATCAAACCACCGTATGGCGTTCATCATCGAGTATGCTCAATACGACTCCGCTCATCTACCCTCAGGCGAATATTGGTCAATCTATTTTTATTGATTCACCCAAAGCAATACCCGATTCGTTTCTTTATACATTTACCGCTGAATTTGAAAGTGAAAATCAGTACATTCCCATTAAATTTTATATTATTGAAAGTAAAACAGCTTATTATGCTGAACTCACTACGTTTAATCATAGTTTATTGCAAAACGGTTTGTGGGTTGGACTGCTAATCAGTGGCATGCTTTTATTGAGCTTATTATCGGTTGTGAGACCGGTGAAACATCTTGTCGAACAACTATCAAATGTTGCATCAGGTGAGCATCATCCTCAAACGGATAATTTAATTCATGGTGACTATCCAAAAGAGCTTAATGCTGTCAAAGATAATGTGAATGAATTGCTATTATCAGAATCTCAGCAGCGTACCCGTTTTAAAAATGCGCTACATGATCTTGCCCATTCACTGAAAACGCCATTAAGTGTATTGCAAGGCGATGATGATATTCCTACGCAATCTAAAGCGCCAATTGAGCAGATTGATCAAATAATCCATCGTCAATTGGCTCGCTCAGTGTTAGGTAAAGCCAGTTGGCAGGCACAGATTAATATTCTCTCAGTGATGGAGAGAATTTTGGACTCTATGCGTAAAATCTATCGAGATAAGGAGCTGAATATCGAGCTTTTATGTGACCATGACACTTTTATGGTGGCCATTGATACTGCGGATGCCTATGAATTATTAGGTAATGTCATTGATAATGCTTGTAAAGCAGCATGTACCGAAGTATTTATCTCTCTCAAGCAATCCTCTAATGAACAGGTCATCAGCATCCTCGATGATGGGCCAGGGATCCCAAAACACCTTCAGCAGGAAATTTTAACTCGCGGTAAACGTTTGGATACCTACACTCAAGGATATGGTATTGGTTTAGCGACAGTGAATGATTTACTCGATTTGTATGGCGCCACCATGAAGATAACATCTCGTCCAGAAATCGAAGGGACTAAGATGGAAATCATCATTTCTTAATCCTACTCGTTTTTACAATGCCTGTTACTCTTCCCCTTGGGGATTCTCAAGCAACGTCATCTCGTCTACATCGTCACCTGATAATAACACCGCCAACCAATGGGTTTCTTCCCGCGACTCCAACGCTATTTTTACAATCATTGTCAAGGGTACTGATAAAAGCATCCCTACCGAACCGAGTAACCAGCCCCAAAAAATCAATGATAAAAATACCACAAGTGTCGATAACCCTAATCCACGCCCCATAAATCGTGGCTCTATCATGTTACCCATGACGGTATTGACCAAAATAAATCCTAAACCGGCTATCCCCGCAGTTCCTAGACCTTGGTCAATAAACGCAATGAGAACGGCAGGGACTGCAGCAATAATTGAACCGATGTTAGGAATAAAATTGAGTAAGAACGCCAATACAGCCCATAACATAAAATGGGGTACATCTAGCACAAATAACCACAAACCAATAAATACACCAGTACCTAAACTCACTAAGGATTTTATTGCAAGATAATCATTAACCGATTGTAAAAAGCGGTCAATATGATGCATTTTCATACCGGGATCGCGCATAGCAATATGAATTCTTCGAGGCATACTCTCAGCTTCAAATAACATGAAAATCACCGTCAAGATAATCAAAAATACATTGGACAATACGCCACCCATACCACTTAAAAAATTAGTTGCCACCGACATCGCAACGGCAGGGTCAAAATAAGACAAAAATAAGTGTTTATCGACAATCACGTTTACTTTGGCTAATTGTTCAATAATCCAAGCCAGTTCTACCGATAATTGAGTTTGATAATTGGGTAGATTTTGACGAAATTCCCCTAAGGACTGTCCAACTAATCCAGCTAACATAAAACCAAAAACGATTATTAACAGTATAACTAGTGTAACTGATAACCATCTGGGTATTTTATAACGTGAAGCACGGTTAATCAGTGGACTACATGCAATTGCGATAAAGATCGATAACAGAAACGGTACCATAATGGCACTTGCCGCCTTGATTCCGGCTAAGACAATCATTACTGCAGCAGTAACAACAAACGCTTTAGCCGTAGAAGATTTTAGTTCCATAGTTCTCTCAGCAAAATAATTTTCAGGTATACATAATGGATACCACTATCATAACAGGAATTTGTGATATGACTTTAAATGAAGCAACAATTCGTATAAAAAACTTACGTTTACGGACTTATATTGGTTTTAATGACGATGAAATAAAAAATAAACAAGATGTCGTAATCAATGCGGTTATCAAGTATGACGCTCATCAGGCTGCACAATCAGACGAAGTTGAAAACGCCATAAACTACAAAACAGTCACCAAATCGATCATTCGATTAGTGGAAAATAACCGTTATTACTTATTAGAAAAACTGACATCAGACATTTTGGCCATCGCAGCAGACCACCCATGGGTGTCATGGGCAGAGGTTGAAGTAGATAAACCCCATGCATTACGATTTTCAGATTCAGTCAGTTTAAGTATTTCTTGCTCCAAAGAGCCACAATTTTAATGAATAACCAAACAGAGCAAACACGATGAAGATTATAATCACAGGTGCCACAGGTTTGATTGGTCAAGCATTTATCGAGCGCTATGCAGAGCAACATCAATTTCATGTGGTGAGTCGTTCTTATAGCAAAGTAATTCAAACATTCAGTGATTGGGTTAAAACAGGTCGTGTCGAGTACACAGATTTAGCATCATTAACCGATTTAAATGATTTTGATGCTGTGATAAATCTCGCTGGCGAACCGATTGTTGATAAGCGTTGGACAGCAAAACAAAAACAGTCAATTTGCACTAGTCGTTGGGATATTACTCAACGATTGGTTGATTTATGTCATGCAAGTACCCGTCCCCCAGCACATTTTCTGAGTGGATCGGCCATTGGTATCTACGGCCGTCAAACTGCAGATACGATCGTGGATGAACGTTTTACGGATTTTCATGAGGAATTTTCTCGGGAAATTTGTCAACAATGGGAAGATATTGCACTTCAAGCGAGCTCAGAAGAGACTCGGGTTTGTTTATTACGCACAGGCGTAGTACTTGCACCAAGAGGAGGTGCACTTGGCAAAATGCGCCTTCCTTTTAGCCTAGGTTTAGGCGGCCCCGTTGCTTCTGGCGAACAAGTGATGTCATGGATCCATATTGACGACATGGTTGCAGCACTAAGTCATGTCTTAGAAACAACTGACATTACAGGTCCTGTCAATTTCACAGCGCCTCAGCCAGTATCAAATAGTGAGTTATCTAAATCCTATGCGAAAAGTCTTAGACGTCCTTGTCTATTCACCGTCCCCAAATTCTCTCTAAGAGTGTTAATGGGGGAATCTGCGGACTTACTACTCTATGGACAAAAAGTGCTTCCAGGCGTTCTCACAAACTCTGGATACACATTCCAATATCAAGAAATCGATGGCGCATTAACAGCATTAGCCAAAGAATAAGTCTCTACTAATAATTCTGGCACTTATAACATTTTACTCAACAATACTTGGGTATTCATCGACAATAAGCGCCAGCAACTTGTTGCGCCTAATAACCCTACAACTACCGCACCAGTAAGCGGTGCAATCAACCAATATTCAATATGCAAACTACTTTGCATTTGAAAAATTTGAGTTTGTAACAAATACAAACTGACTTCATTGGCGAGTGCTGCCATTAATCCAGCGACAGAACCGATGATCAAAAACTCATAGATGACTGAGGCTCGGATCATAGAACCCTTAGCTCCTAAGGTGCGCAATATCGCCAATTCACGCTGACGCTCGTCCATACTCGCTTGGACTTGTGCAACTAAAACCAAACTGCCCGCTACTAACACTAATATTAAAATAAACTCAATCGCAGCGGAGACTTGTTCAATAATACTTCGCACTTGGTTTATCCGTGCATCAACGTCAAACATTGTCACACTTGCAAACGGTGCCATGAGACGGGTCAGTTCAGGTTTTCGCTCAGGAGGAAGATAGAAACTGGTAATATAACTGGCCCTAAAGGCCTCCATAGCCATCGGATGTAATACAAAAAAGAAGTTAGGCTGCATAGTCTGCCAGTTAACAGTTCGAATACTGGTTACCTCGACCGTAACAATCTCAGAACCGATATTAAACGTCAGCTTGTCCCCCATGCCAATGCGCATGCGCTCACCTACACGTTCTTCTATCGATACAGGATACACACCAGGAGGTAAATCAGAATTTTCCAATGACCAATCACCATGCCATTTACCCGCGATAACTTCATTACCCATTTGCAACTGGGTATCCCAAGTTAAATTGGCCTCGCGACCCATACCACGACGTGTTTCATTAGTCGTATCTTCTTTTTCTTTGGTTATATCATGACGTAAAATTTCATCATTAATTTTGACAAACCGACCGCGTGAAACCGGGAATAAACCGTCTGTTTCTATGCCATTATCAGAGAAATGCTGGATTAAACTAGGACGTTGTTCTTCAGTCACATTGGTTAAGAAGTAATTGGCTGTGCCTTGAGGTAATTGATCGCGCCATTGCTGCACAATATCATTGCGCATAACTAGCACCACCAGTAATAGCATGATAGTGAGCGCAAAACTAATGAGCTGTACAGAATTGTCCAAACTTCGACGTTTTATGCGGGCCCAAGCAAGTTGCCATGCGCCCATTCGACCCGAGCCAAGAATTCGTCCTAATACAATTAACCCTAATGTTGAGGCTAGCAGAAGTCCCACTAAAATTAATCCTGAGACAAACAAAATTAAGCTAATTTTGAGGTTTTGTGAATACACCCACATGAGTAATAATATGGCTCCCCCTGCAGTGAGGTATTGCCCTCCACGCGAAGTGAATGATGAGGCAATATCGCGTCGCAGCACGCGTAAAGGAGGAATCGAAAATAATCCTAGTAATGGGTAAAGACAAAATAATAAGGCACATACACTCCCTGTGAATATAGCAATCAATAAGGGACGCCAGTACCAAATTTGTAAGGAAACTTCGACTGTACCGGCTAACGCACTGACAACCAATTGCTGTAACACAAATCCAACTATCGCCCCTATCACGATCCCTAATAAGGCGATAAAACCAATTTGATATAAATACACTTTACGAATTGTACTTGTACTAGCCCCTAAAGTTTTCATAATTGCAACAGGGTCAAAATGTCGTTGAGCATAGCGCTGAGCAGCCACTCCAATCGCAACAGCCGCCAAGATAATTGCCAAAAGAGAAGCCAGTAAGAAAAACTGTTCTGCGCGTGCAACCGATTCACCAATAGGTGAAGTATCATCCTGAACCGATAACCATCTATGGACTTGTCGGTCTAATTGTGGAGAAAGCACATCAAAATAATCATCAAGATCGCTTTCAGAGCCCGTAAAATAGACTTTGTAATTAACTCGACTACCCGGCCCCGTCACCCTGGTTGCGTCGATATCGGCTAAATTAATCAATACCATCGGGTCGGCATTGAACACACTAAAGCCTCCATCAGGGATTTCTGATAAGATTTTTGTAATAGTAAACTGTGCTTCACCTAGCTCAATGCTATCACCTAGGGAAACACCCAAGAGTTGAAATAAACGAGAGTCTATCCAAGCTTCACCTAAAGCAGGTATTTGCGTAGTCTCAACACCGGTAGCAAATAACTCAGGAGCAAGCTTGATTGTGCCTTTAAGCGGGTAATCTCCCGATACTGCCCGCAAATCAACCAATGCCAGTTCATCATTTGCAAATGCCATAGAGCGAGTTGAGGTTTGCTGTGCGGTAGCTAAGTTAAACGTTTGAGCACTCATCACCCATTCAGGATCAATGGGTGTGCGAGCGGATAACTGACGGTCTGCTGCAATAAATTCAGCTGAACGATCAGTCAACGCCCCTTGTAAACGCTCTGAAAACAAGGATAGGGACAACACCGACGCCACTGACAGTATGATCGCAAATAAAATAATACTGAGCTCGCCACGCTTCGCTTCATGTTTAAATAAGCGCCACGCTAGTTGTCTAGGCATTGCACTCATTAGACCGTCACCTCTTCTAAAACACCCGCATTCATCGATAATTGTCGATCACATTTTAATGCAAGTTCTGGATCATGAGTGACCAATACTAATGTCGTGTTTGATTGTTTATTCAGTTCAAATAATAATGACTCTACATTGTCAGAATTTTTTGCATCCAAATTACCGGTAGGTTCATCGGCAAATAAAATTTTAGGTTGAGTGATGAAAGCACGCGCAATTGCGACACGTTGCTGTTCGCCACCGGAAAGTTGATTAGGGTAATGCCCAGCACGATGTGCAACGCCCACTTGTTTAAGTACCTCTAATGCTCGTATTTTTGGATTAGATAAACCCGTGATCTCTGCAGGCAGCATAATGTTTTCCAATGCCGTTAATGAGGGAACCAGCATAAAACTTTGAAAAATAAAACCCACCTTTTCACCACGTAATTGTGCACGAGCTTCTTCATCCAAAGCGTGTAGAGGAGCCCCGTCTAACCAAATTTCACCAGATGAAGCAGTATCTAAACCCGCTAACAAACCTAACAGCGTAGATTTACCGGAACCTGATGAACCCACGATGGCGATAGATTGTCCTTCTTCGACTGAAAAATTAGTCGGTTGAAGGATCTGCAGCTCGCCTTCACTCGTAGAAACTGTTTTAATAAGGTTTTCGGTTTTTATCATGAAGTTATTATCACTGTGTGTTGGGTTATTTTTTGTTGTGTTTAATACGGCGACTTATGCCGCAATAGATCAACCTACTGCCAGTCCAGCCAAGGTTAATTCTGATATATCAAAAGTACTTATCTTAGGTGATAGCTTAAGCGCCGCATATGGTTTAACTCAAGAAGAAGGTTGGGTCAGTTTGTTACAAAATATGTTAAGCCAACACGAAGACTCAAAATTCAACAAAATACACCTCATCAACGCTTCAATCAGTGGTGAAACCACAGACGGCGGTCTAGCGCGATTAAGCCGTTTAATCAAACAACATCAACCTAGACATATTTTAATTGAGCTTGGCGGTAATGATGGGTTACAAGGTCATAGCATAAAAAAATTAAAAAACAATCTTCGAGCCATGGTCAAACAAAGCCAACAAGCCGATGTAGAAGTCGCTATTCAGCAAATGCAGATCCCGACTAACTATGGCGGACGCTATAATCGCATGTTTACCGATGCCTTTAGCGATATTGGCACTGAATTTGACGTGCCTGTCGTACCATTTTTTTTAACACACATAGCACTTAACACGGAATTAATGCAGAACGACGGTATCCACCCTACTGCACCAGCACAGCCTATGATAGCTGAATTCATGCTCGAAGAGTGGATAACGCCTTTAGTAGCTAATTAGGGACGAACATAGCCCATTGGTTTAGTTTGTTCTAAGTTAAGATATCGATCGCGTAATAATGTCTGACGCGATTCCATTTTTGTGGGCTGACCACCGATAAAAACATGCTCAGCTGCTTCAGTGACTTCTAATGGGTCACCAGACCATACAACGACATCAGCACGCATTCCTGGAGCTAATGCGCCTAATGTATCTTGTAAACCGTAGATTTCAGCGACACTACGAGTTAATGCAGCAAGCGCAACTTCATAGCTCATGCCATTCGCGACGGCATTCCCTGCATGTTGTGCAGCAAGACGTATATTATGTGTCTCAATCCCAATCGCCACTTTAACACCGGCTTGTTCTAATCGGCCAGCATTAGCTAAGGTCGCACCCAACGTATCAAACGCACCAGGTAAGTTGTATTCGGGATTTAAAATGACTGGGATTTGAGCAGCAGCTAATTTATCCGCTACACGCCAAGCATCCGAAGCTGAGACAATCACAATATTTAATTTCGGAAATTCCGACTTTAAACCAATAATATTTAATATATCGGCTTTTCGATCGGCTTTAATTAGTAATGGTGTATTTCCTCTAATCACATCGTGTAATGCTTGTGCATCTGTTCGAGTACTGACTCCATGCCAATGCTGAGTGGGAATTAAACTATTTGAAGTCCGAAAATCAGCAGCGAACTTCGCTTCACTTAGGATCTGTTTTAACGCAACCCATAGCGTACCTCGGGTTCCTCCTGCCTCATCAGCACTAGAGTTATTAACACTCAGTGCCATAAACGCACGGGGTTTTAATAATGGTTCATCATCGCTAAGCTGAATAAAAGCACCTTGCCCCTTAAACAAGTATTCAGAAGATTCAATGCCTGTTGCGGCAGATGTGAATCCTTCCATTCGAGTAATCGGAATTAATGTCGAATCCGCATTAATGCCGTAAGACACATCGATGGCCGCACCTATCGTTGTTACTGGATGTTCAGAAGTGGAAGCATCAACTTGACCTGCAGAAAAACCGACTTCGACTAAACCTAATGCTGTGTAAGCTCCGATGAAGCCTGGTGTAACCACTTTACCTTGAGCCTCAATACGTTCATAACCACGTGGTGCTTCAGAACCTGCAATAATTGATTCAATCACCCCATCTTTAATTAACACCGTAGCTTCTGCTAAGGTACCTTGGCCAGTCAAGGTGTGAACTTTACCTCCGACAATAGCAAATTGATTCGCTAATACTGAGGTACTTAATGTGAATAATGTTAAAAAGGTTGTTAATCGTTTCATTTGTGATCTCCTTCACCAATTTGACCTAATTCAAAATCACTCACCGGCCATGTATCAGGTGCATTTCGGTCATAAGCTAAACCACCATCAATAAAGACTTTTTCAGCTTGTGCATAAGTAGAAAATGGATCAGCACTCCAAAGCACAACATCAGCATTCTTACCTACTTCTAACGAACCTGTTTGGTCAAAGATACCTAATGATTTAGCTGGATTAGATGTTAACCACTGCCATGCATCGGCTTTGGAGATATCGATCCCTATACGTCGCCCATCAGACCATGCTTTAGCCGCTTCTTGATTGAGACGTTGAATACCAATATCAGAATCAGAATGCACCACAGCACACGCACCTGCTGCATGTACCATTGGAATATTTTCACGAATGCCATCGTAAGCTTCTAATTTAAAGCCCCACCAATCGGCCCACATTGATGCACAGACATTATTTTCGGCGAGTTTATCTGCGATTTTATAACCTTCTACAGCATGATGAAATGAGCCAATTTGATAATTAAACTCTTTCATGACATCCATCATCACCACCATTTCATCGGCACGATAACAGTGCATGTGGACAATGATATCTCCATCTAATACCCCTTTTAGGGTTTCATTATTTAAGTCACGCTTAGGGGCTTTTGCGTCTTTACCCGCATTAACATCCGCTTCGTATTGTTCCCATTTAGCTTTGTATTCAGCAGCACCTATCCATGCTTTGCGATAACCAGCAACATTGGCCATTCGTGTAGATGGGCCTCCTTTACGGCCATAAACACGCTTAGGATTTTCACCACAAGCCATCTTAATACCGTAAGGTGCCTCTGGAAACTTCATATCTTGAACGGTACGGTCTGGTAAATTTTTTAACACCACACTGCGTCCACCAAATAAGTTGGCTGAACCAGGAAGTATTTGTAGAGAAGTTACGCCGCCGGCCAAAGCACGCTGAAAGCCGGGGTCTTGTGGCCAAACAGAATGTTCAGCCCATACTTGTGCAGTTACTGGGGATGTCATTTCATTACCATCAGCATGTGAACGCGTATCAGGAGAAGGATATACACCAAGATGACTGTGCGTATCAATAATTCCTGGCGTGACGAACTTCCCAGCACCATCGATAATGGTGACATTTTCAGGTAAATTTATTTGTTTACCGAGTCCTAGAATTTTACCATCCGCTAATAAAATTTGTGAGTCTGTACTCATTCCACCAATACCATCAAAAATGGTGACATTGGTAATTAATGTTGTTTTACTGGGGATAGGTTCATAGGTGCTCGGGAAAGGGTCAGGGTTGATGACCACTTTATTGGTTATTTGCGTTTGGTTATCAGCATGATCACTACAACCCACGAGTGTTGTCGCGGATAATATAGTAGTGGTGATCGCTGCTAATATCCAAGTCGGTTTATTGTTATAATTCACCTTGGATATCCTTTCAAAATGTTTTAATTAGAAGTTACACTACTGTGTATGACGGGGGATAACTTAACCAAAGCGCTATTCAAATGCAAGACAGAATAAGTAATCGTGTATTCACGTTTGTAAAACGTTTGATATTACTACACGAAGCAAACTTCGCGTTTTGATAGTTGTATTGTTATTTTGAAAGTACTTTCACTATGTCATCAGCATGTTTTAATTGACGGATATCCATGAACATAGTCTCAGCTTCTGGATATTGACGTTTGAGATAATTAAACCATTGTTTGATACGATTCGGGTAATAACGTCCTTTTTTTCCATACATTTCATACCCTGAATATTTAACCATCAATTCCAGACAAGCCTCCCATGGCATAGCAGGTACATCATATTTAATCGATTGTGCTAAATTAGGTAACGCTAACGCACCCCGGCCAAGCATGATATTGTCACATTGAGATTGAGTTTGACATAGCACAGCATCTGCCGCAGACCAGATTTCACCGTTAGCAACTAGAGGTAAATTAGGTATTTTTTCCTTAATCTTCGCTATCCATGGCCAGTATGCAGGTGGGCGATAGCCATCAGACTTAGTCCGAGCATGGATGGCTAAACTCGACGCACCAGCTTGGTAGATTGCATCAGCATTTTCAAGGGCGAGTGAAGTATCATTAAATCCTAAACGGATTTTTGCAGTGACTGCGTGTTGTGAAGGCACAGCATTGCGGACGGCTTTAACAATAGCATGCAGTTTTTCTGGATATTGCAAAAGCACGGCACCCCCCTGAGATTTATTCACCGTTTTGGCAGGACAACCAAAGTTAATATCCACACCATGTGAGCCTAATTCAACCGCAGTTAATGCGTTTTCAGCCATCCATTGAGGGTGTTGGCCTAATAACTGGACTTTAACCGGCACGCCATTGGGTGTAAGCCCCCCGTCGGCTAATTCAGGACATATCCGGTAAAATACACGAGGTGGAAGTTTTGCTTCGACCACACGCACAAATTCAGTGACACACAAATCATACCCACCAATGTGTGTGAGCATGTCACGCATAAGGTGATCGACCACCCCTTCCATCGGCGCTAAGGTTATATGCATACAGGATAACTTATCATGATCGTTTGCTATGTGAATGTCATCAGTCATGATTAACAAATGACAGATACAAAAAAGCCACCGTAAAGGTGGCTTGGTTGCAATGCCGCAGCATTAAATTGGCGTCCCCTAGGGGATTCGAACCCCTGTTACCGCCGTGAAAGGGCGGTGTCCTAGGCCTCTAGACGAAGGGGACAGAAACTTTTACATTCCTGTTAGAGA
>CATECQ010000004.1 GCA_949498985.1 Glaciecola sp. HTCC2999
ACGGAAGCACGCGAAATGGGCGCTGTCCAACTCGGTTTTTCCGGAGGAGAACCGTTACTGCGCAAAGATTTAGAGATACTCGTTGCACATGCTAGTGAACTGGGATTCTATACAAACTTGATCACTTCAGGTATTGGCTTAACTGAAAAACGCATAAAAGCGTTAAAAGAAGCCGGATTAGACCATATTCAACTCAGTTTTCAAGCAGCTAATGCAGATGAGAATGACCTGATTGGAAACAAACGTCATTCTTTTGAACAAAAACTCGCGGTTGCTAAACTAGTCAAGCAATACGACTACCCTATGGTATTAAATTTCTGCCTTACGCGCCAAAACATAGATAAAATCGCGGATGTTTTAGCGTTAAGTTGTGAGTTAGGAGGGGACTTTGTTGAATTAGCCACCGTGCAGTATTATGGCTGGGCTTATTTAAATCGTGACCATCTACTCCCGACGAAAGAGCAACTGATAAGTGCTGAAGCGACGGTGAATTCCTTTAGAGCAACACAAGGGGAAGATGACCCTCAGTTTATATTTGTGACACCTGACTATTATGAAACTCGACCTAAAGCCTGTATGAATGGATGGGCAACTACCTTTTTAACCGTCACTCCAGATGGTTCTGCATTACCATGTCATAGCGCAAAAATATTACCTCTTACATTCCCTAATGTGAAAGAATCGTCTTTAGAAAAAATCTGGCATGAAGATTTTTCATTTAATAAGTTTCGTGGATTAGATTGGTTACCCTCGCCTTGTCGAGATTGTGATGAGAAAGAAAAAGACTTCGGCGGCTGTCGATGCCAAGCATTTATGTTGACAGGGGATATGCATAAAACGGATCCGGTATGTGATAAATCTCCCGAACATCATTTAATTCAAGCCGCTATTACACAATCAGAACAGCCGGCTGAAAACTTATTTTACCGCGACCCCAAGACCGAAATTCCCATTCATTTGATTCAGGAATAATTGTTTATGCTGCAATACACTTAGAGATGATCATGAATATTCATATTGTTGAACAACCTGAGTTTGCAGCCGTCTTCACACTCCCCTCGCCCGCACGAGATCATTCGGGTATAGGTCACTTAGTTGAACATTTAGTATTTAGGACATCACACCTTTTTCCTGAACGTCATAATTTATTTGCTCTGACTAGCCTTACACAATGCAAAATGAACGCCAGTACTACTGGAGATACCAGCTATTACTTTGCCCAAGCTCAGACTTCTGAAGATTTATTATTATTAATCGAATACTTATATACCGGACTAATGACCCGTACCTACAAAGAATCGGATATTGAGCAAGAGAAATCGGTGATTCAACATGAATTAGCTTTTTATGCTAAACACCCTGCTTATCAAACACAGTCTCAAATCTGGCGAGGAGATCATCATTCTTGCGCTTATCAGCATTGGGGTGGTTTCCCAGATGTATTAACACATTTAACAGCGAACGATATTGATGCCTATAAATCCCAATATTATGTCGATCATCAGCTATCTATTTTCGCCAGTGGCATCTTGAAAGAAGATATCGTAACAGCGTGTAATAAAGGCCGCTTAAACCACGCTAAACTATCAAACCATCACAACCAACCGAAAATTTATCAACCTAAACTCACTACAAACGATACCGAAGATGACATGCCAGTCCCTGTTTTTTCCTGGTGGATAGCAGGAAAATATCAAGCATCAGTGCTCAGGCAGTTCCCCAAGTGGCAAATTCAGTGGCCCGAATTATATGTCGAAGAGGAATTGAATCACCAAGGGATGTTTGCAATTCGATATGTCGGTGAAAAGGAACTTTCGCAATTTTCTACCTGGTTAGCTTGCCAAACGGTTATAGCAGGATCAGAGATGACCAAGATGACAAAATTTCCTGAGTCGATTCAGGCATTATTATCTAGCGAAATAAGCAACACATCTCAACCTCGCAATCTGAGTTCAAAATCAAACGCAGCCATGCCAATAAGCCAATTAATCGATGAACCTTGCATCAGTCACTTAGCTCGTTTACCGATAACGAATATTCACACCACTCAAACGCTTGATTTAACGTCGACCACATTAGCCACAGCTGCCGAGCCACCCACGATTATCAAGCGCTTCACTGGCGCTATCGCGTTTGAATTAGGATCGTATCAACCTAAAACAATCATGCAATTACTAGCAGATATAGGCGATAAAGAGATTTGCATCAAAGCTGATCTTTGGCTAATTAAATTTACCCCTATCTCGCTTGAAAAAATGACGGCAATTGTGCAAACATCAGCGTTTTGGGCACCGCGTGTTCGTGGACTGTTGTATACCATGGGGGTATTTGAGCTCGCAGGCGATATTTATGTATGGGGAGCTGGCGATATCCAACCCACCACGAATATAAGCTATATTCAGGCGTTAATCGATTCTAGTCAGCATTAATCAAATATAGCGCCACTGACCTTCTTGCACATCTAAGTTAATCTCTCCTATCGCCTCACGATGTAATGCGTTAACACGATTGCCGACTGCCGCAAACATACGTTTGACTTGGTGAAATTTTCCTTCGGTGATGGTGAGTAAAACTTCATTGCTGGTAACGACTTCAATTTGAGCCGGTAATGTCGGCTTGCATTTTCCTTGTAACGAAATACCGACCTTAAGACGCTTTATCATCTCATTAGTTATTGGTTTAGATAAACTCACTCGATAGACCTTAGGGCAATGGTTGTCAGGGTGGGTTAAGCGATATGACCAGCTGCCATCATCAGTAATCAACACTAATCCAGTGGTATCAGCATCAAGACGACCGGCAATGTGAAGTTCATGCTGATGAGAGACATCTAACAGATTAAACACACAAGGGTAATGCTCATCTATATTAGAACAGACCATATTAGGAGGTTTATTGAGCATGATATAGCGAAAAGGTCGACGTTCAAGATAAGTATCTAGCCAGTAAACCACATTATTTTCATGTACTTGAAAAGCCGGCTCATCAATGAGAACACCATTCACAGACACTTCCCCTCGCGCGATAACCTCAAGCACCTGTGCGGTAGTTAACTGAGTACTTTTTCCAATGTATTTATCTAGTCGCATATTCTGTTCGTTTGTGAGTCTGTGGCTAAGAAACGTCAAAATGACTTTTCATTACATTAACACTGTCTCGCTAATCATTTCCATGTAAAATGCTCCAAATTAAGCACCTTTAGCTATGAGTATTATATGACAATAACAGTTCTTGATGGCGGCATGGGCCAAGAACTTCTCGCTCGAAGTCAACGTGAAGTGACAACCATGTGGTCTGCTGACATCATGTTACATGAGCCTGAATTAGTGCGTGATCTGCATGTCGATTTTATCAATGCCGGGGCACAGGTCATTACTTTAAATACCTATACTGCCACGCCGCAACGCTTAGCGAATAATGATGCATTAGGTCAATTGCAAGCATTACATAAAAGCGCAATTAAAGCCGCACAGGATGCTATTACCATAGCCAATAAACCCAACATACAAATAGCCGGCTGTTTACCGCCGCTGGTGGCAAGTTACCATCCCAGTGAATCACCTGATTTTGAAGTTTCGTTAACGACGTATCGAGAGTTAGTCGCACTTCAATCTGCTGATTGTGATCTATTTATCTGTGAGACTATGTCATCTATCGCCGAAGCTAAAGCTGCCTGTACAGCAGCATCTGAATCAGGCTTACCAGTATGGCTGGCATTTTCTGTATGTGATGATGCTCCTGACAAATTACGCGGAGGTGAACTGATTGAAACCGCACTAGATGAGCTTGTCCCTGAATTCACAGACACCGTTTTATTAAACTGCAGTCGCCCCGAATCTATTGCTCAAGCATTGCCTGCTGTACTGACGAAAGCGAGTAAGACTGGCGTTTATGCTAATGGCTTTACATCGGTAAATTCGCTGTATCCCGGAACAACAGTGAAAAACCTGCAAGTTAGGCAAGATTTATCACCTGAAAATTACGCACAACATGCTCTGTATTGGGCAGATAAAGGCGTCAGTATTATTGGAGGGTGCTGTGAAATCAGCCCAGCACATATTCAAGTGCTTGCTGAAAAACTACACAACATGCCATTGAATTAAATTAAAAGCGCCAAGCAATGAAACGACTTACTTTAGCACCTTGGGTCATCTCTACTACTCGGCAGTCTTGTACATGAAGTGATTCGGCGTGTTTCACTAGACTATCCACATGCTGCTTTTTGGAAATCAATGACGTAAACCAACCTACTTGGTCTGCAAACTTCACACTTTCATTGAGCATTTGTTTGACAAACATCCACTCGCCACCCTCACACCATAACTCGTTATGTTGACCACCAAAATTCAGCGATTGAGGATTATTCGCAGTGGATTCTTTTCCTCGTCGCTTATGTTGGTGTCGCGCTAAATTTTTATTTTTCTTCACGCTTCCAGATAAAGCAGCCGTTGGAGAATCATGAAATGGTGGATTACACATGGTAAAGGCAAACGTTTCTTGGGGTTGAATAATGCCACTAAAGATTTGTTTTGGAGACGCTTGACGTCGAACAGAGATATGATTTTTTAAATGAGCATTTGATTGTGCGATGAGTGTTGCATTTTTAAAAGAAGGGACATGGATATCACTGCCCACCATCTGCCAATGATAGGTACGAGTAGCCACAATCGGGTAAATTAAATTCGCACCTGTACCGATATCTAAACCTTTTACAGATTTACCAGTAGGTATGACACCCGCATTATCTGCGGCTAATAAATCTGCAATAAAATGCACATAGTCCGCTCTCCCAGGCACAGCTGGACATAAATACCCGTCTGGTATATCCCAATGCTTCACCCCATAATGATGCACTAGTAATGCCGCATTCAAGGCTTTTACTGCTTTAGGCTGGGCAAAATCAATCGTTAACTTGCCCACCGGATTAGGCGCCATAAAAGCCTCAAGCGGGGGATAAGCAGAGGCTAATTGAACAAAATCATAACCATTTAGATGGCAATTACGTGGGTGCATAAATGATTATAATCCATTAATTTTTATGGCTCATATATTCATCGAACGACCCTTGGAAATAATGTAATTTCTGGTCTGCTATTTCAATAATACTATCGGCGATAGAAGAAACAAACTCGCGGTCATGACTGACAAAAATCAACGTTCCATCAAATGCCGATAAGGCTTTATTAAGTGATTCAATGGCTTCCATATCCATGTGGTTGGTAGGCTCATCCATGATCAGAACATTAATTTCTTGCATCATTAATTTACCGAACATCAGACGATTTTTTTCACCACCTGAACATACGGATACTTTTTTATTCACTTCATCAGAAGTAAACAATAAACGTCCCAGGATGCTGCGTACAAATAAATCATCTTGGCCCTTTGTACGCCATTGCGAAAGCCATTCGAATAATGTCATATCGTTAGCAAAATCAGCTGAATTATCCTGAGGACAATATCCAATCGATGCATTTTCTGACCACTTGATCACTCCGCTGTTAGCCTTAAGTTCGTCGACCAAACAACGTAAAAATGTCGTTTTACCTGCCCCATTCTCTCCAATGACAGCTAATTTAGCACCGGCTTCTAATAAAATTTCACCCCCTGTAAATAGCGTCCCTTCTTCAAAACCATGGGAAACATGTGCTAATTCTAGCGCTTGGCGATGTAATTTCTTATGTTGGTTATATTGAATAAAAGGAAAACGACGTGAAGAGGGCACGACTTCTTCTAATTCAATTTTTTCCATGCGTCGAGCACGCGAAGTTGCTTGTTTCGCTTTTGAAGCATTAGCAGAGAAGCGCGCAACGAACGCTTTTAACTCGTCAATTTCAGCCGATTTTTTTGCATTTTCTGTCAGTAGCTGCGCTTGAACTAATGCAGCAGCTGCCATATATTCTTCATAATTACCTGGGTAAATACGCAACTCGCCATAATCAATATCCGCCATATGCGTACAGACTTTATTTAAGAAATGGCGATCGTGCGAAATAATGATCATAGTACATTTACGCTGATTCAATACATCAGCTAACCAATTGATTGTATAAATATCCAAGTTATTGGTGGGTTCATCAAGTAACAAAATATCCGGATTGGCAAATAATGCCTGCACGAGTAATACCCGTAGTTTCACGCCAGGAGGAAGTTGTGACATCAAGCCCCAATGACTTGCTTCATCGATACCCGCTTCAATCAATAACTCACCGGCTCGACTTTCTGCAGTGTAACCGTCTAATTCTGCAAACTCAGTTTCTAAATCGGCGACTTTCATGCCATCTGCTTCACTCATTTCCGGCAATGAATAAATACGGTCACGCTCTTGTTTGATTTCCCACAACTGGGTATCACCCATGATGACAGCATCGATAACCGAATATTCCTCAAACGCATATTGGTTTTGACTTAGCACACCAATACGTTCGCCTTGGTCAATCGAGACATTACCCGCTGATGGTGCAAGATCACCACTCAATATTTTCATAAACGTTGACTTGCCGCAGCCATTTGCGCCAATAAGGCCGTAACGGTTGCCATTACCAAATTTGGCGGAAATATTTTCAAATAATGGCTTGGCGCCAAACTGCATGGTGATATTTGCTGTTGTAATCAAAACGAAGGCCTCTAAATTCAAGGCGCGTATTATATACGAAAATAAATTTAATTACCTGACTTTAACCAAAGTGTGTATGGCCTCGAACATAGCAGCTGCTAAATTATTGTTCCTCTTATATTATTGCTCTCAAGCACTGTGCTAAAATCCTAAACATATAACCAAACGAGCATATTATCTTGTCAAAAACCACCAGCACGTCCAATACATCCTCTGCAACCATCATTAAATGGTTAGGTGTATTTTTGCGTCCTTATCTTACTAAGGTAGGTATTGCCATGATCGCATTATTTGTCAGTGCCGCTAGCTGGTTAATATTAGGACAAGGGATCAAAACCGTCATAGACCAAGGATTCGTCGCCAATGATATCTCTATGCTCAACACTGCATTGGCGGCAGTGTTAGGGATAGCTGCGGTGGGTTGTGTGGCCACCTACTTCCGGTTTTATTATATGATTTGGTTAGGAGAGCGCGTCAGTGCTGATATTCGTAAAACACTTTATGATCACATGCTCAAACTCGGTCTAGATTTTTATGCTCAAAACCGCACCGGCGAGGTGATTTCACGTTTTACGAGTGACACGACAGTGCTGCAAAGTGTTATTGGTACCGGTTTATCCATGGCAATTCGTTCGACAGTTACCTTTATTGGTGCATTAATCCTCATGCTATTTACCTCGATTCAGCTGACCTTATTAGTCTTAATTGCAGTGCCTATCATTCTTTTACCCATTAAATTATTAGGCAAAAAAGTACGTCACTACGCTCAAGATTCACAAGATAAAGTCGCTCAAATGAGTGCGCATATTGATCAATCGGTTCATGAAATTCATACCGTTCAGTCCTATAATAGAGAATCAGCGGATCGCGAACATCTTTTTGCTAAAGTAGAAGAAGTCATGGTTGCAGCAGAATCTCGGATTCATTTTCGTGCATTATTGGTCATTTGTATCATGGCGATTAGCATCGGGGCGATTGTATTTGTCGCATGGATTGGGGCCAATGACGTGATCCGTGGAGACTTATCCGTCGGCAGTTTTACCGCGTTCATCTTTTATGCTGTGATGGCTGGAGGAGCCGTTGCGACCATCAGTGAAGTGATTGGTGAGATCCAAAAAGCCATCGGTGCATCGGCGC
Organism: Glaciecola sp. HTCC2999; assembly: GCA_949498985.1. Taxonomy (GTDB): domain Bacteria; phylum Pseudomonadota; class Gammaproteobacteria; order Enterobacterales; family Alteromonadaceae; genus Opacimonas. The sequence continues at coordinate 7,754 of CATECQ010000004.1, forward strand.
GCATTCGGGAACTACTTAATACCCAGCCCAACCACAGTAAAACTATTACCGCTCCTCCAGTAATTAAGGCTCCTTCCCATTCGCAGACTACCACGCCAATAATCCTTGAGCAGGTGGGGTTTGCATATCCTAGTGCATTAAGCCACCCGGTGTTAACAGATATTAACCTAACGATTCATAGTGGGCAAAAAGTGGCATTAGTCGGCCCTAGTGGTGCGGGTAAATCTACATTATTTCAACTGTTGTTGGATTTTTATCAGCCTCAGCAAGGCACGATACAATTATGGGAACAACCCATGAACAACATTTCTAGCGAATGGATCCGAGACCAGTTTGCACTGGTCCCGCAAGATGCGGTCATATTTGCTTCTAGCGTGGTCGATAATATTGCGTTTGGCCGCACTGATGCAAGTTTAAGTGATGTAATTGAGGCAGCACAACTTGCCCAAGCCCATGAGTTTATTTGTCAGTTACCACAAGGTTATGACACTTCATTAGGTGAGCGTGGAGTAAAATTATCGGGGGGACAAAAACAACGTATCGCGATTGCCCGTGCAATATTAGCAAACCGACCCATTCTATTACTCGATGAAGCCACCAGCGCACTGGATGCAGCGAGTGAACTTGCGGTTAAACAAGCCTTAGAAGCGCTGATGCAAAACAAAACCACATTAATCATCGCCCATCGGTTATCCACCGTGATTAATGCTGATGTCATTGTGGTGTTTGAGAATGGTCAAATTATCTCACAGGGCACACATACTCAGTTATTAGAAAGTTGTGCAACATATCGAGAATTAGCGACTATTCAGTTATTAGATTAACGTGGGATGCGATTTATCACGAGATAAATCCCTCCTAAAATAGCACCAGAAGCAATCACCATAGGTATTGATAGTTCTTCGCCTAGCACACTCACACCCAGCACAGTCGTGATTACAGGCACACTTAATTGCACTGATGCACTCGTCGTTGTGGCATGATGTGGTAATACTGCATACCAGATAGCATAACCGACACCAGAAGCAATCACACCCGAAACGATCGCTAGCACAACCCCGGTGAGATCCCAGACTAAAGAAGATACACTCAACAACAGCAACAGCGCACTCATCAGCCCAGCTCTAATGAAGTTACCGCTGGTGACCAGGGTAGGATCACCTGCTGTTTTACCCATAATGGAATAAGCGCCCCACGCAATACCCGCTCCCATCATGAGTAATCCGCCCAATATATCTGGGGTGGTTGCGCTGGGTAAAAATAATATCCCTAATCCGACCAATGCCATAACAAATCCAAGCATCTGCCAAGCAGTTAGACGTTGACCATTTAATACACTATAAATAATCATCGTGAACTGCACACTACCAAAGAGAATCAATGCCCCCGTCGCAGCACTTAACGAAATATATGCAAATGAGAAGCAAGCGGCATACATGAATAACGCTAACGCGCCTAGCCAGCTACCGGACAATGTTAAAGATCTTTTTGATAACGCTGGGGCGGCATCAGATACTTGAATAAAATTAGGTTTAAGCATCAATGTTAGTACACCTAAGAACATCGCCCCACTGACTAACCGAATGGTTGTAAAACTTGCAGGATCAATTTGAGTATCGGCTAATGCCCAACGGCATAACACCGAATTTCCAGCAAAAGCGCACATCGCAATAAATGTGAGGCTCCATTTTTGTAATATTGACATAATGTCACCTAATAAATGAACAAGTGACCATCGGGACATAAGTTCATGATGCCCCGTGGGAATGAGGTTTAACCCTATTGCGTATCTACAATTTGTTTAATAATTGCCGTCGTCGATACACCCTCTTCAAAGTGCATGACTTTAACCTCACCGCCATTGGCTAAAACTTCTTTACCTCCAGCGATATTGTCAATCGTATAATCTCCCCCTTTGACCAACACATCTGGCAGCACTTCTGCAATAAGTGATTGAGGCGTATCTTCACTAAAAGGGACAACAAAATCCACAGCGCCTAATCCTGCAAGGACTGCCATTCGACGGGCAACATTATTGACTGGACGACCAGGACCTTTTAAGCGAGTGACAGAGTCATCATCATTCACCGCAACAATTAATCGATCCCCTAACTGCGCCGCAGCTTGCAAATAGGAAACATGACCTGCATGTAAAATATCAAAACAGCCATTGGTCATCACCACTTTTTGGCCTTGCGATTGCAGTAAACGGATCGTGTAAGTCAATTGCTCAACATTCATCACACCAACATCATCATGTGCTTTGGCATGTAATGATAAGGCCAACTCGGTAGTGGTCACCGATGATGTACCGAGTTTACCCACGACAATGCTCGCTGCATGATTAGCCATGACACATGCTTCAGGCAATGCGACATTCGCCCCTAAAGCGCTAGCAAGCACCGCAACGACCGTGTCACCGGCCCCCGTTACATCATAGACTTCTTTCGCTTTAGCGGGTAAATGATAATCCGGTGCATCACTAAATAGGCTCATTCCTTCTTCAGAACGGGTCAGTAATAGTGCGGACAAATCTAGTTGAGTTCGCATCGCTTGAGCTTGCTTTGATAATGCCGCTTCAGAATCTGCATTGCCTGCTATTAATTTAAACTCGGCCATATTTGGCGTAATGACGGTTGCGCCAGCGTAAGGTGTAAAGTCAGTCCCTTTAGGATCGATGATGACAGGTACATTATGCACATTAGCTAATGCAATCAGTGCTTGAGGGTGAGACAAGGTGCCTTTAGCGTAGTCAGACAAAACCAACACATCGGCTTGAGCAATATGCAAACTCACCATGTCAACCAGCGGCTGTTTATCAACATCCGCAAAAGACTCTTCAAAATCTAGGCGCAGTAGTTGTTGGTTTCGACTCATCACACGCAATTTTGTGATAGTCTCCATTTTATCTACTGGAACTAAATGACTTTTGACATCGTGTGCATGAAGGGCGGTCGATAAAATATCTGACGCTTCGTCGGTTTGCACGACATCGGTATTTGGATTGATTTTGCCTCCGCATAAACCGATAAGTTGAACCTGGGCACCTAATGCTGCAGCATTAATAGCGACATTAGCCGCACCACCTGGCCGGTCCTCATTATTATTTACTTTAACCACAGGAACGGGGGCTTCTGGAGAAATTCGTTGTGTTGCACCGCTAAAATAGCGGTCAAGCATGACATCGCCAACAACTAAAATACGGGCATTAGAAAAATCAGGTAAGGTCATAACAAATGGTTTCAATTATACAAGATACCAAATCATATCATTGACCCACCTAATACTGAATACTATTATGCTCAATTACCTTATGAGCGAGTCGGGATTCCTCCGCGACTTAATGACTTGGGAAACTGGAAAATAGTGGCATCATCATGGTCTGTTTATATTATTGAGAACAAATTCGGTCACTGGTATACCGGTGTCACCGTAGATGTTAGCCGGCGCTTAGCAGAACATCAAGCAGGTGGTATAAAAGGGGCTAAAGCGCTAAAAGGTAAAGGTCCATTAACCCTTATTTGCGCCTATACTTGCCCAGATAAACAAACCGCCTATCAGCTTGAATACTGGATAAAACAACAATCAAAAGCGAATAAACGCCTTTTTGTTTTGGGCAATCGCCCAGCACCGTTTGCACACACTTTACATCAAACTGACCAAGATAAATTATCCAAATAATACTGAGATTCTCTCGTAGTTATAATTGTTTAAATCTCACAGCAACTCCACCGGCAGCGGCTAAACGAATGGTCATAGTGTCGGTTTGGGTCACCGTTTTTTTCTCTATAATGATATCGTAAGGGTTAGTACGCCAGTCTACCTTATCTCCATCACGGTAGATTTGGGCTTCATAACGCTGGCCTTTATCCAGGAAATCTAATGATATATTAATGATTCGCTCATCTTCATTCGTCAATGCACCGAGATACCAATCACTGCCAGAATAATGACGATGTGCTTTTTCTTTTCTAGCAAAGACAACATAATCAGCCACACTTCCTTGTAACGCAATCGAGGTCTCCCAATCTGTCGGTACATCCTTAATGAATTGGAATGGTTCAGGTTTAGCTAAATAATTTTCTGGTAAATCAGCGGCCATTTGAATCGGACTGTATATCACAACATATTGAGCTAGTTGACGCGCTAATGTACTCAAAGGCCTTGTATAGGGTTTATCGCCCCATTCAGGACCACCACCATGTTCACGTTTATAATCAAAATCAAAAATACCCGGAGTAAAGTCCATAGGACCAGATAACATTCGTGTGAATGCCATAATGGGCAAATGCTCTGGTGGATTTGGAGGTGCCCACCCTGAATTATATTCTTGACCTCGTGCAGATTCTCGGGCAATCCAATTAGGATAAGTTCGACGTAAACCAGTATCTTTCACTGATTCATGAGTATTGATTGATAACTGATACTTAGCAGCCGTCTTCACATTATGGATGAAATGATTCACCACGTCTTGGCTATCAGTGAATTCATAACGCATGATGCCTTGATCATCACGACGTTTTAAATTTTGACCATGCGCTACATAGCCAGTTTTAATTTGCTCTATACCCATTTTTTGGTAAAGAGCAAAACCATCTTCCATTTGTGCTTCATAGTTACTAATTCCACCTGACGTTTCATGATGACCAATTAGTTTTACTCCAGTCCTTAAACTATGTTCATGGACTCGATTAATATCGAAATCGGGATATGTTTCAGTAAAAGAAAATATCTCCGAATTAGCAATCCAATCGCCATCCCAGCCAACATTCCAACCTTCGACTAACACACCATCAAATCCATGTTCAGCAGCAAAATCCATGTAAGCTAATGTCCGCTCGGTTGTCGCTCCATGTTTAGGGCCCGAACCCCATGTAAATTTATCAATGTGCATACCCCACCATATCCCAATATATTTACCTGGATTGATCCATGACGTATCTTTAATTTTGCTCGGTTCATTAAGATTTAAAGCCATAAATGAATTGACTAAATCCACCGCTTCATCACCCATGGTGATCGTGCGCCAAGGCGTAACAAAAGAACCTGATTTTTCAACTAAAACACCGTCGGCGCGAGGGGCAAGATGAGCAGTAAACTTTCCTAATAATTGCCGTTGAATGCTCATCCCTGAATAGTCGATTAAGGCGGCTTCATGAATCGCAACATGGGTTCCATCCGTATACTCAACGGTAAATGGCGTATGTGCTTTCTCCACTTGTTGAAGCGGTGTTGTGCGATACAAATATTCATAACGCTCACGGCCTTGTCCAGGGATCCAATAAGCTGTCGCTAAATGCGATTCTAAGAAATTAAACTCCGTTAGTTCACGCGTAATATAACGAGGACCATCAGCAGGTACCTCATACCGAAAACCGACACCGTCATTAAATACCCGAGCTCTTACATAGAAAATATTGTTAGTGTTATTCATATCCATGTATTTAACGACTAATTCGTTATGGTGATCACGAATCAAACGCTGCTCGCCCCACGGTTGCTCCCACACATTATCTTCACTATGACGAGAAACTTCACTTAACCGAAAGTCACGATACATGGGTAACGCTTTAGCAAACGTAAAACCGAGCTTGCTTTGCCCAATGACAGTTTTACCATTGAAGGTCACACTATATTGCGCTAAATCATCATGGTCTGAAAAATTTAATATCACTTCATTATTAGGTGAGGCAACACTCAATGTTTGGTGATGGGGTTTACTCTGCCCTTCAATCGCAAACGCATAAGTGCTGATAAGATAGAGTGCCATGCCAGTAATTAATGGCAAAGATGAACAAAAAGGACGCATAATTTCTCTCCTAGAGCATTTTTATCAATGTTATTATTTTGTATAATATAAATGAGTTGATGATATAAATAAAGCATTAACTTAAACGATTAAGCTGATTATTCTTAACTTGCTGTTGTTTCGCTAATTAGTTAATTTAACTATAAAAAATATGGGCTCAATCATGGAATTAGACGCACAAATTAATCAATGGATCATTGACCTGCCCATTTTGCAAAAAGACTCGCACAGTACAATACAACTCAAACAACTATGCACAATGAGCCAATACGTTCGTGATAGCATCGCTCAATACCCTTGGATGCTCCCCTATATTATTGATGCGGTAAAACAGTCAAAAACGGTTGCAAAAATGCCTCTTTTTGAACATGTCGCTCACTATCATCATTGGGATATTCAAATACTTAATGAAACCCAACAACTCGCATTATTACGTCAGGTCAGACATTTGGGGATGTTGACCATTTTATGGCGGGACATGCTCAATTTACAGCCCATCGAAACCTCATTGATCGAGGTATCAAGGTTGGCTGACACTCTCATTCTACAAGCTTATGAATTTGCCTATACCGCTTTTGAAGCCCGCTATGGCATGCCTATGAATGAACATGGTAAACAGGAACTGTATATTTTAGGAATGGGAAAATTAGGAGGTAAAGAGCTTAATTTCTCATCTGATATCGATCTGATTTTTACCTACCCTGAAGTGGGGGAATTTAACCAAAGACGCAAACCATTTGAGTATCAACAATTCTTTATTAAAGTCGCGCAAAAACTGATTCACTTATTAAACACGCAAACTATTGATGGACAAGTTTATCGCGTAGATATGCGATTACGTCCA
>CATECQ010000005.1 GCA_949498985.1 Glaciecola sp. HTCC2999
CCGGCAAGAAACCAATCGATTCTGCTATTTCGGGAGTAGAACGCGTGACAATAATTTTGTCATACATATTCTTTTCCACCACCATTTCAAGTGCAGCAGCTAAAGCGAGTAAAGTTTTACCACTTCCAGCAGGACCCGTCATCACGACCAAATCAATATGCGGATCGAGTAAGGTATGCAGTGCCATAGCTTGTCCTATATTTTTCGGACGAATGCCCCATGCTTGACGAGACATTAATCGCTCCACACCTAAATCAAGGATTTCAATAAAATCTGAGTCAATACCTTCAACAATTCCCGCAAATGTGCCGTTTTCATCCACTATAAACTCATTAATATAAGCATCTGGCAATACTGATTTTGGTATTCGGTGGATAACATCACGTCCCTCTTGACGACTCTCTACATTACTTACTTGTTCCCAAAAATCACCCTCAAATGTCATAAAACCTTTCGATAGATATTTAATATCGTCTACCAATTGGTCCGTTCGGTAATCTTCGACTTTCCCCATGCCTGCGCCTTTAGCTTTTAAACGCATATTGATATCTTTAGTGACGAGAATCACTTCATTATTTGGGTGAGACTGCTGCATATCGAGTGCGACATTGATGATACGGTTGTCGTTTTCATTGCTTGTAAATACTTGTAACTCTTGGGCCATTACTAGGTCAGTATAAATAGACAATCGCCCACGGGGACCATGTTCTCCGCCAGTAACCCCCTCAAGACTGACCCCTTGAGTCATTTGTTCAGGGGTTGCATCTTTTAATACATTTTCCATCGCACGAATAGATATGCGAGCATCCCGTGCAACATCTTTTTTACTATCTTTGATATGGTCCAATTCTTCTAAAACAGTCATTGGCACAACGACATCATGTTCTTGAAAGGATAAAAAGGCGAGAGGTTCATGTAATAGAATATTCGTATCAAGAACGTAAATTTTGGTAGCACTTGAAGATACTGTCATTTAAAACTCCTTATCTGACCGATAATTTTTTACAAAGTTTTATATTCAATACCTTTACAATAATCCATATAGATTGAAATTACCTGTTTTTTTTCATATTGCTCAGACGTCTACTAGAATTCATGCGATAATTACACTTTATCCTTTTACTCTTGAAATTATTTACCTATATTTTATGAATTTTACCGTTGGTCAACGCTGGCTGAGCTCACAGCAACCCGAACTTGGACTAGGCATTGTTGCTGATGTTCAACTTAGACAAGTCACTATTTATTTCCCTGTTACCCAAGAAGATAAGCACTATTCCATCGATAGTTCACCTTTGATCCGTTTATTATTAGAAAAAGGCGATATTGGCCTCGATGTCGATAAGCAAGAATTTTGTGTACTCGACACGATGGACACCAATGGTCTCATCCAATATCTAGTCGAATATACCCACAATAATGAGTCGGTCGTATTAACTGAAACTCAGTTATCACACTTAACGCAAATTAATCAGCCTGAAGATCGCTTATTTACGCTGCAACTAGATAAATACAACTGGTTTGATGCAAGACGTGAGGCGTTTGATGCACGTTTTACGCACCAACAATCGCCTTTATTGGGTTTAAGCGGCGCACGAGTTAGCTTAATTGAACATCAAATTCATATTGCGAATCAAGTAGGTAATCGTTTCGCCCCTCGCGTGTTACTTGCTGACGAAGTGGGTTTAGGTAAAACGATTGAAGCAGCTATGATCATACAAAAACAGCGTCTCAGTGGTCGTGCTACTCGCATTTTAATTATTGTCCCTGAAACCTTGATCCATCAATGGTTAGTCGAGATGCATAGAAGGGTTAATGTACCCTGTGCAGTATTTGATGCTAGTCGTGTTGAAGCCTTACTCGAAGATGGCATGAACCCATTTGATGCAGAGCAAATCGTCTTAATTAGTATCGATACCTTAGTGACGGAGCCTAAGATTAATGCTTGGGCTTTAGCATCATCATGGGATCTAATGGTTGTAGATGAAGCGCATCATTTACATTGGTCAAATGAAACCGTGTCAGATGAATATGCCGTGGTAGAAGGACTGACTCAAATCACACCGGGCGTCTTACTATTGACAGCCACGCCAGATCAACTGGGTCATGAAAGTCATTTTGCACGCTTACGCCTACTCGACCCTGCCCGTTTTACTGACTTTGCTACTTATGAAGCTGAACAGGCTCAATATAAAGTGCTGGCTGAATTAACGGATGCATTGCTAGATGAGCAAAGCTCTATGTCTCTTGTTGCAGAGCTAGCTGAGACTGAAGCGACAATCAGTAATGAATTACAAACACATATCGCCTCTATCTATACAGATATCGATGTTGAATATCTTGCGACCACATCACATCAATCAATGATCAATCATCTCATTGATCGCCATGGCACCGGTCGGATGTTTTTTAGAAACACTCGACAATCTATCGCAGGGTTGAATGAGCGGATTTTACATGCCTATCCATTAGCGTTACCAGAAGAATGGCAAGCATTAGATTGTCCTCGATCACATACCTGTTTTATTCATGAGTTACCCGCATTACATTCAAGTTGGTTATACGATGATCCTCGCGTAGATTGGTTACTGGAATATTTAGAAGATACCACGAATAAGACTTTACTTATTTGTCGCTCCCAACGGACTGTGTTGCAACTTGCTGAATTTATTAAGAAACTGACGGGTCAACATTTACCTGTCTTTCATGAAAACATGAGTATTATTGAACGAGACCGTGCTGCACATTATTTTTCCGATCCGGAAAACAGTGCACCCTTATTATTATGCAGCGAAATTGGTTCAGAGGGGCGTAATTTCCAATTTGCACAGCATTTAATCTTATTTGATTTACCTGCACATCCGGATTTATTAGAACAACGCATAGGTCGACTTGATCGCATTGGCCAATCACAAACGGTGAACATCCATGTCCCGTATGTTGAACATACCGGTCAAGCCACCTTGTTTAAGCTGTATCATGAGGGTCTAAATAGTTTTAATCAGACCTGTGCCATTGGGGCAAAAGTGTTTGCAACGCTAGACCACAAGATTCAAAGTGCCTTAGCAGAACCTTCCGAAATTAATGATGTAATAATCCAAGCAGCAGCACTAGCATCTCAGTTTAATGAAGAACGCCAACAAGGCCGTGATAAGTTGTTAGAAATCAGTGCTAGCGGTAAAGGTACAATAGAATCATTAGTCGACGCATTGAATGCGCCAGAACTAGCGCATAGCGTAGAAAGTTTCATGCACTTAATCTGTGACGCGCTTGGCATTGCGCATATTGTAAATGACGCTCATAGCTTTATTTTACAACCCACTGATCAATTAGCACATGCTATTCCTAGCTTACCTGATGAAGGATTAACGATTACTTATCGTCGTGATGTCGCTACTGCAAGAGAAGAGCTGAGCTTTATTAGCTGGGATCATCCACTGATACATGAAGCTATCGACATTATCACCAGTGAAGTGAACGGCAAAGCATCATTAAGCTTTATGAGTAACACCGCTTTACCTGCGGGTGCATTTTTTGTTGAGTGTTTATACATCTTACAAGCCAATACTGATAACACGACAGGATTTAACCCTTATTTGCCTCAGACACCAGTTCTGATCCAGCTCGATAGTCAAGGTAACTCGATGAATAATGTATCGGTCGAGTTAACTAAGGTTGACCGTAAACTCAGCCAAAAACTAGTTCCCGCACTCGCCAAACCAATTAAACTGGTCCTAGCAAAAGCGGAAGCCTTAGCCCAAGAGCGGGTTACATCGGTAAAAGAAGCCGCGCATGAATTCATCCATACACAACTCGGTGCGGAAATTACTCGGTTAACCGAACTGCAAAAAGTGAATCCAAGTATCAGTGACATTGAAATTGCACATATGCAAAGTACATTAGAGCAAGCTCAAACAAGAATTCAAGAAGCGACGTTATATTTAGATGCGATCCGAGTCGTGATCAATAACCCCAAAAAGTGATAATCAATCAACATGGCTATTTTAAACTATCAACCACCCACTGATCCCTTTCTTGATATATTGCATCAAGATGAGGACATTATTGTCTTAGCTAAACCACCTGGTTTGCTCAGTGTCCGTGGGCGAGCTGCGAACCACCAAGATAGTTTACAAAAGCGTGTGACGGACGTGTATCCCAATGCCCGTATTGTGCATCGTTTAGATATGGCGACCTCTGGGATCATCGTCATGGCGATGCATAAATCGGCCAATCAGCATTTAAGTGCTCAGTTCGCAGAGCGTAAAACTCAAAAACGCTACTTTGCACGAGTTTTGGGCAAGATGTCCGTCAGCGAAGGGGAGATCACAGCACCTTTAATTGTAGATTGGCCAAATCGCCCTAAACAAAAAGTCTGCTATGAAACGGGTAAGAAAAGTTTAACGCACTTTAAAGTGGTTGAAGTGGGTGAAAAAACGACCCTCGTTGAATTACACCCTGTGACGGGACGATCGCATCAGTTGCGTGTACATTTACTGTCTATCGGTCACCCAATATTAGGTGACCGTTTATATACTGAAGCTTATACCCGTGAGGGAGTCACTCGATTATGGCTACATGCTGCTGAGCTGGGATTTTACCATCCCACTACTATGCAATGGATGCAGTTTGCTATTGAGCATCCATTTGCAATTGAACCGCAATTAATCGGCCTTTAGGCTCATCAGTTAGCACATAAACCACATTACTTGAACTGACTTGTACATCACGAATACGTGCGTTTAACTCATTCAGCAATTCCGTCTGTTTCACGACATTATCGCCTTCCATTTCTAAATAGCGTAAATGTCTGAATTTTAATGAGCCTATCAAAATGTCATCATTAAAAAATGCCATACCACTGGGCGCAATAGAAGGCACCCAATATGTTAAAGGCTGCTCTAATCCTGGCGCTTCAGTCTGATCAGTGATAATGGTACCGTTATAATTCACCCCATAAGTGATGGTTGGCCAACCATAATTGGCACCTACTTTAAGGCGATTTAATTCATCACCACCTTTAGGTCCATGCTCATGTGCCCACATGACTTTTTCAGTAGGATGCCACACGATCCCTTGCACATTTCGATGACCAATAGAATAGACTTCTGGTACCTTTGAATCTAGAAACGCATTTTCAGGATGTGGAGTGCCATCAGGTAACACACGTATCACTTTGCCATAATGATTATCAAGGTCTTGAGTTAACTCTTTACCGGCACCGCGGTCACCGAGTGTGATAAACAACGATTTATCATCCGTAAATGCTAAACGACACCCAAAATGAAAACCTGAATTCACCTTAGGCTGCGCGGTAAAGATATTCGTGACATCACTTAATTCATTACCGCTAAGCGTAGCTGAATAGACCTCTGAACCAGTTTTACCTTCATCATCAGCTCTCACTAAGCATACATAAATTTTATTATTTTGAGCAAAATCAGGATCCAAAGTGACGCCTAATACTCCACCTTGACGTTCTGCAACGACACTCGGCAGTCCGGTTAGACGGGTGACGTTACCCGTGGCTGTAATTTTAGCTATCGAGCCTGTTTTTTCGGTCACAAGAAATTCGCCACGTGGCAGAAGAGCAAGCGACCACGGACTAGAGAGATCAGTTGCTATGACGGTTTGTGCCGTAATGGACTGCGCGAATACATTGTTGCTACCAGTCATCAGCGAGAAACTCATGACAAAAAAGGCCACAGCCACAACTTTGCTTGAACTCAACATAATATTTTCCTTTAAGTATTGAACTAATCTATACGTAAAAGATGTCATTTAGATTAATGTTTCATCCCTGAGCTGTGCATGGATACTACAGGAAAGTTGACAGTTTGTGCCGGCATATTATCAAACGTTAAAGTTAACGCTATTTGCTTACCTTCACTTAATTCTGTTTGTAACCCTACAAACATAATATGGAAACCACCCGGTGCAAACGTGACTGTACTTTGCGCATCAATCGTCACACCACCTGACACTTCTTCCATTTTCATTACATCGCCATCCATTGTCATGGTGTGTAATTGAATATCATTCGCCACCATTGTCAATGAACTCACTGAAGTTAGTGTTGTAGTAGTTTCTGTAGGATTCGTGATCGTCATATACGCAGCGCCGGTTTTCGCCTGACTATAAGCAGCACGGATTTTAGCATCTGATATCATTAACGTATCCGGTAATGATGGGGTGCAAGCTGATAAGACACAGATTGCAATCATAGTACTCAATAATTTTAACATGTCATAACTCCGATTTATTGTTTAGCTAATTTACTGGCTTGGGTCAATAACCGCGGAAAATGTTGCATAGGTAAAAATTCACCGAGCTGCTCGAATTTTTTACCCAGATCAGCATAACTATTAGCAGTGACATTGATATGTCCCATTTTACGCTTTTCACGGACTTCTTTTCCATACCAGTGCAGATGCACACCTGGGATCCCTATTAGATTTTTTGAAAATGAACTTACGCCAATGATATTGACCATGGCACTGATTTTATCGGCATGAGAATCACCTAATGGTAAGCCACAAATAGCACGAAGATGATTCTCGAACTGGCAGGTATCAGCCCCCTGCATAGACCAATGTCCGGAATTATGCACTCGCGGCGCTAACTCATTAACTAATAGGTCATCTCCTACTTGGAACAACTCTACTGCTAATGTACCGACATATTCCATTTGAGAAGCTAATGCTGCAAAAATACTTTCTGCTTTTTGTTTTAAAGTATCATTTAACTCAGGTGCTGGGGCGATCGAAACATGCAATTGACCTTCAAAATGCGTATTTTGAGCCAACGGATATAGTGCGACATTACCTTCGCTATCAACACTTCCTACTAATGATAACTCTCGATCAAATGGACACATTTTTTCAGCGATAATTGGCACTTTTTCTAAATCTAAATGATTAAATACAGTAATGAGTTCGTCTAAATCACTTTGTTGACTCACACGCCATTGCCCATAACCATCATAGCCATCACGGCTTGACTTCAAAATAATTTTGTCACCTAAGCGTTCCGTGATCCCATCAAGTTGAGCAACATTTGTGATAATTTCGTGTTCACAGTTTGGAATATTAGCCAATGCTAAAAGTTGTTTTTCACGGACACGGTCTGCACCCACGAGAATCGATCGCATATTTGGGGCTAACTTACCTGACTGTTCCGCCTGTTCAAGAAGTGCTTCAGGCACATGCTCAAACTCGACGGTTAATACGTCGGCATTAGCGATGGCATCGTCTAAAGATATTTTCAAATTACGTTTTGTAACAGGATTCACAATTTTATTCGTCGCCACATCGACCGCCTGAATATTAATATTCAAGGGACTACCGGCTAAATACATCATTCGAGCAAGTTGACCGGAACCATATACCAACACATTCATAATTAAAGCTCTAATTGACCGTTACTAAGCACGGTGTCCGTTTGAGTTTGACGAAAATCAATGATCGCTTGAGCGACCTTAGGTTCCTGAAGTGCAACGATTTGAGCTGCTAATAAACCTGCGTTTGCCGCTCCTGCTTCACCAATGGCAAGTGTACCAACAGCGACACCTTTAGGCATTTGTACAATCGATAGTAAAGAATCAATTCCATTTAACTGACTGGAACGAACGGGACAGCCTAAAACAGGAATATGAGTGTGAGCAGCTATCATTCCAGGTAAATGAGCAGCACCACCTGCACCCGCAATAATCACGCTATAACCTTCAGTATGAGCAGTCTGGGCAAATGAAGTTAATAATTCAGGAGTGCGGTGTGCAGAAACAACTTGCGCATGAAATTCAACACCGAGCTGTTGTAACATCTCTGCAGCCAGTTTCATCGTAGGCCAATCAGATGTAGACCCCATTACAATTGCAACTTTTGCCATTTTATACTCTCTTTACTGCGACTAGTCCGACATAACCAAACTATTTGATTTAATGCCGTGGAAACCGGCTATTATACCTTAATTTAACTATAATGAAATAACGTTATCCATCCGCGTTAGATTAAAGCAAAGCTGTAGGTTTACCATTAATAAGTATTTACTTTTTTGATTATCACTATATAGTAGAAATCTATGAATTCATTAACGTTTAGATTACTAGAAGTCTTCAAGCAAGTTGTTGAAACAGGGTCTATTACCGCCGCATCTGCAGCGTTAAAACTTTCTCAACCTACAGTTTCATTACAACTCAAAAAATTGTCAGAAATTTATAATATGACTTTGCTTGAGACTCATCATGGTACCCTTCGTCTGACTGAAGCAGGCACGGCTGTATACAACTGTGCAAATGAAATAATGCAGTCACAAAAAGTGTTAGAATCTCATATAGATTCACTAAAAATGCAACAGACTAGCGCGTTTAAATTAGCGGTAGTGTCCACTGCTAAATATCTAATCACGCCAATCCTAAAACCATTTTGTTTAGAAAACCCAGGTGTGAATGTTCAGCTTAAAGTGGGCAACACAGAGCAAATAACACAACGCTTAGCTGAAAATAAAGATGACTTATATATTTTCTCATCTGTGCCAGAACTCAACAACATCACATCAACCCCTTTTATGGATAACCAGCTCAAATTGGTTGGCCCAATGGATTACAATGGTCCCAATCATTGTCACTTAAATGAACTTAAAGAACAAAAATTCTTGGTCAGGGAAAAAGGTTCTGCCACACATAAGGTGTTAGTGGATTATTGTGTACAAAATAATATTACATTATCTAACATTATGCTGATTGAAAGTAATGAAGCGATACAACTTGCGGTGTCTTCAGGATTAGGTGTCGCCGTTCTGTCTCAAGCAACATTAAGTCAACAGACGAATGCTATGGTAAAAGAATTAAATATTGTTGATTTCCCTATTGTTAACCAATGGCATTCAGTCACCCTCAAAAACAGACCACAATCAGATATTAGTAACAAATTTACATATCACTTGTTAAATCACGGCCAACTAGCTTCAGTGTCTTTATAGCAGCAATTACCACATCGGATAATTGCTACTCAATGACATTAATGTACTTATGGCTGTTCTTGATTAAATAATGTATCAACAGTTAAGTTGGTCAAAAGAGCCACCCCTAATTTCATTCCTTCATCCTGTACAACGAACTCCGGAGTATGGTGAGCAGGGGCTTGTGCTTCAGTGATATCAGGTGAGCGACCACCTACCCATAAATACACACCTGGCACTTCCTTTTGAAAAAACGAAAAATCTTCAGCTCCGGTCACCGGTTTAGAATAGACGACATTATCTTCTCCAGCGGTTCGCGTCAGCGTCGGTAAGACTTGTTTCATTAAGGCATGATCGTTAAAAGTGATTGGATAATGGTAATCTAATGGTAACGTTATTTCTGCTTCTGCGCGCATACTTTGCGCTATCGCATGGACCTTACGAGGTAGAGCTTCATAAATGTGATCACGTGCTTTTTCATTTAATGTCCGAATTGTACCCACTAATTCGACTTCATTAGGAATGATATTAGAACGATTCCCGCCATTTATAGCGCCTATGGTAATAACCGCTGCGTCATCAAGTAACTGTAATTCACGACTCACTATAGTTTGTAAACTCATAATAGTTTGGGCGGCAGTCGTAATAGGATCAACACTTAACCATGGGTAAGCGCCATGCGCTTGTTTGCCTTTGATGACAATTTTAAACGGATCTACTGCAGCCATGATCCCACCTTCACGCCATAATACTTTTCCAACTGGGGTTGCTGCTGATATATGTAACCCAAAAATAGCATCTACATCAGGATTCTTTAAGACCCCCTCTTCTACCATGATTTCAGCCCCACCGACTTCCCCTTCAGGCGAACCCTCTTCAGCCGGTTGAAAGATGAACTTAACTTGACCAACCAAATCATCTTGCATATCCGTTAGAATTTTGGCGGCTCCCATGAGCATTGCCATATGCGTATCATGGCCGCAGGCGTGCATCACCGGAACATCCTTACCATTAAATTTGCCACGTTGGACAGATTTAAATGGTAAGTCACTGCTTTCTTCGATTGGCAAAGCATCCATATCAGCGCGAAGTGCAACGACAGGTCCAGGTTTACCTGTATCCAATAACCCCACCACACCCGTTTTAGCTATCCCTGTTTGTACTTGCAACCCTAGAGAACGTAAATATTGTTCAATATACGCGGCTGTTTTAAATTCGCGATTCGATAATTCCGGAAACTCATGAAAATGATGACGCCACTGAATGACCTGAGCTTCAACCTCATCTACTTTTTGATTAATAACAGTAGTTTGTGGTTTTGCATGGCCTGAAAATGAGAAACTCAGTGATGAGACACTCAATACTGTTACAACCCCTATAAACCTACAAACTTGTCGTGAAAATGACTGTATCTTCATGATGTTTCCCATATGTTATTGTGCTTCTATAATTTTGACAGTGTAAGTTGCTTATATAGAAGAAAGCAAAAAATAAGTAAAAAAAAACCATGTCTACACCAAAATGAGGACATGGTTTATATTCATTTGTATAAGAATTAAGTACGTTGGCGCTTCATTGCATCAAAGAATTCATCATTCGTCTTCGTCATCGATAAACGGCTAATTAAAAATTCCATCGCATCAATTTCTGTCATTTCATGAACAATTTTACGTAAAATCCACATTTGCTGAAGTTCTTTTTGGTTCGTCAACAATTCTTCTCGACGCGTGCCGGAACGGTTGTAATCGATGGCTGGGAATACCCGCTTTTCAGCAATCTTACGATTCAAATGAAGCTCCATATTACCCGTGCCTTTAAACTCTTCATAGATAACTTCATCCATTTTAGAGCCTGTATCAATTAACGCGGTTGCAATAATGGTTAAACTACCACCTTCTTCAACATTACGCGCAGCACCAAAGAAACGCTTCGGTTTGTGCAATGCGTTAGCGTCTACACCCCCAGTAAGCACTTTACCCGATGATGGGATGACGGTGTTATAAGCACGCGCTAGTCGAGTAATTGAATCGAGTAAAATAACCACGTCTTTCTTATGTTCAACTAAACGCTTCGCCTTCTCAATGACCATTTCGGCAACTTGAAC
>CATECQ010000006.1 GCA_949498985.1 Glaciecola sp. HTCC2999
TAACAAGCTACCAAGCCTAAACAGCCAATCAATCACTCCTCCCGCCCCCTATAAAGCCTTTTCAGCCTCAATAAAATCACCAAGTAATTACGTTTATTAATGGGGTTTCGAGGCTTCACAGGGTTATACAGAGCCTCTGGCAGGCTGCTTAGTCTACACATACATTTGATTGTTATCAGTTGGAAGTGGTGGGTCTAATTAGGCTGCTTAGTCTGTTTAGTTAAGAGTGGATGATTAGGTTGCAAAGTTGTGTGGAAGAAACTGTGGAAGAGAATACGCATCTTGAGTGTGAACTAAGCTCGTGATAGTGTTGATTTTACTAACCTGCAGGCTAAATAAGACTCCTTAGCGGTGTATCGATTTTTCTCGGGTGTGCCAACTCAGTGCTCAACAGAGCTCTGCAGCCCCTATTTAGTCTGCATTCCTTATTCGAGTAACTTCATTTGTTTATGCAGGTTTTCTAAGTTAAATCCCTGACCGTAACTTTGCCCAACCGTTTGCATGCTCCACCCTCCAAGTTGGTCTATCATTTCAGTTGGCGTATTCTTGTTTCTTAGCCTGTCTCTAAAGCTATGACGAAATCCATGAATAACATAATCTTTGCCTATTAATTTCTTAAGCCATTTGTTTATAGCTGCACTTGCACTGTTGCTGTTACATTTATTACTGTTGGTGTATCTAGGAAATGCGTATTCATTTGTAGGTGCTTTTAATACTTGTTTAGCAGCCCAAAGTGAAGCTCCAACTAAAGGTATTATCCTCTTGCTTGAAGTTGTTTTAAGTGTTCTAGATGAATGAGGAGTAAGGTTTATATAAGGTATATCCTGTTTTAGGTTAATGTCGGCAGTTTTGAGCCCAACAACTTCCGCTAATCTCATGCCTGTGTCCGATATTAACGCTGTAATCCATCTCAAATCATCATTTATAGAGAAGCATTCCTGCTGAACTTTATGTACTAATTTGGGGCTGATGCTTGGACGCTTTGTTTCATCTTGGTTCTTCGGAATATACAGTCCTGTAAATGGATTCTTGGCATTAAGTCCAAGCTCGCTGATAGTGAAGTTAGTTATAGCTTTTAATGTTGCAATTATTCGTCTGATACTCGCTGGGCTTAGTTTCTTGGTAGCAAGAGCGTCACGAAAGCTAACTGCTTCAGTACCTAGGTATGCACTTATTGGTTTGTTTTTGGCATGTGATACAAAGTATTTAACTGCTCGCCTTGAGCTATTTTCAAATGCTTTGGATTTACCTTTACCTTTAATTGACAAGTAGTGCTCAAGGCAATCAACAATCGTAGGTGTATCGTGTTTTTGTTCATTTTCTATCGATGCAGAAGTAGGCACTTCATAATTTTTGAGCCTTATACCTAACCAATAGTCTTCAATCTTAGCGTTAATAGAGCGAGCCATCATTAGTGCTCGTTTGAGCGACCTAGTCTTAAGAGTGTGAGTAATCTTCTGCTTTGTGTAATAAGGTTTAATATCGCTAGGAATCCAACGACAGAAATAATAGATATTGTTGCGACAGTATACGTATTTCGCTTCTACAAATCCTTCCACAGTCATAATTTCAAGCCTCTGCAAATCATAAGGAATGCAGGCTAAATAGGGGCTGTAGAGCCCTATTCAGAAATAAGATGGCGCACCCGAGAGGATTCGAACCTCTGACCTCTGCCTCCGGAGGGCAGCGCTCTATCCAGCTGAGCTACGGGTGCGGCGTGGAAAAAACGTATTGTATAGAAACTACCTAAAATGTACAGATAAGCTGTTATAATTAATTTAAGTTTTACACTATTACTTATTAAGTTAGGGGTTACATGAAATTTATCGTTATTGGTTTTATTGCTATTTTGGTTGTCTTATTTTTCTATAACAATGTAAAAAACAAACAAGCCGCAGCAGAAAATAAAGTGCTAGGTGAGCAATTTTTGCTAGAAAATAAAGCCAAAGACAATATTCAAACGACCGCATCGGGGCTGCAATACGAAGTACTTGTTGAAGGTGACGGTACGCTGCATCCTAGTGCGAGTGATACTGTTAAGGTCCATTACCATGGAACCTTATTAGATGGTACGGTATTTGATAGTTCAGTTGAACGAGGTACACCGATTAGTTTCCCACTCAATCGCGTTATCAAGGGGTGGACTGAAGGGGTGCAATTAATGAAAGTGGGAGATAAGTACCGTTTCTATATTCCCGCACATTTAGCATATGGCGATAGTGCTACTGGCAGTATCGCACCGGGTTCTACGTTAATTTTTGAAGTCGAGTTGCTCGATATTGAATAAGCACGTATCTCCGTTTCTATATTAGTCGTTTATAGTGAGCTGGTGCTGACCCCTTTTTTGTATAATGCTAATGCTTCTTCTGAATTAGCTTGCTGCGATTTAATTTCAGCTAGTAACAAAATATCTTCTGGATGATTAGCAATTTCTAATGCTTGGTTTAGCGCTTTCTCAGCTAAAATTTGATTGCCAGCATGATAGGCAACATGAGCTAACGTTGAGTATAACACTGCGTTTTGGTTATCTTTCTTTATCCATTTTTCTAATAGTTTAATCGAATCAGTTGGTTTGGGTAACTGCAATGATTTAAATAAGGGTAGCAAGGCGGTTTGTGGTCCTGATTTCTGTGCTGTAACCAATACCTTTTCAGCTTCCTGGTGCATACCTTGATCAATCAACTGCTCGATATACGCTTTTTGATGTGGAATATCTTTTTTAACCCCGCGAGGCAGTTTTTGCCATTCTTGGATCAATTCATTCGCCCCTTCTTTATTTGCAATCGCTGCAAAATCTTCTCGTGAAGCTAATTCCGCCCAATACTCGTAGTGTGTTCCTAATGATTTTTTCCAACCATTTTCTAAACGTTCTCGTAGAGTGTGCCAATCGCCTGCAGCGGCTAATGCTCCGGCCCAAACGACAATGACATTGGGTTTTTGTTTTTGTTGAATGGATAAAGAGTTGATAACAGTAAGTGCTTTTTCACCGTTCTTTTGATTAATTTCAAAACGAGCCATATTCAGTTTTGCAGCAAGTTCACACCCCTTAATGGCTGAAGCTTGTTCCCAATATTGTAATGCTCTTTCTGCATGCCCTTGCTTGGCTTCTACGTCTGCTAAAGCTAATAAATTAACGCCATCAAAATCCGCTTTAATTGTCTTTGTTAGTAATTTCTGGGCGGTACTTAGGTCACCTTCGGCTAATGCTTGCATGCCAGTGATGTATAAACGTTGACGACGACGTTCACCCCAGCCGCCTAGCCAGTTATGTGAGCCTGTAACTGCACCAACAATCCGTTTAAGTGTCCATTCTAGGATTAAAAAACCAGTCACAGAAACAAATACCATTATTCCTAAACTAATGACGCTCATTTCAATCGTCGTATTTTTTAGCGCAATCAGTACATAGCCTTTTTCGCCGACAAAATGGGGACCTGCAATTAATCCCACGACTAAAAATATCAATAATAATATGACTCTTATCATGTTTATTGACTCCCAGCGAAGAGAGTTTGGATGCGCTGCTCAATTATTTCCGCTAATGGTTGCTGAGCATCCAGTTGTTTCGGCAGTTCACGTGATGTATCGATTAGAATTAAGTGCTGAATAGAATCGATATACGCTTCTACACCAATATTATCTAACGCATAATGCGCAATCACGATATCCAGACTTTGTTGAAGTGCTTGTTGATAAAGTTGAGTTTGATGATTCATGACTGCTTGTTGAGCATTTAATAACGCAAATTTAAGTTGCTCACGTGCTAACCATTGCTCTTTTTTTGATATAAATGGTGTCACTTCGGCTGTGCGTTTGTTAACTGATATAAAATCATCAACGATTGCATTCCAACTCGATTTCAAATTGGCCTGCCAGTTGGCCACATCATTACTTAGCTCTGCTGTTACCTCTGGCGCTTCAACGTCAGGCAGTTTTAAGGTATCCAGTGGCAAATTATCAGCTTGTGCAATGAGCGCCGAAACGGAGAGGGCAATTGATTCTGTTGAAACTTGATTAACTTGTTGCAATGTTTGAATATCTTTTGCTAATAATGCGCGCACAGGTAATAGTGATGCATCGGCCAAATCAGAAATTCTTACATCAGCAGATTTAAGTAACATTATCGCACTTTTAACATCACCTTCTAACCATAGTTTTTTTCCGGCTAGTTTAACCAAATAATCAGCTTCGGCTAATAACCAATCTGCTGGACGACGACCAGATACTTCCGCAATACGTTTTGCCAGACCTTCACTTTTTAATTCATTTAAGTTGACGCGTTGTGCTATTTCATCAATATTCATAGTAAGTTGCGCAGAAACTTCTGAAAATTCAAGCAGCAAAGATTGGTGATCATTAGTGAGCGTTTGATTCGCTGACAATGCTGAAGTTAATTGAACCAACTCAGTATTCATGACGGAGACTGCATTCTCTAACGCGATAATGTCAGGATTAGGTTGTGCGATTTGGTTTTGCTGCTGCAACCAATACCAATATCCAGCAGCTGCGAGAAGTACAATGAATAAAAGATTAAGGCCCCCTAAGAACCACACTCCTTTGTGAACCGGCGCTTTGTTATGCTGTGCAGCGGATGAAGTAGCATTCGTTTCTGTAACTAAAGCCTCATCATGAGAGGCGTCGACCAACTTGGCATCGATGAGATCGTGATCGATAATATTATTATCTGGGGTATCATGGCTTGTCTGATTATCTGCTGGGTCCTTTGCATCTGTTGACATACTTTACTCCATTAATTGTGTAATGTGCGTTATAAGTGCGGCATCATCTGCACCTTGAGAGACAGAAATGAGTGGTTTAGGGATCCCTAGCTCAGCCGCATAATTCCCTAATCTAGGACTCACAACTATCCATTTTAGTTCATTTAGCCAGGAATGTGGATAAACATCAAAGGCTAATTGTAATTGTTCGTTACTGGTCACTATGATGCCTGTTATATCGGTAGGGTGCCAGGATTGTGAAGAGATTGGAGTCCTTAATGTCATGCGTTCATAAACGACACATTCTGATACTATTGCCCCACGTTGAGTCAACGTATCGCGCAATGTTTCTCGTCCACCCTGTCCTTTTATAATCACAATCTGTTGCCCTGCAACATCATGCAATGACGGCAGTGCTAATAATCCTTCACTCGTTTGTTGATGTGCAGATGGCATCATTAATTGATGATTATTACACCAGAAAGGGTATTGATAAGTCCATTGGGCTAAGGTCTGAAACGTTGTTTTCCCTATTGCATAGACATACGTGCGACTGGCTAGGTCTGGCATGAAGGGTAAGGCAAGCTGAGCTGCTATTTTACTGGTAAAGATAACCTTGTTCGTTAAGGTAAAATTCACTTGGTGAACCTGGTTGGCTATATCATCTTTGGGTAATATCGTTTGCAAGGCTAAGCTGACTGAAGGAATACCCGCTTGAGCAAACGCGTGCTGTGACAAATGAATCTTATGTTCAGGTCTCAGCACTAACCACATATGATATTAACCTAGTTCAACGGCAGCTAAAATATCGGCTGCGCCTTGCTCGATGAGTTGTGACGCGATATGTTGACCAAGCTCAATTGCTTGTTGTACATGGATGGCTTCAATTTTCTTTAATGAGCTGATATTTGGCTCTTGACCCTGGCTACGGGTCTGCGTTTGCGAGGTTACTGCTGTGGACAACGTCACTTTCTCTTCTGATTCGAGCAATAAACTGCCGTCCACTTTTGCCACTAACCCCTTTAAATGTAATACACGCTCGCCATTTTCATTATTATCTAAGGTCGAATAGCTGCCAATCGGTACCTGACATCCGCCTTGTAATTTCGCGTTCATGGCGCGTTCGGCTGAGACACGAATGGTCGTTTCTGGACATACTAAGCATTGCAATAAATCAATCAAAGCTAGGTTATCATTACGACATTCTATGCCGACAGCACCTTGACCTACTGCGGGTAAGCTGGTGAGTGGGTCAATTTCAGAACGGATACGCTCATGCATATTAAGTCGAATTAAGCCGGCACAAGCCAAAATAATGGCATCATATTCACCTGCATCGAGCTTGGCTAAACGAGTATTCACATTACCGCGTAAATCTTTAATGACTAAGTCAGGGCGACGTGCACGTAGTTGTGCTTGGCGACGTAACGAGCTGGTACCGACGATAGAGCCAGATGGTAAATCGTCAATATTAGCGTAAGCATTCGATACAAACGCATCAAAAGGGTTTTCGCGTGAACATATGGCATGTAAACCAAACCCTTGCGGAAACTCGACTGGCACATCTTTCATCGAGTGCACAGCGATATCAGCTCGGCCCTCTTGCATGGCGATCTCAAGCTCTTTAATGAATAAACCTTTCCCGCCCACTTTCGCTAAAGGGGTATCTAGAATTCGATCGCCTTTAGTACTCATGGGCACTAAATTTACGCTCAAGTCAGGATAGTGGGCTTGTAGCTGTGCTTGAACATATTCAGCTTGCCACATTGCTAATGGGCTCTTGCGGGTAGCGATATTAATAGTTGAGATTGATTTACTCATTAAAACTACGTTTCCGTTAGATGACAGTAATGATTATTAACGCACAAAATTCGATGACAACCTATGGCGCTAGGACTTTTTGTAGCCATTGACTGATGTCGTTTACTTCTTCTGGACAAACATTGTGTTGCATCGGGTATTCATGCCATTTTGCGTTATACCCTAATTCATTTACGCATGCAAAAGCGGCCTTACCCATGGCAACGGGAACAACATCATCATGACTTCCATGCGCAACCATGAGAGGTACAATGCGTGATATTTGAGAGTGTTCTTTGGCTAATGACGCAGGCTCAGCCATATATGTAGACAAACACATGATCCCAGCAAGTGCTTCTTCAAAACGTAAACCTAAGTGATAGGCAATGACTCCGCCTTGAGAAAAACCAGCCAGAACAATATCTCGTGCCGGTATACCTGCTGCAATTTCAGCATCAATGAGGGCTTTAACTTGTTCAGCTGATTCCAATACTCCTGGCATATCAGCGCGCGAGTTAAAGTCCATACTTTTTATGTCATACCATGCACGCATTAACATGCCATTATTAATGGTGACTGCTCGGTTAGGGGCGTGAGGGAAAATAAATTTTACGCCAAGCTCATCAGGGATGTTTAATGCTGGAACGATAGGTGCAAAGCCATTACCAGAATCACCAAGTCCATGTAACCAAATAACAGTCGCACGATGTGTGGATTTTGCTTCAACTACGACACTAGGTAATAAATCACTCATAAGTTAGCTTAATCCTAACGCCACCGGTTGTTCAGCTTGCACTGTCATTGCCGTATCTAAAAATGACCAAAACTCTCCTGCACCACGTTCATCAATCCACTGACCATCTTCGTAATTAAAGTGATGGCCATTGAACTTAGTTGCGACCCATAACTGGAGTAAAGGTTCTTGTTTGTTTAAGACCATTTTAGAGCCATTTTCAAAGGTCAATGTCAAAATACCTTCGGCACTTTCTGTATCGATATCTACTGGATAATCGTCTAGTACCTCTTCGATGGATAATAGCAATTGGTCGACAAGTTCATGGTACTGGCTTTCTGTAATTTGTGCTGGCATGGAAAATTACCCTGTATAAAATGCGAAAAATCCGTAATTGGTTAATGTTACCATTGTTTGTATAATGCAATCTATTACCATAGGCCAAAAATACTAGGAATAAATGATGTCAGACGTAAAGTTACCTCACCCAGAACATACGGGGCACTTGTTTGTCGTCTCTGCTCCTTCAGGTGCGGGTAAATCCAGTTTAATCAAGGCGTTATTGACTCGCCATAGCTGTGAGCAAAAACCTCTAAAAGTGTCTGTGTCACATACGACGAGAGAGCCTAGACCAGGGGAAAATGATGGTGAGCATTATCATTTTGTTGCTCATTCAGCGTTTGAGACACTTATTGAGCAAGGTGCCTTTTTTGAATATGCCAAGGTGTTTGACCAATATTATGGGACGTCACGACTCGCAATTGAAAATACGCTAGAGCAAGGCGTGGATGTGTTTCTTGACATCGATTGGCAGGGTGCTCGTCAAGTCAAAGCGCAATATCCAGCAGCACATCTAGTATTTATTTTGCCGCCGAGCGTGGCAGAGCTCGAGCAGCGTTTGATTGGTCGAGGGCAAGATTCTGCTGAAGTGATTGCTCGCAGGATGCGCGATGCTAAGGCAGAAATGTCTCATCTCGATGAGTTTGATTATGTATTAATTAATGACGATTTTGAGCAAACATTAGCCGCGTTTTATGCCATTGTGCTAGATAAGCGACAGACCCTAACGTATCAAACTTTACACCATGCGCAGTTACTTGATGATTTATTGAAAGGCTAATTAAACACTATCCCTATCAGTATATTTGATGTACAATCTGCGCCCATTTTTAAAAAATAACCTCAATTTCGGAGAATGTTATGGCTCGCGTAACTGTAGAAGACGCTGTTGAACAAATTGGTAATCGTTTTGATTTAGTGTTGGTTGCCGCAAAACGTGCTCGTCAAATTGCGACTGAAGGTAAAGAGCCTATGGTTGACATGGGTAATGATAAGCCAACGGTAGTTGCATTACGTGAAATAGAACAGCAATTAGTCACAGCGGAAACACTAGAAGCAGCGGAAATTGCTGAACAGCACCAAGCAGAGCAAGCAGAATTTGCATCTGTTGCAAATATTCTTAGCGAATAATCCCCCAGGTACTGGTATCACAGGTAATTTACACGTATTCTTAGGATAATGTGTTAATCCAACAACTTGTGATACCCGTGTACTTATTCGAAGGCCTACAATCAAAAGTCTCCGCTTATTTAGCAGATGATAAAGTCAATCTGGTTAAAGAGGCGTTCATCTTAGCCAATCATGCTCATGAAGGGCAAATGCGCTCTAGTGGCGATCCTTATATTACTCATCCTGTCGCGGTTGCTGGCATATTAGCTGATATGCATTTTGATCATGAAACCATCATGGCAGCGTTATTACACGACGTCATCGAAGATACTCATTATTCGCAACAAGATTTAGCGGATAGTTTTGGTGATGTGGTTGCAGAGCTTGTTGAGGGTGTTTCAAAGCTCGATAAGATCAAATTTTCGAACAAAGAAGAAGCGCAAGTCGAAAATTTTCGAAAAATGATGATGGCAATGGTCCAAGATATCCGAGTGATGTTAATTAAATTAGCAGACCGTACCCATAATATGCGTACATTAGGTGCGTTAAGACCAGATAAGCGACGACGAATAGCAACTGAAACCTTAGAGATATATGCCCCAATTGCGCATCGACTCGGGATCCATGAAATGAAAAATGAATTGGAAAATCTTGGGTTTGAAGCCATGTATCCGATGCGACATCGCGCTCTGCGTAGTGCAGTCAAACAAGCACGCGGTAATCGTAAAGAAATTATTGACAATATTTTTGGTGAAATCCGAGCTCGACTCGAAGAACATGGGCTCGGGGCTGTGGTTACCGGTCGTGAAAAACACCTCTACTCAATTTATCGTAAAATGCTTAACAAAGAATTAATGTTCAATGAAGTCATGGACATTTATGCATTTCGGTTAGTATTTGATACGATTGATGAGTGTTATCGAGCGTTAGGGGCGATGCATGGCTTATATAAGCCGATTGAAAATCGTTTTAAAGATTACATTGCAATCCCAAGGACCAATGGTTATCAGTCATTACATACGTCGCTCATTGGTCCTCATGGGATCCCAGTAGAGATTCAAATTCGTACCAAAGAAATGGATATAATGGCGGATAAAGGTGTTGCTGCGCACTGGTTGTATAAAACGCCAGATGATAAAGATACCTCTTCTCAGCTCAAAGCACGTAAATGGATGCAGTCATTATTAGATTTGCAACAAAGTGCGAGCTCTTCATTTGAATTTATTGAAAATGTAAAATCAGATTTATTCCCTGATGAGATTTACGTGTTCACGCCTAAAGGTACCATTATCGAATTACCCACGGGATCATGTGCGGTGGATTTTGCGTATGCTGTTCACTCAGGTGTAGGAAATACGTGTGTGGGGGTGAGAGTTGACCGTCGTAATTACTCATTGTCAGAGCCGTTAAAAAACGGCCAAACAGTACAGATTATTACGTCTCCAAGGGCCAAGCCCAATGCTAACTGGTTAAATTTTGTAGTAAGTGCACGCGCACGCTCGAGCATTCGTCAATACTTACGTAAGCAACAAACTAAAGATGCATTAGGCATGGGAACACGTTTATTGTGTCATGCTTTAGGGCAAACCAATTTAGACGATGTCGCACCTACTGATATAGCCCGAGTAGTGGAAGAGACTAAGCATGCTAGTTTTGATGCACTACTTGAAGATATTGGTTTAGGCAATGAACTTAGCGCTATCGTTGCCAGGCGTTTGATTGGCGATAGTGATACTCTTGCCGATGATAAAATCGATAAAGTCGCTGTCAAGGGCACTGAAGGATTATTGATGCATTACTCTAAGTGTTGTTATCCGATCCCTGATGATGAAATTGTGGCGATATTGAATCCAGGTAAAGGTATGATGATTCATCAACATGGCTGTACGAATATCCGTAAACTGGCAAAAGAAGAACCACAACGAGTATTAGCAATGGAGTGGGGCGATCATGTTGAAGGCGATTTTAAAGTATCTTTAAGAGTTGAACTGATCAATCACCAAGGTACCTTAGCCACATTGACCAATGCAATTACCGCGTGTGATTCGAATATTATTAATCTAGTGACTGATGAAAAAGAAAGTAATGTGTATTTTGTTGATTTAGAAATTACAACGCGTAATCGTGTTCATTTTGCCGATATTATGCGTAAAATCCGCAATATGGATCAAGTTCAAAAAGTATCGCGACACAGTCAAAATAAACTCAATTAACTATAATTAGGAAATTTCCCATGACTAAATCTGTCATTCATACAGATAATGCCCCTGAAGCTATTGGTACTTATAATCAAGCGATTAAGGCGGGCAGCACTGTCTATTTATCAGGTCAAATACCGTTAGTGCCAAGTAGCATGGAAATGGTGTCTGATGATTTTGCAGAGCAAGCACACCAAGTATTTAAAAATTTAAGTGCAGTATGTGAAGCCGCTGGCGGTGATATTAATGATATGGTGAAAGTGAATATTTTCTTAATTGACTTAGGTCATTTTGCGACAGTAAATGAAATCATGGCCCAATATTTCAAGACTCCTTATCCCGCAAGAGCTGCTGTTCAAGTTTCCGCATTACCTCGAGCGGCACAAATCGAAATTGATGGCGTAATGCAATTACCTGAATAGGTGATGGAATGACACCGACGCGTTTTGAGCGCATCAAACAGATGCTCGTCCAGCGACAGACAGATCTGACGGTGCTTATGGAAGAAGTACATAAACCGCATAATGTAGCGGCCTTGATCCGAAGTTGTGATGCTGTTGGTATCCATGAAGCCCATGTGGTGTGGAACCAAAATTACAGCTTACGCGTCGGCACATCCTTAGGCGCACATCATTGGGTCGGAATGCACGAACATAGTGACATTCGATCGGCGGTTACGCACCTTAAAGATCAGGGGATGCAGGTATTAGTCACTCATTTATCGGATCAGGCCGTCGATTTTCGTCAAGTGGACTACACTGCGCCTACTGCAATCATATTAGGCCAAGAAAAATTTGGTGCGACGGATGAAGCGATAGCGTTAGCAGATAAAGAAATCATTGTACCGATGGTGGGTATGACCGTTTCACTGAATGTGTCAGTTGCTGCTGCCGTGATTTTATATGAAGCACAGCGACAGCGCGAAGCGGCAGGGATGTATGAAACCATGAGCTTATCGCAGATAGAGTATCAGCGTCAGCTCTTTGCCGGTGGCTATCCTCATTTATACAAACAATGTTGTAAGCTGGGTTTAGCACTGCCGCGGATCAATGAGCAAGGTGATATTGAAGCCGACGATGTTTGGTGGAGTGCGGTTCGTCAATCCCCCAAGAACACGACTGGGACATTAACCTCTTAAAAGGAATATTGTGTGAGCCAAGGCAGTCCTGCATTAGGTCATCAGCCCATCACTGCGCTAAAAGGCGTGGGAGTTAAGGTCGCTGAAAAGCTACAAAACTTAGGGTTGCACACAGTCCAAGACGTCCTATTCCATTTGCCACATCGTTACGAAGATCGCACGCACATTTATAATATTGTCGATTTATATCATGGGATCCATGCCACGATCCAAGGAGAGGTTATTCAAAGCGATATCGTCTTTGGGCGACGTCGGGCATTGGTTATCAAGATTAAAGATGCTTCGGGTGTTATGACCTGTCGATTTTTTTATTTTTCGGCCGCTCAAAAAACGCAATTAGCACCTGGTACCACTATCCGTGCGTTTGGTGAATACCGCCGGGGTAAGCATGATTTAGAATGCGTTCATCCTGAGTACAAAATAGTCAACCCTAATGATGTGACACCTATGGCTGAAAGCCTAACTCCAGTGTATCCAACCACCGAAGGGGTGAAGCAAATTACCTTGCGTAATTTGACTGAGCAGGCGTTAATATCGATGAAACAAGGGGCTCTGGCAGAACTCATGCCAGATGGAATGTATGCGCAACAGTTATCTTTAAGTGAGGCGTTACATATTGTGCATCGTCCACCACCTGATGTGTCATTGCATTTATTTGAAGAAGGTAAACATCCCGCCCAGCAGCGACTCATTTTGGAAGAGCTCATGGCACATCAATGTAGCGTACTGAAAATGCGTGCAAATAATGTATTGCAGCCCGGCTTTGCGATTGCTCAAGATGAAGCTTTGCAGCAATCATTTTTAAATACGTTACCTTTTTCACCGACCAATGCCCAAGCCCGCGTCGTGCGTGAAATTCAGTATGACATGCAACAGCCTTATCCTATGATGCGCCTCGTACAAGGCGATGTCGGTTCGGGTAAAACATTAGTGGCGGCATTAGCTGCACTGAATGTTATTGCAGCGGGTTACCAGGTGGTACTTATGGCGCCAACTGAATTACTAGCAGAGCAACATGCCCAAAATTTTGCGACTTGGTTATCAGATTTAGATATTCATGTGGGTTGGCTAGCCGGAAAACTCAAAGGCAAAGCTCGAGAGCAAGTTTTAACCGCATTAGAAAGTGGTGAAATTAATCTATTAGTCGGTACCCATGCGGTCTTCCAAGAAAAAGTAAAGTATAAGAACCTAGCGATGGTGATTATTGATGAACAGCATCGTTTTGGGGTGCATCAACGGTTGGCATTGCGCGAAAAAGGTGAGCAACAGGGGCGCTTTCCTCATCAACTAGTCATGACGGCGACCCCAATTCCTCGCACATTAGCCATGACGGCTTATGCGGATTTAAATACGTCAATTATTGATGAACTGCCACCCGGACGTACGCCAGTACAGACTATTGTGTTGCCTGCAGCGCGCCGGGAACAAATTATTGCTCGGGTACATAAATCAGTCACTGAAGCAAATCGTCAAGTATATTGGGTGTGCACCCTGATTGAAGAATCTGAAGTATTACAAAGCCAAGCCGCTGAAGATACCTTTGTCGCATTACGTACGGCACTGCCAAATTTACGTATAGGCTTAGTTCATGGACGCATGAAGCCTGCTGAGAAACAAACCATCATGGCGCAATTTAAAGCCGCTGAATTGGATGTTTTAGTTGCAACGACAGTCATTGAAGTTGGGGTGGATGTGCCTAATGCGAGTCTCATGATCATTGAAAATCCAGAGCGTTTGGGCTTAGCACAATTACATCAGTTACGCGGTCGAGTTGGACGAGGTTCGGTAGAGAGTCATTGTGTTTTGATGTATGACGGCAACCTGTCTAAAACAGCGACCAAACGACTCGGTGTGTTACGTGATTCGAATGACGGTTTTTATATTGCCCAAATGGATTTAGAAATTCGTGGGCCTGGCGAAATTTTGGGTACAAAACAAACCGGCATTGCCGATCTGAAAATTGCCGATCTAGTTAGAGATGGGCATTTACTCGAGCAGGTTCAACAGCTCGCTGAGCACTTATTCACTCATCATCCAGCCAATGCTCAAGCCATGATCAATCGATGGTTAGGAGCGCGGGAGCAATATACCAATGCCTGATGAAAATAATATTCCACTACGCCTGTTAGTCAACGCCCAGCAACAACCATTATCTTTGATTAAATTTAATGATGTATTAGTTGAAGTTGATTATCTCAAGGTATTAGCCAGTACCTATGGACTTGAATTTACCGGTTTACCTAAGTTGGCCAGTATTTACGAGTCATCAGCTCAAGCAACCTTTGGTCAGCATGCGTTAGTCACAATAGATCAAGAAAGCGGTCCCCCTGCAGTGGGTTTAGCTGATTTATCGGATCCCAAACTTCATCCTTTGTGTGTCGACTTCGCTGCGGATGCGTTGCTGTATCGTAAGGATAAAGGTGGCGGCAAAAATGAAGCGATTGCCAAAGCTGTTGGCGTCAAGGGGCAATATTATCCGACGGTTGTGGATGCCACTGCTGGACTCGGTACAGATAGCTTTATGCTCGCAGCGTTAGGCTGTGAAGTGACTATGCTAGAACGCACAAACCTGGTCTGCGCATTATTACATGATGGGCTAGTTAGGGGGCGGGCAAATCCACAGAGCGTCGATATAGTGCAAAGAATGCGGTTATTGGCAGGGAGTGCCGTTGCCCGCTTAGCTCAACTAAGGGAAGCTAACATGAGTGTTGATGTAGTCTATCTAGACCCAATGTTTCCGCATAAAAAGAAATCAGCCGCAGTTAAAAAACCGATGAAGATGTTCCAAGCTTTACTTGGTCATGATGAAGACGCTGATGATTTACTGACACCGGCACTCGCATTGGCAAATAAACGGGTCGTGGTAAAACGGCCCAGTTCAGCCCCTTTTTTGCAAGACAAAACGCCGAGTATGCAAATCAAGGGCAAGAAGCATCGTTTTGATGTGTATTGGTGAGCGTGTTACATAGTTGAAGGGACTAATTCCCAGCAATCTGCATCTCACTAATTAACACTGAACCTGTTTGAATACTGCCGCGTTTTTCGATGTCACCGGCAATGGCTTCGATATTCATCAACATGGATTTAAGATTACCCGCTATCGTGATTTCATGAACCGGGTATTGGATTACGCCGTTTTCAACCCAAAATCCAGCAGCCCCACGAGAATAATCGCCTGTAACACCATTGACGCCCTGACCCATGAGTTCAGTCACCAACAGCCCTGTCCCCATTTGTTGTAACAAACTGGCTTGATCTGGCGCATTAGTTGAGACATACCAGTTATGAATACCCCCAGCATGACCATTTGTTTCTAAACCCATTTTGCGGGCTGAATAACTCGTTAAAAGGTAATGCTGCAGTATCCCGTCGGTAACGATTTGCATATCAGTTGTTTGCACACCTTCATTATCGAAAGGCGAGCTAGCCAAAGCCCGTTTAACATGAGGCTTTTCATCAATAGTTAACCAATTGGGAAGCACTTGAGTATGAAGTGAATCTAACAAATATGATGATTTACGGAATAAACTGCCACCACTGATAGCCCCTACAAAATGCCCAAACAAGCTCGAAGCAATCGTTTTATCAAAGATTACCGGGTATTTACCCGTATTGATTTTACGTGCATCTAGCCGGTCTATCGCATGTTTTGCCGCTTCCCGTCCAATCGCTTCAGGCTGACCAAGTTCACTCCTTATCCGCGATACTTGATAAGCATAATCACGTTGCATATCAGTATCAGACTCACTTAATACGACACAACTTAAACTGTAACGGCTACTTGGATAACCGGCAATTAAACCATGAGAGTTTCCATACACACGACAACCAATATTGGCGTTGTAACTGGCGCCATCTGAGTTGGTAATTTGTTTATCGTAATCTAACGCGGCTTTTTCTGCGGCAAGTGCATCTCGTAAGCCTTGTTCAGTATCTAATTCAATCGGGTGATATAAATCACAGTCGGGGATCTGAGTCGCGATTTTATCGGCATCTGCAATACCATTGCAGTCATCTTCCCCTGTATGTTTAGCAATTTCGATGGCTTTTTGAACGGTCAGGGACAATGCTGCTTTGGATAAATCGGCTGTAGATGCTGAGCCTTTATGACGGCCTACATAGACAGAGATCCCTAAGCCACCATCATTGGTAAATTCAATATTTTCAACTTCTTGCATACGGGCAGATACGGCGATCCCTTGTACTTTAGACATACTTGCTTCGGCTTCGGTGGCACCTTGAGCTCTGGCCATTGCCAATACATCGCTAACGACTTCTTTGATGTCTTCGAGTTGCTGTTTTGTCTGCATATGTTAGTTTCACTATCCAAGTTTGGGGTTCCGTTGTTATAATAGAACCATATTCAAAAGAAAAAGTTAATTGTTATGTCCCACGATGAATTTACACCCGTACCTGATGAAGATGATGGTTGGGTCAGTAAGACGCAACTCAAACAACAAGCCGATGCACTGCATGAAGTGGGCAAAACATTAGTCGGTCTCTCTAACGCAGCGCTTAAAACCATCCCAATGGATGAGGATTTAGCTGATGCTGTTGCACTAGCGCAACGAATTAACAAGAAAAAAGACGGCTATCGTCGTCAATTACAACTTATTGGTAAAATGTTACGCCAAACTGATGCCGCCCCCATTGAGCATGCAATCTCACTTCTCAATGCAAAACAACGTCAATCTAATCAAGCATTTCACGCTATTGAAGTCGCGCGTGATGAATTGCTTCAACAAGGCGATGATGCTATTCAAGGGCTACTTGATCAATATCCTGATCTTGACCGTCAACGCTTACGTCAATTAGTCCGTCAGGCGAAAAAGCAAGCGGAACACAATAAACCACCTAAAGCATCCCGAGAGATCTTTCAATATCTCAAATCTGTCATGCCGAGCGCTTCGTAAAGCGTACTTTCAGTGGGCGCTTATTGCGTCCCACCAACAGTAATTTCATCTACTTTTAGACTCGGTTGACCCACGCCTACAGGTACACTTTGTCCATCCTTACCACATACACCAACGCCTTTATCTAAGGATAAATCGTTACCAATCATCGATATTTTTCCCATGACTTCAGGTCCATTACCAATTAAGGTCGCACCTTTGATCGGGGTAGAGATTTTACCATCTTCAATTAAGTAAGCCTCGGAGGTCGAGAAAACAAACTTCCCTGAGGTAATATCCACTTGGCCACCACCAAAGTTAGGCGCAAATATCCCTTGTTTGATAGTACTAATAATATCGGCTTGGGTATGCTCACCACCTAGCATATACGTATTCGTCATACGTGGCATGGGTAAGTGAGCGTATGATTCGCGACGGCCATTACCTGTGGGGGCGACACCCATGAGAGATGCATTATGCTTATCCTGCATATAGCCTTGCAAGATACCGTCTTCAATTAATGTATTGTATTGTGACGGCGTGCCTTCATCATCAATCGTCATTGAACCGCGGCGATCAGAAATGGTGCCGTCATCGACCACAGTTACACCTCTAGCAGCCACTTGTTGGCCAATCTTACCTGCAAAAGTCGAAGAACCTTTGCGGTTAAAATCACCCTCTAAGCCATGACCTACAGCTTCATGTAATAGTACGCCAGGCCAACCTGCACCTAACACTACTGGCATATTACCTGCTGGAGCATCAACGGCTTCAAGGTTAACACGTGCCATATGCAACGCATCATCGGCAAGACGTTCATAAAAAGGTTTGCCATTATCATCAGCAACAAAATAATCATACGCAAAACGACCACCAGCACCGGAACCACCCCGTTCACGTCGATCTCCTTCTTCAAGTAATACAGAGCAGTTTAAGCGAATCAAAGGCCGACGATCGGTCGCGAAGGTTCCATCAGTTGCCGCGATTAACACTTCTTCATACACACCCGTCATACTGACACTCACTTGAGAAGCATTGCTGGCTTGCTCTCTTATGTACTTATCGGTTGCTTTTAATAGTGCAATTTTTTCAGCATCTTCCATTTGTAGTAACGGATTATCACTCATATATTTGGCATCCGCTGCCAAAGTTGCAAATGGAGTGGTTTTGTTTGTTACATTTGTTGCAGGGGCGATTGTGCGTGCTGCTTTAGCCGCATCATGTAGAGCTGCGACATTAATATCATCAGAATATGCAAAACCTGTTTTTTCACCACTGATTGCTCGGACACCGACACCACGCTCGATGTTGTAACTGCCATTTTTAATAATCCCGTCTTCGAGTACCCAAGTTTCATGCTGTGACGATTGAAAATATAAGTCTGCAAAATTCACATCATGGGCACATAATAAGCCGAGTGTATCGTTTACTTGTGCTATCGATACCCCAGAGGCGTCGAGTAAATTTGCTTGAACTGATGCAGTCACATGTTCTCCTAAAAAAATTGTCTGTGTTGTTGCACATTCAGTGCACTTCTTATCTCATCATGCCTGTTGGGATCACTTTTAGCAATCACAAATCCGGCACCTGTTTCAATAATATCAAGGACATCACCCCAAGGGGAATAAATGGCGGAATGTCCGTAAGTATGCCGACCGTTGGGATGGGTCCCACCTTGATTAGCCGCAATGACATAGCATTGATATTCGATAGCACGAGCAGCAAGCAAATGATGCCAATGCGCTTGTCCTGTTTGATACGTAAACGCCGCTGGCACGACCAAGTAATCGATGGGCTGTTCTTTAACCATGGCATTAAATAAAGTCGAGAATCGAATATCATAACAAATACATACGCCAATACGTCCAAACTCAGTGTCTAAAACAACGACATCATCACCTGGCATTGTCGTAGCCGATTCTTTATAGGTACCTGTACTATCATTAATACTGACATCAAAAAGATGAATTTTATCATATTGGTCAACTAAATCGCCAAAGGGGTCAAAGCACCAAGCCGTGGCGAACATTTTATTGATGTCAGGAGAGGGGGTCGGCACTGAGCCGGCCACTAACCAAATACGATAAGTGTTAGCAATATCAGATAGTTGATCATGTAATAACTGTTGGTTAGCTTCTGTAAGTAATTCTAGAGCTGCTTTGTCTTGCCCTCCAAAAAAGGCAAAACATTCCGGAAGCACTACCAACGTGGGATATTCATCTATCCAATCGGTTTGTGCCTGTTCGATTTGTTTAATGACTTGTTCAAAATTATCATCGATGTCCGGCGATGACACTAACTGAATAGCGACAAGATTAATGGGTTTATTTGTCATGATTATTGTTCAGTTGGCAATTTAACGGGGGTTAAAGGTTGTTTATCAAGCTCGGTAAGAGGTTCGCTTTCATCCAACATCTTCTGTGCATTAGCCTTTTTAGGTAATACAACTTCAGTACTTTGACGTTCTAACTCAGTGATAACAGGATTATCAAAATTTCCACTGATAGAGTAGTTGATGTTAGAAAATACTTTTGCCGATGTCAGGACTTGATTAACTGCTAAGGCGGCAATGGCCGTTGGTGGATTGACCATGAAATAAACTAACGCGGGTAAGTTGCCTGTGACATTAGGTGCAAAGGAGACGGTATAGTTAAGTTGTTGCTGGACTAAATCGCTGTATCCATTGATTTCAATCTCGCCAGCGCCGCCATCCACCACGGTATCATTAGTTAATGCAAGTCCATTTTCAATACTCAATGTGCCATTAATTTTGTCGTAAAAAAAGCCTTTAGCAAAGACATCTCTAAAATCTAGACTCAGTTTACGCACTAGCGAATCTAAGGATAACAGCGTAAAGATACGCGAGCCCTTATCACTGATTTGTGTAATATAACCGTCAGTTAATGACCAATCAACGCTACCATTAAGATTAGCAAAATCAAAATCAAAAGGCGCATGATCCCAACTTAACTCAATATCTAAACGTGCTTGTGAATCTTTAATACCCGTAGAAAAATTAAAATCATCCAGAAATGCACCGAAATCATCACTTTTAATGACGCCTTGGATGACTGTTTCATCAGTCCAAGTGCCCTTGAGGTTCACTCCGCCATGATCATTTTGTGTCCGAAATTGCGTAATCTCAAGGCCTTTATCTGTTGGCGTAGTGCGCAGATCAATCTCACCAATATTATTGTTTAAAAACTGACATTGAGTACAGGTAAATGCAATGGGTGGTAAGCTTTGAGGTAAAATATCTGCAGCTCCGGTACGGGCGGCTTCAGCACTATCTTCAGATAAAGCATTTAATGTAGCGATGTTAATATAATCCGCTTGGATATCAATACCACGACCCAGCCAATCATTATAAAAACGGATATCTCCACGGGCTTCGCGAGCGTTGAGTTCAATCAACCAGTTGTTATCAGCCTGTTTTGCGGTAGCGTTTACATCATTAATGACTTGATTGGCTAATGTCATTTTTTCAATTTGCATGAATACTCGTTCAGGTGAACCAAAGAGTGGTGTGCCGTTATCATCAATGCCATTTAACAGTTTACTAATTGCTTTATACCATTGCGCCACATCCATCGTTTCTAGCGCAGCTGACACACTAAAACCGACACCCATCCCTTGAAATTCACTTTTCCCTAAAGCGAGATGTGCACGAGAAAACTGTTTTTCTTTATGAGGAATAATGCCATCGAAGCGGACGTCATTACCTAATGTGGCATTAACTTGAGTCGCTAAATCGGTACTGGAGAAACGGATAGAAAGTGGCATGATAACATCTGCACTTTTGGCAAACGGTGCTGGTAATGAGTGTGTTGTACCAACGAGATCACTGTTGATAACAAATTCATAATCCACTCCCGAATCCTTTGGAAATAATAAGGATAAATCACCCGACCATGTAGTTTGGCCATCGACAACATCAGCATATTCTGGACTCGCAAGATAGGCTAATTTTGCGATATCCCAATTTCCATTGATGTTTACATTAGCTTGGTATCCGGCGGAGGTCGCATCACCTGTGAAAGATAAGTCAATTGGTTGATTTAAGAGTTCAGCGCTTAGCTGTTCTATTTGAATGTTTGAGTTAGTAAATGCAACTTGACCTTTTGCTTGGGTCAAAGCCAAATCGACGTCTAAAAAATGCACATAATTATTGGGTAAATTGACGATGCCGGTGGCAATCACCTTAGAAGAATTAAGGGGTATTGTTAGAGTCAAATCGGCACTTAATTCATTTGAGATAATAATATTTTCACTCAATATTTTACCTAAAGAATCGGCCAGACTGGATTGTTGCATTACAGAAGCTAAGGCAAAACCGGTACCGGCCCCTTGTGCATTAACCGTTAATGTACTTTGACCACTTAGGCCTGGGAGAGTGGCATTGAGATTAGAGAGGGTAACATCCAATAACTGAGCCGAAGGCGCAGACATAGTTAAATTATTATTCTCAAAGTTCAGGTGTAAGTCTAGTGCGCGTAATGGTGGCCAGTCAGGAGCAAAAGCAAATTCACCATCACGCATCGTGATTTGTGCTTGAAAAATGCCATTATTGCGTTCAAAAGGAAAGTCTGCAGCCGTGCCAAACCATAAAATCTGAGCATTTTCTATGGTACCTGTTTGTGTGGGGGTGCCCAAAGCGCGTTTAATATAGTTATAAGTGTTAGGGCCCATCAATGTGGTAGGTAATAATTTAACGACATTATCAACTTTTTCAGGTGATAACGTGCCTTGTAATGCGAGGACATCGATATCAGCACGATAAGAAAAAGCCAATGATGCATCCATAAGTTCAGTTTTCATCTTGAGGTGCGAGGGGAGTATCGAAATAGAAAATGGCGTGACTTGGAAATATAACTGAGCTGTCAACATGTCTATTGTCAAATTTTGAGCGATTGATTGATCAGTCTCAAGAACATCATCTAAAGCACTTAATGAAATAGCAATATCAACCGGCAGCGTGCGACTTTCCTCTGTTTGATTAAGGTCCTGAAATGCGTACATATCTAGTGTTAGTGCGCGAATACCAGGTAGTGCTGTTTGCTGGATTTGGAGCGGGTTTACGACAATATGTGCGCCCCAATAATCGTCTGTTTTGAGTAATGATAACTGTTCGACTGTAGCACTTGGCTGGGCCTGTTGAAACCATGATTTTTGTTCGTCAGAAAGAAAAAATTCTCCAACAAGTCTTAGTGGTGATGCTGTAAATGGCGCATCACTTGTCAGCGTCCAATACCCATCTGCTGATGTACTCAGACTAAAATCAGTATTGATGATTTCATCATCAATCCCGACGACAACATTTTGTGCGTATATATGCCAATCCGATGCGACGGGCTCTGCCATAAAATCGATGTTCTGGATGCTAGTTAATAACGTATCCTCATTTTTAGACCAACGCAATTGAGTGGGTGTGATTTGACCTCGAATACGGTCAACTTGAGATTGCTTGATATCAACCCAAGCATTGCCTTGAGCCGCACTTTCATTTAATTCAATATCACCAGGTAGATAGTTCGATAGGAACGGTCCAAAAGCTATATTTTGCAGTTCTAGAAAAACAGTGCCATCTAGATTATCAGCACGGCCCATGAGTTGAGCTGAAAGTTGAGCACTATTTTGTGTATTATTATTAAAAAATATTTCGCCTTTACCTTTATGAGTCAATCCTTTGTTTAACCATAATAAATTACGAATATCGATACGTTGTGACTGATTGTCAAATTGCAAATCCACGTGAGAATTGATGACGGAAAAATATTCAAGACGGTTCAATAAAATGTCTTTAAGTAGTTGCGCCAGATTTTGGGGCGTATCAGGTTGAGAAGAAGACAAGTCTTCACTCAGAAGTATCGAGGGGGCAGCGTGGCGTAAATCAAGTTCAAGTGCTAACCCTTGTAATTCAAATTTATCGGTGACGATATCCCAGCTCATTAGGGAAGCAATGAGATCTAACTCAACATAAATATTTTCTAAGGTAAATTCAATCGTTTGAGTGGCGTTGTTAGTCGATTTTAACGGGCGTAAAGCTACATCATGGAGACTAATATGTGGGCCGTTTCCATCCCAATACCCCTCAATTTCGGTGATGGTGACAGTGGCATTGAGTTGCTCAGATAGTAAGTTTGCCACATGTATGTTGATCTCATTGGCATGAGGCAATACCAGACGAATCGTAGTTAAGAGTACAGCAAAACACACAATGATCACGGCGCAAGTGCGCCAGATAATTGAGAGGCTTTGTGACAGCCAAGTGTTTTTGCTAGTTTTACTCATAAGTTACATCATTACCACGTCGAATTTATCTTGGTTATATAAATGCTCTGCTTGAACGTTGATTTGTTTAGAAACAAATAGTTCTACCTCAGCCAACATGGCCGACTCTTCTCCCATTAAAGCTTCGGCGACAGCTGGAGATGCATACACCACAAATTTATCGGCATCATAAGCACGATTGACCCGGACAATTTCACGCATGACTTCAAAGCAAATGGTTTCAATAGTCTTAATCGAACCCCGCCCTTCACATACTGGGCAGTTCTCACATAGCGTATGTTCGAGACTTTCACGCGTTCGCTTGCGTGTCATTTCGATCAATCCTAATGCAGTGAAACCATGAATGTTGGTTTTCGCTCTATCGAAACTACACGCATGGGTTAATGATTGTAAGACTCTTCTTTGGTGATCAGGTTCCGTCATGTCGATAAAATCAATTAGAATCATACCCCCTAAATTCCGTAAACGTAGTTGACGAGCAATCGCTTGAGTCGCTTCGACATTGGTATTAAAAATCGTTTCTTCCAGATTGCGATGCCCGACGAAAGCCCCTGTATTAATATCAATCGTCGTCATCGCTTCGGTTTGATCAATAATTAAATAACCACCAGATTTTAGATCCACCCGACGTTTTAAAGCGCGTTGAGCTTCATTTTCAACATCGTATAAATCGAAAATGGGACGCTCACCTTTATAATATTCAAGTTTATCATTTAATTCGGGAACATATTCTTTCGTAAATTCTAATAATTCATTAAATGATAGTTTAGAATCTATTCGTATTTTTTCAATATCAGTTCCAGTAAAGTCTCGAATAACACGACGAGCAAGGGGTAAATCTTCAAATAGTACGTTAGCGGTTTTGGTTTTCATCCGAGTTTGAATGATATCCCATAACCGCTTAAGAAATGCTGCATCAGCTGCGAGCTCTTGTTCATTAACACCCTCAGCAGCCGTCCGTAAAATAAATCCACCATTTTCATCACAAAATTGTGACACAATATCTTTTAAACGCTCACGTTCATCGGCATCTTCAATCCGCTGTGAGACTCCCACATGTGTTACCGAAGGCATGAACACTAAGTAACGAGAGGGGATGGTAATATCAGTGGTCAGTCTTGCCCCTTTGGTACCAATGGGATCTTTGACGACTTGAACGACAATATCTTGGCCATCTCGGACTAATTCACGAATATCTTTTTTGATTATATGATTGGGGTTCACATCATCAACGACTTCATTATGAATAACGATATCGGATGCATGTAAAAAAGCGGCCTTATCAAAGCCAATATCCACAAATGCTGCTTGCATACCGGGTAATACACGTGAAACTTTACCACGATAAATATTTCCCACGAGTCCTAGTTTAGTGTGCCGCTCGATATGGATCTCTTGTAAAATTCCGTTATCAATCAGCGCTACTCTAGATTCAGAAGGGGTGACATTAATTAGTAATTCAGCACTCATCTACTTACAATCCTTGAATTAACACGATATCACGCCAGCATTTTGCAGACATGTTACGGTTTGAGTTAATGGTAAACCAACAATGGCACTATAACTACCATCAATATGCGTCACAAATTGCCCTCCAATCCCTTGAATAGCATAGCCTCCTGCTTTGCCAATGGGTTCACCTGTTGCCCAATAAGCCTCTATTTGCTGTTCTGATAAGGCAACAAATGTGACCTTCGAAGTCACGATACATTCTTGTAAAGCATGCTCAGTGACGCTTGAATTTGTAATGCATATTGCAGTAATCACTTCATGTGACTGACCTGAAAGCTGTTTCATCATCGTGATGAAATGGGCTTTATCGACGGGCTTACCTAAGATATGGCCATCAATATGGATGCTGGTATCGCACCCTAAAATGGTTTGATCAGCATGGGTATAAGCAAGCGCAAAGGACTTTTCACGTGCCATTCGTAACACATAATCTGGTGCATTTTCATGCTGATTCACTGCTTCGTCAATGTCAGCTGGAATTTGTTCAAAGTCGATGCCTAAATGGCTTAATAGCTCAACCCTTCGAGGAGAGGCTGAAGCTAGCACTAAACGATGGTGTTGCTGATAAAGTGAGGTCATTTTAATTCCATTTGTCTGCGTATTTTACGTAACAACCAGAATAACCAAGGCCATAAAAAGACCGTGGTGACGATAGGCCAAAAATAATTAAATTGGAAATACACGTTAGTTAGCCAATGCTGCAACCAAAAAATGACCAAATTAAATAATGCAGTTAAAAGCGCAAGCACTCCCATTTGCTGCCATATGGAATAATTACGCAGTCTTTGGTAATGCAATGAGGAAACATAAATGACAACTACTAAAGCTAAGCTACTGACACCTAAACTGTTGCCGAGTAAAATATCCAATATAATCCCACAAGTAAACGCTAAACCCAGGTTAACTCGCTGAGGTAGTGCGACATTCCAGTAAACCAACACGAGTAATAACCAATCAGGTCGGTACATCACAACATTTAGGGGCATGGGGAGAACTTCGAGCACTAGCGCAATGAAAATGGAGAAATAAATGACATAACGCTTATTCATAGAGTTCTCCTGTATTTATCGCACTTTCAGTGGGTATTAATGGCGTCAGTGGGATCTCTTCTTTACCTAATAACAATAAATAACGTAACCTATCTAAGCGAGCTAAGGGAATGGCCTTCACCAGAGCAAAGGGGCGACCTTCGTCACGTTTAATTTGAGAGACAACCGCCACTGGGTAGCCCTCTGGAAAGACGTTTCCTAGCCCTGAGGTAACCAAAATATCACCTTCTGCAATGTCTGCGCTATGTGAAACATGTTTGATATTTAAAAGATTAAGTTCACCACTACCATTTGCGATAAGACGCAAATTATTTCGCAGAATTCTCACTGGAATGGCGTGAGATAAATCAGATACGAGTAATACTCGAGCTGTGGTTTGAGCGACATCGACTATTTGACCGACGACACCTTGATCGTCGATGACAGGTTGAGCGTTAAACACGCCGTTAAGGCTTCCTTGATTAATTAATACTTGAAGCGAATAAGGGTTATTGTCTACCGCCATCAGCTCGGCAACCGTTTTGGGTAAATCGTTTTGGAGTGGCGCGCCAAGCAGTTTGCGCAGCTGCTCATTTTCAGCAAGTAAACTTTGATACCGCTGGTTATCCGCTTGAAGTGCAACAAGTTGTTGAACGAGCTTGTCGTTTTCGGCAATGAGCTGTTCTTGAGAAATGATTCTATCTGAACTGGCATCAAGCATTACTGCAGGTAAGCTGGCAATGTACTGAACAGGAGACACTATAGTAATCAGTAGACTTCGAACAGGTTTAAATACCCCATACAGGCCGTCTGAGATAAGTAACCCAAGTGAAAGTACGACAACAATCAGTAATCGGGATTCTAGGGTTGGACCGCGGTTGAATATTGGCTTCATAATGAAAAAGGCAACCCACCGTTGCCTTTACTCGCTATTCTGGAGAGAATAAATCGCCGCCGTGATGGTCGATAAGATCAAATGCTTTACCACCTCCACGAGCTACGCAGGTGAGTGGGTCATCGGCTATCACGACAGGGATCCCTGTTTCTTCCATTAACAATCTATCTAAATCACGCAACAGCGCACCACCTCCGGTTAATACCATGCCATGTTCTGAAATATCTGAAGCTAGCTCTGGTGGAGACTGTTCAAGGGCAACCATAACAGCCGATACAATGCCGGTTAATGGCTCTTGTAATGCCTCGAGTATTTCATTACTG
The DNA here is from genome assembly GCA_949498985.1 of Glaciecola sp. HTCC2999. Lineage (GTDB taxonomy): Bacteria > Pseudomonadota > Gammaproteobacteria > Enterobacterales > Alteromonadaceae > Opacimonas. The sequence continues at coordinate 26,978 of CATECQ010000006.1, forward strand.
TTGAGAACAAAACTACGGGGGACCCCTTCAGCTAAATTGCGACCGCGGACTTCGATTTCTTGCACATTTTCACCGGGGTAAGCCGCACCAATTTCATGCTTGATACGTTCAGCGGTTGATTCACCAATTAATGAGCCAAAGTTTCGACGCACATAATTGATAATTGCTTCGTCAAATTTATCCCCACCAATGCGTACCGACGAAGAATAGACGACACCATTGAGAGAAATAATCGCGACTTCAGTTGTACCACCACCGATATCAACGACCATTGAGCCGGTTGGTTCGGATACTGGCAAACCCGCACCAATCGCTGCTGCCATAGGTTCATCAATTAAATATACATCGCGCGCCCCAGCGCCTTCTGCAGATTCTTTTATTGCTCGTCGTTCAACTTGGGTGGAACCACAAGGAACGCATACGAGTACGCGAGGAGAGGGACGTAAAAAATTATTATCGTGAACTTGTTTGATAAAATGCTGCAACATTTTCTCGGTGACGTTAAAGTCAGCAATAACGCCGTCTTTCATTGGGCGAATAGCTTTAATATTACCCGGGGTTCTACCAAGCATTTTTTTCGCGTCACTCCCAACGGCTGCAACACTTTTAGGTGCACCCGCTCGCTCTTCCCTAATCGCAACGACGGAGGGTTCATTTAGCACAATGCCTTGGTCTTTGACGTAGATTAGCGTATTCGCTGTTCCTAAATCGATGGATAAATCATTTGAAAATAAACCGCGCAGCTTTTTAAACATGACAAGCCTTTATTTTTAATTATTAAGAGTCTTTTAATCTGACAAGCATTTTATGATATGTTTCACTTTAATGCATATGTTTTTAGTGGTTAATCACAGAAAAACTAAAATACTGGAGACGAAGGTATCATCTATGTGTTTCTGCTGTCACTTTTCATTGCTTTATTTGGCCGTTATTCGGTTTGTTTTCAACGCCGGAAGCTTGGCAGAAATCAGCGCTGCTAAACAAATAAAAGTAAAAGAGATAACGAGACAAGCTGCTAATCCGTATAGTTGAAAAACCCAGCCTGACAATATTGTACCAAGCAATCGCCCCATGGCATTTGCCATATAGTAAAAACCGACATCAAGTGACACACCATCGGCATCGGCCATGCTAACAATCAAGTAGCTATGTAGAGACGAATTAATGGCAAACACGACACCAAATAGCATTAAGCCAGCAACAAGTAATGCTTTGACCTCCCAACTAAAATATAAAGATAACGCAATACCTAGTGTCACTAAGGCTAACAAGCTTGCCCATTTTACCGTCTCTTTGGCCGGTGACAGCGGTACGTTGAAATGGATTAATTTAGGTGTTAATGACTGCACAACACCATAGCCCATCACCCAAAGCGCTAAGAAACCACCGACTGTCCAATGATCCCAATTAAATACTTGAGACAAAAATACAGGTAGAGCCACGACAAACCAAACATCACGAGCACCAAACAAAAAGAGTCGAGCCGCAGATAAGAGATTGATCGAGCGACTTTTTGACAATATATCCGTAAACTTAGGTGTGTTCTTCGCTTTACCTAAGTCATTTTTTAATGCATAAAGACTCACGCTCCAAATACATGCTAACACTCCTGCCATAAGTAACATTGCACCTTTAAACGACAATAAAGTTAACAGTGCACCTCCTAAGAAAAATCCAGCTCCTTTCAGGGTGTTTTTAGAGCCAGTTAATATAGCCACCCATTTAAAGAGTTTTCCTTCTTGCCCTTGGGCAATTAATGTTTTGATAGCGCTTTTCGCACTCATTTTGTTTAAATCTTTGGCAACACCTGATAGGGCTTGTGCAATCATGACATACAGGATACTTAACCATTCAGCAGGCACAGCTAGCATCAACAAGGCGAGGATTTGAATGGCCAAGCCCGTGTTCATGGTCCTATTCAGTCCTAAATAAGCACCTAAGAAACCGCCAACTAAGTTTGTCACAACACCAAATATTTCATAAAACACAAACAACATTGCGATGCTAAGTGGGCTATAGCCTAACGCATGAAAATGCAGCACGATTAACATACGAAGTGCACCATCGGTTAATGTAAATGCCCAATAGTTACCTGTTACAATCAAATACTGCTTAATATCTTCTGATAATAATGTCCAGCGCTTCATCAAGTATTGTTATCCTGTGATTGATAAACCGACTTTGCGAACGAGTTCGGCCGTTCTGTTAGCATATCCCCACTCGTTGTCATACCATATGTATAGTTTCACTTGAGTGCCGTTGACAACCATGGTTGAAAGTGCATCGACAATGCCTGAACGTGGATCGGTTTTATAATCAATCGATACCAGGGGCTTTTCTTCATAACCGAGAATGCCGGTTAACTCGCCATTAGCAGCTTCTCTCATCCAAGCATTAATTTCAGTTTCTGAGGTGGGGCGTTGCACTTCAAATACGCAATCAGTGATCGATGCATTGGCCAATGGTACGCGTACAGCATGCCCATTAAGCTTACCGGTGAGCTCTGGAAATATATGAGTAATCGCAGTTGCCGAGCCTGTCGTTGTTGGGATCAGGCTCATGCTACTGGCTCGAGCCCTGCGTAAATCTTTATGTGGGGCATCTAAAATGGTTTGTGTGTTGGTGATATCATGGATAGTGGTAATGGAACCATGTTTGATACCGATTTTATCTTGTAACACTTTGACTACCGGAGCTATGCAATTAGTGGTGCAAGAAGCGGCTGTAACAATGGCATGTTGTTCCCCATCATACAGGTGATCGTTAACACCCATCACGATGTTCAGCACCCCTGTTTCTTTGACGGGGGCCGTGACCACAACTTTTTTAACTCCTTGATTTAAGTAAGATTGCAGTAACTTAGTCTGTTTCATTTTGCCTGAAGCTTCGATAACGACATCACACTTTGACCAATCCGTATCACTAATAGCTTTATTCTGAGTGACATGAATGGCTTGACCGTTGACTATTATGTGATTGTCGTCATGAGTGACCGCATGTGTCCAAGTGCCATGCACAGAATCATACTTTAACAAATGCGCAAGAGTTTCTGCATTGCCAGCAGGATCATTAATCTGCACAAACTCAATATGTTGCCAACCGAAAGCGGCTCTGAGAGCTAAGCGACCAATCCGACCAAAACCGTTAATACCAATTTTAATAGCCATTTTACGTTCCTACTAACTGTTAATATTAATTTATACTAAAACGATGAAAGCCGCTGTCAAGCGGCTTTCTAGAATGTTTTTCAACATTTAATATTTTATCTTTGTTTAGAATGGAATATCGTCATCGTATTCAAAGTTTGGCTCTTGCGGTGCAGGTGTTTTAGGTGCCTGAGCTGGAGCTTGTTGAGCTGGGTTATAACCACCGCTTTGTTGAGGAGCTTGGTTTTGCCCCCCATAGTTTGATTGTGGTTGGTTATATCCACCGCCCTGATTTCCACCACTCATACCGCCACCGCCTTGACCACGTGAATCAAGCATTTGCATTTGATCTGCGATAATTTCTGTCGTGTAACGGTCGTTACCTTGTTGGTCTTGCCATTTACGGGTTTGTAGCTTACCTTCTAGATAGACCTTCGAGCCTTTCTTTAGATACTCACCGGCTATTTCAGCTAAACGACGATACATGGTAATGCGATGCCATTCAGTCCGTTCTTGAGGCTGGCCTTGTTGGTCTTTCCAACTTTCACTTGTCGCGACACTTAAATTCGCCACAAAGCCTCCATTAGGCAGGTTTTTCACCTCAGGATCGTTACCTAAGTTACCGACTATAATTACTTTATTAACACCTTTCGTTGCCATGTTATACCTCGTAGTTATTGTACTGCTTGTTGAGCTGACGCTAAATTGAACGTTTTTGGATCAACTTTTAAATAAGCTACACGTTCGTCTTCAACCACAGTGATGTCTTTCACCCCAGTAATTGTTTGCAAGCGAGTTATCACTTCAACTACTGAATATCTTGTGTCATTTATACCCAGTGTAACGCGTTTTAGACGTTCATGGTGGCTTAAAAATGAAATAATTATAAGCCACAAAATTCCAATCACTGAACACGTAGTATAGAGGACGTTTTCTGAAAATGAACTGATCAGCAGTCCAGAAATGATGCCGCCTAAAAAAGCACCAAAAAATTGAAATGAAGCGTAAATTCCCATTGCGCTTCCCTTACTACCAGCAGGAGCAATACTGGAAACTAATGCTGGGATATTCGCTTCTAAATAATTAAAGCCAATAAAAAATAAAATTGCTAACCCATACAGTTGCCATAGTTCGACAGCACTTTCTCCAAGCCACGCAAATCCTATAAAACACATTGTCATCCCAATAATACTGATTTGGATAACCGCATTAGGATGTATTTTTGCTAAACGTATCAATACTAATAATCCTGCAATGGATGCTAATAGCACGGGTAAATACCATGTCCATTGTTCAGAGAGTCCGATGCCGGTACCAATGAGTATTTGTGGCAGCTGAACAAATAAAATCGTGATAAGCATATGTAGGAGACAGACGCTTATATTTAATAGCCGTAATTGCGGCTGCAGCATGAGCGATTTTAACTGAGCCAAGCGCGGCAAAGTATCAGCACTTGGCGCTACATTTGTCGCGTTAGGTACGACAAAGATGACTAATGCGATACCGGTGATACTTAATAATGCGGTGATGAAAAAGATCCCACTTAATCCATAAGTAGTTGAAATAATGGGTCCTAAAATCAGTGCTAAATAAAAGGAAAAGCCGATTGAAATACCAATAATGGCCATGACCTTAGTGCGCTGAGATTCACGCGTAACATCCGCAGCGAGTGCCATGATAGCTCCGGCTATAGCGCCAGCGCCTTGTAGAATACGCCCGATCACTAATCCGGTCATATCCGATGCCATTCCGGCAATAAGACTCCCTAATGCAAAACATAACAGGCCACCTACAATGACGGGTTTGCGTCCTATTTTATCAGAGAGCATACCCATCGGTATCTGTAACACCGCTTGAGTCAATCCATATCCTCCAATAGCGATACCGACTAACCAGGGAGTGTAATCAGGAAAATCGACCGCCAAGATCGCTAAAACCGGCATGACCATAAACAGGCCCAGCATGCGAAGAATATAAATGGCTGCCAGCGTTAAAGCCGCGCGAAGTTCGGTAGCGTTCACAAATATTGATGACATTCGGATTTAAGGATGTGGCGCAGTTTATCATATTTTTCTAGAAGAGAAATCTACGACCTGCAATCCATTTAGTCCACAAATGATTTTTGATCAAAACCCTTTAGAATACGTATTGTTATTATTGTTTTTAATCACTTTAATATGTCGTAATCTTAAGCGATTATGTCATACTACAGGTTTTGCATATTGAAACGGTTGAATGGATAAAATAGAAGTTCGTGGTGCGCGTACGCACAACCTCAAAAACATTTCCCTAGATTTACCACGAGATAAACTGGTTGTAATTACTGGTCTTTCAGGTTCGGGTAAATCTTCACTTGCCTTTGATACGTTATATGCAGAAGGCCAGCGTCGTTACGTTGAGTCTTTGTCAGCTTATGCTAGACAGTTTTTATCGATGATGGAAAAGCCAGATGTTGACCATATAGAAGGCTTATCCCCAGCGATTTCTATTGAGCAAAAATCCACGTCACATAATCCGCGTTCAACCGTGGGTACGATAACTGAAATATATGATTATTTGCGGTTACTGTTCGCTCGTGTTGGCGTGCCATTATGCCCTGATCATGATGTGCCGCTTGATGCACAAACCATATCACAAATGGTCGATCGGGTATTGGCCATACCGGAGGGGACTAAGCTAATGCTCCTTGCGCCGGTTGTTCAAGATCGCAAAGGTGAGCATTTAAAAACGCTTGAAGGTCTCTCTGCGCAAGGGTTTATCCGAGCACGTATTGATGGTGAGGTATGTGATTTATCTGATCCTCCTACGCTCGATTTACATAAAAAACACACCATTGAAGTCGTTGTTGATCGATTTAAAGTGCGAGATGATTTACAGCTTCGATTAGCAGAATCATTTGAAACTGCGCTAGGTCTTTCTGGTGGGAATGCGAAAGTCGCTTACATGGATGACCCTGATGCTGATGAGATCATTTTCTCTGCTAATTTTGCATGTCCGCATTGTGGCTATTCGATTAGCGAACTTGAACCTCGAATGTTTTCGTTTAACAACCCTGCTGGGGCTTGTCAAACCTGCGATGGACTGGGTACAAGACAGTTTTTTGACCCACATCGAGTGGTAAGTAACGACGAATTGAGTTTATCAGGCGGAGCTATCCGGGGTTGGGACAAACGCAGCTATTATTATTTCCAAATGCTTCAAGCTGTTGCGGAACATTACGAATTTGATTTGAGTGTGCCTTTTAAAGAATTAGATAAGAAGTTTCAAGATATCGTCCTTAATGGTTCTAAAGGTAAAAGTATCAGCTTTAAATACATTAATGAACGTGGCGATATCATGCAGCGCAAACATCCTTTTGAAGGGATTATTCCGAATATGGAGCGCCGCTACAAAGACACTGAATCGAATGCTGTGAGAGATGAATTATCTAAATATTTAGCACAGCAACCTTGCTCTACCTGTGCAGGGTCGCGGTTACGATTAGAAGCCCGGAATGTGTTTATTGAAAAAACCAACCTACCTACCGTGGCGACCATGTCTATAGCTGATTCATTAGCATTTTTTGAAAATTTAGCGTTAACTGGTCAACGTGCAGCCATTGCAGAAAAAATCTTAAAAGAAATTCAAGAACGTTTAAATTTTCTTGTGAATGTAGGTTTGAACTATTTATCATTAGAACGCAGCGCAGATACGTTATCGGGTGGAGAGGCCCAACGTATTCGCTTAGCGAGCCAAATTGGTGCGGGTCTAGTCGGGGTAATGTATGTACTCGATGAGCCTTCCATTGGTTTGCATCAACGAGATAATGAGCGTTTATTGCAAACATTGCGACACTTACGTGATTTAGGTAATACGGTTATCGTGGTTGAACACGACGAAGATGCTATTCGCGAAGCGGACTATATCGTGGACATTGGTCCTGGTGCGGGTGTACATGGCGGTCAGATCATTGCTCAAGGGACTATGGAAGATATTAAAAACTCTCCTGATTCATTAACCGGTAAGTATTTGTCCGGACGTGAAGGCATCGCCATTCCCAAAAAACGCAACAAAGCAAAAAACAAACAGTGGTTGGAACTTACCGGTGCCACTGGCAATAATCTGCAAGACGTGACCTTAAAAATTCCAACTGGCGTGATGACCTGTGTTACCGGTGTATCCGGCTCAGGTAAATCGACACTTATTAATGATACTTTTTATAAGATTGCCCAAAAAGAACTGAATAACGCAACACTAGGAGAACCAGCACCTTACAAAACGATGAAGGGCTTAGAATTATTAGACAAGGTAGTGGATATTGACCAAAGCCCAATTGGTCGAACGCCTCGTTCTAATCCTGCTACTTATGCTGGAATTTTTACACCTATTCGTGAAATGTTCGCTGGTACTCAAGAAGCTCGTTCGCGTGGTTATAAACCCGGTCGATTTAGTTTTAATGTCAAAGGGGGGCGTTGTGAAGCGTGCCAGGGTGATGGTGTTATAAAGGTAGAAATGCACTTTTTACCGGATGTTTATGTGCCTTGTGATGTGTGTAAAGGAAAACGTTATAACAGAGAAACGTTGGAGATCCGTTACAAGGGTAAAAACATCCATGAAATTTTGGAAATGACAGTGGAAGATGCTCGTGACTTCTTTGATGCTATTCCAGCAATTAACCGAAAACTGCAAACTTTAATGGATGTGGGCTTATCCTATATTTGTTTAGGTCAAGCGGCGACGACCTTATCTGGGGGAGAAGCGCAGCGAGTTAAATTAGCCAAAGAATTATCAAAACGTGACACCGGTCAAACCTTGTATATCCTGGATGAACCGACGACGGGCTTGCATTTCCATGATATTAAGCAACTGTTAGAAGTATTAACAAAACTGCGAGATGCTGGGAATACGATGGTGGTCATTGAGCATAACCTAGATGTTATTAAAACGGCAGATTGGATTGTCGATTTAGGTCCAGAAGGCGGTTCGGGTGGCGGGCAAATTATTGCTCAAGGGACACCAGAAGCCGTTGCTGAAGTAGAAATGTCTCATACAGGACGTTTCTTAAAGCCAATGTTACAAGGATAAATAATGTTAACAGAGACGTTTAAAATTCGGTTCTATGAGACTGATGCATTACGGCACGTTAATAATACGGTAGTGCCGCAGTGGTTTGAAACGGCTCGTGAACCGGTTTTTAAAGTGTTTACACCGGAATTGGATTTAGCCAACTGGCCCTTGATATTGGCCAGTTTCACGGTAGATTTTGTTGCACAAATTCATTACGGGCATGATGTAACAGTGACAACAGGCATTGAGCGAATAGGGAATAGTTCGTTTGTTGTGTATCAAGAACTCCATCAGCAAAATACACTTGTTGCAAAAGGCTCAACGACCTTAGTGCATTTTGACTATCAAACCCAGCGCTCTGCTTTAATTAGTGACGAACAAAGAGCACAACTTTTAGTTTGGAAAACCCAGCATAGCTAAATAATCTAAAGGTGCTTATGAGCGTTCAAATCGCTCTGAGTGTGATTTTTGTAGATAAGTTTGCAGCCTTACTCGTAAGGCTGAATTTCGATTCCTTCAAGGGTGTAACCGACCGAGGCTATATCTCCACTCCAGCCTTTAGTCGATAAAGTCCCCACGACCCACACCGCATCATATAAATTATCAATGGGGACGCCTTCTTTAAAAGTCACGTAGACAATTTGATTAGAAGGCGGGGGCGGGACATGTATGCAAGCACCAAAGTAGGGAACGAGTAAAAATTCGGTGGTAAGCTCAGCGGTACCTTCTAGCGGCACGACAAATCCAGGAATTTTGACAAATTGATTATTAAGCTCTTCAAGGACCGGTGCATTTGGCGCGGCCTGAGACATATTATTCAAATGATCAACAGTCACTTCTGGTGCAATAAAGCCTTTTGGGACCATGTCTTCCCAATATAACTCGACAGGGTTATCAGTGTCAGCAAATGCGCTGGCACCGAATAAGGTTAAGAAGCACAAAGATAAACATAAGCCGATATTGAAAAAAAGACGGTGCATGGATGCTCTCTTATTATTTTAATTAGATGCTAAATTATGATTTATTATACGTAAATTGCACAGTAAAACCTATCACACCTTGAATAAAGATAGTTTCAACACACCTTATTATTGACTTGTTTAGGCTTCTTTGTAGTAATCCAAACATGCTTCAACTTCATTGGCTGAACCCATAATCACAGGTACCCGCTGATGAATCTCTGTTGGCATGACTTCCATAATACGGCCTTGGCCCGTAGAAGCTAATCCGCCTGCTTGTTCCATTAAAAAGGCCATAGGATTGGCTTCATACAATAACCGTAATTTACCTGGTTTATTGGGGTTACGCTTATCAAACGGATAGGCAAATATGCCACCACGACATAACACACGATGAATGTCACCTACCATTGCTGCCACCCAACGCATGTTGTAATCTTTACCTCGAGGGCCATCAGTCCCTTGGAGTAAGTCGCTGATATAAGCTTGAATAGGAGCTTCCCAATGACGTTGATTCGACGCGTTAATTGCAAATTCACTGGTATCTTTAGGGACTTGTAGGTTAGCTTCTGTTACTAAGAAACCGCCGTGGGTTTTATCTAACGTATATAAATGTGTGCCGCGCCCGGTGGACATTACGAGCATGGTAGATGGACCATAAAGTACATATCCAGCAGCGACAATTTGAGTGCCCGGTTGTAAAAACGCTGATGGGTCATTGGGTTCCATCCACTGCGGCGCATGCGTAATTGAAAAAATCGTACCAATGAGAGAATTAATTTCAGTATTAGATGAGCCATCAAGAGGGTCAAAGCTGACTAAGTATTTTCCCTCTGGATTACAAGGCACCACATCATCTTCTTCTTCTGATGAGATGGCTTTCACATAACCTGATTCACTAAGGGTATCTTTGAGAATTTGATTAGAGATCACATCCAGTTTTTTTTGGGTTTCACCTTGAACATTTTCAGATAGCGTCGAACCCAATACTCCGGCTAGGGCACCTTGAGAAACACGAAAAGAAATTTCTTTACAACCAGCTAATAACGTACGAATTAATAAAATGAGTTCGAGTGGAGCACCGTCTTGTTGTAGACGCGAATTGAGTCGCTTCATGAGTAAAAAACCTTTAATTGTATTGAAGTAGGATACAGAGGAGAAAGACTCCATTGGAAAGGTTTTTTTATTATTGTTGTACTTTCCCTGTGTATATAGTGTACCTATGTTTAGTGCAGATGTTAACCGGCATTGCGATGACAATACTGTCTAGCGGTAGGTTATGCGACGAAAATCTGCTAGAGTATTGTAAAAATATTATCCTACTTACCTCAAAAGAATTTCAATATGCATGTACATATATTAGGGATCTGTGGCAGTTTCATGGGCGGAATAGCCGCACTGGCTAAATCACTCGGGCACTCTGTGACAGGTTCTGATCGCAATGTTTACCCGCCAATGAGCACCCAACTCGAAGCGCTAGGGATCACTCTCACCGAAGGTTATGATATTTCACAGTTTGAACCACAACCGGATATGGTGATCATAGGTAATGCGATGTCTAGAGGGAATCCTGCAGTAGAGTATGTGCTAGACCGTAATCTACCCTATACCTCCGGTCCACAATGGCTATTGGATAATCTATTAAAGGACCGCTGGGTATTAGCGGTGGCTGGAACACATGGGAAAACCTCTACAGCTAGTGTCCTTGCTTGGATTTTAGAATATGCCGGTTACACGCCTGGATTTTTGATTGGCGGAGTCCCTGAGAATTTTGGTGTTTCAGCCCGGATTGGGGAAGGTAACTTTTTTGTGATTGAGGCGGATGAATACGACAGTGCATTTTTTGATAAGCGATCTAAATTTGTTCACTATCGTCCGCGCACCTTAGTGTTGAATAATCTTGAATTTGACCATGCGGATATCTTTGATGATCTTAACGCGATAAAAAAACAATTCCATCATTTGGTTCGTTCAGTGCCTGCCAATGGTCTGATACTGTCAGAGAAACACGACAATAACATGCAAGATGTATTAGAGATGGGGTGTTGGACTCAGCAAGAATTTATTTCTAAAGATTGGACTGCACAAAAAACTCAAGCCGATGGCGGATGTTTTGAAGTCTATTATCAAGGACAGCTGCAAGGTGAGGTAAAGTGGTCTTTAATTGGCGATCATAACGTACATAATGGATTGATGGCGATTGCTGCGGCACATAATGTGGGTGTGACCACGGAGATTGCTATCGCATCACTGAGTGAATTTGTGAATGTAAAACGTCGTATGGAAGTCAAAGGTACGGTGGCAAATATCACAGTTTATGATGATTTTGCGCACCATCCAACAGCGATTAAAACCACTGTCGAAGGACTTAAAGCCAACGTCGGCGTTCAGCGGATTTTAGCAATATTAGAGCCACGTTCGAATACGATGAAATTAGGTATCCACAAAGACCAGTTAACGGGTTCTTGGGCGCAAGCAGATGAAGTGTATATATTCGAACCGGCAAACTTAAGTTGGTCTATCGATGAAATAGCAAGAGAGAGCGTTGCACCCGTCCATCCATATCAAGATGTGGATAAATTAGTTGCAGCGGTAGTCAAAGAAGCCCAGCCTTCTGATCATATTTTAGTGATGAGTAACGGTGGATTCGCAGGCATTCATGGTAAATTATTGGATGCATTATCAGCTCGATTTAACCAAGAGTAAATATTTATGAATCAAGCACAGTTTACTACCCCATCACCCTGGAATAAGCGTATCACGTTAGCGATTACAGGAGCGTCAGGCACGCCATATGCGCTGCGTTTATTGGAATTGTTAGTTAAAGCTGAATTTCAAGTCTATGTGTTGATTTCTTCAGCGGCGAAAGTCGTATTAGCCACTGAAGAAAATTTGAAAGTACCGAGTAAACCTGAGGCAGTGGCCGCTTTTTTTACTGAGCGTTTTGCAGCCAAAGCAGGCCAGATCATTGCATGTGGTAAAGATGAATGGTTTTCACCCGTGGCGTCAGGCTCAGCGGCACCAAAGCAAATGGTCGTATGCCCTTGTTCTACCGGTACGTTATCTGCTATTGCGACAGGAGCAAGTGATAATTTGATTGAACGAGCGGCAGATGTCGTGATTAAAGAACGTGGACAGTTGATTCTCGTTCCACGTGAAATGCCGTTTTCAACCATCCATTTAGAAAATATGCTCAAACTTTCACAGACCGGCGTAACGATTATGCCTGCTGCGCCAGGCTTTTATCATGAACCTAAGAGTATTGCAGATCTGGTGGATTTTGTCGTAGCTCGGATCTTAGATCACGTAGGAGTAGATCAAACGATTATGCAGTGCTGGGGCTACAAACCATCTTAGACTTATCTTTTAGAATAATGTTTGAGTTAACAATAAGGAACTGATTATGCCATTTCGTTTAATATCATTGTTGGCGGGATTGATGTTTACTCTAATGAGCGTCACCGTATCGAACAATGCATGGGCTTGGGGTAAAAATGGACATCGCATTGCGGGTGAAATTGCGAGTCAACATATAAGTCCTTCAGTTAAAACGGTCATGGCAGAACTTTTTCCAAACCGCACTTTGGCGGAAATATCGACACTCGCCGATTTTAATCGCTCGAATCCGGCCGATTTTTGGCAAAAACAAGCGGGTCCATATCATTATGTCACGGTTCCTGATGGAATCACTTATGCACAAGTAGGTGCACCAAAACAAGGTGATGCATATACAGCGCTAAAAATGTTTAGCGAATGGGTCACCGATCCGCAGCGCTCTGTTGCAGACCGACAAACGGCTTTGCATTTTATTGTGCATATTGTGGGAGATTTACATCAGCCGTTACATGTTGGGAATGGTGCTGATCGCGGTGGTAACGATGTAAAATTAGATTTTTTTTGGGAATCCTCGAACCTGCATCGTATTTGGGATAGTGGGATCATTGACCAACAAAAACTGTCTTACACTGAATATACAGATTGGTTGACTCGTAAAATGACATCTAATCAAATCGCCCAGTGGATGGAGCCTGATCCTATGGTATGGATCCAAGAAAGCTATGAGCTTAGAAAAGGCCTTTATACTGACAATAAAAGTGAAAATTATAACTATGTGTACGCACATATTGATACGCTCAACCTGCGCCTGTCACAAGCAGGGGTACGCACCGCTGCTTATTTAAATCAGCTTTTTGCACAATAATTTTTTTACTAAGAGTGCTGGTTTTTTAGTCGGATTAAACCTGAACGATTAATTCGACTAAATGACCGTGCTTTATTGCTTGCATTTTCTTGTCAGGTTACCGATCATTAGCATTATTATAGAGTTAATGTAGCGCTTATGAATTTTTCTTCCAGTCCATCCCATATCCGCCGAATCACTTATTTTGTGTTACTAACATTGATGGTGTGCGGCACTTTTGGCTGTGGTCAAAAAGGTCCGTTACGTTTACCATCGGAACCACCAGTAGAAAATCAGCCTCAAAATCCGCCTGAGACGGAACCTACTGAATCTAAAACACCTTCGAATCATACCAACAATTCGAACGACGATAAGAGATAGACTATGGATTTTTTTGATTACCAGAACGGTACATTACATGCAGAAAATGTAGCATTAAGTGACATTGCTGCAAAGCATGGTACGCCCACCTACGTCTATTCACGTAAAACGCTGGAACGTCATTGGCACAAATTTGATGAAGCATTGGGCGACCATCCCCATCTGGTATGTTTTGCTGTCAAAGCAAATTCGAATATCGGGGTGTTAAGCGTACTAGCCAAATTAGGCTCGGGCTTTGATATCGTCTCTGGGGGGGAACTTAAACGTGTAATTGCTGCCGGTGGAGATCCTCACAAAGTGGTATTTTCAGGTGTAGGCAAAACGGCAGATGAAATAGAGTTTGCGCTGCAACAAAACATACTATGCTTTAATGTCGAGTCATTTGCAGAATTAGACCGTATTAACGCGGTTGCTGCTAAGTTAGATATACCGGCACGCATTTCATTGCGTATTAATCCGGATGTAGATGCTAATACGCATCCGTATATTTCGACAGGCCTTAAAGCGAATAAATTTGGCATTGCGCATACCAAAGCGGTTGAAACTTATTTGTATGCAAAAGCATTATCCCACCTAGAGATTAAAGGTATGGATTGCCATATAGGTTCACAGTTGACTGAGACGGCGCCTTTTGTTGATGCGTTAGAACGTTTGCTTGGCTTAGTGGATGAATTAGCAACACACGACATTCATATCGAACACTTAGATGTCGGAGGCGGGTTAGGCGTGACTTACGCAGATGAAACTCCGCCTTTACCTTCTGAATATGCCTCAGCGATTGCTCAAAAAATGGCAGGACGTGAGCACATGAAAATCATCATGGAACCAGGCCGAGCGATTGCTGCAAATGCGGGTGTTTTACTCACAAAAGTCGAATTTTTGAAACAAAATGAAGACAAACATTTCGCCATTATCGATGCGGCAATGAATGATTTGCTTCGTCCTGCTCTATATAGTGCATGGCAAAATATTGTGCCTATTACACCTCGTAATGATGTTGATACTGCAGTTTATGATGTCGTTGGACCTGTCTGTGAAACAGGTGATTTCTTGGGGAAAGATCGTGAATTAGCGATTATTCCAGATGATATTTTAGCGGTTAAAAGTGCGGGTGCGTACGGCTTTGTGATGGCGTCAAATTATAATACTCGTGGTCGTCCCGCCGAAATAATGGTCGATGGGGATAATGTGATTGTTGTTCGTGAGCGAGAAAAAGTCGAAGATTTATGGCACAACGAGTATAAAGTCCAGTAAACTCAGGAAAACGATAATTATAAGGGTGCTCCAATAATGTTGGTTGAATTCACTAAGATGCATGGTCTTGGTAATGATTTTATGGTGGTGGATTGTATCACCCAAAACATTTACTTTTCTCCTGAGCGCATCCAGCAGCTAGCGGACCGTAACTTTGGAGTCGGTTTTGATCAATTGTTGTTGGTTGAACCGCCTTACGATCCTGATCAAGACTTCCATTATCGGATATTTAATTCAGATGGTTCTGAAGTCGAGCAATGCGGTAATGGTGCTCGGTGTTTTGCGCGATTTGTGAAATATAAAAATCTCACTCATAAAAGTAAAATATCAGTCAGTACCAAAGCGGGCAAAATTATGCTCTATTTGGAAAAAAATGGTCAAGTAACAGTGAATATGGGACGTCCTCGTTTTGCCCCTGATGATGTACCGATGAAAGCCCAAAAACAAGAAAACACCTATATCATCCGTGAAGCCGATCAGACTTTTTTCTGTGGAGCGGTCTCTTTAGGTAACCCTCATTGCGTCATGGAAGTAGATGATATTGATACCTATGATGTCTTGGGTGTAGGTGCACTGCTGGAGTCCCATGAACGTTTTCCACAAAAAGTAAATGTGGGTTTCATGCAGATCATAGATCAACATAATATCAAGTTACGCGTGTTTGAACGGGGTGTCGGTGAAACATTGGCCTGTGGTAGTGGAGCGTGTGCTGCGGTGGCAATTGGTCAACAGCAAGGCAAACTCGGTTCAGAGGTTAAGGTTACTTTGCCTGGTGGGCCTCTTACTATTCGTTGGCAAGGTGATGAACACACTATCAAGATGACTGGCCCTGCAGAGCATGTATTTGATGGAAAAATTGTATTATGAGTCATCCTTTTCAACCATTGACAGCTAAAGAAGTGGCTCAATATTTAAGTGAGCATACTGATTTTTTTGTTGATTATCCTGAGCTAACAGCAGATTTAATCATTCCACATCAACAGCGCGGCACCGTTTCATTGGTTGAACTCCAAGCCGAACAGCTTCGCACCCAGCTCCATCAACAGCGTCAAGAGCTTGCTGCTTTAATCCGTAATGCGGATAATAACGAACAATTATTTCAAATTTATGCCCAACTTTTACAACGGTTATATACGTGTGAAACGCTTGACGATGTTGAAGCAGCTTTGCATGCCTGTTTTCAAGAGGAATTGGCACTAGCCAAAGTCCATGTTCAGTTATTTATTAAAGAAACCAAGTTTGCTGATTTTAAACATCACGCATTAATAGATAAACGCTTTAAACAATCAGATTTTTTCTTTGGCCGTTTATCACAGAACGAGACTCAACAAATTTTTACTAATGTCTCGGTAGAATCATGTGCGTTAATGTTGTTAGGGCAAAAAGAACCAATAGGTTTATTTGCTGTAGGTAGTGATTCAGCCACACACTTCCATCCAGAAATGGACACGCTGTTTCTATTACAGCTCAAGCAATTATTAGAACAAGTGTTGGCTCGTATTTTAGCTAAGCAAGATAAGTAAACGATGTATGGCGGAGTTTGAACCACATTTACCATTACTCGATGATAAGTGGGTGCGAGCTTTTGCTGAACAGCTCAAAGTAGAACGCCAATATTCCCCACACACTCAGTCTGCCTATATTAGTCATATTTTAGTATGTAAAGACTTACTAACTTTAAGGTCTTGGTCTGGCTTGAATGTTGAGCAAGTAAAACGTATGGTGAGTCTATCAAAAAAGGCGGGATTAAGCGCCCGCAGTATTGCCCTGCGTTTGAGCGCGTTAAGGCAGTTTTGTCACTTTTTAGTCGAACAAAATGAACTCACCCAAAACCCAGCAGAAGCCGTTAACGCTCCTAAAATGGGGAGACCACTACCTAAGCATTTGCATGTTGAACAGTTAGAAGGTTTATTAAATTTTACGCCAGAATCCGTACATGAATCTAGAGATAAGGCCATGTTTGAATTGGTCTATGGGTGTGGATTACGCCTATCTGAAGTGACTGGATTAAATGTCTTGGATGTCCTAGATGATCACATTTTAAACGTCAATGGTAAAGGCGGTAAACAGCGACGTTTACCTATCGGGTTGCATGCATGGAATGCCGTGCATGACTGGCTAAAATGGCGCGTAGAATTTGTCGTCAATCATACACCTGATGAACCTGCGTTATTCCTGTCTCAGCGTGGCGGACGATTAGGCAATCGCCAAGTCGCAAAACGTCTAGAACAACTGGCTACCAAGCAAGGTATCGATACGCATATTTCGCCACACAAACTGCGCCATTCTTTTGCAACACACGTATTAGAATCTAGCGGAGATTTACGTGCGGTGCAAGAGCTATTAGGTCATGCTAATTTAGCCACCACCCAAGTATATACTCATTTGGATTTTCAGCATTTGGCAGGTGTGTATGATAATGCACACCCTAGGGCTAAGAAATGATTTTTTACCGAAAAATCGGGGCAATTCACGCAATGACCTTTGATTTAGATGACACCTTATACGATAACATGCCCTACATATATGCTGCTGAAGCTGCACTTTCTGAGTATATCGCTGAGCATTTTCCAAAGGCCAGTAGTATTTCAAAGGCGCAATGGTTTGCATTTAAACAACGTGCATTGAAAGATATGCCTGAGATTAAATATGATATGGGGCAATTACGCTTAGCGACGTTAAAACTCGGCCTAGGATCAGTCGGCTATGCTGGAGAAGAGTTAGCGACTGGTGCCTATGCGTGTTTTAGTTATTTTTATGCTCAGCGCAGCCACTTCAAAGTCCCTAGTGCAGTTACCGACATTCTGGCATCACTCTCAGATCATATCCCTCTGGTGGCTATTACCAATGGTAATGTCAATGTGGATAGTATTGGTATTGGTCAATATTTTACGCATGTCTATCATGCCAACAGTGAACATCGAGCTAAACCGCATGCAGATATGTTTAGCAAAGCCGCTAAGGCACTCGCACTTGCGCCACATCAGATTTTGCATGTGGGAGATAATATGACTAATGATGTATTAGGTGCCTATCAAAGTGGGTATAGGACAGCATGGTACGCGGCTGATCGATCGATGAATCTGAATCAAGAACCGGTGAAATGTTTACCGGATGTGCAATTAGATGAATTTGCAGACTTATTACAATGGGTCTGAACACTGTATATATCCACAGTTTTTGCTATAATTAGATTTCATCTTCCACAACACGTAAAAAGGCTTAATTGATGGACGTATCTCGATTACTTGATGGGCTAAATGATAAACAGCGCCAAGCGGTCGCCGCACCTGCGCAAGATATGTTGATTTTAGCAGGAGCAGGTAGCGGTAAAACACGAGTACTTGTGCACCGTATTGCATGGTTGATGGAAGTAGAAAATTTATCCCCTTTTTCAATTTTAGCCGTTACGTTTACAAACAAAGCTGCCCGTGAAATGCGTGGTCGGATTGAACATCTTAAAGGACAATCACTCCATCATATGTGGATTGGTACGTTTCACGGACTCGCACATCGATTATTACGGGCTCACTACGCTGAAGCGAATTTACCAGAAAATTTTACCATTTTAGATTCAGATGACCAGCATCGCCTGATTAAGCGTATTATCAAATCAATGAATTTGGATGAGAAGGATTGGCCTGCCAAGCAGTCTCAATGGTATATCAACGGAAATAAAGACGAAGGCTTACGCCCCAAAGATATTGATACATTTGGTGATGCTAATCAGCAAAAAATGCGAGATATATACCAAGCTTATCAGCAAACCTGTGATCGCTCAGGGTTGATTGATTTTGCTGAATTACTTCTGCGGGCGTATGAATTGTGGCGCGATAATGATCGTATAAGACAGCATTACCAAGCACGTTTTCGTGCGGTTCTTGTCGATGAATTTCAAGATACGAACAATATCCAATACGCCTGGTTACGCCTCTTATCAGCACCGAGTAATAATATGATGATCGTCGGCGATGACGATCAGTCTATTTATGGTTGGCGTGGCGCGAATGTCGAAAATATCTCACACTTTCTTAAAGACTTCCCTAGTGCTGAAACTGTTCGTTTGGAACAAAATTATCGTTCCACTGGGAATATTCTTAAAGCAGCGAATGCAGTGATTGATAATAACGCGGGTCGTTTAGGAAAAGAGCTTTGGACCGAAGACGCTGATGGCGAAAGAATAAAACTGTATGCAGGTTTCAATGAGCTAGATGAAGCACGTTTTATTGTCGCTCGAATCAAAGAGTGGATGGACCAAGGTTATCCATTGTCTGATTGTGCCATTTTATACCGAAATAATGCGCAATCTCGTGTTCTTGAGGAAGCACTACTTCAAGAAACGATCCCATATCGTATTTATGGTGGTTTGCGCTTTTTTGAACGTCAAGAAATCAAAGACGCACTTGCGTATCTTCGAATGATCAATCATCCCTTAGATGATGCAGCATTTGAGCGAGTCGTCAATACTCCGACCCGTGGAATGGGAGATAAAACATTATCGCAGATCCGTGAAATTGCACGTGACACAGAACAATCTATGTGGCAAACCTCAATCATGATGCTGCAAGAAAAAAGATTAAATGGCCGTGCGAGTAATGCGTTACAGGGATTTGTCGATTTGATCATGAATATGAGTAATGATATTAAGCCATTACCTTTAGATAAACAGGCGGATCATGTGATCAAGGCGTCCGGCTTAGTGGCTATGTACCAAGCTGAAAAGGGCGAAAAAGCCAAGGCTCGGGTAGAAAATTTAGAGGAATTAGTCACTGCGTGTAAGCAATTTGAAGTCCCAGAAGAAGCTGACGATATGACCCCTTTGTCGGCCTTTCTTGCTCATGCTTCTTTGGAAGCAGGTGAAGGTCAGGCAGAAAAACATCAAGACGCTGTACAAATGATGACAATCCACACCGCTAAAGGGTTAGAGTTTTCATTAGTGTTCTTAGCAGGAGTCGAAGAAGGAATGTTCCCCAGTGCAATGTCCAATGATGAACCCGGGCGTCTGGAAGAAGAACGGCGCTTGTGTTACGTGGGCATGACACGTGCGATGCAGAAGCTTTACATAACACATGCTGAGACACGCCGTGTATATGGGCAAGATAAGTTTCATACAGCGAGCCGTTTTATCCGTGAAATCCCCAAAGAATGCATCGAAGAGATTCGTTTACGTCAAAATGTGTCGCAACCTGTGCATAACCGCTTCAGTCCAAGCACCTCGCATGAAGCCTTCAGTGAAAGTGGATTTTCATTAGGGATGCGTGTGAGCCATAATAAATTTGGTGATGGTACTGTTTTGAATTATGAAGGCTCAGGTGAAAGTGCCAGAGTCCAAGTCAATTTTGATGATTTTGGCGCAAAATGGCTGGTGCTAGCATATGCGAAGTTATCGCCGTGTTAGACATTTTAACAGTCTAGGTTGATGTATTCAGGGCGAGTTTTTGTTTGCGATAATGCCGTACTCCATCATATGTGAACACTGCTAAGGCAAGCCAAACAAAGCCAAAAGTAATAACACGTTCAATATTGAAAGGTTCATCGTAAACCATTATCGCAATGACAAACATGAGCGTAGGACCAATATATTGGAAGAAACCCAACGTCGAATACATAATCCGGCGAGCAGCAGATGTAAAGCATAATAATGGTGCGGTAGTGACTAACCCTGCACAAATAAATAACACATTGATAGTAGTGGTGTTATTTGCAAAATTACTAGAAAGTGAATCAGTCCAAAACCAATAAGCTATTGCCAAGGGCAACATTAAGCAAGTTTCAATAAATAGCCCTGGGATCGAGTCAACGTTGATTTGTTTGCGTACTAAACCATATAAACTAAAACTAAGTGCTAAGGTCAGGGCGATATAAGGAACGTCACCAAACGAAACAATTAAAATCATCACACCAATAAAAGCTAAAGCGACTGCTATTTTTTGCAGCTTTCTAAATCGTTCACCTAAAAACAAGAAGCCAAACAATACGTTAAATAGTGGATTGATGTAATAACCGAGGCTGGCTTCTAATAAATGGTCATTATTGACAGACCAAATAAACAACCACCAGTTGCCACCGAGCAATATTCCAGCGCACACGAGTAATCCCATGACGTTTTTATCAGCTAGTGCAGTGGTGACTTTATTAATGTACTGAAGTCCAAGGATCAACCCACCTAACACGACCGCAGACCAAATAATACGATGCATCAATATTTCAGCCGCATCAACATGGAGCAGCTGTTTAAAGTAGATGGGTGCAATACCCCACATAGTATAGGCGCAAATAGCAAATAACATGCCTGCTTGGCCAGAAGTTAAACCAGAAGCTGTGTTAGAAGGAGAGGAGGGTGCTGACATGTTGTTCCGATGATAGTCGATAAATCAGCCGCAATTGTGAAGTAACTTATCTAAGCAAGCAACTAATTAATCATGAACGCAATAATGCATTGATGTTATATAATAATATCTAAAAGCGTTATCTCCAATTATCACCTCAAATGTTATGATAAGATGCTAGGCTAGCTAATCATGCTTAATATCATATTTATTCATTTGGTATCCATGTAAGCACATACTCAATAAGCACACATACTACAGAACTCATATCACTTAACATGACAGCTGATTTATTACATTCTACGTTACAAAATACATTTGGTTACGGTTCATTTCGAAGTGGTCAGCAGGCCATTATCGAGGCATCATTAGCACAGCAAGATTGCTTAGTATTAATGCCTACCGGTGGGGGGAAATCCTTATGTTACCAACTGCCATCAGTCATCAATACGGGTTTGACTATTGTCGTTTCACCCTTGATATCGTTAATGCAAGATCAAATGGAACAGTGTCTTTCAGTCGGCATTCGTGCCGATATGATAAGTTCTCAATTAGATGGTGCAGCGATTACACAAGTTTATCAACGTCTACACAACCGCCAAACGGATATTTTGTTTGTTGCACCCGAACGGATTTTACAACCTTATTTTATCGAGCGTTTAACCGAGTTAGATATTAGTTTGATTGCAGTTGATGAGGCTCACTGTGTCTCTCATTGGGGTCATGATTTTAGGCAAGATTATCGCAATTTAGGCCAGCTTCGACAGGTATTTCCATATATACCCATAATGGCGTTAACCGCCACTGCTGATATTGCGACGCGAGAAGATATTCAAGCACAGTTACAATTGAAAAACCCCCATGTTCATTTAGCGAGTTTTGACCGTCCCAATATTCGTTATACGGTTATTCCTAAATTTAAACCGCTAGAACAGATTATCCGCTTTATTCATGCGCATGAAGGTAGTGGGATCGTGTATTGCTCTTCACGTAATAAGGTCGATGAAGTACGCAATAAACTCTACGCGAAAGGGTTCAAGTGTGGCGCTTATCATGCTGGTCTATCTCAAGAAGAACGGGCCCAAGCCCAACGCGATTTTCAAAACGATAACATCGATATTATGGTGGCTACTGTTGCCTTTGGAATGGGGATTAATAAATCTAATGTGCGTTATGTGATTCATCATGACCTACCTCGCAGTATTGAAGCGTATTACCAAGAAACCGGGCGTGCTGGTCGTGATGGCTTAGCATCCGAGGCCTTATTGTTATTTGATGAAAAAGATGCAGCACGGATTAAGCAGTGGATAGAATCCTCAGAAAGTCACCGGATTGAAGTTGAGCTAGAAAAATTTGAAGCGATGGAACGGTTTGGTGATGCCCAAACATGCCGTCGCCAAGTGTTGTTAAATTATTTTTCGGAAGCAAGCCAAACGCAGTGTGGTAACTGTGATGTATGCTTGGATCCTCCTAAACATTTTGATGGACTCGAATGCGCTCAAAAAGTGTTATCGTGTATTTATCGGATGCGTCAAATAGGAACGACCAATCAGGTGGTGGAAGTGATTAAAGGTCGAAAACTCCAACGTATCATGGAACAAGGTCATGACCAGCTTTCCACATTTGGAATTGGTAAAGATAAAGCGGATGAGTATTGGGTGAACATCATTAACCAATTGATCCATAAAGGCTATTTGTTCATTGATATTACTAACTACGCGGTATTGCGATTAACGGATGCTGCTAAACCTGTTTTACGCGGTGAACAGTCATTAACTTTAGCTGTACCTCGTTTATCGGCGACAAATAAAAAGCAGCAAACATTAGCCAGCGTCAGTTATGACAAAGAGTTATTTGCAAAGTTGAAGCATTTACGTAAACGTTTGGCTGATGAGATAGGGAAACCGCCTTATGTGATATTTTCTGATGCGAGTTTAGTGGATATGGCGCAAAACTTACCTATGCAAGCCAGTGATTTCCTATTTGTTTCTGGAGTAGGACAAGTTAAACTAGAACGCTATGGTGACCAATTCATTAACTTGATCACCCAGCACGTTCAATCCCAGTAAGCAAAGCTTGCGTATTTATTTAACGTTACGCTGCTTGACGAGGGCCAAAGTTATATTCACCACCCGTATCAAGGGCTTGTTGGTAAGCCGTTCTTGACTGCATGCGCTCTACATATGCTTTGATATGCTTAGGTACATGGTTAGGTTGACTGGCAAGCATCGCTTCTAATGGGAACAGCATCATAAAATCAACGGTCGATAGATGCTCCCCAACGAAGTACTCAAACCCTTTATCTGCTTGACGAGCGAGATGCTTCTCCACATGTGCTACGTTTTCTGCAAAGTTTTTGTCGTAATAAGCATTCAAAATTGCGTCGATGACTTTATCCGCAATAGTCTTAATAATGATAGGCTTTTTCTTCGCTTTTGCTTTGCCTAATACCAGCTTTGCAATTAACGGAGGCATCATGGTGCCTTCAGCGAAATGTAACCAATACAAATAATCTGAAAATGCGGTATGACCCGCTTGATAAGTAAGATTAGCCTCAGGATGAATGTGTGCAAAATATTCCACTATTGCCCCCGACTCAGCCAGCGGTGTATGAGCTTCATCATCCAATGTCACCACTGGAGAGCGACCTAATTCAAATGTAGCTTTCAAAGAATCAGGAGCCAGCGATGTTTTAGGATCGCGTTCGTGAGTTTGGATATCATAATCTAAACCGAGTTCTGCAAATAACCATAAAATACGCTGTGAGCGAGAATGATTTAAATGATGTAAAGTAGGCATAGTGTTTCCTTAATATTGCACCATAATTATTACAAAATTATGCCCAAAATGGATTAAACAATTACAGAGTTATTGTCGTATAAATGGCAAATGTGTAGCGAAATAATGCCAAACTGCTGATATGCTAACCAATAAGTGAGCAAAAGCTGACTTTATTTCAATGATAAATCGTTATTAGAGTGCTATGTCTGAATCACAACTAGAGCCACATACATTACAACATACTTATGCGGATGAATTGGCCGAATTAGTCACACCAATTAAACCGACTGTGATATATCAACCGCAATTGCAGGTCATTAATCATCCTTTATGGGAATCTTTAGGTCTACCTGTTGATTGGCAAGATAATGACACTTTAATGCAGCAATTATTTGGCTCTCACTCAGCATTAACCGCTCGCAGTGTCGCTCAAAAATACGGTGGGCATCAATTTGGTCATTGGAATCCACAATTAGGCGATGGACGTGGATTATTGTTATGTGAAGTTGAGGATAAACACGGTCAGCGACAAGACTTACACCTTAAAGGAGCCGGTCCTACGCCGTATTCTCGGCATGCAGATGGACGGGCAGTATTGCGCTCAACGATAAGAGAATATTTAGCGAGTGAAGCCTTGTATCATTTGGGTGTGCCAACTTCCCGAGCATTATGTTTGATTAGCTCTAACGAGCCAGTCTACCGTGAACAACCTGAGAAGGCAGCTATGTTAATTCGCACGGCTCCGAGTCATCTGAGGTTTGGTCATTTTGAATATTTTTATCACGACCGTGAACCAGGCTCTGCACCGGAGATTGCCACACCGAAGTTACAACAATTGATGGATTACACATTAACTCATCATTTTCCCCAGCTAATGGAAAATCAATATCCGCATTTGCAGATGTTGTTACAAATAATTGCTGATACCGCACGTTTAATTGCGCATTGGCAGGTGATTGGTTTTAACCATGGCGTAATGAATACTGATAATATGTCCATTCATGGGATTACATTTGATTATGGGCCTTATGCTTTTTTTGATGATTTTGAGCCACATTATGTGTGTAATAAATCAGACCATCAAGGCCGCTATCGTTTTTCCCAACAGCCGAGTATTGGACTATGGAATCTCAATGCTTTCGCCCAAGCCTTTCGCCCATTTTTGAGTGTTGAGCAGATTACTGAAGCGTTAGATACGTTTGAGCCAATATTAGTTGAGCATTATCATCACTTGATGCTCAAACGTTTTGGGTTGACAGAGACAACAGATGGGGCATTAGCTATGATGGCCCTGTTTATGAAGTTGTTACAAAATCCTAAACGCGATTATCACAATAGTTTTAGGCAACTGGCAGGGCATAAAGATTGGCATTCATTAATGTCATTACGCGATGATTATGTGAATATTGTATTGTTTGATGAATGGCTGACAGCATTTAAAGCCGAGGTGGAAGCTCAGCACGTAGATTTTTCGACACTTCAAGAACGTATTAATGCAGCCAATCCGCATACCGTATTGCGTAACCACCACGCTCAAGCGGTGATTGAAGCCGCTGAAGAAGGGGACTTTTCCTTGTTGCATGCTTATCTTGATGTTTTATCAAGTCCGTTCGATGAAGCAACCAAAATAAAACGATTTGCGAGCCCACCAGCAACGCAAGATAAAGGGATTGCATTATCATGCTCTTCGTAAAGATGCAGAAATAGTTATTTATTTGGGAGGGGTTGATTTTATATGATGATAATCCCATTGTTATCCTTTAAAATAGACGATATTGATGATTAATATTGTCAACATGCCTTTAAACCACACACGAGAATATCTCAACATGTCAGTATCGATGTTTGAATTTGTCAGTAAAGCGAAACTTCCCACGCGCTTCGGGGAGTTTACGATCCATGGATTTGTGGATATGCGAAATCAACAAGAGCATGTGGCCTTGAGTTATGGTGAATGGCAACCTGAAGATGCCGTTCATATTCGAGTGCATTCAGAGTGTTTAACAGGAGACTCGTTGTTTTCAACTCGTTGTGATTGTGGCTTTCAACTCGAAAAAGCGTTAGCCAATATTGTCGAACAAGGTGCTGGTGTACTATTGTATTTACGTCAAGAAGGACGTGGTATTGGATTGTTAAATAAAATCAGAGCTTATGCCTTACAAGATACAGGATTGGATACGGTTGAAGCGAATGAACATTTGGGTTTTGATGCCGATTTACGCGAATACGATATTTGTCAGTTTATGTTGCAGCATTTAGGTATAAACAGAGTTTCTTTGATGACGAATAACCCTAAAAAAATTCACGCACTGACTTCGTTAGGCATTGACGTCGTTGAACGTACGCCGATTGATCATGGCATGACTAAAGATAACAAAAGTTATTTACAAACCAAAACTGAAAAACTCGGTCATGAGTTTGCTCCACACTTGTTTAAATAACCATTCGCATTACATCATACTTCTCGCTATTCAGTTTCTGTTAAGTTGTGTAGGTCTATAACTGTTACTAACGTAAGTCATTCCCTTTAGGAGGGTCTATGTTAGTTTATCCAGTAAAATTTAAAGCATCATCTTGGCAACGCCTAACGACAATAGTAGTTATAAGCTTATCGACCATCACTTTATCAGGTTGTGTCATTGCACACACACCTAACAACACTGACGTGAGATATGGGTATGTTAAATCGTCTCCAGCCACAACGATGGCAACTATTCGTCATGAATCATACCCAGGTGATTCTGTAGCTGAGGATGAGAACATTGCCGAATTAGATAACGCGTTAGCGCCGATTGCGTTGTATCCGGATTCATTACTTGAACACATTTTTGTGGCGGTCACTGAGCCAGTGGATTTGATTCAAGCACAATCATTTATTGAACAGCACAGTAAGCTTACCCCTGATGAATTAGTTGCACTAGCCCAAAATAAACCCTGGGATCCAAGTGTCATTGCGTTATTACCTTTTGTAGATGTGGTCACCAATTTAACTGACGATTTGGAATACTTAGAATATTTAGGGGATGTGGTTGAGGAAGATTATGATTTAGTTGCATCGCGTTTAGCATATTTACGTCAGCAGGCTAAGCGAAGCGGCCACCTAACTTCAGATGAATACGTTAAGATCATTGAAAAAGAAACCAAAATTTATATTGAGTCGGCTCAACCTGAAGTCGTGTTTGTCCCTGTATATAGTCCTGTTAATGTGTATGGGCCGTGGTGGCATGGCTATCAACCGCGGGTCTGGCATTATCGTCACACTTCGCGAGTAGGTATCCATGTATCTCGTGGCAATGTAGCCATCAATTGGCGTCCGTTTCGTTACGTGAATCATCAAAACTGGCGTAATTATTACAATATTAAACAACGCCATCAGTTATTTTCACGTCGTTTACAGACTTCTCATCGTGCTCATAATGTACACCGAGATGCACATTGGGGCAGTGGAAAAAGATTAAATGGTCAACGTACTAAGTATCCTACACGCCAGGTACGTGATGAGTCGGTAAAACGTGCTCCGGTCAAGTTACCGCCCAAAAAAATAAACGTGAAACGGACGCCAGTAAAAGACAGAGTGATTCGTCAGGTTGAACGTTAGCTAAGATAACTTATCGTTGCCTGAACAAATCGTTCAGGCGATGCTTCATCCATATTGAAATATAATGAGGGCTCTATTAGTTCTACCTCCATCAACTGCCAAATATCACCTGCCTCCGCGCTTGAGTTTCTCAGCAGATCGACTCGAGCATACAAGGATTTTTCAGGTAATGCAGCGAGCACTTTAGCCGCAGTTTCAAGTTGTAACTCATCAGGAGTGACGCTTATTAACTCACCTCCATGTTCTTCTTGAACGCGAAAATCACCTGACTTTGGTACCTTTTTAATCGTGTGACTATATTCCCCATTGAAATAAAAAAGTGAGTACTCACCTTCACTAATGACACTATTTAAAAAGGGCTGGATCACACAAGGCGTCGTTGAAAAAATATTTGATAGTGGACCTGCTTGACCCATTAAGCTTGCATGGTCGAGGCGAAAAGTATTGTCTGAATTAGCACTGATCAGGGGTTTAATAATGATTTCTTGAGTATCGAAATGGTCAAATTGTGCATAGATATCTGAGATCGCCACGGAATCAAAAAACACAGATGGGATAATAGTTATCCCTTTTGAGGCGAGGGTCTGTAAATAGCGCTTTGAAATGTTCCATTGGATCAAAGGTAATGGATTAATTAAGACTGTATCTTGCTCTGTGATTTCAGCTAATTTCGCTACAAAAGCTTCCGCATGCAATTGATAATCCCATGTACTACGGACAATAACGGCATCATATTGTGACCAATTTATTTGCTTGGCATGCCAAGATATGACATCGACTTTTATGCCATTTTGGGCAAAAGGTTCAATCAGTAAATCATCCCAAACAAAGTAATCTTCAAGATCGTCAGTTGATAAAAATGCAATAGAACGGTGCAAGAGGTTCTCCTGTTAATGGTGCGATTCAATTCTTAAATCATTTAATTGGTGCAATTATCACCAAATTAGTGCATTAGTTCGCATTAAACGCGAACAATATCTTAAATAGTGTTAATTATCAATTACTTATGATGATTTTAACGTGGGAATGATTTTTGCAACCCACGGACAGTTGGTCATTCACATTCAAAATAAAAATATATGAAGGCCCTCAATACAGCACCATTTTGATGCTTCTGCATCGATAAACTCATGTTCGGTGTCACTCTTAATGATGTTGAGTGACTCTCAAGACGAATTTGAGTCAATAGGCTGATAACTTACACACATCTGATAAAATTATAAAGGTAATTATATAATGGATACAGTTAATAGCGCAGTGGAAACATTGCTCCAAGGCACCAATACACTCTTTATTTTGCTTGGTGCCATTATGGTCTTCGCAATGCACGCTGGATTTGCTTTTTTAGAAGTGGGGACAGTTCGTAATAAAAACCAAGTGAATGCGTTGATCAAGATAATGACTGATTTTGCAGTTTCTTGTTTATGTTACTTTTTTATTGGTTATTTGATTGCTTATGACACCACTTTTTATGCAAGTGCGGCTGAATTAAGTGCTAATAATGGATATGATCTCGTCAAGTTTTTCTTCTTGATGACATTTGCCGCAGCGATCCCAGCCATTGTTTCTGGTGGTATTGCTGAACGTGCACGCTTTTATCCATTCTTAATTGCTTCAGGTTTAATTGTAGGTTTCGTTTATCCATTCTTCGAAGGGATTATCTGGAATGGGAATTATGGTTTTCAAGCATGGTTAGAAGCTTCATTTGGCGCTGGTTTCCATGACTTTGCCGGTTCTATTGTAGTTCATGGTATGGGCGGTTGGTTAGCGTTAGTTGCGGTTGTATTACTTGGTTCACGTAATGGACGTTACAAAAACGGAAAGCTTAATGCATTCGCACCATCTAATATTCCATTTTTAGCATTAGGTGCTTGGATCTTAAGTATCGGTTGGTTTGGTTTTAACGTGATGTCTGCTCAGACCGTTGATGGGATCAGTGGTTTAGTTGCGATGAATTCTTTAATGGCGATGGTTGGCGGGATCATCACAGCAATGTGGTTTGGTAAAAATGATCCAGGCTTCATTCATAACGGTCCATTAGCCGGTTTAGTGGCAGTATGCGCAGGTTCTGATGTGATGCATCCGATTGGTTCATTAGTCGTGGGTGGTATCGCAGGTTGGTTATTTGTGTGGTTGTTCACAGTCATGCAAAATAAAATTAAAGTGGATGACGTGTTAGGTGTATGGCCATTGCACGGTGTCTGTGGTGCGTGGGGTGCGATTGCTGCTGGTATCTTTGGTACAGAAGCTTTAGGTGGCTTAGGCGGTGTATCTTTGATTTCACAATTAATTGGTACTGCGCTGGGTATTTTCATCGCAGTCTTAGGCGGAATAATTGTCTATGGCGGTGTGAAGAAATTCGCAGGTTTACGCTTAAGTGAAGAAGAAGAATATAAAGGTGCTGATTTAGCGATTCATAAAATTGGCGCAACTAATTCAGACGATATCTAAACATTAACGATAATGTTTATCATATAAAAAACGCATTGATTTTATATCAATGCGTTTTTTGTTTCTTATTTAGCAACCATCATTGCCTTTGATACCCGTTGTGCAGCAAAGTCTGTTTCCTTGGTTCAAACAAACTTTGGGGTATGTTTAACGTCTTTAAATAGATAATTAATTAGATATAATCTATATCAAACAAAAAATCTTAAGCATCGGGTTCTATTATGAAGCTCCCAATTTTCATCGTAACGTTTGTTCTAGCTATCGTCTCTTCAACGGCAAGCAGCAATGCGCTTCGTATCGACAATAAGCAAATACTGGTGAATACCATTGATGAGTATGTCAAAAACGGTGCAAATCCTTTTGTATATGCAAGAGTTGAAAACCGACACGGTGACATCTTATTTGAGCATGGCTCGGTCAATGAGACACTGCTACCAGACACGCAAGTCGACGGTGAAACATGGTTGCGAATTTGGTCAATGAGTAAATTAGTTACAATCTCTTTGACCATGAATTTGGTAGAAAAAGGCGTGTTAACACTAGATGACCCAATTACTAATTACATTCCAGAATTTAAACATCTCAAAGTAGCCGTAGGTCCTAATGGTGAGGATTTGGGCTCACTTAATCATTACGCTGACAATATTAAACAAACTATTAGAGAGAAGGATTGTCCTCTCAAAACGGTTGCAATACAAAAACAAATTACGATAAAAGACCTCATCATTCACGAAGCAGGTTTCTACTATCAAACGGGTATTAAATGTCTTGATGAAATGCTTAGTCAAGCAAATTTGGTTGATAGTCAAGATAGCCAAACGTTAATCAATAAACTCGCTTCATTACCGCTCATCCAACAACCTGGTCCGAACTATTATTACGGCACCAATACAACAGTCTTAGGGTTAGTTGTAGAACGTGCAACAGGTAAGAGTTTATCAAAATTGGTTGAAGAAATAATAACTTCACCACTGGCGATCGATAATTTGGTCTATAAACTTTCCGAAGGTGTTTCTTTATTGCCCAAGTTTTCCGGTGCTGATGGACAGTTGAGGATAATGAAACCCAATGAACAGGATATCTTCAAAGGCGATGTGCCAGCTTACCAAACGTCAGATCAATTATATTTAGGGGGCGAGGGTATGATTGCCACTACTGCTGCTTATGCTGACTTTCTACAAGTCATCTTAAATTATGGCGTCTCAAACGACTATCGTATGCTTAAAAAAGAGACCATTGAACTGATGACCTCGCCACAAACGCTCAAAAATGATTGGGGATATGATGGGTTTAACATTTGGGTCAATTCCGGCAAGTTGGGTAACGGCGAATTTGGTCGCGGTGGTCTTTGGATTGGTGGTGGATATGAAGGAACTCATTATTGGATCGATCAAGAGCTAGGGTTGATTGGCCTGATAATGACGCAAATATATGCTCCTCCAACACAGGCGGGAGACAGAGACGATAACATTCGAGAAGCGGTTTATGACCAACTTATTGTGAATGACAAGCCATTTAGAATGCAGTCAAGATAAATACTTGGGCAAAGCGATTCGGTATTCATAGTCGAGTCATACTAAGGTGGGTGTTGGCACTATTGCGATCTTTCCAACACTCATTACACAAATTTAGGCAACTTGGCCAGCCACATAGCCGCTACTCCATGCCCACTGAAAGTTGTAGCCCCCT
Organism: Glaciecola sp. HTCC2999; assembly: GCA_949498985.1. GTDB lineage: Bacteria > Pseudomonadota > Gammaproteobacteria > Enterobacterales > Alteromonadaceae > Opacimonas. The sequence continues at coordinate 58,792 of CATECQ010000006.1, forward strand.
AGCCAGCCTGTTACATCCAGTACTTCTCCAATGAAGAACAACCCTTTATGGTCTTTAGCTTCCATCGTTTTGGATGAGAAATGATCCGTATCTACACCACCTAAGGTGACTTCGGCGGTACGATAGCCTTCTGTTCCGTTTGGTTTCAGCTGCCATGCTTTGAACTTATGAGCGGTTTGCTCAAGCTGTTTCCCTTGGTATTGCTTCATCGGTTTATTGTCGATATTAAAATAGCCTAATAACTGTGTGATGAGACGCTTTGGAAACCATGTTGATAGAACGGTGGAAAGCTGAACGTTAGGTTGTGCGGTTTGAGCATGGTTAAGCTCTGCTAATAAATCCAGTGACGGTAATAACTCAATTTCTACGGTATCTCCGGCTTCCCAATACGAGGATATTTGTAATACGGCAGGTCCGCTTAAGCCCCGATGAGTAAATAAGATACCTTCATTAAAGCGGGTGTCGGCACAAGTTGTTGCCGCTTCAACACTGACACCACTGAGTTCAGCGAGAACGTCTTTATCATGTGTGTGAAGCGTAAATGGAACCAGGGCTGCACGAGTTGGTGTGACTTGCATACCAAATTGTTCAGCAATTTGATAACCAAAAGGCGTCGCACCGAGCTTTGGCATTGATAATCCACCAGTCGCAATGACTAATGACTCGCATGTAAACTCACCTTTTGAGGTGGCAAGATGATAGCCTTCTTCATGTTTACTCACCGCAAAAATTTCACAGCCTGTGGTCACGGTGACTTGATGTTTTGTACATTCTGACATTAAAAGTGAGACGATTTGTTTAGCGGAGTCATCACAAAATAATTGCCCAAGAGTTTTTTCGTGATAAGCAATCCCGTAATCATTTACTAATCCAATAAAATCCCATTGAGTGTATTGGTTTAAGGCTGATTTAGTAAAATGTGGATTATTACAGATGAAATTGTCATGAGAGGTATACATATTGGTAAAATTACAACGTCCCCCACCTGACATGAGTATTTTTCGACCTACTTTCTTAGCATGGTCTAGCACGGTGACACTTCTGCCACGTGCACCTGCTGTTGCGGCACAAAATAATCCAGCAGCTCCTGCGCCTATAACGATTACGTCTTGATGTTGCATCTTATACTTACCAGTCTCATACAAAGCACTATTATAAAGCGTATGGCATATAAGTATAGGTGCATGAGATAAGATAACAAAAACAGACCATACCTGCGCATTGTGGTAAACTAACACAGTTACGTCAGCATTCACGTTTTGAGTGCCCTTTTTGTGAGTGATTCATGACCACCAGTTTTTCTGAACTAGGACTTTCGCCTGCTGTATTGCAAGCTGTGTTCGACCAAGGCTACACCCAACCTTCTCCTATTCAACAACAAGCTATCGGCCCGATAATGCAGCAGCAAGATGTGATGGCTGCAGCGCAAACGGGCACCGGTAAAACCGGCGCATTTGCTCTTCCCATCGTCAATATGTTGAGCGAAAATTCGCAGCGCCCATCGCCGAATAACATTAAAGCGCTGATATTAACACCTACCCGGGAGCTTGCTGCTCAGGTGGCTGAAAGTGTGAAAGCGTGTGCACGGCATACTAATTTACGATCGATGGTGGTATTTGGTGGCGTTTCTATCAATCCACAAATGCAAGGGCTGCGTCGTGGCTGTGATATTTTGATTGCTACTCCAGGTCGTTTACTTGATTTGCACCAACAAAACGCTGTGAAGTTTAATCAACTTGAAGTATTAGTACTTGATGAAGCCGATCGCATGTTGGATATGGGCTTTATTCACGATATTAAACGTATCATGAAATTGATCCCGGCCAAACGCCAGACATTATTGTTTTCTGCAACTTTTTCCGATCCTATCCGTGAGTTGGCGAAACAATTTACGCATGATCCCATTGAGATTTCGGTCACTCCGAAAAATAGTACTACGCCATTAGTGAAACAGTTACTTGTGCATGCTGAAAAAAGTAGTAAGACCACACTTTTGATAAAGCTCATCAAAGATAATAACTGGCAACAAGTCTTGGTTTTTACCCGAACTAAGCATGGTGCGAATCGTATAGCACAAAAACTCGGGAATAAAAATATTACCGCGGCTGCGATTCATGGCAATAAAAGCCAAGGCGCACGGACTAAAGCGTTGGCTGATTTTAAATCTGGTGATGTTCGTGTCTTAGTTGCTACAGACATTGCAGCACGAGGGATTGATATTGATCAGTTACCTAATGTGATTAATTATGATTTACCTCATGTGCCGGAAGATTATGTTCATCGTATTGGGCGTACTGGCCGTGCTGGTGCAACAGGGCATGCCGTTTCTTTTGCGACCAATGAGGACATTAAACAGCTGAATGATATTCAAAATCTTATTGGTAAGCATATAGAAGTGCTTGAAGTTGAGGGTTTATCCGTCCAAGGTGTAATGCAAGCCCCCATTAAACCCCCTAAAGTCAATAAACCAAAGAAACCGCGTAAACCACGCTCTCGTTCAGGTGGTAATGCGACTAAAACGGGTGGTGCTCAGGCTGCAGCAGCGGCACAAACAGGTGAGGGGCGCAGTATTTCCTCCCCAAGTCGACGACGTCGAAGTAAACCTTCTTCATAGGAAAAATGAGAACAAACAGCAGGCCAAAAAAAACCACCTAAATCAGGTGGTTTTTTATAACGATGAATGTGAGTTAGGCGTCTACACTGCCACAGAATCGATAACCTTCACCATGGATAGTGACGATTAATTCAATTTCACCCGGCTCGGACTCAAAATGCTTACGGATGCGACGAATAGTCACGTCAACTGTTCTGTCGTTAGGACGTAATTCACGACCTGTCATTTCCATGATTAACTGCTCACGCGTTAAAATTTTACCTGGATTATTTAAAAACAAGTGTAATGCACGGAATTCACTGCGAGGTAATCTAAATTCGTTTTGTGTCGGAGAAATTAAGCTACGACTGTCACCGTCGAGTGTCCAACCGTTAAAGCTGACACGTGATGGTAAGTCTTCATCATCATTGGCATTTGACGTACGAGTGAGTAAGTTACGTGCACGGATAGTTAACTCACGAGGATTAAACGGTTTAGTTAAATAATCATCTGCACCGATTTCGAGACCTAAAATACGGTCAACATCGTTATCGCGTCCAGTTAAGAATATCAGACCCACGTTTTTACGGTCACGCACTTCACGAGCAAGAATAAGGCCGTTTTTGCCAGGAAGGTTAATATCCATAATCACAAGATTAATGTTATTGTTTTCAAAAAAGTCGTGCATCTGTTCACCATCTTCGGCTTCAAATACATTGTAACCTTCAGCTTCAAATAGGCTTTTTAACGTAGTACGTGTAACTACTTCATCTTCAACAATTAAGATATTTGGCGTTTGCATAATATTTACTTACTTTAACGGAACATTAATATTTTTATTACGATTAGTTTATCAGATAAACTTTCAAAAATACACGGGTAGATATCGTCTCAGTCAACGACCTAACACTAATGTATTGTTTTTAAAAATAATACCTCGAATTCTTGTGCCGCATCTGCCCAAGTGAATTTAGTCTGCATGGCTCGCAGTTGCATCGTCTTAAATTGCTCAGGCTGTTCAAGATACAATAATAAGGCCCGACGAACACAGGTCAATAATGCGTCTGGTGCCGGTGCGTCAAAAACAAATCCAGTGGCCTGATTCGGATTTTGATCAATGCCTATTACCGTATCACTCAAGCCCCCAACATTTCTCACTATCGGTAATGTGCCATACGCTAGAGAATACATTTGATTGAGTCCGCAAGGCTCAAATTCAGATGGCATTAAGAAAAAATCAGAACCCGCTTCAACTAAATGCGCAAGTTCTGGCTCAAACCCATGAATAAATTTAAATTTGTCGGGATGTACTCGACTCAGATCCGCTAATTGCTGACAGATGAATGGGTCACCAGTGCCGACGATGACTAATCCTAAATTATGCCCTAATAAATCACCTAAGATAGGTAAAATATAATCAAATCCTTTTTGAGTTGTCAGCCTGCATACCATACCCATAAGCGGGGTATTGGGCGCATGGGTGAAACCCGATTTAGCTTGGAGCGCCGCTTTACACTTAGCTTTTCCAGTTAAATTATTTTGTTCAAAGTGTGCTGGAATAAAAGGGTCATTACTAGGATCCCATTGTGAATAATCACAGCCGTTGAGGATCCCTGTTAAATCTGCTGACCGGTTTTGTAGCACATGATGTAACCCATGCCCGCCCAGCTCTGTCAGAATTTCTTGAGCATAGGTCGGACTGACAGCGGTGATTTTATCGGCGTGAGCTATCCCAATTTTCATCATATTGATATGGGTATGCTGCTGACAGTTTAAGGCTTGGTGATAAGGCATTAGCATAGGCATATCGTCTACCGCAAAGCTCCCTTGAAAAGCGGCATTATGAATAGTTAATACGGTTTTCGTATGAGCAAAAAAACCTTGAACAAACTGATGCTGATGATGTTTAACAAAAAATGGCACTAAAGCGGTATGCCAATCATTACAGTGCATGATATCGGGAGCTAAATTGATATTTTGGAGTAGATCAATTACGGCCGCACTAAACAGACCAAAACGCTCACCATTATCCGGGTAAGCCATGTTATTCTCAGCATACAGACCATCACGATCGAAACAGCGATGACCGATTAAATGGATTTTGACATTACCTAAATCGTGTTCGTAGTATTTAAATTGGTGCGCTGAACTGGTGAACTCGCTTTGTGGTGTCAGGTTGAATTGATCAATGACTACTTTATACGCAGGCATCACAATACATACTTCATGCCCTCGCGCAGCATAAGCAAGTGGCAATGCTTTAGCGACATCCGCCAGCCCACCTGTTTTGATAATATCTTCTACTTCCGATACGATGAATGCGATGTTCATTTTCTTATCTGGCATAGGGTTATTTTCTGTGTGAGTGTTTGTTATTAGTTGCTTTTGGACGAATGCCAATAGCTTGGTAAACAGCGAACTTATTGTCACTTATTAACTTTTGGCAAGGACCAACGTGTGCTTCCATATCGACAGCATAATTTAAGAAACTATTAGCAACTAGCGTTAAATGCCCTTGTTCGATCAGGTGCTCACGTGCTTGAACTAAAAAACTATGTGCGATGGAATAGTCGGTATTAATCCCCTTATGGAAAGGAGGATTAGTGATGATATGACTAAACTTACCTTCCACATTAGTTAATCCGTTACTTGCGACCACATCACCTTGTAAATTATTTAAATGCAGGGTTTTTTGCGCACAATATAAGCTCAACGCATGAATGTCACTTAAGACTAGATGTAAATTGGGTCGGTTATTGGGGTCTGGGAAATTATGTAAATGGCGCATCCCCACGAACGCTGCGATGACACCAGCACCACAGGCAAAATCCAACACATCGTTTTTGATATTGTTAGGCAGATGCTCTAATAACAAATGCGTACCTAAATCTAGCGCGTCTTGGGAGAAGACGCTAGGCATACCAGCAACTTCCCATTTGATATCGTTGAGTTCATACGTCTTAGTTGTTAAGAAATCATCGAGATTAAACGCTTTTGGATTGGCTTTGACAGTACCGACAAATAAACCACAATGCTTAGCTGAATCTACTTTATTAACCGTTTCACACACCTTTTCTAAATGTTTTGCACAGCTTTTAATACCGCTTTTGTTGTGACCAACAATAAATATTTGTCCGCCAATTTTGACTACATTCGATAAATTCGCTAATAACATACTAAGGTGTGTTTTAACCTTCGGCATGTATACAATCGCAGCATCATACAGAACATCCGGAGTCTTAATATGAGTGTTGAATTCATGACGTGCAAAATCAGCAGAATAGGCCTGTTCATAGACATCATAAAATTGATGAAACCCGGTGATGTTGTCATCTAAGTCGTAAAATACTTCGGCATCAGTAGGGTTGACGATAACGACATTTCCTTTACAGAAATATTCTTTGTTACGAAGGATAACCTGACTTTCTGGACTCATCATGCTTGGACATCCTTTTTCGCAGCGAATAATAAATCCCATACGCCATGACCTAGCTTCTGGCCTCGCACCTCGAATTTGGTAATAGGACGATACTCTGGACGCTCAATATAGTCATTGTTTGGACTGAGATTAGTATAATTAGGCTGCGCTTGTAACACCTCAAGCATATGCTGCGCATATGGTTCCCAGTCTGTTGCCATATGTAACTCACCACTATGGGCTAGTTTTGTATAGACTTTTTGCGCGAATTCGGCTTGCACAATACGACGTTTATGATGGCGTTTTTTATGCCATGGGTCAGGGAAAAATAATTGTAAACGGTGCAGGGCATTATCAGCAATACATTGATCCAGTACTTCAATAGCATCGTGTTCAAAGACTCGTAAGTTAGTAATTTCTGCAGCTTGAGCATCGGCTAAACAGGCACCGACGCCTGGACGATGGACTTCAATACCAATAAAGTTGAGTTCAGGAGCATTTGCAGCCATTTCAACTAAAGATTTACCCATACCAAAACCGATTTCTAATACGACGGGGTTATCGTTGCCAAACACATCGGCTAAATTTAACATTCCCATGTCAACCGTTAAGCCCATTGTTGGCCAGTTGTCATCAATAGCACGGGCTTGTGCAGTGGTTAAACGACCTTCACGTTTAACAAAACTTTTAATTTTGGAAATATACACACCCGCAGCTGCTGCTTCTGCTTGGTTTTGGAAACGACTCATAAAAGTGCTCTGAATATCTGAATTTAGCGTATTATCCTGTGTTGCAACCCTAATGTAAAACGCCAGTGTCGTTTTATTTGGTATTATTCGGTTTATATAAGCAACGATGCATAAAAATGATAATAAAAGAGGCTACACATGGCATTTGATTTTGCTCAAACAGCGCTAGCATGGTTTGATCAACATGGACGCAAGCATTTACCTTGGCAACAAAATATCAGTGCTTATTCGGTATGGATCTCTGAGATCATGCTCCAACAAACACAAGTAACAACAGTAATCCCTTATTTTGAACGATTTATGCGTGCGTTTCCTACGGTGACGGATTTGGCCAATGCACCTCAAGAAGACGTGTTGCATCATTGGACTGGGTTAGGCTATTACGCGCGAGCTCGTAATCTACATAAAGCGGCACAACAGATTGCTCAAATGCATAATGGGATATTTCCAACTGATTTTGATGCTGTACTGGCGTTGCCTGGAATTGGAAGGTCAACTGCGGGAGCGATTTTATCAATTGCTCATCACCAAAATCACCCGATTCTAGATGGGAATGTGAAAAGGGTGCTAGCGCGATTTTTTGCGGTGGAAGGCTGGCCTGGTAATAAAAAAGTCGAGGATGAGTTGTGGCGTTTTGCTACGCAGCTAACTCCTTCTGAGCGGATTGCCGATTACACCCAAGTCATGATGGACTTAGGCGCAACGTTGTGCACTCGGTCCAAGCCTAAGTGTGAGGAGTGTCCACTGCAATCTCATTGTTTAGCCTTTGCTAGCGGTCGTCAAGTTGAGCTACCACATAAAAAACCCAAACAATCGATACCCAGTAAATATACGACAGTTATTATCCCTATGTTATTTGATCGTGTGTTGATGACAAAACGACCTGAAGAAGGGATTTGGGGCGGATTATGGTGGTTTGGTGGAGAATTTACCTCAACTGCCCAAAAGTTAGATAATCTTCCAACTATATATGCAGCGCTTGGTGAACAGTACACTGTTGCATCCACAGAGTTGCTGTCAGAATTTAAACATACATTTAGTCATTTTCATCTTCACATACAACCTGTGATATTATATCTCACAATAAATAAAGTCAGTGAAGCAGCATTAGCGAGTTCGATGTCTAATGAGTCGGTGTCAAAGCCGATTCAACAATGGGTCGATTTTAGTCAGCCTGCAGATATTGGGTTCTGTAAGCCTGCACTGACAATTTTTAGTCAATTAAAACAGCGTTAAGGACATCAATAACATGGGCAGAACCGTTCATTGTGTGCGTTTAAACAAAGAAGCCGATGGCTTAGATTTTCAATTATATCCTGGTGAGTTAGGTAAGCGTATTTTTGATTCAATTTCTAAAGAAGCTTGGGCGGATTGGCAAAAGAAACAAACCATGCTGATTAACGAGAATAAGCTCAATATGATGGAACCAGAAGCACGTAAATTTTTAGAAGAACAGATGGCTGCGTACCTATTTGAAGGTAAAGAGCCGGATATTGAAGGCTACACTCCACCAGCTAAGTAATGTTTTTGTGGGTTTATTAAACAAATTTAAATTAAATACATAAAAGTGTTGACTTGCTGGCTTAAAATCCGTTTAATACGCACCTCACTTATTTAAGTGCTTTGCATTTTATAAGCGCCTCGATAGCTCAGTTGGTAGAGCAGCGGATTGAAAATCCGCGTGTCCCTGGTTCGATCCCGGGTCGAGGCACCATCTTCTCCTATCTTGCTTATAAAATTCACGAACGTCTTCAATCTTGTAAATTTATCTCTTGTCACACTCGTGTCACACTTTTTTGTGCTCGAAATACGTGTCTAATCCTTTTTCTTAGATAGTCTTTTTCGCAATGTAATGCCAATTTAGTTGTGGTAAATTTTACTTGTCAAAGAAAATAAAGAGCAACTCATGCAACTAATAAAGTACAACAACCTTGTTATGAATGAAGGTGGAAAGCACCTTCAAAGGGGTATGAATTTTGGAATCATGGGTTCTTACTCAGTAGTTTTAATGTCTGTTGAAAAAAACTCACCCTATGCAGATGAGATGTTAGAAAATGGCATCATTAAATACGAAGGACATGATCAAGAAAAAGTTTCCAAAGAGTTAAAGAAGTCTTTAGACCAACCGATTGCTAACAAATCTGGAACTCTTACACAAAATGGAAAGTTCCTTCAAGCAGTAGAGCAGTTCAAAGAAGGCAAAAGAGAACCTGCTAAGATAAAGGTATATAGAAAGATTCGAGCAGGAATTTGGGTAGATATGGGTTTTTATAATCTCATTGATGGTTTTAAAGAACATGACGGGAATAGATATGTTTTTAAATTCTTACTAAAACCAAACTTTGACAACTTTAAACCTGAAGAATCTGATTACATCGATATGGAACATAATAGATACATTCCAGGTGATGTAATGCAAAAAGTATTTGAGAGAGATGGTGGAAAATGTGTGATGTGTGGCGAAACAGATAATTTACATTATGACCATAAAATACCTTTTTCAAAAGGAGGGTCATCCAAAGATGAAAAGAATATCCAAATACTCTGTGCACGTCATAATTTAAGCAAAGGTGACAAATTAGTATATTAATAAGTAATTTATAATGTTTCACTTGCAAAAGGTTAGGTTGTGAATATGAACGAAGATAGAGACTTTCAAAGTCCATTCTTAGATAAACCCAGAGTTTTAGAAAACAATATTGGGTTTGTCGTCTATGATGCATTTCCAGTTGCTGAAGGGCATTGTTTAGTCGTCCCTAAACGTGTGTATTCAAATTACTTCGATTCATCACCAGAAGAAGTTATTGGACTGCACGACTTAGTGTTTCAAACTAAGCAGTTACTTGATGACAAGTTCAATCCTGATAGTTATAACGTTGGTATAAACTGCGGTGAGCATGCAGGGCAGACAGTCCCACACGTTCATATACATGTCATTCCAAGATACAAAGGTGATATGGAAAATCCGAGAGGCGGTGTTCGAGGCGTCATTCCTGAGAAACAGAAGTATTGATGCAGGATTATATTAAAGAACTGACAACACTTATCCGTGACGGGGATATGCAAAATACATATAAAATGGCATGGGCAAGAGCAATTGTTGAATCATGCGTTTTAAATGAGTCTCAACCAGTCATTCACTTTGATACACTTTCAGAGAAGGTATTTGGATACTACTGGAATCAATCAATCTTTTTTCAACTTGAACAATCACCTGAACCACATAAACGACCTGAAATACATCAAATCGTTCTTGAAGAAATAGAGCGCTATAGACTGAGTAATGATAATCAACCGAAGTACTTCTCAAAAGTGCATAGCGTTAATGTTCCAGTAACCAAGATCAGCAATATACTTAAGAAAGATGTCTCTTGGAGGTTTTTACTTCTTAACAGAACTGAATCTTCATTCTACGAATTAGATAAAAAGAATAAGACGATTACTGTCAAGTATCCACAACTTATCAAAGAGTACTCAGATATTCTGTTTGAACTGATTAATTACCGATGGACGCAGAAACTCGAAGAGTTTAATCATTCGCCACGCATTTCAAAAAAAGTTCTTGGGACTGATAGAGAAAGAGTAAGAAGAAACAATCTTTCAAAATTCAAAAAGTATTTAGATATTGAAAATCCACAGAGGAGATGTTTCTTTACGGATAAAGTGCTGACAGA
>CATECQ010000007.1 GCA_949498985.1 Glaciecola sp. HTCC2999
CGTCCCCACTCCTTCCCACCCATTTCTACCAACCTAGACGAAGCTCGTCGAAAAGAAAAAGCGAGATCATTAGCGGACGAAAATTGTGCCAGTGACACGCCTACTCTACCGGTCGCCGACCACTCATAATATTCTCCCTCTTTGGTGCGGATCATGGTAGTAGCAAAGGAACTCGAGTTGCCTCCCTTTTCATTAACAATCAATTCTTCGTCTCCGTCAGTGGTCTGGACTTGCGCTTCAAAATCAACAAACAATTCGTCGAGCGGAACCTGTGCTGCCAGTACCAAACGGGTCCGAGATTCATAACAGGCGTCAACAAGAGTCACGAATCGTCGTGCCTCATTGAGGTAATTGGCGTCCAGTTGGGGGACACCGTCCATGATGAGAACCGGAAATCGGCGGCAAAGGGAAATATAATCAGCCGCCCCGAGCGGTTGATAGCACAACTCGGAAAAGTGAAACCAAGCGCACCGATCATTCATTCTGGCGACTTGTACGGTGCGACCAAAGAGGACGGGAATGCTCTCGGCCTGGGTTACGGACGTAGTGTCACCCAATATTTCTTCCAACTGCGTGTGTATGTTGTTATTGATATTATTATCGCAACGAAAATCATTCTTTGACCAAAAATAGGATTGACCACCTGCTTGGGTTTCAAGTCTATAATCCTTGCCGAGATCCTCCATACAGATAATGTCGGACGTGTGTTTTAACAGGTCAATGAACGGCAAAAAGAGAGACCGGTTTATGCCTCCCTCATACAAGGCATCGGGGGATCGATTCGAAGTGGCCACCACTACGACATTCAAATCCAATAAAAATAAAAACAGTCGCTTCAAAATCATAGCATCGGCAATGTCTGTCACTTGAAACTCATCGAAACACAGGAGTTGGGATTCGTGTGCTAATTGTTGCGCAATAATGGGAATCGCATCACCTTGTGGGTGTTTCTGTTTGTAAACATAAATTCGATGATGAACGTCTAGCATGAATTCATGAAAGTGGACGCGGCGTTTGGTAATCTTGACGTGTTTGTGAGGGTCATTATTACAGCAAGAACCATCATCCGGAACATTAACCGACGCGTAAAAGAGATCCATTAGAAAGCTCTTGCCGACCCCAACCGATCCGTGAATGTACATGCCTCGAGGTGGTGGACCAAAATACCAAAAATGAAACTTCTTTCGAAGAAAGGACTGCATGCGCGCCTGGAATCGTGACAATAATAGTAACAGTGGACTGCTGTTTGCAGAGTTGCTCTGTGTAGGATATTTGCTGTGAATGAATACTTTTGGTAGCGAAGCGATAGACTCATTCAGGGCATCGAATTTTGCCACCAGAGCGAGTTGCGCGTCATCACGTCGCACCTCTCCAGCGTTCACTTTCAGTTCATAAGCCTTTGTCACAGGGCCTGTCGAGAAGCACCGCCGAGCGACGCGATGTTTTGCTATCAACTTCTTCATCATCGTCTGCATATGGAACCAATCAACTTATAAATATGATAGTACGGTACGCTAGATTTCTGAATGGAGATCAATAGAGGCAAAGGTGCACCAATAAATATGGCGCAGATTCAACGAACAACAGAACAAAGTGGACAATAACTAATATTTGTTAATTCATTTAATAACGCTTTGACATTTTCACTCTAATCCCATTTTTTATTGATCATCATACCTAATTACTCAACCGCACTTAGAATCGTTTGGTACATTTCTTGGCGAAGCCGTTTTTCTAAAGCTGGCGCAGCACTTGACCAACTACTATTCACCGCTATCACGAGCTGGGCCTCTGGATGAATATAGATACCTTGACCAAAAATACCACGCCCTTGAAAACTGCCATCATCCCAAGTCCACCATTGATAGCCATAGCCACGCCCTTCTTGACCAATATCAGCTTGCTTAGTCGTCGCCTTTGCAAACCATCCTTCTGGGACAATTGATTCGCCATTAATCATTGCACCATCCAAGACAAATTGACCAAATCGAGCGTAATCTTTTGTACTAGCTTGAATACAACACCCACTAATTTCATGTTCAGTAGGACCGAGCACCCATGTCGCGTCTTGCTCTACTCCAATCTTTGACCACACAGTGTCGGATAAATAACTCGATAATGTTTGCCCTGTAGCTTGACTCACTAGTAATCCAATCAAATTCGTTTCACCTGTACTATATAACCAGCGCTCTCCTGCCGGCACAGCACGTTCGAGTTCACGCATATAACTGGCAGTAATATCGACGCCATCAATGGGCTGGGTAAAATTAAACTTAGACACGTCTGAATTTGGATCCGAATAATCCTCATTCCATGCGACACCAGAGGTCATAGTTAACAACTGTTCGACTGTGACATCATCATAAGCACTTCCACTCATAGAAGGAATATAGTCAGTGACCTTATCGTCTAGGCTCTTAATATGTCCCTGTTTGATCGCTGCACCTACCATAGTCGAAGTAAATGATTTAGCGACAGAAAAACTCGTCCACTTACTATCCGGGGTAAATCCTAGTCCATATCCTTCATAAATCAGTTGTCCTTTATGAAGTACCACTAAACTGCCAATGGATTGTTCATCAAAAAAGCGCTTAATTTTTTCATCACTCAATGCCAAAGCAGGACCATTCTTTAACGGCGCCACATGAGGGCCTTTAGCAATAATACGCTGGGGTAAAATACTGACTTTGTGGATAGATTGAAACCCCGCATTTCGCTGTGCTTGATTCCAAAAAAGGACATTTTGGTCTTTGGGTGGATCGAGAATCAATACTTTTACATGGGGATCAATATTCACCCACAGTAAGACAATAATTGCGACAATACTTGAAGTTATAATCAACAGCCATTTTTTCATTACTGTTCCTTTATTATTTGGTAAATGCCATCAGTATATTGGCATGCTCATCATCTTCAAACAAACATTGAATGGAACTAAAGCCTGACTCAGTAGCAATCTCTATCAAAGTATCTTTGCATGCTGGAAAATCACTACCTCTCACATGATCATTTAAAATCGTTTTTTCAGTCTCATTCAGTTCATTCCACTGTGTCATTGGTTTAGCTAGATATCGGTCTAAATAAGCTTCGCGAGTTTCATCTCGATGTGGATACACATCAATCAAATAAAAACACCCTCCCTTATCTAATAACTGAAAAATATTCTGGAAAGTCAACATTCGCTGTTCTGGCGCTAAATGATGTAGCGCAAATCCTGAAAATATGACATCAAATTGAGTGTTTTGCTTAACTAAATCACAGAGCGCTTCTTCAAAATCGTTATTAACCAGGTGTGTTTGAACATTCAAAGGCGTCACAAAGGTATGTGCATGCGCGAGTGCATCAGCCGATAGATCGATCCCTGTATACGCATTGATAGCTGTCGACTTTAAACGGCCTGTAATGGTTTGTGCATCACCACAACCAATGTCTAAAAATGAAAAAGGCGTTTGCTTACGTGTTACAATATCTTGTTCAAACACACTATAGATCTGGTCATGGCCCATATAATTATGGTGTAAGATTTTTTGGTAAAGCGACCAATGGTGATCAAACATTTGATTATATTCGTTCATTACTTTTGCCTCATAATGTGATGCTCACCAATGACACCTTCACGACGTTTATCAGCCGCCCCCTCTAATGAACCATCGGTATGGCGTTTTATGACACTCAGTCCCGAATTTTCACCCCGTGATGCATCTACATCAAAACCGAGATCTCGCATACCATCAACCAATGAAGCGGGCGCGACATCTTTTTCTAAACGCACTGTCTTTCCTCGTGCCACCATATTAGGCAGGTCGACAGCAGCTTGTGGACTTAGTCCCCATTCAAACACCCCTACTAGAGTTTTCACTGTATAGGCAATAATATTATTACCACCAGGGGAGCCTGTTGCTAACACAAAGTTACGCTTAGCATCTAATACAATTGAAGGCGACATTGACGACCGCGGTCGCTTACCACCGGCAACAGCATTGGCAATCGGTTGACCTTGAGCGTCCTTAGATCGAAATGAAAAATCGGTCAGTTGATTATTCAAGAACATGCCACCGGCCATCCGCGTCGTGCCAAATACACTTTCTACCGATGCAGTCATGGAAACAACGTCACCTTGATTATCGACTACCACAAAATGGGTAGTACCCTGCACATCATTAGTGTCATCTACACCATTAGATACCGTTTTTGGCGTCGCATTAAAAGGCCATGGATCACCTGCGACTGGAGTAGATTGAGACGCACTACTGGGATTAATTAGTTCAGCACGTTGCATTAAATAATCTGCACTTAACATACCTTGTAACGGTATGTCGACAAAATTAGGATCTGCAATGTAACGATCACGGTCAGCGTAGGCAAGTTGTTGCGCTTGAGCAAGAATACTCCAATTCTTCGGATCAGATGCCCCTGTTTCACTAAACTCAGGACCATGCTCTAATAATCCCATAATCATCCCAACGGCCACCCAAGATGACGGGGGAGGTGCCCCGCAGATTTGGTTATTGCGATAGGTTTGACATAATGCTTGATGACGAACAGGACGATAAGCCGCCATATCTGCCATTGATAATGTTCCAGCTCGAGGAGACTGACTGACCATAGACACAATATCACGCGCAATTTGACCGGTATAAAACGACCTAGGCTCAGCAGCGATACGCGCTAATGTGGTTGCATAATCAGGATTAACCAAGACATGACCTATTGGATATGCTTGTCCTTGTTCATCATAAAAATAATTAAAAGCCTCTACCGGACCTTCAGACACATGACGAGGAATATATTTGCCAAAGCGCTTGAGCATACTATGCAAGCGTGGAGAGATCTCAAAACCGTTAACCGCCAGATCAGATGCATAGTCAAATAATCCGGGCCAAGGCAGCTGGCCTTGTTCTGACTGTGCCATCTCAAGCATCGCTACCACCCCAGGTACTCCGGTTGATATACCACTGGTTTTAGCCTGAATAAAACCCATGCGAGTGTCTGAATCGAGCATGAACATGTCACTTTTCGCAGCCATTGGAGCAATTTCACGTCCGTCATAAACAATGACATCTTTTGAAATATTATCGTAATGCACCATAAATGCACCACCGGCTAAACCTGAACTTTGTGGCTCGACTAAACTTAGCACCGCTTGAATCGCAACCGCAGCATCAACTGCAGAACCACCTGCACGCAATATCTCGAGCCCCGCTTGAGTCGCATGAGGATTAGCCGTTACCACCATTGCTGAAGATGAAAGCATAGGCGTTGAGTCATTTAACGAAGGGGTATCATCAAATACAGTTGAATACGAGGCTATGCCACAACCGCTCAGAAGCGATGACAAAAGGACAGTAAAGGTAGATACAAAGAAAATAGACCGCCACGAAAACATAACATATCCAAATAATCAAAAGGTCAGGTTTTTAATACTACACCAACTCGGAATAGAGTAAAAATGAGAATGCTACTTATACAGAGACCTCACTTCATGAGACGGTTCTTAAAGCACAGATTTAAAACCGATAACGCCCAGATAAAGCGAAAGTTTCAGAATCAGAGTATTTCATATAAGACGCGCCGAGGCTCCACTGGGCAAAATGACGATACGCACCAATTTGATAATATTTTTGGTCACTGCCCTCTCGCCATTTCTGTATTCCTGTTCCTGCAAATGCAACGAGTGATTTAAATAAGCGGTACTGCAGTTGAGTATTAAGGCTAATGTACGTTGTATCTGTTTCGGCGTATTCATCCCCTCGCTCAAATTGAAAACCAATAGTACCAAAACCTATGCTATAACTCGCAGATAAACGCTTGGTTAACGTGTGGTTATAACCCGTTTTAACCTGCCATTGACTGACACTAAAATCAATATCTATTGCTTCATCACTAGCAGTCAGTAATTCCATTTCAATAAAAGTATGTTCGGTAAGAGATTTGTTGAGGTTTAATTTAATTCCCGTTGCGTTAAATACGTCATAATCGGCAAACTCACGTTGCACTAATGACCCTTCGACAAAATCAAGTGCATCAGTAGTGGACCAAACTTGAGTGGATGACAATAACAGAACAGCATAAAATAACGTTTTCATAGTTTCCTTACGTCAATGACAGTAAATTTTTTGGATAAATGGGCTAAAAGGATCAATCACTCAACATCGAACTAAATATTAAGTTTATTAATCTCACTGACAATGGCATCCAACATTAGCGGTTTGGGAAGTACAGCATTGGCTCCACACTCAATGAGACGCTCTGATTCATCACCTACCGTCGCCCCGGTTAAACCTATAATGGGTAGCGTGAATCCTCGTTTGCGTAATTGTAATGTAAGTTCAAAACCATCACAGTTTGGCATCATGATATCGGTAATGATGACATCATACTGGTTTTCATTCGCTTTAAACAACGCCTCTAAACCATCTTCTGCAGTCGTTATAATTGCGCCATGCGGGGTTAATAATTCAGTACTCAATATTCGTAAAATATCACTGTCTTCTACGAGTAAGATGTTTAGTCCATCCAGGACTTGAGCATTGTCCATTGCAATCTTATCTCGTACAGCTGAATCTATTTCTTGTTGTTCTGACTGCTCTAATACAAACGACAGCTCAAAGTTACTCCCATGTTCGCCTGTTTGAGAGTAACGAATATCCCCTTCTTCCATCTGTAAGGCAATTTGTTTACATAAATATAACCCTAAACCAGTTCCATCAGTGGATATATTTCCCCGCTCAAAGGCCTCAAACATTTTGGCTTGAAAAATTTCGTCAATTCCAATCCCATCATCAATGACATTCACTTTAAAGCGCGTTTTACCGTTCCCTATATTTTGGGTCGTTTTAACCAAAGTAATGGTTTGTGCACCGCTATGTAAGATGGCATTTTTCAGTAAATTTTGAATGATTTGTATAATGGCTTTGGTCGAGCCTTTATGTAGACCATTTTTCTGAAAATCAAAGTCAATGGTAATATTATGTGCTTGCGCAAGGTATCGCAGCCCTTCGATAGCTAGCTCTAACGCATCGTGGACATAAAAATACTCCGTTCGCTGATAATAGGACAGCGCATTTTTATTGGTCGCGGCTTTCATATCATCAAGTACGGCTAACATATGCGATGAAAGGCGTTTGAGCTCTTCGATATTATCTGGACTGTGTTTTTTCTTCTCGACATCTAACAACATGTCGATCGTCGCTGCTGGCGTTCTTAATTCATGACCAATGGTGCCATATATGCGTTCGTTTGTGTCAATATCTATACTGAGTCTCTTAATCAGCGTGTCAGTTAATTTTTTTAAATAATACGTAATGAACGTCACTAATAAGCTCATCACTAATAAGCGCGCAGCGATAGCCGAATCGTAAGGGGAATCTAATAGAAATACTTGTGCAGATAATGTCCCTAAAATAAAGTAAATGACTAACCATTTAATAATACGATTGCGAACCGCAACGACTGCTAACATTAACCAAAGTGGAGCCAACGTTAGAGGGAGTACCTCATTTAGATAAGTGAGTATTGGAAAAAACGGAGTTATCAATAAGACTAATCCATTGAATAATGTATCAGTATGTCTTTTGGATATTAATGTTATAAATGCACATACCATCACCACTAGGGCTGCAATAATAGCTGTAATTTCATCCGCGGCCTCTGTCAGCAACAAAACCAACATATTTAATGCACAGAATGCGATAAGACTAAAACTGACATATTGGCGTAATTTAACATCGATGGATTGAAGCAATTGTTTGGACTTCATATTGGCTTTGACACTCAAACCCCAGTGAAAAAAGTGATGATATATATTGATATTATTGTATTAAAGTACAATAAAACATCCTCATTGACAATCATTAAGCGTGATCGCGCACCTCAGTACCTAGTCATTCAAAACTCTGGTATCATACGCCTTCCTCATTAAGGGTAATATTTATGCAAGCAACTATAAAAGCAGACCGTAGTCTTTTCTCTTACCCTAAATATTGGGCACATTGTTATGGAACTGCCCCATTTTTACCCATGTCCCGCGCAGAAATGGATGAATTGGGCTGGGATAGCTGCGATATCATACTTGTCACCGGTGATGCCTATGTCGACCACCCTAGTTTTGGTATGGCTGTTATTGGGCGCTTATTAGAGTCACATGGTTTTCGTGTGGGGATCATTTCTCAGCCCGATTGGCACTCCAAAGATGACTTCATGCAACTGGGTGAACCTAACCTGTATTTTGGTGTAACAGCCGGCAACATGGATTCTATGATCAACCGTTATACCGCCGATAAAAAATTGCGACATGATGATGCATACACAGCGGGAAATATTGGCGGGAAACGACCAGATCGCGCAGTAACTGTGTATACCCAACGATGCAAAGAAGCCTTCAAACATATTCCTGTCATTATAGGTGGCATTGAAGCGAGTTTACGCCGCATTGGTCACTATGATTATTGGTCAGAGAAAATTCGCCGTTCGGTGTTGTTCGATTCAAAAGCCGATTTATTAATGTTTGGTAATGCTGAACGCCCACTAATTGAAGTCACACATCGCCTGGCGGCGGGTGAAAATATTAAAGATATCACGGATATTCGTGGAACGGGGATCATTGTCAAAGAAGCGCTACCCGATTGGCAAGGAGTGGATTCCACCTCATTAGATAAAATTGGTAAAATAGAGCCTATTTTGTCACCCTATGTCATGATTCCAGACTGTCCAACAGATGCTGAAAAAGTGGATCCCGCAAAAGACGTCACTCAAACCGAGCAAGTCGTGACCATTCAACCTGATGCAAAACGCAAACCTTGGGAAAAAGTGTATGTGAAATTACCCGCATACGAAACGGTGCGTGATAACAAAATGCTGTACGCTCATACTAGCCGCATCTTTCACCAAGAAACGAATCCTGGCTGTGCTCGTGCTTTAATGCAGCGCCACGGCGATCGTCATATTTGGTTAAATCCACCCGCTATGCCATTAGAAACCGATGAAATGGACGCGGTTTTTGGAATGCCTTATCAACGTGTGCCTCACCCTGTATATGGGGATAAAAAAATACCTGCTTATGACATGATTAAATTCAGTGTGAATATCATGCGCGGTTGTTTTGGTGGTTGTACTTTCTGCAGTATTACAGAACATGAAGGACGAATTATCCAAAGTCGTTCGGAAAAGTCTATCTTAAGAGAAATAGAAGAAATCCGCGATACTGTTCCTGGCTTTACTGGCGTAATTTCAGATTTAGGTGGGCCTACCGCCAACATGTATAAATTAAGATGTCAAAGCCCGAAAGCAGAAGCAACGTGTCGACGACCTTCTTGCGTCTATCCATCTATTTGTGCTCATATGGATACAGACCATACCCCAACAATAAACTTATATCGAAAAGCGCGTGACTTGAAAGGCATTAAGAAAATCTTGATTGCTTCGGGTGTACGTTATGATTTAGCCGTTGAAGATCCTAACTACGTCAAAGAATTGGCAAAACACCACGTCGGTGGGTATTTAAAGATCGCACCAGAACATACTGAAGACGGTCCGTTAACCAAAATGATGAAACCCGGAATGGGCAGTTATTATCAATTCAAAGAGTTGTTTGATAAATTTTCCAAAGAAGCCGGGAAAGAACAATATTTAATCCCCTACTTCATCGCCTCGCACCCAGGTACCAGTGATGAAGATATGTTGGAACTCGCCATTTGGCTCAAAGAGAACAAGTTCAAACTCGACCAAGTACAAAATTTTTATCCATCCCCTATGGCAACTGCTACTACGATGTATCACACCGAAGTGAATTCATTACGTAAAGTCACCAAAGAATCTGAAGAAGTGATCAGTGCGAAAGGTGAAATTCAAAGACGCCTGCACAAAGCAATGCTTAGGTATCATGATCCGAAGAACTTTGCTCAAATTCGTAAAGCGCTGGAAAAAATGGGTCGAACGGATTTAATTGGCCGCGGCCCCAATCATTTAGTGCCACCAGAATCGGCACAAGAACGACAACAAAAAGCGAAAAAGCCACATAAAGGCGAACGCGCAATGACTAAACATACCGGTTTTAAATACGGTAAGAAACAGACTTCAACACGACCATAATGTTAACCCGCTAGGAAAATATTGATATGACGCCACATGAACTCATTGAGATGACACAAACTACTCCCGAAAAGATTGTATTTGACGATGTCATGTCGGTGATTAACGAGCATTATGATTACACTCCCACTTCCTTTAGTAATGGTGAGATCACCAATGCAGTAGGTACCAATGAAGGTTCATGTAAAATCTTTGCATTTGCACAGCTCCATAAATTATCTAAAACCGCGACATTGGCATTATTTGGCCAGTATTATCGTGAAGATGTGTTAGGACACCCAGGCGCCTCTGATCATGGCAATATCCGTAACTTCATGACGCATAGCTGGTCAGGTATTGCATTTACTCAGCCCGCGCTAAGTGAGAAACAGCCTACAGGTCGACTGACTACTCGAACAATCGCCATGCATGCAGACACCAATCCTGCTGGCGATATATTTGGAGGATGGGTATTATCGCAAATGGATATGGCAGCTGGAATTTGCGCCGGTCAACGTGCACAAGGTCGTGTCGTTACCGTTGCTTTGGATGGCATGAGCTTTATTAAACCGGTGCATGTGGGAGATATTCTGGGCGTCTATACAAACATTGTCCGCGTTGGGCGCAGCTCCATTGATGTTAATGTAGAATGTTGGGTACGTCGAAGTCGTATCGGGCAACGTGAAAAAGTCACCGAAGCGATATTTAAATTTGTCGCTTTGGACAACGCAGGCAAATCAATGCCCGTACCTGAACTGGATGATCTGCCCCATTATGTTGAAAGTCAGTTATAAGCCAAGCTTATTTACCGATAATCTTTGAGGATAAATCTAGGCCTAAGAATTGAGCGGCTTTACTGACGAACTTATTCGTTTGCAACCAACCTGTTTGCAGTTCTTGGGCATTATCTTCAGCAACGATATCATCCCACTGCGCTAACACATTCTCTGGCGTTTGCTGTTCAGGCGCTAGATAAATACCCTCCGTTTCTTTGATGACCGCCTTAGCATAGCCACCCGAACCACAGGCTAAAATAGTGCGATTGGGCCCTGTTTGGGCTACAAGGGCAAGTAAGCCAGCAGATACTGACTCCACCGTCATCAAATCCAACACGCGTTCATCTTCTATTAACGCTTCAGTCATAGCAGTTCTTGCCGTGGGCGATAAGCAGTTTACATGAATGTTATTTTTAAGCCCTTCGATACATAAGGTATTCATTAAACCAACCACGCCCATTTTAGCGGCACCATAATTGGCTTGACCAAAATTACCGTACAAACCAGATGAAGAAGTCGTCATCACAATTCGTCCATACTGCTGCTCTCGCATGATTGGCCAAACGGCTTTAGCACAATTGGCAGAGCCGAGTAAATGAACATCTAAGATCAAACCAAAATCATCCATAGGCATCTTAGTAAATGATTTATCCCTCAGTATTCCTGCATTATTAACAAGAATGTCGATGCGTCCCCACTTTGCCATCACAGCGTCAACCATTTGCTCCACTTCATTGAGTTGGGCAACATTAGCGCCATTTGCGATAGCTACTCCCCCTAGCGCTTCAATTTCAGATACCACACTCAAAGCACCTGCAGATAAATTACCATCGGGTGTTGCGAGATCATTAACAACAACTTTTGCACCGCGTTTGGCTAAGGCTAAAGCATGTGATCGACCTAAGCCGGTTCCAGCTCCGGTAATGATGGCCACTTGGTTATCATAGCGAATATTCATGGGGTTGCTCTTATACTGGGAAATTTCATATAGGATAAGACTAGCATTGTTTAAACTTTTTGTATGCTGAGACGTATTGATAAATAATTATTAGATTAGGTTATTAAATATGTGCCGATTACTTACCACTATCATTTTAAGCTCCATTATATTGCAAGGTATTACCATGACAGTTTCTGCACAGGACTCCGCTAGTTCAGTAAACGCTACTCCAATGTACAAAGGCACCGAAACGTTGGCCTATGAAGTTGTAAATACATTAGATGCAAATATTGAAATCCGAACCTATCCGCAAGCCGTTAAAGTTTCCGCTAACGCAAATGGCGAAAACAACGCGTTTGGTCAATTATTTAAATATATTTCAGGGGCTAATTCCGTCAATACCGACATCGCCATGACATCCCCAGTCGAAATGAGCGCCTCATCAACTAAAATTGCCATGACAACGCCTGTAGAAATGACCATGAATAATAATAAAATGCAGATGAGTTTCTTTTTGCCGGCTATGTATGATTACGAATCGGCGCCAAGGCCTACGAATCCAGGTGTTAAGTTAACAAATGTTCCATCTAAAACAGTAGGTGTCATTCGCTTCTCTGGCTTGCGCAGTGAAGATAAGGTGGCTGAAAAAACCGCACAATTACGCGACAGGTTAATTCAAGCTAATTATCAGATTATCTCAGAGCCAGTGGTGATGGGGTATGACGCGCCTTGGACATTGTGGTTTAAACGTCGCAACGAAGTGATGTTTGAAGTCATTCCTGCGGCTTCATAAATCATAATAACGTTATACAATTTCGAACCATTAGTCAGTTGATTGTAAGCATTAAGACTAATGGCTATATAGAGTTCACTGCGTTGTATCGATACAGTGCGAACTTATCTTATTTGAGTAACCCTATCCTATTATGCCTCAACGTTATCAATTTTTAATCCCATGGCTATTTTTAGTCGTGTGGAGCTCAGGTTATTCGATGGCAAAATTGGCATTAGAATACACCCTTCCCTTTAACTTATTAGCTTATCGGTTTTTAGGCGCGGCATTAGTCGTCACACCATTAGTACTATTAATGCGTTTACCGCTACCGAATTGGTCGCATGCTAAAAGCCTAATTGGTACAGGGATCTTTTTACATCTTGGGCATTTTGGTACGATGTATGTGGGTATGAAACTCGGTGCAAGTGCCAATATAATGGCTCTTTTCGCCGCCTCTCAGCCCGTATTGATCATTTTAACAAGTGCACTTTTAGCCAAACAAATGCCTTCTTGGAAAATTTGGGTAGGACTCATGCTTGGGTTAACGGGCGCAGCTTGGGTTATCGGTATCGATATGCAGGGGGATACGGGGTATGTCTTAGGGGCTATATTAGGGTTTATCGCAGTAGTCGGTATGTCTATTGGTCAGGTGATTGAAAAACGCCGAGATCTACCATTACACCCATTAGTGGCAACTTGGGTACAATACATCTTTGCTGCTCTAATAAGTGTGCCACTGGCCTTAATGACTGAAGGATTAGTATTCGACCCCACTCCTGCGTTCTTCTTCTCGGTCGGACATTTAATCATCATGAATACCGTAGTGGGCATTATGTTAATGTTTGCGATGGTGCGCAGTGGTTCGATGTCTCAAGCAACGGCGATTATGTTTCTGGTGCCAGCAGTAGCCGCTATTATTGCATGGCCTGTTGCAGGTGAAACAGTTCCTTTAATTGCAATCCCAGGTATGCTGTTAGCCATGGCTGGGGCTATTTGGACCAGAAAAGTCACTTAAAGCAAATAAATTACATTTAATGGGTTGACACAATCAAGCAAAGCCCTATAATACCGCACACTTCTTCGGGAACACACTGTTCCTATGAACAAGTTAACACCGCAAATTAGCCCCTAATTTAACGTGTTTAAGTAGTAAAATGGACGCTTAGCTCAGTTGGGAGAGCATCGCCCTTACAAGGCGAGGGTCACTGGTTCAAGCCCAGTAGCGTCCACCACTTCTTCTAGATTTTCAAACACTTTTTAATCTCTATAAAATCTATTTTATCTCTCTACAGCAGCACTATCTAATGCATGGTTTGTATTTAATTATTCCCACACAAACAAAAAACTGAAAATTACTTCACCTATCCTTAAAGTCTGACCAGTTATCGCCGATACATATTTAGAATTTACTATAAGGAAGAAACGTGGAATTTTCAAAATCAATTACAGATAACACTCTTACCCTGCATTTAAACGGTGATTTAGATGCCCAAGGTTGCGATGTATTGCGTGATGAATTTGTTACGCTTGCCGAGAACCCTAGTTTCTCTATGATTGATATCGATCTGGAAAACGTCCAATTTATTGACTCTTCAGGCATTGGTTTAATTGTATTTTT
This sequence comes from Glaciecola sp. HTCC2999, assembly GCA_949498985.1. Classification (GTDB taxonomy): domain Bacteria; phylum Pseudomonadota; class Gammaproteobacteria; order Enterobacterales; family Alteromonadaceae; genus Opacimonas. Next base: position 14,178 of record CATECQ010000007.1, read on the forward strand.
ATTCAAAAAACTGCGTACACAAACTATCGATTTGTCTATCAAGAATATTCATTCTCAACCGTTAGAACTGATACAGCTGCTCAGAATAGAATCTGTTATCACGATAGCCCCTTTAATTTCCTCTGACATTTAGAAGAAGTCTATGAATCAATTAAAAACATCTATTATTGTCGCCATATTGTTGTTAAACGGTTGTTCTGCTTTCCCAGAATATGGCAAAGGAGGAATGGCTGAGCATCATATTGAACTGCTTGATCCATTTTATACTGATGAACCTTTAGGAAAAGAACACGGCTTACGCTTTGAATTCGAATTAGTCAGACAGCAACTGGCTGTATTGGTGTTGGAAGGCGCTGATTTATGTTTCCCTGCAACCGTAATGGAAGCTAAAAATTTCGAGTCACGCATCGCTCGTGAAATCTATGGTGATATGTTATTTGATGCAACCAATGACGTCATTGTATTGCGTCATCTACTGCATCGCTTGGAGCGTCAACTAGACTATGCTTTACAGTATGAAACTTGCCAACTACCTCAAATAGTGAAAGACAATGTAGATGTCGAAATAGAAACCACCATTGATACTAATTTACATGCCGATACGACCATGGAAACAGAGGTTATCCAGCACCGTATAATAGATGTCCCTGTTCGTAACCAAGAAGATGATCTTGCTCAAATTTTATTATTACTTAACGCAGATAATCAATTCGCAACAAGCTCTAGTGAAGTCAATTTAAAGTATGTTGCGCGTTTAGCTCAAGCGGCTCAAATTATTCAATATTACCCGCAGCTACAATTGCAGGTAATCGGTTATACCGATGAAATAGGTAATAAAGAACAAAATATTGCCTTAGGACAAGCCCGTGCTGAAGGGGTTGCGCGTTATTTAGAAGCGTTTGGGATTACGATGGACCGTATTGATGTCAGCACTCATGGTGAGGCAAGCCCCCTTTTCCCTGGAGATGCACCGCATATTCGTCTGACTAATCGACGAGTCAATATCACAATATCAATGAAACCTAACGACGAAGTTGTTTCAGAGGATTTATGATTAAATCAAATATTTGGCTATTTTGTATCTATTTATTCATCAGTGTATCGGCATTAGCAGATACATCTGAATATATTGTACAAGCTGGTGATATGATCAAAGTGGAGCTTCCTGGTGAAGATTCATTTGATAGTTCATTCTCAGTCGACCGTGAAGGAAATATTTTAATCCCTGAAATAGGTAAGATTAAAGTGGTCGGTATGTACGAGTCAGAGCTAACTGAAGTCATTAAAGAAAGCTTGCAGGTGATATATCGCGATCTGTCCGGTCTCCAAATATTAGTCTCTAAAAAACAAATGATCATTACCGTTAATGGCTATGTATCCTCGCCCGGCGAGTATGTTCTTCCTGCTACTGCCAATATACAAATGGCATTACAAAAAGCGGAAGGACTCCGCTCTGGGGCTCAAATCAATAAGCTTCGTTTGAAGCGTGATAATAAAGAAATTGTCTTTGACTATAAATCTTACCTAGATTCTGGCGATGCTAGTATATTACCTAAGATGCAATCGCTAGATGAGCTATTTGTGCCAGCCTCTCCGATCATTGGTAACGTGGAAATGGATTTTGACCCTGCAAAAATTCCTGATGCCGGCGATGCCGCCAGAGATAGTTCTGCTATTAAGGTATTTGGCGAAGTCATGAGTCCGGGTAGTTTTTCGTTCCGTGAAGGTAAAAGCATTATCGATTTACTTATGCGAGCTGGTGGTGTGACTCGTTATGCAGGGGTTGAACAAATCCGTATTATTACCGATAGTGAACCTCAGTTATTTAATCTCAAGCGCTATTTAGAAACCGGTGATAGTAATCTATTACCTAGTATCCAGTCAGGAGCAACTGTTTTCGTTCCCATTCGTGTGGAAGAAATTAAGGCTGGGGGAAATGTCGTTTACATCATGGGCGAAGTCAAAAAACCTGGCGCCTTTGAAGGTAAAGAAGAAGCCACTTTTATGGATATTCTAGCGAATGCTGGTGGTCCTACTCGCTATGCTGAATCGAGACAGATACGCGTTATTAAAGCGAATGGCTCTGTCATTCCTTTCGATTTAACCGCGTTCACTGAAGGGGATAGTGTCGTCACACCCACAATTGAAAATGGCGATGCTATATTTATTCCTGAAAAAACTGAAATCAATGAAAAATCATGGTTAAAAGTGACCCCCAACAGAGCCGTACGTGTCATTGGTGAAGTAGTCAAACCAGGTCGATTTGAATGGTCTGATGAAATGTCACTATTAGATCTTATTGCTCATACTGGCGGTCCAACCTCTCGCGCAGACACCGCTACCATTGAAGTCCTTTCTCCTACCCCCGAAGGGGATACGAAAGTAACCGTTTTTAATTTAGATAATTTTATCAAGGAAGGCCGCAGCGAGTCGGAACTTCCTCAAATCTATGCTGGTGCAACCATCAGAGTGCATGATTTACCCGTAGATCCCACAAATAACAAATCTCAATGGGTCAGACAATCATCCGACAAATCAATCTATATTTTTGGCCAAGTAGGTGCACCAGGTCGCTTTAAATTTGATGATAATATGCATTTTCTGGATATCTTAGCAGCCGCAGATGGACCCACAGATAAAGCTGATTTACATAATATTCGCATTAGCCATCGCGATTTGCCTTATGCCAAAGTCTCAAAACTGAATTTAGCCATGTATTTTGAAACGGGTGATGAAAGCATGCTCCCAGAGGTCAAAACGGGTGATTCGATTTATATTCCTGAAAAACAACGCTTATGGTTAGATCAATCCAAAGAAAGTACCATACGCATATTAGGCGCTATCAATAAACCAGGCCGATACCGCTTTAGCGATAATATGACAATACTGGATTTAATTGCACAAGCCGCTGGCACTAAAGGTGATGCGTACATAGAAAAAATTACTATAGTGAATATTTCTTGTTGTCGAGACCAAGCTAAGACATTCGACTTGTTAGATTTTAGTCAAACTGCAGATGTGAGTAAATTACCTGTTCTTCGTGCTGGCGATACCGTTTATATTCCCTATCGCTCTGCCTCGGTATATCATAAAGTGCGTTCCGGCTTGTCAGATATATTCCAAATTGCGTCAGTTGCTGCACTTATTGGGATTTTATAATGTCTTATATTACGCAAAGTAATGAAATTGAGAATGTATATTCGAAAATCACTACTTTAAATTACCGGAGTATCGCTATTACGTCATCGACTTCTGGCGAGGGTACGACATCTATGGTGTTAGCCTTAGCTAATCGGATGTTACTTGCTGGTCATAGTGTACTCGTCGTAGATTTTAATACTTACACGCCCTTTTTTCATGATATTTTATCTTTACCTAAGGCCAACACGTCGAGTATTAAACCGGCTTTAGTGTCAGATAATCGAGAACGCTCAATACTAAATGGCGTATGTTTACCTAACTCTAAATCATTATTACTCAAACTTCGTCGCACCGGAGAAATAGAGAAATATATTCAAGACTGGCTCAACGAATATGATTATGTCATTTTTGATACCACTCCCTATGACCGTGTGAACCAACACAACATTTCTTCATCTAGAGTCGCAAGTGCCTGTGATGCAGTCTTACTATTAGTATTAAGTGGAAGTACGACTCACACGATGGTCAAGGAAACCGTGAATAATCTGCAAGAGGCAGGCGCTAATATGCTCGGATGCGTAATGAATGATAAATTAAACCCTACTCTTCAAAATGAATTGGAACGAGAGGCTTTGCGCTTACCCAAGATCTTAAATCCATTAAAAACTAAAATAACAACATGGATAAAATCTAAATCATTTTTCAAAATGGAGGTGTAACGCATGGAAACTATGTTACTCAATACTAATCTTAGTGCAGATAATTCAGCACCGAAAGCGATGCGTACACACTTACAAAAAGTACTACAATCTTTGAATGTACCCATTAGCACGTGCCGTAAAATAGAACTGATCACTAGTGAAATCGTGACCAATATAGTGAAACATAACAATATGAATCACACCAATATTTCACTGAAATTTGGGAAATTTTCCAAAGGATATTGGCTTGACATCTATGATGATGGTGAGATGTTTAACCCACTTAAAGCGAACCTTCCAGACTTAGATAATACATTTCTATTATTAGAAAGCAGCCGTGGTTTATATTTAATTCAATCTCAATGTGAACATGTTGAATATGAATATTTAAATAAAATTAAAAATAATAAAATTCGTTGTACCTGGCAAGATGACAATGTCAGAGTCGGCCCTTCTCTATTGCTTGTTGACGATAGTGAATTAGAACTAGAAATACTCAAAAACCTATTAACAGAACAATTTACTGTATTTACTGCAACTAACGGACTCGATGCGATTACGGTGATTGAGAATAACAGTATTGATATCATTATATCTGACTTACATATGCCTACCATTAACGGTGTCGATTTGTATGTTTATTTACAAAAACATTTAGAAAAAGTTATCCCGTTTATTTTTCTAACGTCAGATACCAATGAAACTCTCGGGTTACTTAAGGATGCGTATCAAGTGGGTGCTGATGATGTTCTGACCAAACCCATTATTCAATCATCTCTTACTAACGCCATCACACGTGTGTTGAAACGTAATCATCAAATTAAACGTCGGTTGAGCGATAAAATAGATAAAACAATATCAAGTTCTTTATTGCCTGACATACCAGAACGCATAAAAAAATGGAACGTCGCCGTTGGCTACCGTAATACCGGAAAAGGCGGTGGTGATTTTCTATTACATAATGCCGCTTTATATAATGATACAATCGCGTTAGTCGATATTATGGGACACGATGAGAGTGCTAAGTTTTTCTCATTTTCCTACGCAGGTTACTTGCGTGGTTTGATGTTTAATAATGACTTATGTGAACACCCGGAAAAGCTATTAACTGCCTTGTCAGATATGGCGTTAACCGACAAATTATTCTCATCGACTAATCTGACTTGCTGTGTATTAAATCTAAACCTAGATTCAGAAATTCAGTATGCTTCGGCAGGTCATCCTCCAGCATTATTAATAAATTCAGATGGGATTAGGCCTTTAACAGCCAATGGTATTTTACCTGGTATCATTGCTGATACCGCATACACCAGTGAAACAGTAAAATTAAAAGCCGGTGAACGTCTAGCCATTTATACTGATGGATTATTTGATTCAGCGGAAGATGCCGCAGGTCGAGACGCTTTAAAACTATTAATTGAAGAAACGTTAATTGCTACAGCGACACTCGATGTACAAAGCGCATTAGATAAAACATTACATGTGTTTGACCAGTTTACGTTTGAACGCCCAAAAGATGATGTTGTACTTTGTTTAATTGATACTTAGCTTGGCAATACAACTTATCAAAGCGTCTGACTGGCGAGATAAAAAAAATACCTGCTATCAAGCAGGTATTTTTTTATCTATTAATTTACTTTCTTCCAAGGGTTCTTCCCTTTGTGCACCATGTAATCCAACGCGCCGAGTAAACTATTCAAGTGACCCCGGAAGATATAAGAGATGAGTTTAACAACCCGATTTTTATACCCAAATTCATATCTTAAATCTAAAAACATGAACGCATAAAATAGGTTCTGTAATATAAACTCCGCAATAAAAACGTCATGCAACGACAACATAAAAGCATTCGATATATAGGTCGTAATCAACAAAAAAGGCATGGTAATTCGTAATCCTTTTCCTGAAACAAACAAAAAAGCGACATATCGGTATTTAGGTAGCATCAATCGTTTTAAACGCATCACTTGCTGTATGTTTCCTGCAGAAATACGCTTGCGTCTTGCACCATCCATTGACGTATCTGTCGCCTCTAGCTCTAGTGCATTGATTTGCGATAACTGCTTAACCTGAAACCCTTTCGCAATAATTTGCATAGGAATAATAAAATCATCATTAATCGTATCAGGTTCTAACTCTGTAAATAACTCACGGCGAAAAATGTAAAATGCGCCATGAGCTCCTAAAGTAGACCCGAGCAATGATTCTTTTTGTTTTATTCTACTTTGATACTCCCAATAAGAAGAATCAACGGCAGTGCCTTTTTCATATATTTGATATTTACTATTAATTGCCCCTACTTGAGGATTTTGCAGCGCATGAGCTGCGAGTAATAAAGCATCAATAGAAATAATTGCAGAGACATCTGACATGGCGACGATGTCACTCTTCACACGTGACATCGCATCATTAATGACTGCGACTTTACCTCGATTAACAGGACAATTTACAACTTCTATATTTAGGTCGGCGCATTCTGGAGTCGCTAAATATTCCTGTGCAATATTATAGGTATTATCCGTACACCCATCACACATGATAAGGACATGTAATTTATCTTTCGGATAATCTAAGATAGTCAGGTTAATCAGCTTCGCTGTGATCCATTTTTCTTCGTTGTAAGCAGGAATAACCATGGTAATTTCGGGCAGTTTTGATTCTTCAACTGCGGGTAAAGATTCGCCAAAATCTTCTAATTTTCCTTTGGTTAACAACGTTAATAGTAATGGATAAACCAGATGATGATAAAGAATTAAAAATATTGCTAAACCATGTGAAACAATCATGAGAGACATCATAGTTATCAGCCTTTTGAATAGTGAAGGTAATATTGTTGCATCGTATTAATAAAATTATTGTGTTCAACCACATGTTGGCGAGGTGATACTGTTTGATCAATATCAAAACTGCTGACAATACCCTGAGCTAAACTTGCGCTATTTTCAGGTAAGACGGCGATCCCCGTTAATGGACACAACGTGTCTTTACTGCCTCCAACATCCGTCAATACCACGGGTATCTCGCAAGATTGCGCTTCTAATGAGCTTAACGGATAACCTTCTTTAAGGGAAGGTAAACAAAAACAATCTAACGCTTGATAAAATTGAGTCACATTATCAATATGACCTAAAAAATGGACCCTTGAGGTTAAATTCAATGTGGCGACTTGTGTTTGCAAGCTGGCTAGTAGGGAGCCACTACCGGCTATAGCCACATGATATTCATTCGGTAATTGTGATAAAGCGTCTAGTAAATAACGATGTCCTTTAACAGCCTCGAGACGCCCGGCACTGCCAATTAATTTGACGTGTGCTGGTAAACCTAATGCCTCACGTGCCATATCTTTATTACCAGGCACAAACATTTCCACATCAATGCCATTAACAATGACATCATCCACAGGCGTGTGTAAATAATTTTCAAACGCTTCCGAAACCGCAGCTGCATCCGCAATAACGGTAGGGTTAATGAGCTTTAATAACCCTTTTTGCAACCAACGATGCTTCAATGAAGATAAATGCCAAGCATCATGTTCTGTATGAATAACACGGCAATTTGCTTTTCTTGCAGCTAATCCTGCATATAACAATGGACCTATGTGATGAGTGTGCACAACATCAATATTATACTCACAAAAATAATTGGCTAAGCGGTTAATTAACCCCATATCAATACCTGGTGATTTTTGCATGCCTTGCCAAGGTACATTGATCGTACTTGCCCGTGACCAATTAGCTGTTATATCTTGACTATTACCCGTTAAACTCAATAGGTGCATATTTAATTGCTCTTCAAGACTATTCACCATATTAACTGCCATGGTCTCGATACCGCCTTGAGATAAATGTTGTACTACATGCACAACATTGATTTTACTTGGTACATTGCTGTCATCTAAAGGTGTATCATGCTTGCTATCTTGCTGTGCAAAAGAATCCATCTTAGTAACTTCCTGAAGATAAATGTTTGGCTAACGTTTTAATTTTAGATGTCCAACGTTGAGCATCGAAAAATGTATGGGTTTGCTTATGTTGACGAATCGCCTTAACGATATCATTTTTAAGATCTGCTGCTTGTTGGGTTTTACCAACTTGCTGATCAAGCCATAATAACCATCGATGGTCATCAACCCCTTGTGCAAATAAAAATAATGCTTCATCTACACTATACAGACTAGGACATGTTGGTGATTGAGGATACAAAAATTGCACGTCATCTTCTCTGCCATCAATAGGTGAAAAAGGAAGTGCTGTAGGCATTCTAGCATGCCATTGTAAATATCCTTTAACGGGATAAAACCAACTGAGATAACCCGCACTGTAACGCGTATCCGTTATGTTATATAACCATACATCCTTAAATCTTTGGGTTAATTCAGATAAATCTTGATAAGTATCCATTACCCCTTCATTCACTAGGGCGGTCGTTACCTGTTGCATGAGCTTATGATCATCTGGATGATTAAAATGGCCGGCAGTTGTGATATTGGTATGACGTAAAAATGAAGACAAAGCCTGCGAATCTGCATTAGATGGTTCATCCGCTACGCTCCATAATACTGATGGTAATTCTTGTTGCTGAATCCTTGCAGATAATGCATTTAATCTTGTAATAGTTTGAGGAAAACCCATTTTTGCGACTAACCGTTTAAAAGGAGTGTAGGCTAGAACAGGCCCCTTTATCCCCGCATCCTGTAGATGGGTTAGTTCTTGTAAAAACATCGCCTCAGTTCGAGTATCATATGGAGTCGTAAACCCAGGTGCGACAGTGCTTAAACCCAGTTCTCGAAAAAATGTCAAATCACATTGTGCCGACTGATTGACTCTGGCTTTACTTTCCCAAACATGGTGTGGGGCTTGTTCAGTGTAAACACCGATCTGTTTGGTCAATTCAGGTAAAGACGTATGCAACACATTCACTGTGACTTGATGAGAAACTAATTCATCACCTAATTGATACTGAAGTGTCATCGGATACTTACCCGGCTGCATTGAGGTTGTTGCGATTCTTAATGTCAATAAAGCAGGATATTGAGACGTTGGATACGACACATACGGTTGCGTCAAATATTGTGAACTAGGCTGCAGAACATTGCTTTTTAACCCTTTTCGACGTAATTGCCAGCGACTTTGGCGCAACTCAGTGTGTATTCCTGCGTTTCGATGGTCGTTGATCAGTTTAATATTTGAAATTATTTCACCTGATTGTGAATGTAGCTGATAAACGACAAACTCGTTACTATGTTGTGCCATATCGATATCAAGTATTTCCGAGCTTTGCCCTAATACTTGATTGATACGTTGAGGACCTTTAGGCTCTAAGTCGATAGGCCAATTACGTTCCCACCAGCGTTGCCGGTCGCGAACCAAGGATGCTGAAAATTGCATATCATTAGCGGGTTCAACAATAATTGCACTCACGAATCCGGCTTCAGGCATATCACCATGAAAAGAAATTACGTGAGGAGAACGGCTTTGAGGTAAGTCAAACGAAATGGGCTGATAATGAGACTCAATTAACGAATCAAATATCGAAGTTTGGGCATTAAAATTAGCTTTGTGACCTTTTAAATAATGTTCACTCAGCCATTGTTGATGATTAATTTGTTTATCAAATACGGTGTTACCGTTCACTTTGATTGAACGAGATAATATTCGAGGAGTATATTCCCAATCTCCCATATCATGCATAAACAATGTGACAGTTGAACGTGTATTGGTTGGTGGTAAGGTTAATTTTTCAATCCCTTTAATACCATCAGTAATGAGCCCTTCGGTAATTGAAAAATGTCTATCTCGCTGCAGCGCAGTTAACACGCGACCACTTAATGCTGAATGTTGGGGGGTAATACGTTTAAAATTAGGCCATACTGGCGAAAATTTAGCGCCCAAATCCCATGCTAGTAAATTGGTTGTTCGTTCAGGGGGCGTATCGACTGAAAATCGTTGAATAATTAAATCTGCAGAATCATCTAAACTAAAGACAATCGCTTGTCTTAATGAGGCTAAATCTAAAGGGGTTTTATTACTTTTTAAGGTATTGCCTAAGGTTAACTGGATATCAAAAGGGCCAGGAGCCAACATCCGTTCAATATTCGCTCGCTGAGCATAAGATGGACGCAAAGAATCATCGATTCGAATGATAAGCATTACGGGGATTTTGTTATTATTTACCCCTTCAACATTAAGGATGGCACTGGGTGCTACCTCTCTAGGAAAAGTTAATACTTGTTTTAACGCATTCGCTTGAAACGAAATGAAAACACCCACACACAACAGTAAATTGAATCTATTCAAGCAACTCTCCAATCAGATCTTGAGAGACTACTTGGGGTATTCGAGTCAGTACGGGAATACCTAATTGATCAACTAATGTTTTTTGATAATACACTTTTTGATCATTAATTTCGGCAATCACCGCGCAGCCAAGACCAAAAATCAAGCCACCGACTACACCCGCGAATAGGAACATAATTGCGGATGGACTAGATGGAATACTCGGCGTAAAAGGCAAATCAATAATCTTAATGCGATTTTCCTTTTCAAAAGAACCTAAAGAGCCAGTGACACGAGCTAGCTCACTGCGTTCTAAAAATTCTTCATAAAGTTTGTTTTTCACTTTTAAATCACGTTGTAATACATTCAGCTGTTTTTCAAGCTCCCCAAGCTGTGATGTTTGTTTCGTTTGTTCAACAATCATTTGTTCTAAACTTTTCACTTCTTCACTCAGTGAGCTCACCTTATTACGAACTGTTTGCAAGCGATCAAGTTGGGATATCAACAAACGTGGCTGATTATTATCAGTAGATGAGCTAGTCGAACCAGCGATAGTTAATAATTGCTCTGTATCAACTTGGTTGTCGATATTGGCTAGTGCACTATTTCGTTCAGCTTGTAAACGTTTAAGCCGTCTTAATGTACCTTGCACTTTACTATGCTCATCGGTATACCGAGCACGTAATAACGTTAAATTACTCTGTAATGAAACAATTTCTTCTTCTAATTTGGCCATCACTGGATTCGTTTTTGATAATTGCTTATCGATTGTGCTTAAACTATTTAACGCTCCAGCTAATTCAGCTTCTCGTTCAAATAGTCGATTTTTTAATTGTGCTAATCGGCTAACATTTCCCATGTGTAGTTCTGGTAATTGTTCTGCGTGGATATTTTTAAATTCTGCCAAAGCATTTTCAGAACGCTCTAATTCAATTCTTCTATCAGTTAATAAGTCCATTAAAAATTCTGATGAATCCTCCATTGAGGACCGTTCAGGAGCTAATAATTCTTCAATAAAATAATTCGATAAAGTGTGTAAAATAGGTTCTATAACAAGTGGATCTGAAGCGGTATACTCAATTCGAATTAAGTCTTTCCCTGACATCTCCATTCTTAAAGAATTGGAGAGTAAATTAATGGCTTGTTCTTGTTCTAATTTTGAAGATTGCTCATCTATCAACCCTCTTTCTATAGCTACTTTGTATAACACATGACGAGAATGTAACAGTGTTTGTAATGCCGACATACGCTCTTTAAGCATAGCAGAGACCGCAAAATCTTCTAGAAATGGATTTAATTTAGATGTTTCCTGGATAAGCATACTAGTATGTGCCGTATAAGATTTAGAGGATTTCATGCCTACGGCAAAACCCAGGATTGGTATGATCAGAAATGGAATTGCAATGACATAGCGGCGACGCCATGCAATATCAACCCAAACATATAATTGGTAAGCGACATTATTCATAACTTAGTAGTAACTCCACTTGTTTTGCTCGATTAGACCAGTCTTCTTGGCGCACTAAAGCTTGTTGATCATGGTTTTGTACTGCATCTTTAGATGCACTAATTGCATCTATCATTGCTTGAGCATTATCTACGATATGGACAAATGCTTTATAAGGGGATAATGCAGGAAAATCTGTGCTAATCACGGGTTTACCGGTAGCCAAGTATTCTCTTAGTTTTAAGGGATTACATGCTTGAATTTGTTCATTATTAACAAAGGGTAACATCGCTACCTGCCAATGCTGTGAAAAACTGGGTAATTCATCATGAGGGATTTCAGGAAAGACAAATACGTTACTAAACTGAGTTAATTGACTAATATCGACTACTGGCTTACCCACAAATACAAAATTCCAATCAGGCATTTGACGTATCACATCGACTAATAGTGGTTGGTGTAACCACTGTGAGATGCTGCCATAGAATCCAGCAATCGGTTGATTCAAGGGTAATAATTTTGATATTTCAGCTGGCTCACTGAATAACTGATAATCGACCCCATGAGGTAATAAGTAGGTGTAAGGCGAATCAAGCTTTTGTTTCAGCGCATCACTTGAAACCAGCACTAAGTCTGCTTTTTGTAATAATAATTGTTCACGTTGTTCAACCACTTGATGATCAACACCGGCTAAACCACCAAAATCATCACCGCAATAATAAACCACCTGACTTTCACCCAGTTTACCAATCATATCGACAGCAGTAGGTAATGATGTCCATAAAATAGGCTTATCAATACCCATTTTTTTTGCCACAGGACAGATTTGTTTAACTAATAAATAACTCGCTACAAAGCGCATTAACGCACTTTTAGGAACAGGTATTGTTTTGGGATTCAGTACGTTAAATTGGCTAGAGAAGACATTATTATTTCGATTCATTGTCTCTTTTTTAGCAAACAGTTTTTGCCAAGCTCGTTTTATATCTCGCCATGTTAACTGGGGTTGACGTAAGCCAATAGAATTAATCCAGAGTACTTTTCGATTCTTTGCTAGGTGCTTAATTAAATGCTGTGTACTACTAGGTAACTGCCCCCAATCTTCACCGAAAACGATTAAATCACGGTGCATGCTTTGTCCTCAGGGTGTTTATAAGGTAACAATGTCACCTTATTTCGACCACCATGTTTAGAATGATATAATGCTTGATCAGCACTTGCTAAGAGAGAGCTTATATCGTGCGAGAAAGGCTTAAACTGGGTCACACCAAAACTCGCTGTCACTTTAATTGGGGCATGATTATATTCAATTTCTAATTGTTCAATGGTCAATCGATAACGTTCTGAGGGGATCAGCGCCTCTTTTAAGCTTGTATCAGGCATACAAATACAAAACTCTTCTCCGCCTAAGCGTCCAAAACTATCATCGCTTCTCAGTGTTTGCAGGATCGCACTGGATACTTTACGTAATACTTCATCACCGGCATCATGACCTAAAGTATCATTAATCGATTTAAAGTGGTCTAAATCAAAGTAAGCAATACACATCGAGCGATCATGTCGCTGAGCTTTGACCATTTCTTTTTTCAAAATATCTTTAAAATGGCGCCTATTTGAAACGCCGGTTAAGACATCGGTTAATGATTCTTTTTGAAGCTGGTTGTATTGTTTATTCTGAGATTTGCGTAAACCAAATAAGCGATTAATCGCTATTAATTTAGCTTGAACAATATCTTGATGAAACGGGAGTGACAAAAAATCATCAGCGCCAGCATTTAATCCATCCACAACCCTTTGTGGGTGCTTTCCATCAGCAAGAAGAACGATAGGTCGCCAAGTCTCTTTCAGTAAATTTTCCATCATACGGATCATTTTAATCGACTCGCAAGCATCATCGTCAAAGGCAACAACATCAACCATCACTACATCATAAATTTCTGGAGTCGCTCGTAATGCAGAGACTCCTTTTTCACAAGAAATATGCTGTGTCAGGTTATGATCCAATGTCTTTAATATGTCACTCATCGGTTGAGTTGATGAATGCTCAGGGCTTACATATAAAATATTTAAGCTAGCGGTGACTTCCATGTCGATTAAATCCATTTTAATAAAATCCTTCAAACGTTAATGCATTCGTTACATCAGACACCTCTTGAGTGTAGGTATTATAATTATCAATATTGGTATCAAAGCCAATCCAATGGACTTTGTATGAATTATTACCCGCGGCTATCGACAAGGTAAATTCTTTACTCTGTGATGGTTGTAAACTGGCTCTAAAAATAATATTGTCATTTTCATCAGCAATCGCAACAGTGGCGATATTGTCACTGCGATTATTTGCTTCCAAATCAAGCTCATTAAATGTAACAAATGTATGGCCTTGAGCAGCATTAGTATTCGCAGTACTCGCAATGGGAGTAACAGGTACCGTATTAATTGGGGCAACAGTGTTGTCTTCCCCGCTACCACCACATCCAGCCAAAAGTAAACACGTACATGATACTGAAAAGAATGTTAAAAATTTCATACAAAAAACCTTATTGAGCTGAGTAGATAAATGCTTCATTGATGTTAGTCTTATACCAATCAGTATTTTGATTAGGATTTTCTAACCAATTGATAAATAACGGATAAGCTAAACTAATGTCTTTATTTTCAAGTGTATGCTGCCAAGTTGCAGGTAAATCCAATGCCCAAGGCAAGTTTTGGTCTTTGACTACAAACGCATTTTGAAAATCTGCATCAACGCTGTAAGCACCAACATCAACCAAAAACTCTGAAGGATCACGATAACTACCTTCCATTTCAAACCATTGTGTTCCGGTGTAATTAGACAAATGAATCTCTAAATAACGACCTGGACCATTTAATAATCCATATTGATTAAAACCACGACTCCATAAAGTGAACCAATTATTATCGGAATTATCTCGCGCAAAACGATATAAACTTAAATCTTGTTCCATATTTCCTTTTTCTGAAGAAAACATAAAGTGATCGTAATTAATGGCTTGTAATGTTGTATCGGCATCTACCCAATTATCTTCAGCACTTTCATCTAATTTAAATGCCACATCAAGTTGCCAAGTATTTGCCGTAGCTGAACTATCACACGCAATACCACTGTCTTGACTAGTGCGAAACATACATACTGTCGAGTTAGATAAATCAGCATTAGCATCAAACACCGATAACTCTTCAAATAAGTTTTCAGTTAATGTAATGACCAATCTAGGGTTTTCGCTATCAACAGCCAACGGATACTCATAAGCGGCAAAACCACTCACGGCTATATCGTTTTGAGAAAATTCTCCATTAGCGTAATCATACTGTGCGATTTGTTGACCGTCAGCATTAAACTTAGTTAAAGACAGGGTATCAACGTTAGCTAAACTAATATCAGGTAAAGATAAAGCAATACCATTTCTAAATGTGGCACCAATCGCTTCAATTTCATAAGCAACCGATAATGACTTAATAACTTCCACATCATTACCTGAGCTATTTTCTTGCGTTGTGATAACTTTGGATAAGTCATAACTAATTACTGCATCGTTAAAATCATAGTCGCCCTTTTGCGGCCAGTTATCTTCAAATGCTAACTTACCTTGTTTAGTAATTTCAGTATCCGCAATCTTTTTTAATTTTTTGGCTTTTTTCATGTTGTCTATCGCATCAAGAGGTGACACTTCGACATTAAAAATCAAATCATTAAAATCTTTGTCTCCCATATCGGTTCGAATGTCTTCAAATCCAAATACAAAAAATCCACCATCCTCTTCTGATGAAATACTCGTGGAATCATTATCATCAAAAACTACGTGATATTTATCACCTAAACCAACGATAGGGTTAAGTTCAGGTAACGTATAAAACGGTTGACCAAATTGCAGGTTCGTTTTTTGTTCACCCCATCTACCATTCCAATTATTGGATGCAATGAAGAAACCAATGCTTTGTCCCGCCAATAATTCAATCTTTAAATCTACCTGGTCACCTTGGAGTAACCCACCACTACTGCCTACCGCAGAGGCATTAGGGAAAATAATGACGTGTTCTACATCAACATCAATAGTCTGTTGAGTGGGTGGATTGAGAGTGTCATAAATAAAATAACCTAAGGAATTTCTATATCCAGCACCTTCATTTAAAAAGGCCACTTTAACGGTCACAACACCGTCATAATCTTCTTTAACCGAAATGTTATTAAATGTGTTATCAAATAGTGTCGGGTCGACCTGCAAACCATTTGGAACTAATCCATAAAACTCATCTAATACAGTTTCATCTAGCCTGTCCATAATATTGGTCAATATTTTAGGAGTCCCAGTATCCTTATCAAAACCGTTCTTAGCATTATCCGTAGTGGCTTGGGTAGAAGTGCCCGTGTAATCAACATATTTCCAAGTAGTACTATCAGTCAACTGCTGCGCATGTACTTGACTTGCCAGCATCATGCAGCTGATTAAGATAGAGAATTTTTTTATTGTCATTTGCTTTCCTCAATGAGTAATAATTGTAATCTGGTCCAATGGGCGAGACTTACTGTCAATGCCCCTAATATATAAATTGGCCAACTGAATCCAAAAGTTAAGAATGTCCCTGCTACTAATGTGCCGATCATTCCTGCTAGCAATGCTTCTGCGACTGTTTTAATCATAGGAGAGAAATATGTTTCATGTTGCTCTATCGTTGACAGCGTTCTAAGCGCTGTTTTAACTAACATCACAATCGTGATAATGAACACAATCAATCCTAAAAAACCGGTCTCCGCTAAAACACCAAACCATGTGCTGTGAACAGCGTGGTTTAGTCCGTCCCAATGAGGACTATAAAAAAAGTAGTTTGAATAAAAATTATCAATTCCTACTCCTGTTAACGGATTATCTGTCGCCATCCCTATTGCTGCTTCCCATGCATATATTCGTCCCATCGCAGAGGCATCAATGCCTTCTTCTGCTGCTCCTCCAGAACTACGCCCAGATATTCCTGCTACTTGGTATAGTACAAGTGCACTTATTATGCCTACTGTGAAGAATAAAAATTTATTCTTAATGCGTCGATACGCATAAATCCCAAAGACGGCAAGAATACCTAAAAGCCCTCCACGGCTCTGTGTCGCTAATACTGCGGAAAAGAGGATACCTATACTGATAATACCGAAGAGTTTTGTAGGAGAATTCATACCTTTATTTACGATAAAGCCTACAGCGAACGCTGCTGGAAACATCAATACCAAAGATAAATCATTAGGATCGCCTAATACTGAACCGAATACCCTGCCGATAGTGACGCGCGTCTCTTCGACCAAGCCGATGCCTAACGCTTTATTAGACAATGCTTTAATACCGACAACCCAACCTGAAATAACAATAGCCACAGAGGCAATAACAAATTCAGACTCACGCGTAATTAACCAAGCGATAGCAAAACTCATAATGGCAATTTTGACGTAGATATTTATAAAATACCCCATTGCTACAGGCAGATTACTCGCCATCACGACACCAATAGTCACTAAAACATAGAATGTTGCCAGTGCCGTAAATTCTGGCCGCCACCATAATGAGAACCGTTTGGTAAAAAACACATTCCAACCCATTGACACAAAACTCGCCAATGACAAGAGCAGTGGAATTTTAAAGTTATACAATTGTGGGATGACTTCGTGGATCCTGAAAAAAGAAAAAATAACGAACAGCAGCACCATAAAAAATGGAAAATGGAGCATGATTAAAATAGCGAAAGGTAAAATACTGATCCCGACGATCATTGCAGGGTGTGGCACAAAATACCAAACCAACGCAAGCAATCCACACAATGACAGGATTAAATAATGACGGGTAAACTCAGGCAACTTATTTAACATGAGTCGCCTTTACTTTGCATCAATGACCATGTTGAACGCTGCCACCACCCCAAAATACCCGCCATCAACACAAGAATTATCAGGCACACTATCACCTGAATTATTGGTGTGAACTGCCAAACAATAACACCACATAAAGTGCTTGTGAGAATAAATATGGTCAACATCCACCTTAGTGGATAGGCTAATGGCAACTGTTGTTGCGAATAATAATAAAACCCAATACATTTACTTAATTGAGCCAGGACTAAGGCCCATGCGGCCCCTACTGCGCCAAATAATGGGATCAGCAAACTCAATGTAACTACACCAATAATAGCCCCGATGATATTGATATGCATTTGCAAGCGTGTACTGTCATGAATAAAACAGCCGATATTAATTAACTCAGCCGCTTCTTTTGCTGCCATTGCTATAGCCAATACCCATAATACCTCTATGGCAGCGTGATACTGTGTTGGCATTAACCACTCGACTAACCAAGTTGAACATGTGATCACGACAAACGTCGCCACCATTAATAAACCTAACCCTAAACATATTTTTTGTAATACTTGGTATGAACCATTAGGCATTTGTAGCACTTGAAAGCGTTGCGGAGACCACCACATCGTATACGGTTGCAATAGCAAGACGACACCCAGAGCAAATTTAGCAGCCACACCATAAATAGCGACCGCTTCTAAAGTACTTAAACTGGCTATGAACCAACGGTCTAACCCCATTAAAACAAAGCCCACTAAGCCACTAATTAAAATGGGCAAAGAGTAGCTAAATACGCGTTTAGTCAGTTTGATATTGAAAATGAAACGACAGTCTTGAAGTTGACAGATACACAAAAATATCATTTGGGCCAGTGCACTGATAAAACCAGCAATAAAGATACTGGTCACATCCGCTGAATATTGTAATAACAGAAGAGTTAAACCCGCTTGTAATATGACCCGACCGGTGGTTGCGACAAAAAACGTGACGGCTTTATCATTCATTCGTAACCAGCCTAACGGGACTGAAATCATGCTTTCTAATGCAACAATAGATAACGCCAATAAAATGGCTTGAGTGGCTATATTTCCTGGAATAATAGGCTGTAAGTAGGGTCCAAATACTATAATCGCCAGCACACTCACCACAGTAATAACGCTAGCAAGTGTAAATATAACAGAGGCTAAATAACGTCGTTTTTGAGGGTGTGTGGTCATCCCGGCAAATCGATACAGACTATCTTCTAGTCCTAAGCCAACCAATACACTTCCGATAACTGTCAAGCTACTCAGAATTTCAACTTTGCCAAATTCTTCTGGTGATAAATAATGGGCAATGAACGGGAGCATCAGTAATGAGGTCCCTTTCATCAATACAATACTTAAGCCATATAATAAGGGATGCAGGAGGTCTTTATTCATCATATTAAGCACCCTTCAATGATGTTATGCATTTGTCCGTACGCCGTTTTTGCATCAAATCGCTGTGCTACATGACGTCCATTAACCCCAATAGTGCGAGTCATTTCAGGTTGAGATAAACAATATGATAAGGCTAAGAATAATGATTGCGGATCATTGGGTTGATACTTAACACAATTTTCTTGGTCAACCAGCTCAAGATCCCAAAAAGCATTATCTGCTGGGATCACAACACATAACCCTGAAGCTAACGCTTCCAATATTGACAATCCAAAAGGCTCTCCAGTGCTCGTGGAGACAAAAATCTGGCAAGCTTCACGAATAATGGCTAAATCCTTTGGCGATTCATGCCACTGAAGATTTGCTAGTGGTGTATCCACATCGCTAACTGGCATATCAATCTGTGTCGGTCGAATATAACAAATATGCGTATTGGGCCGGGTCGTATCGTCAAAGTGTTGCAATGCCTCAACAAATAAATCTAATCCTTTCCAACGCAATGCTGAAGCTGCCCACAATATCTGTATTCCTGTATTGCTCGAAACTTGATTAAGTTGATACTCTGATAGTGACACCCCATTAATAAATGAACGGCTGTAAGTAGTGGTGGATAATGCTTTGATGCTGCCATTGGTCAAAGCCAATGTCTCATCTAACGATGCCACCGTACTAGGTAAATAAAATAAATAATCAACGTAATTTAAGAGCCTCGCATTTAACCGGCTAGGATAGACAGGTCCATGAATACATTGCAACCACTCAATACCGGTCACTTTTTTTATCATAGCTAAAGCAAAATCATTACTCGGTAACGAACACCCAGCAACTAAAACGACTCGGCGAATGCGTATGATATGCCACAATATTTGCAGTGCTAACCATACATGTCTGAGAACAAAGCGCCATCCAGACTGCGCTTGAGTCAGTGGTCCAAATTCATGTAATGCCTGCTGGGTGTAAGGAGTGTCTTGCCAGCATGATGGATTCGTCGATAAAACATGAATGTGCTTGGGATCATGATGTAATGTCGCAAGCATTCTACTCGTGGCAATTTTAGACCCTCCAGCAAACGGTATAGTATCAATACATACAAATGCTTTTTGTTTTAAAGGAGCACCTCTTAATTTTCGCAATAAAGCTGTTCCATAATGTTTGATGACGTTGAGTGTCGCCGTAGTTTGTTGCCATAACCGGCCAGAATAACAACGTCCTTGAGCCAATGCCATTTGGTAGATCTGCTGGCATTGTTCAACATTTCGAGCGATAGTAAAATTCGCGAGTATTCTCTCGTAACCGGCCTGCCCCATTGACTGACGTAATTCTGGATCATGCGCTAATCGAAGACATGCATCAGCAATAGCTTGTGGTGATTCGCTCGGTGTTAATAGACCCGTAATGCCATCTTCAATGACACTCGCAATGCCACCAACATCTGGCGCGACACAGGGTAATTTAGCTAAACCGGCTTCAGCAAGAACCAGACCAAATACTTCTTCTCGGGCACCGGATACAAAGATATCAGCTTCACTCAGCCAACCAAATGCTTCGTTTTGTTCACCCAAGAACGTCACATATGGTTCCAAATTCAGCTTAACTACCAATGCAATTAATTGTTCTAAGGCTTCACCGGCACCAATAATACATAAATGCACATCAATATCGTGTGTCTGCATAATCGCAACGGCTTGGATAATAATATCCATGCCTTTTCTCTCAATTAAAGAGCCTACTGAAACCAACACCAAAGTATCTTCAGCTAAATGCTGTTTATTTCTGATGGAATGGGAGGTTTGCTGCAACAAACGAGTGGTATCAATACCGTTAGCAATTACATGTGTCCGACGTGCTTTAATCCCATCTTCACGCAGCTGAGCAATGATCGGGGCACTGACTCCAATGACATGGTCTGCTTGATGAACACGTAAGGTTAATCGTTCCGAAAAAACATAACGGGCATGCAGATGGGTAACCAATGGAATATTTTGGGAATTAGCCAATGACGTTAACCATTGATTAGGAGCAGCACTATTAGCATGCAATATTTTTATAGCATGTTTTTCAATAATTGTCTGACCAGAAGTAATTAATGCCTGGGTCGCTTTGACATCAAAACGCGGCTGATGCCAACCCAATAACAAAGAAAAAGGTTCGACATAGACAGGCATGTCCAAATCAGCAAATTGTTGTGCCATTATCTGTGTATCACACCATAAAATAGGCGTGTATTGGGTCAAATCCAAATGATGAATAAGATCAATTAAGCAGCGCTCAGAGCCCCTGATCCACTCAGTATGTCCATAATGCACAAATAAAATAGGCGTCGGTTTAGACATACTCACCTCTTTTTTCAGGTAAAGCGACATTTGTCAGTAATCGTTGATATTGGGTTAATAATTGAGGCACATATTCATGCATACTGAATTGACTGAGGATCTTATCTCTTGCACTGTGCCTGACAGATAAAGCATCGCTTTGAGGTAACTCAAACCAAGCCTGTAAAGTGTCACAAAATGATGACTGAGAGTATTCGCTTACGATCCAGCCATCGACATCGGGTGTGATAAGTTGAGCAATACTTCCTACATCTGTTGCAATAACAGGGATCCCTCTGACCATTGCCTCTAAACAGACCATAGGTAACCCTTCTTTGCGTGAAGGTAAGACCAGGACTGATATATTTTTCCACACCGACTGCATGTCAGCTTGATGACCATGTAAAGTGAGATTACTGGGTGCCTGCACAGCCAATGTTTGATAATCTGGTCCATCACCAAACATAGCAAATTGTTGTTCCGGAAATTGTTTGGCTAACGCTACAAATCGTTCAGGCGCTTTTTCACGGCTTAGGCGCCCCACAAACCCCACCTGATAACCAAACTCAAGCTCAATACCTTGAGTATTGATGGTATTTAACATCACGTCGCTTGAACCATGGACACTGGCTTTTATTGGCTCGCTGACACATATATTGTAATGACTAACAAAGCCAGTCCAACGGTCCAGAGCATCATATAAATATAATTTACCCTTGCCTTGATCCCCGGAATGAAACGTTGATACAGATTGAGAGTAAGTAAAACGACATACAAGACGTGAATATAGGTTGGCTTTGTAGCCATGTGAATGCACAATATCAAAGCGTTGTACTTTGATAAAATGAAAGAATTCAGTAAATGAACCGTGTAACGTGTGAGTTGGTATATTGAAGTTTTGCAGTTTAGTCATCAATGGATGATTACCATAGTCAGCTAACCTAACTACGGTCAAATCAAGCGAATATTCGATGAGCACTCTAGCCAACTCAAGAATATGACTTTCTATTCCACCGAAATCTCGTGAATCCAGCACCAATGCAATTTTCATCTAACCTACCTGTTGACGACTTAACAACAATATATATCGGTCGGTTTAGATAAAAACTTACAGTTATCAGAATATATTTTTTATTTAATTGAATTTTCTAACGATTATTTACAGCACTATATCAGTAAATAAAGCCAGAGGCGGTTACCAAGGCAAGCAATAGCCTGTTCTCAACTATATATTGTCAACGACGCGCTCAGAATAATCAGAAAAGTCACTAGTATGGGTTTGTGTTGTCACAAATAGCGGACTTTCTATCACAAAATCAGCCGTCGCAATATTACAGGCTACCACACAATTGTACATTGTTGATAAGCGTAACAATGCTTTAATATCAACATCATGAGGTTGTGGAGTCATAGGATCAGTAAAGAAAAATAAAATATCTAATTGACCTTCACAGATCATAGCACCTAACTGCTGGTCTCCACCTAAAGGGCCTGACTTAAGGGCTTTAATCGATAGTTCAGAATTAGCAGCTTGAATGAGTTTACCGGTTGTGCCTGTCGCAAATATTTCATGCTCTTGAAGTTTAGTGGTATGTTGTTTAGTCCACTCTATCGCTTGAGGTTTCATTTTATCATGTGCCACGATAGCAATGCGCTTTGTCACAACAGCTGTTTCCGTCATTTTTGAAAAATTCCTTTAATAAAGATGAACATGCAAGACTCTGTGCACGTATACTACACAAATTATCACAGGTATATGCCAATTATAAGACTTTTTTATGCGTTCTTCTCGATTTGATATTAAAGATGACCAAAGCGTTTCATGGTCAGTATTTTATAAATTACTGCCTTATCTAGGTGAGTTTAAACAACGTGTCGCCCTGGCATTGTTATGTCTAGTGCTCGCTAAAGTAGCCAGTGTTGCTTTACCGTTTGTATTGAAATATTCAGTAGATAGTTTAAATGACCCTAATACAATAACACCGCTTTTATTGGCACCTATTGCATTAGTCATCGCCTATGGTGTTATCCGATTTTTAAATGTGATTTTAGGGGAAGTGCGCGATACATTATTTGGTCGGGTGACAGAACGAGCAATGCGTCGTTTAGGACTTGAAGTGTTTGAACATCTGCATCGGTTAGATTTGCGCTTTCACCTATCCCGTCAAACGGGTGGGCTATCACGAGACATTGATCGTGGTACTAACGGTATTAGTTTTTTGATGCGCTTTATGGTCTTTAATATCGGTCCTACATTACTTGAAATCGCTTTTGTTGTGGGGATTTTGTTCACCAATTATGGGATCACGTTTGCTTTAATTATTCTGGTATCCGTGGTGTTATATGTGTTTTTTTCGATGAAAGCCACCGATTGGCGCACCCGTTATGTGCGGGAAGTTAACCAAGCAGATAATCAAACAAATACCCGTGCGGTCGATAGCCTACTTAACTATGAAACGGTGAAATATTTTAATAACGAAGCCTATGAAGCTAACTTATACGATACGAATCTAGCTCGTTGGGAAACAGCGCGTCGCTCTAACCGTCTATCATTATTTGCACTGAATGGCGGCCAAGCCCTGATTATTGCCACCGCGATGACCTCTATGTTGATTTTAGCAGCGCTAGAAGTTCAAGCAGGTACGATGACGATTGGTGATTTTGTTCTGATCAATGCCTTTACTATGCAAATTTTTATGCCACTGAACTTTTTAGGCTTCGTTTACCGAGAGATCCGAGGGGCACTTGCGAACATCGAAAACCTCTTCACGCTGCTCAAAACTCAAGTAGGCGTAGAAGATAAACCCAACGCCTCTGAAATAACTATCACGAAAGGGCATATTCGATTTGAGCAGGTGAATTTTCATTATGAAGAAAATCGAAATATTCTCACAGACATCTCATTTGATGTACCTGCAGGCTCAAAAGTGGCCATCGTCGGTCCCAGCGGCAGTGGTAAATCCACATTAGCTAAACTATTATTTCGTTTTTTTGACCCCGCCTCAGGCAGTATTAGTATCGATGGACAAAATATCAAGGATTTTCAGCAACTATCATTGCGTTCTGGCATTGGTATAGTCCCACAAGACACGGTCCTGTTTAACGATACATTACGAGCCAATATTCAATATGGTGACACAAATGCCAATGACAGCGAGTTAAATAATGCGATTGCAATGGCACAGCTCAGTGAATTTGTCGCTAAATTACCAGATGGTTTAGATACTCAAGTAGGCGAACGAGGCCTAAAGCTTTCTGGGGGAGAAAAACAACGGGTTGCCATCGCTCGAACCATTCTTAAAAACCCACCGATTGTCATTTTTGATGAAGCGACATCTTCATTAGATAGTCATTCTGAACAAGGCATTTTAACTGCGCTTGACGCACTCGCACAACAACATACCGCGATAGTCATTGCACATCGTCTTTCCACTATCCAAAATGCAGATATCATCGTTGTATTAGAAGATGGTCAGGTCCGTGAACAAGGAAGCCACAGTGAACTAATATCACAAAATGGTGTGTATGCTGCGTTATGGCAAGCACAACAAAAAAGGTCAGTGAACTAATCATTATGAAACATCACATCATTCAAGGTTACATCCAATACATACATCTGATCGAGTATGACCACGGCTGTCTTTTACTTGATGGTGCCTGCCGTGCTGACTTAACGACTATTCAAAACTTTTTCTTAACCACCCTCAAGCGCCCAATCACCGATCTGAAGGTCGTAATGGTTACGCATTTACACCCTGATCATGCTGGTTGTGTGGCATCGTTAAAACAGTTAACCCAGTGTATGGTTGTGACTGGCACCTATACCACACCCTGGTATTCAGGATGGCGAGGCCGCTTAGCACACTTGATCGATATGACGCTAGCTATCTGGGTAGCCGACAGAATGGGGAAAAAGCGACAAAACATCTGGTATTCTCCCATTTTAAAAGAAGACATACAGTTACGTGATGGTGAAGTTGTCCCGGAGTTCGAAGATTGGCATATCATTAATACCCCTGGTCATACTGACCGGGATATTACTTTAGTTAATTCCTCTGCCAAATTAATCTATGTGGCTGATTTGATTGTCAGTGTCAAAAACCAATTATGCGCGCCTATCCTTGTCTGTTTTCCAGAACAGTACGTTTATTCATTAAAGCGCATAAAACAGTATATCGGATATACATTACTCATGGCACATGTTAGCCCACAGACCTTGGAAAATCAGCAAATAGACGAATTGATTAACCAAGCACCTACCACACCCAGAACTAACATGCGCACCCTAACGAGGATCATTAAGGGTAAATGGCTAAATTACTTCGCTTTCAAGTAATCTGACACTAAAAACGCCATTTCTAATACTTGATCAGCATTCAAACGGGGATCGCATTGTGTTTGATAAGCTTGAGCTAAATCATCATCACTAATTTTATATGCACCACCAGTACACTCAGTAACATGCTGCCCGGTCATTTCTAAGTGGATCCCACCAGCATGCGTACCTTCTTGTTTATGTGCGGTAAAAAACTGTTGGATCTCACGTAAAATCGCATCAAAATTTCGCGTTTTATAGCCTGAAGAAGCTGAGAATGTATTACCGTGCATGGGATCAGAACTCCACACCACATGTCGACCTTCTGCTTTTACACGTGCCAATAACTTAGGTAAGTTATCCGCTAATTTATCTGCTCCCATACGCGTAATCAGCGTCAAACGCCCCGGTATATTATTCGGATTCAAGGCATCAATCAGTGTCATTAATTCATCTGGCTGCATGGATGGGCCAATTTTCACACCGATCGGATTATTAATACCGCGGAAAAATTCTACGTGTGCATGGTCTAATTGACGAGTACGTTCACCAATCCATAGCATGTGGGCAGAACAGTTATAAGGTAAGCCTGTTAATGTATCAATACGTGTTAACGCTTGTTCATAATTTAGCAATAAAGCTTCATGGGAAGTAAATAAAGAGGTTTCATGTAAAGTGTTGTGAGACTGACTGTTAATACCTATCACATCCATAAATGCTAAGGTATCTTCAATGCGATTGGCCATATCTGAATAACGGCTTTTCAATGGATTATTTTCCACAAACGCCATATTCCAGCGATTCACTTCATGTAGATCGGCTAAGCCCCCTTGAGCAAATGCACGCAGCAAATTTAACGTGGCCGCAGAGTTATGATATGCCTGCAACAAACGTTGAGGATCTGGGCGTCTGGCAGACTCAGTGAATTCAAACGAATTAATGATATCGCCGCGATAGCTGGGTAACGACACCCCATTAATTGTTTCCATATCCGCAGAACGAGGCTTAGCGTATTGCCCGGCCATACGCGCAACTTTGGTAACGGGACAACGACCACCAAACGTTAAGACGATAGCCATTTGTAACATGACTTTGAACGTATCTCGGATCTTAGGTGCGTTAAACTCTGAAAATGATTCCGCGCAATCTCCCCCCTGCAACAAAAATCCTTGCCCCTGCGAAACATTGGCAAGTTGGCCTAATAAATCACGGGTTTCGGCTGCAAACACTAACGGCGGATAGCTCGCTAGTTTGGCCTCAACATCTGCCAGTTCTTTGGTATTGTCATAGGTGGGTTGTTGTAAAATAGGCTTATTGCGCCAGCTATCAATGCTCCAATCACTCATGGTTCAAGAGTTCCTAATGTTAAACTAAATCTATTTTTCGATTGTATCATAATCAACGCAAATGTACTGGGATCTGTGCCGCATTGATCCCGAAATAATCTATCAAACATTGTGCCCCCCACTGCTCAGCCACATTACCAAACAATTGAGTTTGCCCCACCTGTAAAATAAGCACATCATCAGTGCCACATTCATTGAGCCACATTAATTGATGATGAGCGACAATAATAATATTACCAAGCCATTTTAATTGGTGTAATAACGCTAACCATTGAATTTGATAAGCTAAATCTAAAGCATCAAAAGGTTCATCAAATAGCAGTATTGCCTGTCCTGATTCTGCCATCTGCCACACTTGCATCATACATCGTGCTAATTGAACACGTTGTTGTTGGCCACCAGATAATGTATCAATATCTCGAGTGATAAACTGATTGACCTCAAGGACTTTTTCTATCTCCCATGGTGCTTCATGATAAGGAGTATAAAACGAGAATATCTCTCCAACCGTTAGACCAAATGCATTGTGATTGTTTTGTGTTAATAGGCATCGATGCCGACTCATAGCATTCACAGATAAACCGTTGAATGAGACTGCATCATGATTCAGTAATGGCGTTATACCTGCAATCACATGTAGCAATGTGGATTTTCCTGCGCCATTTTGCCCCATCAAATGGGTCAAAGAACCTGCGCTGAATGACAGATGTGAAATATGTAATCGCTCAGGTATGAAGACATCGTTGAGCGTTATGCTAAAATCGTCTTGTGCGATTGATTGCTCAGACTCCATGACGCCCACCGAATTGAGTGGCAAACATTTGACCACGATATAGTACATAAATAAAAATGGGCCCACCGATCGAAGCCGTGAGCAAAGATACGGGCAAAATAACACCAGATAATGCGGTGTTAATATTAACAATCAAAACCATTAAAGCCGCGCCTACGGCTCCACTTAACGGTATGATTAAGCGATTATCTCGTCCCAATAATCGCCTTAAAATATGCGGCACCAACAGCCCCACAAATGCAATTGATCCCGCAATCGAAACACTCACACCAACTAATAAAGCACAAATGATTAACAGTTTTCGGGTCAGTAACCGAGGCTCCACGCCTATCAAATGGGCATTATGCTCACCTAAATATAGGGCATTGAGATGACTGCGTTCACGCACTAATAATATCATTCCAAAGACTAACGCCGAGCCAGCAATCCCTAAAATCGGATAATGTGTATGCTCAAAACTGCCCATTAACCAAAAGGTCAAATTTCGGGTTGCTTGTGCATCACCGAATAAATATAACCACGCTAAGGCTGCAGCACATACCGTAGAAATAGCAATACCGGCTAAAATGACTGAAGCATGGGTCAGTTGAAGGCGTTGAGCTAACCTAAAGATCAATAGACTACTCAGGAGTGCGCCAATAAAACAAGCCACCGGCAGCCCCCACACAAGAGCACTGGAGGGAATGATGCCTCCAACGATAAGCATTCCAGCACTCAGACTCGCTCCGCTACTGATCCCAATGATGCCAGGGTCTGCTAAGGGGTTATTAAGTAGCACTTGTAAGGTAGCTGAACTCATCGACAAGGCACTACCCACCAAAATAGCCGTCAATAACACAGGTAAGGAAAGCTGCATAAAAATATGTTGTTCAACGGGATCACTCAAAATAGCAGGATGAGAAAAAAGGTTTAGCAATACCAGTAACATGGTGGTGCCGATAGCGAGCAACAGCGCAACAGGACGGGCGTTCAAATTATGCTTACCTCAACATTTGATAGATGCTTATTATTATGACTCATGGTTTTGGTCATATTCAACTCAACCATCACTTATATATTCAATGAGTTATTGTATACTATCGACAATTCAAACCCAGGTGTACATTTATTATGCAAATTTTGATGTTGAGTTCATCTAGAGTCAATAACTGTGATTATTTAGCTGCCGCTAAAGACGATATATTAGCCCATGTTGGTAGCGCAAAAGAATGTTTATTTGTCCCTTATGCAGGTGTGTCGATGAGCTATGATACCTACACTAAAATGGTGCAAGACGCATTACCCGAGTTGGTGGTAACTGGCTTGCATACCTTCGCTAACGAAGCACATGCCATTGCTCAAGCATCCATCAATAATCAAGCGATACTAGTGGGAGGTGGCAATACCTTTCACTTACTTTACACATTACAAAAATTAGAATTAATTACCGCAATTCAGACACAAATACGAAATCATGATGTACCTTACATTGGTTGGAGCGCAGGCTCGAATATTTGCGGGTCAACCATTCGTACCACCAATGATATGCCGATCATTGAACCCATCTCATTCAATGCCTTGAATTTTGTCCCGTGTCAATTGAACCCACACTATACTGACGAGCATCCAAAAGATTTTCATGGAGAGACACGTGACCAGCGTCTTCACGAGTTTGTTACCCTTCATCCAGAAATCCCAGTGATTGGGATCAGAGAAGGTAGTGCGTTGCGATTAACAGGCACAAGCGCTGAACCGCACTTATCGTTAAGTCATGATTATGATGGCATCTTGTTCACTCATAAGAGAGGTAAAACAATGATCCCTGCTGGCGCTGATCTCTCGTATTTACTTTAACGCATGTTTACCCGTAAGAGATGAGTATTAGTTTAAGAGACTGATATCTAAATAAGATGCGGCGTTTGTCGCGTCATTTACATGAGGTATGACGCCTAATAATGGAGCCGTGATACGAGCGGTGAGCGTCTTTAAATTTTCCTCAAAATAAGGCTGTTTATCAGGTGCATTGGCTATCCAACCGGCAAGTTTGAGACCAGATGATGCAATAGCCTGCTGAGTTAATAGTGCATGATTTAAGCACCCTAAACGCATCCCAACGACCAGAATAATGTCAATATCGAGTTGTTGAACAACATCGGGTAATATTTGATGCTCATTAATGGGTAACATCCAGCCCCCTGCTCCTTCACTAATAAGTACATCTAAACCATAACGGGTCAAATCAGAATAATTATCTAATAATCCCGATGCAGAAATTTCATGTCCAGTTCGAAGTGCTGCTATATGGGGAGCAATGGGCTCTTTAAACGCGAAGGGATTGACCACATCATAAGGCAATTCGACATTGGCTTGTGCCATTAATAATTGCGCATCTTCATTGCGCAGTGCAACCTCATTCGTACCCACCGAGACGAGATCACAACCTGCCGAAATAGGTTTATGACCCGCGACACGACAGCCAGATGCTGCAAATGCGGTTACTAACGCTGTAGAAGCAACTGTTTTACCTACGTCAGTATCTGTTCCTGTAATAAAATATTGGCGCATCAGGCACTCCTTATTCAAGTACGATGGCGAAGATGTAATTGTACAACGTGATAATCTAAACTAAATACGCCGTCATTGACGTTTAAAAATGCCGTTTCAGCTTGTTTTAACTGATGCTTTGTTAACGGTATCGATGGTCCTGAAGATGCATTTTCCAAAACGGGTTTATTCACCGGTCTATGGGCACCCACCCCTTTAATGGAATGTAGCATAGAAGAAAAATCGGGATGAACATCAATGAACGTTTCTTGTTGATAATCGACGATGAAATTGGCATTTTGTGCTGCCGTTAACCACGCTGTAAGTGATATAAAATCATGCACTGCATGACTTCGTCCGATACTCGACCAAGCTAATTTCAAGTGACTAAAAGACGGTGCAATGAGTATGGTTAGCGTTGCACACCCAGTTTTCGCTAATACCCCAGCAATAGAATCCAGCAGAGCTTGTGGCGATGCAGACCATTGTAGTGACATAGATGAAAATAGTTGTTCAATACTATGTGGCGCAAAATGTTGACTTAACTGATCAAAATCAGCGCATTGGTATTGAATATTATCAAGGTGAGCGTTGTTCAGGGCAGCCACATCTAACATTGGCTGAGCAATATCTAAAGCGATGACATTTTCCGCTAATTCAGAGAGTGCGGGTAAGGCTCGTCCAGTACCACAGCCAAGATCCACTATAGATGATGGCGCTGAAAATGTTTGTTTAGGATTAGATGTATAACGGGGTAAATTCGTTAATGACCATCCTAAAATTCGCTGTTGCACCTGAGCATATTCATTATACCGAATAGCAGCGTCACCGAAAGCAGAAGCTATTTTCGCTTTATCCAATTTTTGCTCTCATCATGATTAATCCATCCACTAACGCATCAATGTCTTTATATTGATGCAACGCACTTAAGGTAATTCGTAAGCGATCGGTTCCTTGGGGAACGGTTGGAGAACGTATGGCATTGACCCATAAACCTAACCCCTTTAAACACTCAGAAGCGTTTAACGCTTTAGCAGGATCGCCAATGACATAAGGTTGAATTGCACTATCAGAAGCTAATAAAGGTAAATCATGCGCTTTAGCTAATGTTTTAAAATACTGAATATTGTCGAGTAATTTATGTCTTGCTCCACCACTTTGAATAAGTTCAATACTCGTTAATGTCGCTTTTGCTTGAGCAGCACTAAAGGCAGTAGAATAAATATAATGTTTTGCTGTGTTAACTAAATAATCAATTAAAATTTGTGAACCCGCAACAAAAGCCCCACCCGTCCCTACTGCTTTACCAAATGTGCCCATGACAATCTGACACTGGTCTTGGTTAAGGTTAGCCGATTCAACACTACCCATGCCTGTTTCACCTAACACCCCAAATCCATGAGCATCGTCAAGCATTAGCCAGGCATTGTGTTGTGCAGATAAAGTCTGCAATGCATCTAACTCCCCCTGATCACCATCCATACTGAATACCCCTTCTGAAACACATAAGCGATGGCCAGTGGCTTTTGCTAATTGCTGCTGTGCATGATGCATATCATTGTGCTTGAAACGCAATAATGTAGCAGGGCTATGAATGGCAGCATCGATAAACGAGGCATGCATCAGTTTATCACTGATAATAGTGTCACCGTCATTGAGTAGCGCTTGACAAATCGCTTGATTCGCAGCAAATCCAGATGAAAATAATATTACAGCCTCACGCTTTAATGATGTGGCGAGGTGTGCTTCTAATGCTTGGTGACATTGGCTATACCCAGTCACTAAAGGAGAAGCACCCGCACCCGCACCGTGGCGAGATAAGCCCTCAACATAGGATTGTAGAATATCTTGATGTTGCCTATGCCCCAAATAGTCATTACTGGAAAAATTCAAATAATGCTTATCGTTGACCTTGATAACACCGTCATAATCATCTTGTAAAATGGTACGACGACGTAATAAGCAATCATTAGCTAATGATTGTAAGGAGTCTTGTAAATGCTCAAACGCCATAGATAATGCTTACTTAACGGTTTCAGCCGCAACCACTTTGGGAGTCGCTGCATCATAAAACAAATCATGACTATCTGCTTGTGCTTGTTGAGTCTGAATTTCATCATGCAGCGCAGCTTCATGCGCCTCATCTGAATAGGCTTTGGTTTGATGCGAATTAATTCCTAGTTTTTTAAATAACATCACATCTTCATGTGTCTCTGGGTTAGATGTAGTTAATAACTTGCAACCATAAAAAATAGAATTAGCACCTGCCATAAAACACAGTGCTTGCATTTGTTCGTTCATTGCCTCTCGCCCAGCAGACAAGCGAACAAAAGACTGAGGCATCATAATACGTGCAATTGCAATCGTACGAATAAATTCAAAAGAGTCTAAATCCTCGACTTTATCTAAGGGTGTCCCTTTTACTTTGACTAACATATTAATAGGGACACTCTCAGGATGACGTTCTAAATTAGCTAACGCAATCAGAAGCCCTGAACGGTCATCGCCTTTTTCTCCCATTCCCACGATCCCACCAGAACACACATGCATACCAGCATCACGCACATTTTGAAGAGTATCCAAGCGGTCTTGGTAAGTACGTGTAGTAATAATGTCACCATAATACTCAGGCGAAGTATCTAAATTGTGATTGTAATAATCTAAACCGGCTTGTTTAAGCGCAATAGCTTGATCTCGGGTCAGCATACCTAGCGTCATACAAGTTTCTAATCCAAGTGCTTTAACTTGTTTGACCATATCCACTACATACGGCATATCGCGCTCTCTTGGATTACGCCAAGCAGCTCCCATACAAAAACGTGTTGAGCCTGTAGCTCGAGCTTCTTTTGCACGCTGGATCACCTTCTCTATTTCCATCAGGCGCTCTTTTTCAAGGCCAGTATCATAGCGAGCTGATTGAGGGCAATATTTACAGTCTTCTGGGCAAGCGCCTGTTTTAATCGAAAGTAAGGTACTCACTTGAACATAGTTGGCATCAAAATGCGTGCGATGCACCGTTTGCGCTTTAAACATTAAATCATTAAACGGCATGTCATATAAAGCGTTGACTTCTTCAAGTGTCCAATCATGACGAATATCGTGTTGCATGGAAGACGTTAATGGTTTTGGTTGGGATATATCATTATGTTGGATTTGCATCGACCTTAACACTCTTTACTTAATAAGCTTTGAGCGTTAGTCTATGCGGTATTAAGGCTTTGTCAACCAAAAGCCCACTAGCGAGTTTACGAGTGATTATAATTTGAACAATATTGAATATGATAAGCGCCATTTATGGCATCCATATACTTCAGCGACCCACCCTTTACCTTGTTATGAAGTGAAAGGTGCCAAAGGTGTTGAACTCACATTAGCAGATGACACCATCTTAATCGATGGTATGTCGTCTTGGTGGGCAGCGATACATGGTTATAATCACCCACATATCAATGCCGCAGCGAAAAACCAAATTGATGCTTTTTCACATGTCATGTTTGGCGGTATCACTCATGAACCGGCGATTAAACTGACCAAACAATTATTAGCGATGGTGCCAAATGGATTAAATCGCGTTTTCTTAGCTGATTCAGGTTCTGTATCTGTTGAAGTCGCCATTAAAATGGCATTGCAATATTTCGCCTGCCAAGGCCAGCCCAACAAACATAAAATTATCACTCCACGCAATGGCTACCATGGTGACACATTTGCAGCGATGTCGGTATGCGATCCTATTAATGGTATGCATTCACTATTTAAAAATGTGTTAGCAGAGCAAATATTTGCCCCGGCTCCACAAACATGTTTTGATCAAACTTGGAATGAGGATGATATTGCACCATTAGAAGAGCTCATTGCACAACATCATAATGAGTTGGCGGCACTTATTCTCGAACCCATCGTCCAAGGTGCAGGCGGGATGCGTATGTATCATCCAATGTATTTAAAACGTGCACGTCATTTATGTGATCAATATAATATTTTATTGATCGCTGATGAAATTGCGACAGGTTTTGGCCGGACAGGTAAATTATTTGCCTGTGAACATGCTAGCATTTCGCCCGACATCATTTGCTTAGGCAAAGCACTGACCGGTGGTTATATGACAATGGCTGCGACGATTTGCACCGAAGATGTGGCCATGGGAATTTGTCAAAGCGCCCCAGGTGTGTTTATGCATGGTCCTACTTATATGGCAAATCCACTAGCTTGTGCGGTTGCCTCAGCTAGTTTAGAGTTAATTGCTACTGGTGAATGGGAATCTCAAGTTGCTAATATCGAACAATGGCTGCAACAATATATGACACCATGTGCTGATTTAGAAGCTGTTGCGGACGTACGTATTTTAGGTGCTATTGGCGTAGTAGAAACAAAAGTGTCGGTGGATGTTGCAAGTATCCAAGCGAAATTTGTCAACAGTGGCGTCTGGATCCGCCCATTCGGCAAGCTCGTCTATGTCATGCCTCCCTTTATCAGTACGCAAGCGCATATCAAGCAGTTATGCACCGCGATTTACAGTGCATTAGCAGAATAAAGTCTAAATCGTTTAGAAAACAACCGTAAAGTCACATTTACCCCCTATTTCATGTGGAGAAAAAGCTGAATTTAAGTATAATTTGGTTTTTTATCCACTTACCAACTATTTAATGGAGTTTCCCATGGCGCATGCCTCAGTTGTCGACGTGTTAAACGGTGCGTTTGAAGTCGCCCAAACCGTCACGGTAAAAGGATGGGTACGAACCCGTCGTGATTCAAAAGCAGGCTTATCATTTATTGCATTGCATGATGGTAGTTGTTTTGATCCAGTGCAAATCATTGCACTTAATACCCTAGACAATTATGCGCAAATCACTTCGTTAACGGCAGGTTGTTCATTGTCAGTGACTGGCGTAGTTAAGGCATCTGAAGGCCAGGGTCAAGCACTAGAAATTGAAGCAACAAGCGTTACTGTTGTAGGTATGGTGGAAAATCCAGATACTTATCCAATGGCTGCGAAACGTCATAGTATTGAATACTTACGTGAACATGCACATCTTCGCCCTCGTACCAACGTGATTGGCGCAGTCACCCGAATTCGTAACTGCTTATCGCAAGCGGTACATCGGTTTTTCCATGAACAAGGTTATTTTTGGATCTCTACCCCCATTTTAACTGGCTCAGATACTGAAGGTGCCGGTGAAATGTTCCGCGTCTCGACGTTAGACATGACAAATTTACCCATGAATGACCAAAACCAAATTGATTATGGTCAGGACTTCTTTGGTAAAGAAACGTTTTTAACCGTTTCGGGTCAATTGAACGTGGAAACATATTGTACAGCGATGTCTAAGGTCTATACGTTTGGTCCGACGTTCCGAGCAGAAAATTCAAACACGTCCCGCCATTTAGCGGAATTTTGGATGATTGAGCCGGAAGTCGCATTCGCTGATCTTGCTACTGTTGCTCAATTAGCAGAAGACCTACTCAAGTATGTATTTAAAGCGGTATTAGAAGAGCGTGCAGATGATATGGCGTTTTTCGCACAGCGGATCAACAAAGACGCAATTAGCCGTTTAGAACAAGTCATTAATTCTGATTTTGTGCGCATGGATTACACCGATGCGATTGAGATTTTACAACAATCAGGCAAGCAGTTTGAATTCCCTGTGGAATGGGGAGTAGATTTATCTTCTGAACATGAACGTTATCTAGCAGAAGAGCACATTGGCGCGCCAATCATCATGCAAAACTATCCAAAAGATATAAAAGCGTTCTACATGCGTATTAACGATGATGGCAAAACAGTCGCAGCGATGGATGTATTAGCGCCGGGTATTGGTGAAATCATTGGGGGTTCACAACGAGAAGAACGCCTTGATGTCTTTGATGCACGCTTAGCTGAAATGAATCTCGATCCTGAAGATTATGGTTGGTATCGTGACTTACGTCGTTATGGCACAGTGCCACATTCAGGTTTTGGTTTAGGCTTTGAACGCTTAGTTGCTTATGTGACAGGCATGCAAAACGTCCGTGATGTTATTCCATTTCCACGTACACCAGGAAGCGCACCTTACTAAGCTAATCGTCATTTTTGTCAGATAAAATCACACTCTTAATCGGTGTGATTTTTTTTGTCTAGATGAATGCTTACAACTCGTTACATTTCGCTACAGAACTGTACATTTAGCTCAGATATTATCACAGCATATAAATAGATATTTCCCAAGGTAAATACATGAATAGCACATTTAAAAAAACCGGTTTAGCCCTGATAATTCTAGCCGCAGGTATCGGTGGGATGGCAATGATTAAAGCCTCGGCCGATGAGAAGGCAGAAAAAGAGGAAATTGATACACGCCCGACAGTAAGTGTGCAAAACGCTGAAAAGATCGATCACAATGTGATACTCACATCCAATGGTGAAGTTCGCCCGGCAGAGTCGACGGCGATTTCAGCACAAGTGTCTGGTGAGGTATTATCTTGGCATCCTAATTTTGTGGAAGGAGGGTTAGTGAAACGTGGTGATGTGCTGTTCACCATTGAAGCTGACCAATACGAAGCAGCAGTACTTCAAGCTGAATCAGAAGTCTCTCGCGCCCAAGCTACGTTAATTGAAGAGCAAGCTCGCGCTGATGTAGCCAAACGCGAAGCCATCAACCTACCTGCAACGAAAGTGACCGATTTATATTTACGTAAACCTCAGCTACTAAGTGCACAAGCCGGATTAAAATCAGCCCAATCACGTTTAAAAATAGCGCAACGTGATTTAGATAATACTCAAGTCACAGCCCCTTATGACGCCCTTATTATTAGTCGTGATATTGGTGTGGGTCAATTTGTTAATAAAGGAGTGCAAGTTGCCCGCTTACATAATATTGAACGTGCTGAAGTTGTCTTTCCTATCGCAGGATTTGATGCGCCTTTCTTACCTGAAACCATTCTCAATACGCCAGTCACAGTTATCTCGCGAGGGCTGAACAAAACTCAGCGCCAAGGCATCATTGCGCGAGACACAGGCAGAGTTGATCAAGCCACTCGTATGACACATCTAGTCGTCGAAATTCAAGACCCTTACAGCCTCACCACCGATGCCCCAAAAATCAAATTTGGGACCTATGTAGAAGTGGCTTTCAATGGTCAAACAATCAATAGTGTCTTTAAAGTACCTCAATCCCTAGTGACCAAGCGTGCTATTTGGGTATTAGATGACAATAATCAAATGGTCTCTAAACCGGTTAATGTCGTTCGTGAAGAAGGGGTTTATTTTTATATTGACCAAGGCATTACCCGTAATGATCGTATCGTCATGACTTTACCTGAATACCCGCAAAACGGCATGGAAGTGAAAATTATCGGTGAAGCAACACCGCCGGTTACCCATACCAAGCAAGCTGACAATAACCCGTCAGCTAACGCTCAGTAATAAGGAAACACTGCCATGAGTAATATTATTAGAGATGACAAGAATGAATTGATTGATGCTGATGTTGATGTCAACAAAACAGAAACAGGGTTAATTGCTTGGTTTGCTAATAATCCAGTCGCGTCTAATCTGTTGATGGGTTTTATCATCATCATGGGCTTGATCAGTTATAACTCTATCCAACGTCAAATGTTTCCCAATGTAGAAATTAATTTTATTAATGTACAAGCCTCATATCCGGGAGCAGCTCCACGTGAAATTGAAGAGAGCATTCTGATAAAAATCGAAGAAAGTCTTAAAGACATTACTGAAATCAAAGAAAGTGTCTCGCGTTCGTTTCGCAATGGCGGCCGGATTAGTTTGCGCATCCATCAAGGTGAAGATCTGGCGACTGTATTAGATAAAGTAAAGCAGCGTGTCGACAGTATCGGTACCTTCCCTGCTGATATGGAGCCTATTCAAGTCACCCAAGCAGAGTTTCAACAAGATGTACTTGAGATGTCTCTGGTTGGTGATGTCCCCCTCGAACAGCTAAAACCCATTGCTGAACAAATCGAAACAGAATTACTCCAACTCAATAATGTCTCCTTAGCCAATGCTTCAAGCCCCAGTGATGAAATTGCCATTGAAGTGCAACCTGAGACATTAAAACAATATAATCTCACTATTAATGATATTACAGCTGCAATACGCCGCTACTCAGCCAATTTCTCGGCAGGACAATTGAGAACTGACGCAGGTATTATTGCTGTCCGAGTCGAGAATCAGTTATACAATGGTGAAGAATTTCGCAATATACCCGTGGTGATAGGTGCCAATGGCGGGCGCGTGCTGCTGCATGAAGTGGCAAATATTAAAGATGGATTTACCGAAGGTGAACGCTATTTTAAGTATTCAGGTCAAAACGCCATTTTCATGAATGTTAAAGCCACTAAATCACAAGATACAATTCCGGTAGCTGAATCAGTTAAAGCTTATATTGCAGAGAAAAACAAAACCTTACCACAAGGGTTAGAGCTCAAAGTCTTAGTGGATATGACTTACTACCTCAATGCCCGTTTAGATATGATGTTGGGTAACTTATTTCAAGGTGCCATTCTGGTTGCCTTAATGTTAACCCTATTTTTACGGTTTAAACTAGCACTGTGGGTGATGGTGGGACTCCCTGTTTGTTTCTTAGGGGCAATGATGATGATGCCTGTGTTTGGTGTCACTATTAATATCTTATCTTTATTTGCCTTTATTATGGTGTTGGGGATCGTGGTTGATGATGCGATTGTTATTGGCGAATCCTCTTATAGTGAGGTCGAAAAATACGGTGGCGGTGTCAATAATGTTGTGCGCGGCGCCAAACGTGTGGCTACCCCGGCTACTTTTGGTGTGTTGACGACGATTGCAGTATTTGCTCCCTTTACCCAGTCCAGTGGATTTGAAGGTTCTTTCTTTTTTAATATCTCCATGGTAGTGATTTTATGCTTAATTTTTTCATTAATAGAATCTAAATTAATTCTTCCATCACACATTGCGAGCATTAATTTCAAACCACTTAAACCAGGCTCATTTCGTGAACGCTTCAACAAGGCTTTCTTTGGGTTTGTGAATGGAAAATACCGTCGTTTTGTTGCTCGCTGTGTCGAATATCGCTGGGCAGTATTTATGTTTTTTATTGCTATGTTATTGGTGAGTATCGGGTTAATTCAAGCAAACTATGTGCGCATGGTACCCAACCCCAAAGTCCCACATGATTTCCCTTCTGTCAGCATTGAAATGAGTGAAACGGTGTCCGACATAACCACAATTGATGCGTTAAAAACCGTTGAGAAAATCATCTTAGATGTGGAACAAGAGACGATTGATGAATATGGCTCAGGTATGATCCGGGACATTTTAGCCTTTAACCGAGGTCGCACAGAATCTCGTATTGTGGTGCCATTAGTAGACGAAGAGTTACGACATTATGATACGTTCGAACTTGCGCGTCGATGGCGAGAAAGGATCCCTGAAATTGCTGGCATGAAATCATTTTCTATCCAAGATGATGTAAATGGTGGTAATGACGGCGGTGAATTTGGCTATATGATTTTTGGTTCTGATATCGACACGCTTAATGCCGCTGGTCGTTATCTTATATCACTTCTACAACAAGAAAATGGCCTCTTTGATATCAGCTCAACCATTGACCCTGCCAGTAAAGAAATTCGCATGGCACTGCTGCCAGTCGCCGATGATTTAGGATTAGATATCTCAAATATTGCGCGCCAGGTCGGTTTAAGTTTCTATGGCGGAGAAGCCCAACGAGTGATTCGGGATGGCGAGGAAGTGAAAGTCATGGTGCGTTACCCTCAGCTGACCCGTGAGCGCTTTGCAGATTTAAAATATACTATGATTAAAACCCCTAAGGGCCAAGAAGTCATGCTTGGGGATGTTGTAGAGTTATATGAAGAACCTGGAATTTCATACATACGCCGTGAAGAAGGTTATCGCACCGTGTATGTCTGGGGTGCAATTGACGAGGAAGTAGTTGAGCCGGATGCAGTGGTTGAGCAAATCAAAGAGAACTTACTGCCGCAAATGAAAGAAGCGTTTCCTGATGTAAAAACTCAACTGGGCGGAACGATTGAAGAACAACAAGCTCAACAAGACGAACAAATCATGTTCTTCTATGCCGGTATGATCATGGTGTTTATTCTTTTAGCCGTGCCATTGAAAAGTTATGGGCAACCATTAATCATTATGTCCGTCATCCCCTTTAGTCTAACAGGTGCCATCTGGGGACACTTCTTTATGGGAATTGATTTATCCATGATGTCTACGTTTGGTCTAATCGCAGCTGCGGGGGTGGTCATTAATGATTCCCTAGTCATGACGGATTTTATCAATCAGCGGATCAAACAAGGTTATGACGTTAAACAAGCTGTATTGGAGGCTGGCTGTGCCCGTTTTAGAGCCATCACCCTGACTTCAATCACCACATTTGCGGGCGTATTACCGATTATGTTTGAAACCAGTCTGCAGGCCTCATTCGTCATACCAATGGCGGTAGCATTAGGTTTTGCAGTCTTATACGCTACATTAGTGACATTAGTATTAGTGCCTTGCTTATATATTATTTTATTAGACCTTGCCTCCCCTTTTAATTGGATAAAGAAAAAGGTCGTGGGTCTATTAGGTGTTAAAGTCCCTGTAAACGACGTACAATCATAACTTTATTACGGATTATTGTTTAATGAAACTGACTCCTCCATATGCTGTTTTTTTAGGTGATGCGACCGATAGATTAAGCTTAAAAATGGCTAACAGCATCGCTGCATGGCGCAAAGAGCAATGCATTGGTGAAATCACATTGCCAGATTGTACTGTGACCACAGGCTTACCTCAATTAAGCGTGGAACAAGCAGCTGAATTAGGTGCCAAAACCTTCGTACTGGGCTTTAATAATGCGGGGGGTCATATTGATGCTAAATATTTACCCGATATTAAATTAGCGATACAGCAAGGGTTGCATATTGTTAATGGTTTACATGATAAATTAACGGATATTCCAGAATTAGTGTCATTGGCTACACAATATCAGGTTGACTTGATTGATATTAGGCACCCAACATCACGTTTTAAAACCGCGAGTGGTGAAAACCGAACCGGTAAGCGTCTATTAACGGTGGGGACAGATTGTTCTGTTGGCAAAATGTACACCACGCTTGCAATTCATGAAGCACTACAAGCGCAAAAAATAAATTCGACGTTTAGAGCGACAGGCCAATGTGGCATCTTAATCGCAGGAGAAGGTGTCGCTGTGGACTGTGTTGTTTCTGATTTTATATCGGGAGCGGTAGAGGCACTAACACCGGATAACGAAGATGATCACTGGGATGTGATTGAAGGACAAGGTTCATTATTTCAACCCGCATATGCAGGAGTGACATTAGGCTTGATTCATGGAGCACAGCCTGACGCATTAGTGTTATGCCACATCTTAGAGCGTGAAAAAATGCGGGGCATGCCAAGTTATACGCTGCCCGATATCAATGAAGCGATTGAGTTAAACTTAACCCATGCTCGATTAACCAATCCACGCTGTCAAATGGTGGGGATCAGTGTAAATACAATGGCAGTAGATGAAAAAACAGCGAAAGAAGTGTGTTTACAGATCTCACAACAAACCGGACTTCCTTGCCAAGACCCCATTCGACATGGGGTAAAAGACATCATCCAGCAAATGATGACGCATTAATTCACTTAAATTACGTAAAAATTATAGTTGTGCAGGATCAATTAGCCCATATTTAATGGCAAACCGGGTTAATTCGAATCCTGTACTGACACCAAATTTATTCAGAATATTACGGCGATGAACATGCGCAGTTTTTACCGCAATATCAAGGGATTTTGCGACATTCTTTACTTCATCCCCTAAAGCTAACAAAATAAAAATCTCTTTTTCTCTATCCGTTAATCCTTGATATAAAACCAATTCTTCAGTTTGAGTCTCTAAACTATCACTAATTTGCGGACTGTAAAAAGTGTGACCGTTGACGACTTCATTCACAGCCATCAGTAATAAATCACCCGCATCTCTTTTGGATAAATACGCTTTTACCCCCAGTTCTTTGGCAGTTGCAACATAATGGGGACTTTCATACATACTCAAGACAATAGCATTCACCGATAAACCTGATGCTTTTAACGAGGATAAACAATCTAAACCATTCATACCTGGCAGAGAAATATCAGTGATGAGCAAGACGTCATTCGTGATAAGGTCACTTTCAAGGGCTGTCTCAGCATCTTGAAAAGTACCAATTATCTGTAAATGAGGTTCAGATGCAATGAGCTGTGCCATGGCATTCAATACCAATTCATGGTCATCAATCAAAACAATGTTGACAGTATTTAAATCAGACATAATTCTCTTTTTTTATACATATTATATTTTATTATGAAATTATTATAGCTTTAGAATATACTAAAAATTCAAGAGAAAGTATCAGTTAAAGTGAGAGAAACCTCAATGAATCAGCGTAAACTGTTTATAAAACACTCACCCATCATAATGGGCCTGGCCAGTATCGTACTTTTATCAGGCTGTACCGTGAACGATGTGGGTCACCTTCTCTACAATTCTGCGCTATCGAGTCAAAAATTTCAGTGCGAAGCAGATAACGTGGGCAACAGTATCGAGACATGCAAACGTAATATCGATAATGCTGTAAACAGTGCAATTAGTAGCAAAGCATC
Organism: Glaciecola sp. HTCC2999; assembly: GCA_949498985.1. Classification (GTDB taxonomy): domain Bacteria; phylum Pseudomonadota; class Gammaproteobacteria; order Enterobacterales; family Alteromonadaceae; genus Opacimonas. Next base: position 56,943 of record CATECQ010000007.1, read on the forward strand.
AGGCACTTCAGATGAGCATGAAGCTCAGGGCTATGAACCCAAAGATTACGTGAACAAGCAATTACAAAAACGTTCTGACGATACAGATAATTGACATTAAAGTCATGGCATGTTTATCCAAGTAAAACACTTAATGTGATGGCTGTGGTGATACCGTTGACACATAATGCTAGTGAGGCAAAGCCAGCGGCTTGCTCACTTAACTGCACCGCCTTTGCAGTACCAATCCCATGAGCGATAGTCCCTAGCACTAAACCATTTGATTTATCGTCATTGATATTAAGTACGCGATTCAATAGCGGTAAAACCATTACACCTACAATCCCGGTAATGATTACAAACACCGCAGCAAGACCGGCAATACCACCTAATATATTAGCGGTATCCATCGCAAAAGGGGTAGTGATAGATTTAGTCAACATCGTCATTTGCCAGGTATGCTCTATTTCAAACACACTCAACACACTAAAGGCAGAAATAGGTGCAAACAACCCTCCAATAAAAATGGGGATGAGTACCTTGAACCCTAAACTTTTTAATACCGCTAACTGATTATAAACCGGCAGTGCTAATCCAACAGTGAGTGGGCCGAGTAAATAAGCTAACGGATGCAAGTGCCCCATCACGATATCAACATTTATATTGATCCATTGTGATGCCAGGAGCATTAGACTCGTGGTAATGATAATTGGGTTGGCGATAATATGCTGATTGCAAAGACGCGCTAGACGCAATGATAATCCATAACAAGCCAGTAACAGTACAATCCACATTGCACTGGTGCGAATAACATCCGCACTTTCAATCAAAAGCATCATGATGACTTTAACAACCGATGAGTGAGCCACAACACTAATATCATACTCAATACAGTAGTTCCGAATAACGCTAATAATAGCGCTAACCAATGCGTCATAACATCATCTTGGAACAACCATACTGCCATGATAGCAGGCACAAAAAATAACGACATATGAGATAAATATTGGGGGATAGTTCGACGAATAAATCCTGGGATATGACCTAGTAGGATGAATAGACCCAATAAAATAAACACCCCGATAATGGTCGCAGGCAAGGGTATAAATTGAGTTAATAACACACCACATTCATATACACCGAGTAAGACACTGACTGCGGCAATATGCTCAAGGCACAATATTCCACGAGAAGGTCTACTATCCACCATGAAAGTATTCCATATTAAATATGGGTGAAAATTTGCGCTTTAGGTAAGCGAGATTTAGGTAAATTGGCATTGAAATCTTCATCACTTCGATACCCTAAAGCGACAACAGCAATTGGAGCAAGATTTTGTTCACGCAGATTAAACTCGCGATCTAATGCTGGAAAATCAAACCCTTCCATAGGTAAAGCGTCAATTTCTAACGCCGCTGCACTGGTTAATAACGCTCCTAAATTTAGATAAACTTGCTTTTCCATCCAGTGCTGGGTGTCTTTCAACTCAAAACGGTGTAAATCGACAAATGTGCTACGTACTTTGTGGTAGGTTCCCTTGAAATCAGGATTACTCGTAAAGCGTCCGTCTTGCTCTTCTTGATCTAATAACTCTACTAGATAGTCATCATCCATATGGATCTTACTACACATCACAATCACATGAGAGCAAGCCGTCACTTTCGGGGCATTATATGCATAAGGACCTGTTGCGCCTTGATTGACACGTGCTTTTCCTTCATCAGAACTCGCTACAATAAAATGCCAAGGTTGGGTATTAACACTAGACGGTGATAAGTGCAGTACATTCAGTAATTGAGCTAAATGGTCATCTGATATAGGTTTATTTTGATCAAACATTTTGGTGGCGTACCGAGTTTGCATAGCGGTAGAAATATTCATAACAGCCTTTTTTCGAATCTTAAATTACTTTGATCATAATCCTATGGCACACTTATATCTAGAAAATTATATTGTTTGCGCAACGAATATAGTCTTATATCGCACAAAAAATTATTTCTGAGTATTTACCTATCATTTAGCCACTATTGGTTTGTGACCTGCAATATCATGGAATTGTTCCGTGATTGATGAGCAAAGCGCTTCGGATAAAATCGGGACTCGAGTTGCATCGACGGCTTGATTCGTCGCTTTTACTGCCACCGAAAAATCAGGATTTTGTGACCAAATTTTATTTCGTGTCGCAATCGATACCGCACCAATTGCAAACACATCAGTATATTGACTAAAGCGGCGATACCCTCGGTAAGTAAAGTGCTCTGACACATGCTGATGACCTAATTGTATTAACTGTGTCATAATTTGATTAAGAATCACATTAGCATCACTTGACTCAATCAATAATGACAAACACCGACCTTGTAATTCTGGACATAGAATTTTGTCACGATTAGAGATATCTAATTCTCGATGTAACTCAATATCTACCACATAGCGTTGATGATCAATGTGCACACACTGCTTGACGCGTAATGCCTGACTATCAAATCGACATAAGCTTAATAGTAGCGGTAAATCGTCTCGAGTGATGTGAGTTAAACCTGATGGAGTATTTTGTGACACCACTGCCAGTGTATTAACGAGTAAAGGCGTATCATGATGACCGTTAAAAGGCGTGCTATATTTTCCAGACACACGATCAAATAAACAAAATAACTCTCGCAGCTCATGCTCTTTGGCTTTTTGTAATGCCAATAATGCCGTTTGAATGATCTCAGCACTCGGTAAATTTTTCTCTACACGCCATTTTCTGCCGTAAACAATGTGCAATGCTTCATCGTGCGAACTCAATTTGTAATTATCGTAACTAATAATACCGACTTGAATCATCAAAGCATTGTCTTCTTGACTGACAAATAATGGGTAACGCTCATCAAATTCAATATCGTTAATGATGTCACACACACTTTTATACGTGTGTTCATAAGTGAGGTAATGTTGAGGGATACATTGCTGTCCACCATTTACCGGTATGTTTGGCGCACCGCTAATCGGCATTTCTGCATCAGCATAAGCTAAAGGTAACAACTCAGTGGATATTTCTGAGGGTGTCGACATAATAAAACCACTCACAACACAATAAATCAGAACAAGATAACGATTTAACGTGACTCCATGTATTTGAGATCAGTTTATTTTGCTACAATTCATTATTAATTTCATATTGGTGATGCACATTAAATTTTCTTGGTCTATTTCACCCACCATGGCAGCTTTGATAGCCGTTTGCAGTGGCTACCTCATTGCCCCACTCGGTATGGCTGCTGTTAACGTAGCCATTCCAGCCATGGCAGATGATTTGGGAGCGGATGCGATAAAAGTGGGATGGCTGCCAACCCTATATTTACTAAGCAATGTCGCTTTTATGCTGCCGGTAATGAAAATCGCCGATAATTATGGTCGCAAAAAAATGTACATGGCCGGGTTACTCCTCAACGCATTGTCTGCTTTCATGTGTGCTATCGCCACTCATATAGATTGGATATTAATTTGGCGTTTAATCCAAGGGGCCTCTGCCGCAATGATATTTAGCACTGGTGTGGCAATCGTCACTTCTATTGTACCTTCTTCACGACGAGGAAGTGCTTTAGGAGTGGTTGCATCATGCGTTTACATCGGACTCACTCTGGCGCCTGCGGTGGGCGGCTATTTGACTGAGTATATTGACTGGCGAGCGGTATTTTATTTTCAAGTCCCTATCGTCATTGGTTTAGTCATATTTATTCATTGCACTTTGAAAGGCGAATGGCGCAATCCTGACAAAACAGGCTTTGATTACACCGGCACGGTATTATTCGGTGGGTTTGCCACGTGTTTTGTGATTGGCCTATCCATGCTACCGGATTTATTAGGCCTGATCTTGACGCTTTTATCCTTAATGTTGCTCATCACTTTTATTTGGCATCAAAGCCAATCAACAGCTCCCCTTATTCGCGTGCAATTATTTAAAGAAAATCGGGTGTTTAGTGTATCTTTAGCCACCTCATTTTTTATGTATGGGAGTAATTTTGCATTATTATTTTTATTGAGTTTATACTTACAATACATAAAAGGTTATACACCGGCTTTCTCTGGTAAAATTCTATTATTACAGGCCATAATGATGGCTATCGTAGCTCCCTTTGCTGGCAAACTATCTGATCGTTTTCAAGCGAGAGTGGTCGCCTCAATAGGCTGTGTCATTGCTTTATCCGGTTATATTATTATGCAACAACTGGATCCCACTACCGATGCTCTGGTAGTCAGTATTGCTTTGGTCTTAATCGGATTAGGTTTTGGGTTATTTTCAACACCTAATAACAATGCCATTATGAGCGCTATCCCCGCATCTCAAGTAGGTGTCGCATCAGCATCAATGAATTTAGGTAGAACCGTAGGCAACCTTGTTGGTATGAGTATAGTCAATCTCATCATTCACTTTTATTTAGGAAATAAATTAATGTCTTCTCAAACATCTTCTGAATTAATGGCCTCTATCTCGATGGCTTTAACTATGTCGCTAGTATTTGTGGTGTGTGCTTGTATATTGTCCATATTCCGTGGACGACAGACAAGTTATTAACATAACTTAACCATACGACTGTAGGGTTTCGATATATTGTTTATTGGACCCGCTAACTAATCATCGATATAAGAAATAATCTTAGATATCAATTGAGTAATTGTGGCATTATATATATGCCACAGTTATCCTGATATTTGAGATACCTTTTGAACCCGACACTAAAACTTCCTCAACATCCCATGCTTTTACATTTGATATTGATCATATGTGTAATAAGTGTTGAGTTTATTTTTTTTACAGCCTCCTTTGGCTATTCTGTGGTCAAAGACTTTGCCATTTGGTATTTTCCTCTGGGTTTCCACTTTATCCTATTTTTAGTCTTACCTTACAAATTTTGGCCTAGCGCCTTAATTGCATTAGGTATTGGTGCCGGACTAACCATGTATTATCAAGGTTCAGTTTATTATGATTGGTCGCGACATTTTATGGTAACTCTAACAACCAGCATTTTTACCTTACCAATTATCTTTCTAGCTAGAAAAAGTCTGACGAAAATCGACTTTTTCTCGTTAAAAGCGATTGTGACGGTGGTGCTATTTGGGATGTTATCTCGACTAACAAATATTGGTTTTCACTTCCTGACAAATACATCTGTCTACGACAAAGTCCCCAATGCTGAAAAGTTTGGTATGTTTTTACAACATAATATTGCAGCATATCCAGGCATATTGCTGACTATCAGCCTATATTGTTTGTATCGTTGGTATAGAAATACACCACAGCCGATCAATTCTCAAATATTAAAGCTATCATTACGTTTTGCTATTGGACTCACAAGTCTTATATTACTCCTGTTTTTCATTTCTGATTTTTCGCAAAACTTACTTAAACTCCTGCTAATTTTACCCATTATTTGGCTCGGTTACCGTTATACATGGATCGCGAGTATTGTCGGTGCAATTTGGATAAACCTAATACTCCTAGTATTACTATATGATGCTCCACCAGAACTATTGATCGCCTTTCAGCCTTTCGTTGTATCTTACTTTTTAATCGGTTTATTGACTGCGGGTCTACAATTAGAACATGATGCTATTTATCAAACTTTACAAACTAATCACCAGCAGCTTAATGTCAAATATCATGAATTAATACAAAATAAACAACAGCTTCAAGACATGGCTAAAGAAATTATGGCGGTTCAGGAATTGGAGAAAAAAAATGTATCCCAAGAGTTACATGATGATTTAGGTCAAAACATTACAGCTCTTAGAATGGCTATTCCGCTGCTAGAAAAAAATTCAGAATTAACGTCCGATAATCGTCACATGTTACAAAAAATTAAAATCACGACTGACGAAATTTATTCTAATGCTTATGATTTGATGTATTGGTTAAGACCTAGAATGGTCGATGATTTAGGCTTAAGCGCCACCTTAACAGGGCATTTTTTCACTCTTAAACTTGCTCAAGCCAATATTACCTATACACCGTTAGTCGAAAATGGTGTGAATGAACTCAGTGATTCCCTCAAAATTGGACTATTTCGCATCGTTCAAGAGTGTGTTAATAATGTGATTGAACATAGTCAAGCTCATCATTGCAGGTTAAATCTTCATTTGTTTCACAATGTAGTTACGCTTGAATTTGTTGATAATGGCAAGGGATTTAGTCAATCTGTTCTAGCACAGCCTCTTCGGGGAGGATTATTTAACATACATAATCATATGTTGGCATTAAACGGTAATTTGTTCTTATCTAATGAAGAAGGGGCGAGAGTGTATGTTGAACTCCCTATTATACGCTAGACTTCCATCTGCATTAATCCAACATCCACAAGCATCTGCGTCCTATCCAGTAGTATTCATTGTATTGATACAAACTGTCATGCTACTTCTTGCTGCACTTATCGATAACGTGTTAATCACGTTGCTCGATACTCCATTGTTATCCTTTACAGTGTGTGTCGGTTATTTTTGTTTAATTTGTTACCCAGCAAACAGTTGGCGACTCATCGCCCTCCCCTTTATTATCATTCACTTTTTGAGTAATCAACACCTCCTCAGCGATGACTTACATTCAGTGTTGTTTTCGTTATTTTCTTTGATTCTGGTAATGGTGTGCGCTTATTCATCTCAGCGATTGTTGCAAAATAAGGAAACTTTCTCATTAGCTTTTATTCACACCATTATTGGAGTGGGTGTGTTGTTATCAGTAGTTTACCAATTTGGATACATTGCATTGTATCTCGAAGGTTTGGATTTTAATGAACTAGTAAATCAATGGTCATTGTTTTTCATGGGACAAATGGTCGGTTATGGAATCTGCTTTAGTCTATTAATGATGATGTTTATGTTAAGGAATCAACATATCTATAGTATGCAGCCTCTAACGGGTGAAAGTTATCTTTCATTAGGGGTCATGACGGTATTGACAGGTGTCACGTTAGTTTTCGGGGGTGATCTAGTCCATTATTTAAGTATTTATTTAGTTATCCCTACTTTTTGGTTCTGTTATCGTTATCGTTGGTGGGGTATGACATCACTCACTTTATTGATTAGCATATTTGCTATTGTATTTGTAATAGCCCACGATCGTTTGTTTAATTTAACTATTGATTTTACAAACCAAGAGTTAATTTGGTTTTTAATCGCATTAAATATATTTAGCTTATACCTCAATGCCATGGTATTCGAATTGGATGAAATTAATCGAATCAACCAAAAAAATCAAATCGTAATGAAAGGCAGAAATAAAGAGCTAGTTGAAGCCAATGTACAAATCCAGGAATTAAATCGACATTTGTTATCAGCCCAAGAAAGACAGCGACAAAAATTATCTAAACAACTTGAAAAACTGATGAGCAAAAACATCAGTGCACTGCAGCAATCCATTACATTACTTGACCTAGAGGCTAGCTGCTCTAAAAACGAAAACAACCCTTTTACCAATATCAAGAAATTTAGCAATATCATTTATTTGTCTGTCCACGAACTGGTTAATTGGCTTCAACCAGAGACACTTGGGCGACTGGGATTAATCAACACACTCAAGAGCAAATTATTCTATGATGCATTAGCGGTAAACGATATCCGCTATGAATTTGAATTAAAGGGTGAGGCATATGAAATCCCTAACGAAACAGCATTACCGCTATTTAGAGTAATACAAGAGGCCGTTAATAATGCGATTAAGCATTCCCAGGCTACTGAATTTAAAGTGACCTGCGAGCTGAATGATTCCCAAATACAAATGAGGATTAAAGATAATGGCAAAGGGTTTGATATTGACAACGTTCAGCGAGGGTTTGGATTAAGTAGTATGAAAAATAGAATAGAAGCCATCAATGGCTCATTTTCTATTGGCATCGATAACGGCGTGTTCATTCACATAAACACGCCTATTTAACAGATAACTTAATGCTCTGGCTGATACAGATTTGCATTTTTAATACTCGCAAAATCATTAAATCTTACCCCTTGCTCTTTCATTACTTTGTTAACCTTGGCACTAATGAACTGGCGAATATAAAAAGGCTGGTTAGGAACATAATGATGAATGGTGTGGGTTTTCCCAAAATTGAAACAGAACAAGTGAAATACGCTAAACCATCTACTTGTTAGAATTTGCGTTTGCTCGTATAAGTTATTCACTCCGCCGTAATAGTGCATGGATGACGTGACCAAATTAAGCGAAGTCGAACGAACAATATTAGGTAATACTAGGACCACCATTAAAAACTCAAATACATTAATGGTAGATAACGCAATATTTGGTAATAAGCTGGCTAATGGATAAAACAAGCTAACCAAATGATAACCCAGCGTCGTATATAATACGATAAAATAGGCTGTGGTAATGGGAAGGCCTGCATTAAATACTTTGGTAAAACTAAAATCTTTAATTTCTTTATTAAACGTTGAGCGATTAACGAGCAAGCCCAGTAATCCATCAACAATCACTAAGCCACGTAAAAATGGGTTTTTAATCCCATTACCGACCAGTCGCTCTTCTAGATCCTGCTGTGTACCGGATGTGATGTGATGATGCAGATGTATTTTTCGACGATACCAAGGGTTAATGGTATTGGGTCGCATCACCCAAACAATAAACATCATTGCATTTTGAATAAGAGGCGTTTTAGAAAAGTATTGATGATGAATTAAATCATGTTCAAGTTCATGGGATATAGAGGCAACCATCGCAGCGAGAATAATACAGAGCCACGCCGGAATAGCGTCGAGAAAATATAAATAACCCAATCCAACCATCATTCCAAAAGACACGATAGTTAAGAGTAATCCAATTGTATTTTGATGAGCTAAAACAGGAAACCTAGCACGGATTTTTGCATCCTCAGCACGAATAGAACTAATAATCGCTCTGATTTTTTGCTTTGCGTGTGTATCTGTCATAGTGGAAGCATTCCTATGTATTTAACTTTCGACTTATACGGCTTTACAGCACCTTAAGTTTCATTATATCTAATTTTTCAACATGACCACAACAACACGACATGACAATTCCACTTCAATGGCAAGCATACACTACGAAAGTGTTAGTCACGAATGCCCTGCTTAAAAAATTACCTAAATAAGTTCGTAGGAATAGGTACGTAAGATATACTGTGCATCCTATTTCCTAATGATACTTACTTATATGTTTTTAAATGATGTCTTTCGTCGATTACGCTATGCCCTTGGCCTGAATAATTCTTCCACTATCAGCCTATGTAAACTCATGGATTATGAATTAGACGAAAGTTATTTAACAAATATGATGAAACGCGAAGAAGAAGATGGGTTCATGCCATGTCGTGACAAAATTTTGTGTATCTTTTTAGACGCTCTCATTATCAAAAATCGAGGTAAACAAGATGGGTCTCAGCCTCACTATTTAACCTCTGGGCAGCGTTTAACTAATAATGAAATTATGCGAAAAATAAAAATTGCTATGAATTATCAACAAGACGATATGCTTGCCATTTTAGAAAGCATCGACTTTCGCGTCAGTAAGGGAGAGCTGACCGCTTTATTTAGAAAACCAGATCACCGAAGCTACCGAGAATGTGGAGACCAGTTGTTACGTAATTTTCTCAAAGGTATGGTCAAACGCCATCGCCCCGATGCCGCGAAGAAAAGTCATCAAACAGCTAAATAACAGCTCCTTATATCTGCTTTTACAGCAAAGATAAGTAACCCCATGTATTAAATGACTCGCACTTTTTTATTTTAAGTGCGTATTATATCATTATTATTTTACTGTCTTTATTGGCCAATGTTTACACTCTATCATTTCCCACGAACAGCAGGTTTTGCTCCGCATTGTTTACTCAAACATGTCGGCGCCCCTTTTCAGTTAACATTTGTCGATAAAGATAAAGAGGCACAAAAAACAGCAGATTATTTACAATTAAATCCCGTTGGCCGAATTCCTACGTTAGTGCATGAGGGGCAAACAATATTTGAAAGCCCCGCCATATGTATTTATATCAGCGAGCTTTATCCAGAGTATCGTCTTATTCCTGGTATTGGCGACCCTTTGCGGGCGCAGTTTTTCCAATGGTTAGCTTTTTTGAATAACACACTACAAGCAGAATTATTAATCTATTATCACCCAGAGCGCTACACCCTATCTAAAGCCGGCATGGTTGAGGTGATCAAGGCGGTTGAACAACGCATTAATGAAGCGTTATCGATTATAGATAAGCAACTAGAAGGGCACGATTACCTCTTAGGTGATGACTTGACAGCATGTGATTATTTTTTATTTATGTTGGTAGATTGGGCCATGTGTACACAGCCTTCACTCTTGGCACATCTCAACCTAGCTAATTACCTTAAACGAATAGCTCAGGATCCTATCGTGCAGGCAGTATGTCAACTAGAAGGCATTGACACCAAACCCTTTCACTGTCTATAACATCAATAATCTGATACTTATGCAGCACTTTCAGTGTATGCAGAATGAGAGTCTATGGTTTGTCGTTGCTTAATCCAATCAACTAACATTAACTCACCTTCTTGGTTTTCGCACAATAAACTGCAGTTTTCGACCCAGTCACCATCATTGCAATATGTAATACCGTCTATTTCATCATATTCTGGATGATGAATATGCCCACAAATCACCCCATCTAGCCCTCTTTTGGAGGCATCTTGGCATGCAGCAACTTTGTAACGGTGAATTGCCGCATTCGCACCTTTAATATGCCCTTTGATATAACCAGCTAGCGACCAATATGAGGCTTTTCGCATATGACGAATACGGTTATAACTGCGGTTTAACCATAATAATAAATCATACCCCTTATCCCCGAGCCATGCTTCAAACTTACCCAAAGTAACGTGCTCGTCAAATTGGTCACCATGCAATACTAAAAACTGCTTTCCTGCTGCGGTGGTATGCACAATATCTCGTTGTACTGGAATATCACCAATAGACAATCCATCATAACGCTGTAATGGACGGTCATGATTACCAGGTAAATAAATCACTTGAGTCGGTCCATGACTTAATTCAATTAACTTATGAAAGACTGCATTATGAGCTTCTGGCCATTTAAACTGTTTTTGCATATACCACAAATCAATGATGTCACCGACAAGATAAAGCTTATCGCAAGTGAACTGGTTTAAGCACTCGAGTAAATATTCAGCTTTACAGTCAGGACTACCTAAGTGAATATCAGAGATAAAGATGGCGCGGTAGTGTTGGTGCATAATAATCTGCCAAAAGTCATAAAATTTGAATGTACAAAATGAGAATGACATTTCAGTGACATCGCTGTTAAAGTTAGATGACAGCGTCACTTCAGATAACGGGCCTGAATTCAATACGCTCGGTAAAACCTCAAAGCCCGCTGTAAAGGCGTTTGAAAAGTTTTGGATGGCTTTAGAAGGCTGGGATGTCAGTTATGAAAACCTAGGACAAGTGGGTAGTCTTGCTGCTATTGGACATGAATGGGCGTCTGTATCTGCCGCTCCTTTCCACTTATTCAAATTCAACGCCTCAGAGGGCGGATTACGCGTGCCTCTCGTGGTATCAGGCCCTGGTATTGCAAATAATGGAATGCTGGAATGCTGGATATTCGCTCACAAGTAGCAGACATTACGCCAACACTACTCGATTTTGCAGGAATAGAATATAACCCTGATGATTTTTATGGTCGGAGTTTAAAACCCGTGCTCACGGGTCAATCAAACAAGGTGTAGAGCGAAGAAGATGCTTTTGCATTTGAGGTCAGCGGGACGGCTGCATTGTATAAAGGTAATTGGAAAATCACGAAAACCCCGGCCCCTTTTGGCAATGGTGAGTGGTACCTGTATGACTTATCAGTGGATCCAGGCGAAACGAACAATGTTGCAGCCGCTAATCCTGAAATTTTTAAAAGCATGATAAAAGAGTATCATGCCTATGCAACCAAAGTGGGTGTATTCGAGCTTCCCCCTGGAGAGGGTTCACGTAAACAACTCGTCATTAATGCCATAAAAGGCACTGCAAAAAATTATTGGTATTTACTCGCAGGTCTTGCTGTCGGCTTTTTGACATTGATGTACTTTATGGTCTTATTCGCTAAACGCTTCATGAAACTTAATAAAAAATAATTAATGAACTCAAGCATTCTTTACCTATCAAAAAACTGACAGCCGGTAAAATAATGAAAACATCCAAGAAAAAAACATATGTCATTGTTTCAATACTTGCTTGTGCTATTACAGCAGGGATGTTTGCTCACGATGCCTTAAACAGTTCAGATATCAAATACGAATCATGTGAACTGCCAAGACACATCATCGATAGTTTCGTCACTGTTAATGGGGGTGGGTTTATTGTCGTAGATATCGAGCATCAGCGCGACAAGGTATGGAACAAAATTTCAGTACGGTCCATTTAGGGTTTCGCATAGTCAAAGATATATAATTGAATATCAAGGTGTAAAATATGAGTGAAATAACAAAACAAAAAGGGGCCTCAAGTAGCACTCCCTCTCCATTAATGCGTTGTTTTTTTTCTAAATTAGTCAATTTCTTAAGTAGCGAAAAACGACAAAATAGTCTTAGAAAAAAACATGAGATAAAACGAGTTAATTTAGGCCAAACACATGTCGTTGAGTATTTTCACCAGGTAGACGATGGTTATTCTCATCTTGCCATACAGACACTTGCCAAATTAACTGCCCAGTATGATATTGAACTGGTGGTTCATTTTGTGCCCCCTACCCTTGATGATAATTTCCCCGAACCAGACTTATGGAAGGCCATGTCATTAGACGATGCCAAACGCGTAGCACCTTATTATGGGCTTGATTTTGATAGTGATAATACGCACCCTGATGAAGCACAAATACAATTAGCTGCCTCAATACTATGTCACTTATCTGGCGATTTAGTACCAACCGTTGGTGTACTAGTCAGTCGTAGTTTATGGCGCGGTGATAAAGCGGAATTAGCAGCATTGGCTGAGCAATATGGACATGCATCCCCCTCAAAAGTGTCAGCGACCTATGAATCGGGCAGAACTCGCAGAAGTGAATTAAAGCACTATAATTCAGCCATGTTCTACTATGGTGGCGAATGGTATTGGGGTATTGATCGTTTTTATCACCTTGAAGAAAGATTAGCATCTTTAGGTACAACAACATCACCTAGTTTGCCACTTATTGCTCCTAGACCTGTCATACCGTCACATTTTGGCGAGGGTGCTAAGCAGCTTACACTCGAATTTTATGTATCTTTGCGCAGCCCCTATACTGCGATTGCTTGGGATCCCACTATTCAAATGGCCCAGGACGCCAGGGTAAATCTAGTCGTCAAACCAGTATTGCCGATGGTGATGCGAGGTGTGCCCGCTCCACGTGAAAAAAAGATGTATATTGCAACAGATGTCGGTAGAGAGGCTCGGGCTTCTGATATTGAATATGGTAACTTCTATGATCCCATTGGAGAACCCGTTCTTCGGGGCTATAGTTTATATATGTGGGCTTTAACAAAAAACAAAGGCAACCAATTTTTAAGTGCTTTTTTAAAGGCCGCTTTTGCACATGGGGTTAATTGTAATAATCAGCGAGGCTTACGTAAGGTTGTAGAGGCTGCTGGACTTGACTGGCGTGAAGCTCGCGAACATCTCTATGACGATACCTGGCAAGCACTGTTGGAACACAATCGTCTAAGTATGTACGAGTTTGGCAGTTGGGGAGTACCAAGTTATCGGTTATTAGATAAAGATGGCAAAGACATCCTTGCCGCATGGGGACAGGATCGGCTTTGGTGGATCGCTAAACGTATTGAAGAGTTAAGTTGAACTGAGATTGCTTAATCACTACCAAATAGGTCACGCGTGTAAACTTTATCGGCGATATCATTGAGTTCTTCGACCATACGATTTGAAACTACCAAATCTGAAATTTGCTTTAGCTCATCCAAGCTATTCACAACTCGAGAATGATAAAACTCACTGTCTTTAAGAGTCGGCTCATAGACTATCACTTCAATTCCTTTAGATTTGATACGTTTCATAATGCCTTGAATGGATGAGGCCCTAAAGTTATCTGAGCCTGACTTCATGACTAATCGGTATATACCAACGACTTTAGGATTTCGTTTGAGAATAGAAGCAGCAATAAAATCTTTGCGAGTAGTATTGGCATCGACGATAGCACCAATAATATTATTCGGAACATCAGCATAATTGGCAAGAAGTTGTTTAGTGTCTTTCGGTAAGCAGTACCCACCATAACCAAATGAAGGATTATTATAATGGTTGCCTATGCGCGGATCTAACCCTACACCTTGAATAATTTGTTTACTGTCTAAGTCGTGGGACTCAGCGTAACTATCTAACTCATTAAAATACGCCACGCGCATGGCTAAATATGTATTGGAAAATAGTTTAATCGCTTCTGCTTCAGTTGCGTCAGTAAAGAGCACGTCAATATCTTGTTTTATTGCGCCTTGTTTAAGCAAATCAGCAAATACTGCGGCACGTTCACTTTGCTCACCAACCACAATTCGTGATGGATATAGGTTATCGTAAAGAGCTTTACCTTCACGCAAAAACTCTGGCGAGAACAATAAATTATCAAGCTTCCATTGTGCTGTTATTTTTCGTGTAAAACCAACTGGAACCGTCGATTTAATTACTAGAACAGCATTCGGATTTGAGGAAATAGCATCTTTGATGACAGCTTCTACACTGCTGGTATTAAAGAAATTATTTTCTACGTCATAATCGGTTGGCGTTGCAATAATGACAAAATCTGCATTGTGATATGCAGCATGTTTATCTGTCGTGGCC
>CATECQ010000008.1 GCA_949498985.1 Glaciecola sp. HTCC2999
GAACCTACGACCTTCGGGTTATGAGCCCGACGAGCTACCAGACTGCTCCATCCCGCGCTTGAAACTGGTTTGTGAGGTTTGCTGTGCTTCCCCTCTCAAGTGGTGCGTATTATACATAGGATAGATTGTGGCGCAACCCTTAAATCATAATAAATCATAAGTTTAATTGGGTTGTTGTTTAATTCACCAATTACTTAAACATTTCCATCTTATTTGCTAGTTTTATGTCCAATTCACTAATCCCGCCCACATCATGAGTCGTTAAATTGACTTCTACTTTATTATAAATATTAGACCATTCAGGATGATGATTCATTTTTTCAGCCCAAATTGCCATTTGGGACATCCATCCAAATGCGCGGATAAAAGACGAAAAGGTAAACGTTTTTTGTAAGCGTATATCGTTTAAGAGCCAATGCTCATCTTCAGGTAGTGAGGTGTTTAGTTCAAGTAACGCTGCTTGAATTTGAGTAGGTGTCAGTTTTTCTGCCATAGTGATTACAAATATAAATAAATAACATTTTTAATTGTAACTCGATTCTATTCACCTCACTCAATACTCACTCACTTTTCCACATCCAAATGTAAACATATGTGTTATTTCATGTTAATGAGTAGACATTTTACTCTTCATTTATTAATCTAAATAATGTAATTAAGAGTAAATTATAAACAAAACTAATAAGCGTAATCATTATGAACCTACACAGAATCGATTTAAATTTATTTGCTGTCTTTGATGCTATATATACTGCAGGTAGTCTCACCAAAGCAGCAGATGTCTTATGCATTACTCAACCGGCAGTCAGTAACTCTTTGGCTCGCCTGCGTGACATGCTCAATGACCCTCTCTTTGTTCGAACAGGTCATAGTATGACCCCGACTCCAGTGGCACAAAATATCATTGTTCCGGCACGTGCGGCACTAGAGCTGCTACGCAAAAGTGTCCAAGAAAGTCATGTCTTTGATCCTCAAGTCGCCGAAAAGCAATTCAATTTTGCTAGCCGTGATCTACTGGAAGTGAGTATTTTACCGCGGTTATTAGCACATTTAGAAAATGGTTCGCCCAATATTACCTTAGCCAATTTTGAAATGTCTCGTTCTAAAGTCGTGGCAGAGATGGCTAATGGTAATTTAGATTTTTTTGCTGATGCATCTACATTTACTGACCCGTATTTACATAAAACCTGCATCGCGACAGACCGATATGTCGTTATGGCTCGCAAAAATCATCCTTTATTAAAACAAGGATGTGATTTAGACACTTTCTTATCAATGGATCATATCAATGTCGCGTATCGTCAAGATAGCTCCAGTGTTATCGACGTTGCTTTGGATAATTTAGGCCATAAGCGTAAAGTGAAATTTCATTCACAACACTTTTTAACGGTACCCAGTGCACTCGTTAAAACGGATATGGTGGCATGCTTACCTTATCATCTTGCTAAACACTATGATTTAGCAATGTATGAAATGCCTATTGAGATGCCTAAAATGGAGCATTTCTTATATTGGCATGTATCAATGGATGAGGATCACGCCCATCGTTGGATGCGTGAACAAATTATGGAAGTGGCAAAAGTCTATCAATCACATTAATCATGTTGAACACTAGATAAATACAAAAAGCCCATCATAAAGATGGGCTTTTTTATTGTATCAATTCGCTGACTCGTTACACTTTAAAGAATGCTTCAGGCATGCTCATTAAGTTATCTGAACCGGTTCTGATAGACGACACTAAAGAGCGAGTCCGTGTTAATAAACGGTCAAAATAAAACTGTGAAGTCAATAACTTCGCTTCATAAAAGTCTTTATTCCCGACCCCATCATCAATTTTTTGTTGTGCCACTACTGACATCTTCAACCACATATAACCAACCATGACATAACCTGAATACATCAGATAATCGACGGCAGCCGCTCCTAATTCATCAGGGTTTTGTTGAGCCGATAGTCCAATTTCACTGGTCAACTGTGACCACTCATCACAATGTGACTGTATTGCATTGGCCATAACATTAAATTGTTGGTATTCACGAATACTTGCACAATACGTCAGAATTTCAGTTTGAACCACTTTAAGTAATTCTCCATTTGACCCCATGACTTTACGAGCGAGTAAATCAATCGCTTGGATCCCCGTTGTTCCTTCATACATCGTACAAATACGCGTATCACGAGCCAATTGCTCCATTCCCCACTCAGCAATATAACCATGACCGCCATAGACTTGCATCCCATGAGATGTGGTTTCCAACGCTGTTTCCGTTAAAAACGCTTTCACAATCGGAGTGAGCAACGATAACTTAGCATTCGCTAGTTGATTTGCCTGTTCATCATTGCCGTATAAGGTTTCATCAACAAGCTGCATACAATAAATGGCTAATGCTCGATTACCTTCCGCAAACGCTTTTTGCGTCAATAACATACGGCGTACATCAGGATGAACAATAATGGGATCAGCCGGGCCTTCAGCATTCTTTTTGCCCGTCATAGAGCGGAATTGTAAGCGATCTTGAGCATATGCTAAGGCGCCTTGGAAAGATGCCTCAGAGGCTGAAAGTCCTTCTAACCCAGTACCAATACGTGCAATATTCATAAACGTAAACATACAATTAAGACCACGATTTGGCTCACCAATTAAAATACCGCGCGCCTCATCAAAGTTCATGACGCAGGTCGCACTCCCTTTGATCCCCATTTTATGCTCTATTGAGCCACATTTAACCGTATTTCTATCGCCCTTATTTCCCTGCTCATCGACGTTATATTTAGGCACTATAAATAATGATATGCCTTTAGTCCCTGCTGGAGCATCAGGTAAGCGAGCCAGTACAATGTGAACAATGTTTTCAGACATGTCATGCTCACCCGCTGAGATAAATATTTTTGTCCCAGAAATACGATAAGTACCATCATCATTGGGCTCAGCTTTACATTTTAGCATGCCCAAATCAGAGCCACAGTGCGGTTCGGTTAAACACATTGTACCGGTCCAGGTGCCTGCAACGAGATGATGCAAAAACATTTCTTTTTGTGTTTCTGTGCCATGGGCTTTTAAAGTATCAATACATCCTTGAGATAACCCTGGATACATCGCCCAAGAGTGGTTTGCACCAGAAAACCACTCTGCCATCGCTGATGCTAGAGAATAAGGCAAAGCTTGACCACCGTATTGTTCAGGGTGTGCCATTGATGGCCAACCACCTTCTACGTATTGTGCGTAAGCTTCTTTAAACCCACTAGGCGTAGTAACAACACCATCATTCCAATGGCATCCTTCACTATCACCGACTGCATTGATAGGGGCTAAGACATTTTCGGCAAACTTTGCCGCTTCTTCGTAAATAGCATCCACTAAATCCGGAGTGGCATCGTTGAATCCAAGTCGTTGATAGTGTGATTCAAAATCAAATACATCGTTCATGACAAACAAGGTATCTTTTTTAGGTGCTTGATAATTTTGCATCGGGACTACTCTCTATAAGTGGATATTATGTTTATAATTTAATACATGAATCTTAGGGGAGACATGCATTATTGAATACTTTATTGGTTTTATGATCGCCTATTAGTTTCGATAATTAAGCCGAAGGCATTATTATTAATTTGCCCTTTGCTTTGCGGTGATTCAAATCATGTAATGCTTGAGGAGTATTGGCCAATGTATAATGTTTATCAACATGCACAGTAACATCACCATGACTTAACCAGCCAAATAAATCTTGCATGTTTTGTTGAAACACCTTGGGCTCATGCAGAGTAAATGCGCCCCAAAATACCCCGACTACAGAATATCCTTTGACCAGCGCTAAATTCACTGGAAACTTGGGAATCACTCCGCCTGCAAACCCAACGATTAACAATCGCCCATTCCATGCCATGGATTTACTGCATTGATCAAAAATATTCCCCCCCACACATTCATACACGATATCGACACCCCGTTTTTGGGTAATGTGATTCACTTGTTCTTTAATATTTTGTTCCGAATAATTAATCGTAAAATCGGCCCCTTGAGAAACAGCAAAATCTAATTTTTCTTGGGTTGAACATGCGGCAATGACGGTTGCTCCAAGTTTCTTGGCGATTTGTACCGCAGCAATCCCTGTTCCTCCGGCAGCACCCGTCACTAAGACAATGTCACCTTTTTGAAGGTGTGCACGTTGCACTAACGCATGCTGCGCGGTAGCGTGAGCAGTAATAAGGCCTGCTGCTTGGTCAAACGGAATCGACTCTGGTATCGGCATCACATGGGTCGTTTTACACGTTACATACTGCGCAAACCCGCCTAACATGCTTAACCCAACCACCCGCATTCCCACCTGTAAGTGTGCAACATTAGCCCCCAAACTCACAATCGTACCCGCGACTTCATTACCCGGGATAAAAGGCCGCTCAGGCTTCATTTGATAAAGTCCTTGGACTAACAAACTATCAGGGAAATTGACCCCTGCAGCATGGACTTTAATGAGTACTTCATCACTGTCCGGTGTGGGTAATGCTAACGCCTTAACCAACAGATTATCGACCGGACCAAACGCTTCACACACGATGGCATTCATAGTGTCTGGCAGTGCCGTCGTTACAGCGGATATGCTCATGGATTCACCTTATTATTAGTTTATGAGTAAGTAAAAAGTGCGGTGTTGCCTGCAAGTTCCAAATGAGGAATTTGATTAAAACTCGTTTCAAATATTTGTGCAGATGACACTAAATATTGATGGTAACTCGCATTTCTAATTTGTAAGTTGGTATCGACTAATTTATCAACACTCAAACCTAACGTATGCCCTTTTAGCATTGCTATCGCACCTCCAGAAGTAGCGATTAAAATATGCTTAGCTTCTGGGGATTGTTTAATAATATGAGTAACACCATTGACGACCCGTTGCTGAAATCCATGCCACGTTTCAGGTAGCCCTGAAAGGTGATCACCTGACCAGGCTAGCATTGCACTTTTTAATAAACGATAAAACTCCGCTCTTGGAGCATTAGGACTTGGCATTGCGACATCAGCATATGATAGATAGGCACTGATTACGGCCTCGAAATCAAATTCATTAAAATGAGATAACTGAGTAAAATCATGAGTCTGGTTGGGCATATTGCTCAGGATCTGTTGTGCCGTTTCATGGTGACGGACCATATTGCCGGTGTACACCGCATCAAAATGAGTCCGTATTTGGTGAAAATAACGGCCTAGTATTTGTGCTTGTTCATGACCTAGTGCACTGAGCTGATCATAATTATCCGTTCCGTATGATGCCTGTCCATGCCTGACTAAGGTAATTTTTTGCATTAAGGTCTCCACTATTAATATATTTAGTGTAGAGAGCTTTGTCGTTAAAACTAACTTTTGTTGCTGAATAATTGATCATCACTGAAGGATAGTTTGGGTTAAATCAATCTCTCACGCATCAATTCACTGTTACTTAGGTTTAATTTGAATATTCGTATTCCGAGTGTGTGATGTTTGAATGGCGTTAACAAAGTCTTGAGAATCACCTGTCACTGCAACATAATGTTTTGCGCGAGTGACCCCGGTATATAACAATTCTTTACTTATAGAGTGTGTTAGCCCAGATGGCAACACAATTAATACTTGGTCAAATTCACTGCCCTGAGTTTTGTGAATGGTCATGGCATATGCGGATTGAAACTGAGTGATCCGATAAGGAGATATGGCTAAAGGAGGTTGGTCTCCTCTATCAATATATGCCGTTAGCTGTTGCATTTCATTACGCAAAATGATTCCAGAGTCACCGTTATAAATACCCAATTGCATATCATTTTGTGTGATGAGTATCGCTTTACCATGATAGAGGTGACGTTCCGGATCCTGACTTTTTGCACCCGCGTCGTCGAGTAATTGATCAATGGCTTGATTAATTCCCTCAACCCCCATATACCCCTTACGAGTAGGTGAGAGAATTCGAAACTGACGCATTAATGCTAATGCTTTGGTCGGCTCTGTAGCATTTAACAAGGGTTTAAAAAACACGGTTGTCATTAACTGAATTAACACTTTAAACGCTTGTTTTATCTGTTGTGCGTTTATCTCATGAATGTCATATAGCATGTTTGAGGATGATAACGTCGATAGCATGGGTGATGAAGCCGACCACTGGATAACCACATTATCTAAAGCACTTACTGCTGCGGTGGGATTATTTTGATAAATTGCGTTCGCTAACTCGTTCACATGATGCGTGGAACGCATATTAATCATTAACGTGGCAGCATAATCATTCGTTGGCTCATCTGAGTGAAGTGTACTGTGACTGGCTTCAAGATATTGAGTACTTAAGGTCGAACTCACCGCATGAATCCACTGACGCATCGCTGATGAAAATTGATTAACCTGTTTTGGCATCACATCTTTTAAAATATTCCCTGACTCTACAGAAGGCAACTGAGCAGTATCCCCAATCAACAACATCCGAGTCGAAGGTTTAACGCCACTGAGTATTCTAAACATCAGACGCGTATCTAACATAGAAGCTTCATCAATCACTAAGATATCGTGAGGTAATGGATTACCTGCATGATATTTAGCAAAATTGCGACTGTATCCTAACCCAAGTAATCGGTGCACTGTCGATGCGCTAGTCGGAATGCTAGCAAGTAATTCAGGTGCAATACCTTGACCGTTTAAATACTCAACTTCATTTAAAATTGACTCACTCAATCTTTGAGCCGCTTTGCCAGTAGGAGCACACAGTGCAATGTTGAGGCGTTTATTCGCTTGAACAAGATGCAATAACAATGTGCGGATCACGGTATATGTTTTACCTGTACCTGGACCACCATTAATAATAAAAAAAGATTGATTTAATGCTGTCACACTGGCTATAGCTTGCCAAATATTTTTGATTGGATGAGGGTATAATTGTTCAAAAACAGTCTTCACTTTTGGATTAAGTGGTGCAGTACTCGTTGTGATTTTGTGTGATATCTGCTCAGATATAAACTGTTCATACTCATAAATCTTTCTTGAAAACAACCGCCCATTATCTACAACTAATAAATGCCCATGTAAGGGATGATCAATTAATGCTTGGATACTGGTTTCGATCTCTTGATATGAACCACACTGAACGCCTGACATTAGCACGCCATGTTCAAGTGCATACTGAGTGGGATGGTCACTATCCATACTATAAAAAAACGAATTATCGACTAAATTGTCTAATTCGATATAACTGTTTCCAGCACACTGTGCTTGCTGAAGAAGTAACAATGCCACAAATTGATGTGTCACGGTGTTAGGATGGGAACGAAAAAACGCGTCAATATCTTCATCAGCATGAATCGCAATATCTGGTTTATAAAAAGCCGATAATTGGGTCGCTACTAACAACTTATCATGAGGATCGGCATGGCAGTGTTGCAGTAATTGAGTAAATGTCTTCACTTATCCTCCGGCTCTGACATTGCTAGCGGTGAAAATGTTTGAGATAAATATTTAAGATCGGCCATACTGATATCCCTAAAATATATCCCACTATTTTTGGGCGCTTGAGGACTCATCCCGCGCAAATATAAGTAATATACACCGCCTAAATGCTTGCTAGGCTCATAGTCAGGTAAGATTAAAGTTAGATGAAGATGTAATACCCACACATAGATTAAATACTGTAAATCATATTGTTTTGACTGAATATCGTTGAATAATTCAGTAGGAGTATAGTCTTCAAATCTATCTCCTAAGTAAGTTGATTTATAATCACATACAAAGTATTGACCATTGAACTCAAAGATTAAATCAATAAATCCTTGCATCATGCCCTCCAGCGCATCACTCGCTAACATAGGGAGTTTATCAACACTCCGGTGATACTTTAATAAATCACCTAATGATGCAATTGATGTTGCTCCTAAAGGAAAATAAAACTGTGGCTCTCTTAACGTGCAGGATTTTGGTAACTGATTTAACTTAAATGTCCGATCACTTTTAGGGTGATATATGGGTGTTGCTAACACTTCATCCAACCAAGCCTGGATTGCCTCAACATCATCAATATGTTCAGGTAAAAAATTAAGACACTCTTGGGTTATCAATGTGTCATCTAATGGCTCGATGAAATCGCTATTTTCCAATACATTATGCAGTAATTGGCCTGCATTTGCTCCTTTGATTAAGGTAAAGCGTAATGGTAATGAATTATTTTGATTGGGCTGGCTACCTTGCCCATTCGCTTTATCATCATTATGAGTATTTGCTTTTAGATCTATTTCTTTGGTTCGATTAACAATACTAGAATATGAATATAAGCGCCATTGAGATTGCGTTGGTCCAGCATAAGTTAATGCTGCTAGAACAGGCTCAGTGCTTGGCTTGGAGTACATGGATAAACTTAAACTATCACAGACATTGTGGCTGGCAAATAGTGAATCATCTGTATTAGCAAGTGTATGCATATATTCAATCACACTTTGATCGCGAGTGTGTACAACCTTTGAAAACATTTGATGTATCGCCGTGTGCTGTGGATGATGAATAGATTGATACCCTAAATAACAACGATGTGCCGCACGGGTTATTGCGACATACAAAAGGCGTAATGCCTCGCTACGCTCTTGTTCAATTTGAATCGCATCTTTGAGGGGTAAACGTGCTAAAAAGTGACGTTTTTCTTGGGCATAGTGATCATAAAATGTGGTGTATTTAGCTTGTGGACTGATAGGGTCTCGTTGACCAAAACTATCAAACGGTACAAACACTATTGGATACTCTAACCCTTTTGAACCATGAATAGTGACAATTTTAATTAATTCATTATCTGATTCTAAACGCTGATAATACTCATCAGCATCATTTCCACCCGCTAGCTTTTCATGAAGGAAATTCACAGTCATGCTCGGCAAAGGATTCGTTCGTTCTTGTTCATTTAATAAATCCGCTAATTGCATGTAGTTTGAAATGATCCGTTCGGCATCTAAACATTGACCAAAAAGCGTAAATCGTGTTTTTAATACATGCGTGAGCATCACAAGAACACCTTCATCCTGCCACTTTTGGAAAAGCTGATGCGCAGCGAGTTTATATTGTTCAATATCCTCAGGACGATGTTCTAGTTCGTAGAGATCCGCTGGAGCTAACCCCATTAAGTCAGTCGCCAGCATCGATTTGAAATGACGGTCTTGGTTAAAATATAAGAGACCTTGTAAAAATCGATGTAAATTAATCGCTTGCTGCGAGGTAAAAATGGACGTTCTATTACTCAAAATAACACTATCTAAACCACATTGAGCAAAAACACGCTTAATCAAATCGCCTTGAGCACGTTTATTCACCAAAATCGCAATATCAGCAGGGAGGACAGCGCGATTACCTAATGTTGCAGTGGTTAATAAGCGCTGTATTTCGTTGGCTACCCATTTTGACATTAAAATTTGTGCTGAAATCTTATCCAACATAGCAGGCTGTAGCTGATCATCCTCTCGCTTTTCATAATGAAAAAATTGGGTGCCCGCTTGAGAAATAGGATCATGTAAGGGAGTTTTGTTGGCTTTAGCCAAAGGAGTAGATAATATCCAGTTATATTGAATCTGATAATCAAATAACGCCTTTTCTGGGACAGGTGCTGGAATACTCGGATCCTGAGACAGTGATTCCACCCATGAGGTCATTGTTGATACGGGATCTTGGACAATATCTAAACCATAAAATAACGTGTTGTAACCATTAATTACCGACGGCGTTGAACGATAATTAGTATCCATGCTCCAATGAAAACGAGCATCTTTAACCGCGCTGAGATAAGTAAATACATCGCCACCTCTAAAGCCATAAATGGCTTGTTTAGGATCACCAATCATCAACAACATGACATCTAAGTTCTGAGGAGGATAAACCTGATGAAAAATACTGTATTGCTGAGCATCGGTGTCCTGGAATTCATCGATTAACGCAATGGGATATTGGGTACGAATATATTCAATGAGCTGAGCGTTACCTGACGAGATTTCTTGATACAGTAAATTCACCGTATCGGCGTGATCTAATAGACCTTGACGCTGTTTATCATCACTGGCTTGAACTTTTATATCCGTTATTAATTTCACGATATGGCGATAATGAGGCAGTCTGTGTCTCATCTCATCAGTTTTCATTTTTATTTTATCTGTCTGTTTCCAACTGCCGATGAACGTTTTTAATGTCTCCAGATAATCTTCTTGATAACTTACAGCAAAATGTTTTGCAATCCCTTTGAGTCTAGTACCATGAAATAATGCTTTGACTAAGCCTTCATCATCAAAATACTCATCGGCATCTAACCAATGTAAGACGCGATCCACATCCATATTTACTTTGGCATAGTTAGTCTCAAATAATGTTTTTATCTCATCAATATACTCAGATAGAATCATGCTGCATTGACGGCGTATCGATTTTAGCGATGCAAACATGGGTTGGAAAGATTGTGTAATCAATCTATCTATATTACTTTCATTGGGATATTCAATGGGTAAATTATTGAATAACACATTTTGAAACGTTGCGAAAAAACCTTCCGGTGTTTCCACGCCGAACACAGATAAACTTTTTCTATATAACTCGTTATTTTGGTATTTCAAAAACTGATCATGTATTGCAGCCATGTAAATTGATTGGCTGTCATCGATGATGGATTGTTCGAAAGGACGATGCGTCAAAAATGACGACTGAGTGATCATGCGACCGCAGAAACTATTAATAGTGAATATGGCTGCTTCATCCATTTCTAAAATAGCCTGACGAAGAATCAGGCGCGCTTTTTTAGATGTCACTAATTGATTCTCAATAATGATATTTGTCAGTAGAGGATCCCATTGCTCAGAAGACTCATCTAACATCATTAAAAATTCTTGCAATGTCGCTGCGATTCTTGCTTTGAGTTCTTGGGTTGCAGCTTTAGTAAAGGTCACAATCAGTAACTGGGTGATCGATATCTGTTTGACGAGTAATACTTTGACCGTGATACGTGTGATATTAAAGGTCTTGCCAGTACCCGCACTCGCTTCGATTAAATGCCGCTGCGCTAATGGCAGTCTAATGACATCTAGTGGGGAGAAAATAATCTCATCTTGCTTCATAGCGAGACTCCGATACTGGGATCAAGTGGGTCAAATTTGCCTAACAATGCGACTTGGATGATAGGATGAAAATACCACGTATCTACTTTGTCTAATGCAATATCTTGATGAGAAAAACCATGCGGGAACAACCATTTACAATACGTATTAATATTCCATGCATAGGGTGAGAATGGATCTTCTCGCTGCTCACCATAATCATCTAACAAATATTCTACATGAGGAATTTGACTGAAATGAGTGACAATGTCGGGTTCATATTTTAAACGTATGCTTTCTAAATTTTGATACACATCAAGGTGAATAAAATGTGGTTGACGTAATGCTTGAATATATTGCTCTGAAAACAACATTAATACTGTGTTTGCTTGAGCTACCGTCAAAAAATCATGAGGAATATGCAAATTACTCACCTCAAGATAGGCTGTTTTCTGACCTTCTTGGGTTCGTTCCCGTTTATTCAAATACCTTACTGAAGTATTCCCAGTCTCACCAAAACACATTAACTTTAAACAATGAGTAAATAGCAACGACAGTCTGAGTTCAAGTACCCGAGTTTTAGTTAACACCTTATGTAAAAAGCTATGGGTATGGTAATCGTTATCCATTTCAAACAACGCATTAAGGTGAAATTGATAATGTTCGAATTGCCATTCAACCATGTGTGCTTTTTTATCAGGAGTGGTCGCTTGTTGGGATAAACTGGTACTAATCGTGTCTTGTAATCCTTCATATAAGCGTATCTGCTGACTGTGTAACATCCATTGAGAAACATCGCCGCTACTGATTAGGGGGGTCAAAAAATCAAGTCCGGTTTCATGTAAATGATCAGTCACACTATTATCTGATGCGGCACATAGGGCCTGAGCAAGAAGTTTATCTTTAGCAAGTCCATCTAATGAAAATGGCTCTACATCGTCCATTACATTGAGATATTCATCTAACACAACATCATATTGCTTATTAACGTGTAATTTCAGTGGATGAGTAAATAAGGTGGTTAATTCTTTTTGATCTAGGTATATCTCATCCGGTATTGTAATAGCCGTTTTTTTTGCTGGTAGCACGTTACGCTTGGCTAATGCTAACCAACCTTGATCAAACGAACCGGTTTGTTCAAAATCAGCGTCTTGTGATGCGAATAATGTGGTACTAAACGGTTGCAAGGGAGCACGTTGAACAATGTATGTAGACAATTTATCTGATTGATTGGTTTCACTCGTAGTTTCATCCTGACTTAATACAAATTTTTGATCAAGGTAATGCAATAATTCCTGGATGACTAAACTCGGCTCGATAACCTGGTTATCTTTGACACTTTGACCTTGGTAACTCAGGTATAAATAATCACGTGCCGATATCATGGCTTCCAAAAATAAATATCGATCTTCGTTACGACGAGACCTATCGCCTAACATGTACTCACTCTGAGCAATCAAATCGATACTATTGGGCACCGCTATACGTGGAAAGGCACCATCATTGAGCCCTAATATACAAATCATTTTAAATGGCACACTACGCATTGGTACCATCGAGCTAAATGTGACTTGTCCGGTCAAAAATTGATTTAATGCATCCGGCGTACTGAATTTATCCGATAAACTTTCTCTGACAATGGCCAACCCAATATCAGACGCATACCCTGCTGATTTTACTTGCTTAGTCAATTGACTGATTACTTGCTGAATAACCTGCTCCGCCTTTTGCTCGGCAGCACTCCCACCGAACAAAGAGTGGCTCATTTCCATTAACAAAGATTCCCATTGCTCAATCGGTTTATCCCCATTAAGTTTGTCACGAAACGCTGAAAGGCGATTCACCAAGACTAACAGTTTACCTAAAATCCGACTATTTAAGCCCTCTACTTCATCCATATACGCAAAATGATCATGGGCATCTTGTCTTTCACTGTGTAAACAACCTAATGCTAAGCGACTTAACCCCCACTCCCACGTGTAATGTTCTGTCACGTCTTGATTATCAACCCACGTCGCTTTATGTTCCTGATTCAATCCCCATTTAATCTGAGAAAGTGATAACCAATTAATAACGAGTGAAAGTTCATCTTGCGTTAAATTCAAATTATTTTGAACGTGGGGGATGCGTAAATAATCAATGATTTTAGTGACGCTGAAACGACTATCAGGGAGTGATAACATGTCCAAAAACATCATTACTGATGGTTCTGAATTGAGTGGCGCTCTATCCGCTATTGAACACACTAATTGTGGCGAATCTGACTGAGCGGGTTTGTAGCTAGGTCTAAATATACTGTTGACGAAAGGTGCATAGTCTTCTACAGAAGGACACATCACCAAAATATCATGAGGCTGAAGATTAGGATCCGCTTTTAATACGCGCAGTAATTCATCGTGTAATGTTTGTACCTCTCTAATAGCACTGAAACAACTATGAATTTGAATAGATGAATCAAGATCTTCTAAGCTGATGCTCACTGGAGTCACTTGTGCGCTTGCAATGTCTGCTTGAACTTGTTGAAGCAAATTGGGGCGACTATCTTTTGCTGGAGCAATAAATAACTGACTATCCGTCATATCAGGATAATGTATATCTTGTAATTGGTTAAATAACCCCCGTCCTTGTTGACCTAAATTAGCTAATATAGGATGCGATAAATCTTCAGCCACTAATTCCTCAATGCCTTGCGATAAGCGTTGACGTAATAACGCTTTATCACTGATGACATCTCCCCAGTATTGACTACAAGGATTCAAGAAAAATAAATAAACATCCGTGTATTGAGCTAGGGCACTGAAAAATTCAATTTGTGTTGGAGATAAAGTATTCACCGCAAAGATAATAATAGATGAGGGTAATTTATCTTGATGTTGTGATAATTGTGATATTGAACTGGCACGTAATGCTGCTGGATGATTGGGATGAATCTCGACCAACCGTTCCCAAATCAGTTGCTGCCAAGGTTCAAGCGTATCAGTTAATCCTATTAAACCGCCTTGTTCCCAGGTCGCTAACCAATCTGCACGATAAATTAGATATTGCTCATACACATCAGCAAGCTGTTTTGCTAAACGAAAACATTGCAAAAGTGACTCAGACTGATTTTGCCAATAAGCATTAGCGTAAGCAGAACGAGGATCACTGATAAATGCCTCATCTTGTAAAATCGTAAAAATATTCCAGACTAAATATTCACGTTTATAAGGGGAATCTTCAGGTACAGTATCGCCCAAAACCAAACGGCATATATTGTAGATCTCACGCGATACTAGGGGAAATTGAATATTCATAGACAAACCGGTCTGTTTAGCAATTTCCATATTCAAGTAATGTTGCATGCCTTGGCTTTCTACTAAGATGGTCGTCGGCTCAAATACCCCACGAATGCCTCGTTTAAAATCATCCTGAATAAACGAAATTAAGACTTGCGTTAGAATTTCTTGTTTATTGGAAGGCACAACGTGAAACATAATGAATATCCTTTTACACAATCGACACCGATAAAATGCTCAAAAAAAAAGCGATTAAATCTCTTTTTAACGAGCATGTATGTTTATACAGTAGATATCTAAGTAAACACTATCAATGGCTGTTTTGCAATACAAAATAAATTAATCGCACAGAATTAACGACAAACTTTACCCACTGAATAAAAACAGTTTAAACTAGACTGATTATCATTTGATGGAAAAGTTTATGTTACACGCTCAGCAACTAGCAACTATGCTTGATTTACAACAAAAAATGAATGCAAAAGTTAATCCTGATTGGATCAATGCAGGTTATGGATTTATGCGAGCAGCGATGGTCGAATCGGTTGAAGCCATCGAACATCATGGTTGGAAATGGTGGAAAGCTCAAGAAAAAGACTTGCCACAGTTACAAATGGAATGTGTGGATGTTTGGCATTTTGCATTGTCTCATATCCTCATTGAATACCAAGGTGATGTGACCGCAAGTGCTAAATCGATTGCCCAACAACTGACAGCATCGGTGAATGAATTGACGTTTGATGGAACCGACTATGAGTTTACGCAACAAACATTACTCGATAATTTAGAGTTAATGACAGGTCTGGCAGCAGCTAAACGCTTTAACGTCAGTTTATTTATGACCATTATTGAACAATGTGAAATGTCGACAGACACCCTTTTTGAACAATATGTCGGTAAAAATATCCTCAACTTCTTCCGCCAAGACCATGGCTATAAAACAGGGACTTACATCAAAGAATGGAATGGAAGAGAAGATAATGAACATCTCGTTGAAGTATTAGCCGAATTAGATTCCACCTTAGACAATTATGCCGATGCCGTATATGAACAACTGTCACTGCGCTACCCTAATCAGTAATTTAAAGTAAATAGCGCTCTATATGTTTAACAAAAAGCCCTCATAAATGAGGGCTTTTTTAATATAAAGAACATACTTTTTATCAGTTTAATCGATAAATGTGACTTTTTGATCGTATTTAGATTGGATAATATCCGCAAACCGCTCTTCTAGAACATGACGCTTCACTTTTAAGGTCGGCGTTAATAAAGCATTATCAATCGTCCATTCATCTTTCAAAACAATAAAATTGTCTAAACGCATATGACTTTCTAGCGTCGCATTTACTTGCTGAAGGGTATTTGATAAAGAAGCTGATAATTCATCACGGGATAAGTGATTAGCCTCAGCTGACAGTACCATTAACGCAACTGGTTGTGGTAAATCACACCCAGTGACACAGACTTGCTCGACATTTGTATTTTCGACAATCTTAGCTTCAATTGGCGCTGGAACCACATATTTACCTTTAGACGTTTTAAAAATCTCTTTTAAGCGCCCCGTGATTTTAACAAAGCCCTCACTATCAATTTCACCTTTGTCGCCTGTACGTAAGTATCCATCATCGGTCATGGTCTCTGCCGTTTTTTCAGGTTCTAAATAATACCCTAACATGACACAAGGCGCTTTTACCTGGATCTCACCTGCTTCAGAGATGCGGATATCCACACCGTCATACGCTTTGCCAATCGTACCGACCTTATCTGAACGAAATGGTACGGCTGAAGTCCCATAAGCTGAGTTTTCAGTCATCCCCCACCCTTCGGATATCGTAATGCCTAATTTCTCAAACCAGCGAATAACTGCTGGCCCCAACGGGGCTGAACCCGATGCAAATAAACGTGTCGAATCGAGGCCTAATCCAGTTCTTATTTTCTTTGCGACAATTCCCTTGATAATTGGAACACTTAAGAGTAATGACAGTTTTTTCTGTGGCATTTTTGCCAAAACACCCATTTGAAACTTCGTCCATAATCGCGGGACAGAAACAAATAATGTGGGTTGAGCATTGACGACATCATGATTAAATGTGTCCAGTGATTCGACAAACGTAATTTGCATGCCTGAATAAAAACTGGCTAGTTCAACAATCACACGTTCAGTAATATGTGCAAGTGGTAAATAACTCATTACGCGATCAGATTTATCACAATCTAGCTGGTTTAAACAAGAATGTGCGGCCCAATTAATGGTAGCAAAACTATGCATAACACCTTTAGGCTGACCTGTCGAACCCGATGTATAAATGATGGTCATGAGTTCATCTTTATCACGGTTCGGGTTATCCGATAATGGCGCAATATCAGTAAATTCTGCCCATGTGGAATTTCCAGGGATACCTTCGTATGGAAATGCGACTGTCGGCATATCGTCAGGAATAGGAGCAACCGCGGATTCAATATTATCTAATTTCCCAACAAACATCAGTTTGACGTCGGCATGCTTCAGTACATAATTAATGGTATCACCACCGGCTGTGGCGAAAATTGGTACAGAAACATGTCCTGCCATCATGATGGCTAAATCAGTAATAAACCAATGCGCACAGTTTTTGGAAAAAATACAAATGCGACTTCCTGGGTCTAAGGCTAAAGCTTTTATACCCGCCGCGACTTGACGCACTTCCTGACCAACTTCGGCCCAGGTAAAATTGCGTACTTTACCGTTGATAGGTTGACGTAGATAGACATCATTAGGATGATTAGTTTCCCAATGATAAAGCATTTCTAAAGGAGATTTAAAGTCTTTCATTGTGTGATCGCTTTTATTATTATCAAATGGCATGCATGCTCCATGATTATGACGCATTATCAACATTAAGTTAACATCATCTAAAGTTGGAACAACTTTTATACTGGACAATTATAACCAGTTTTCGGGTAAATTACCGCTCAATTGTTGTGTTTTATTTACTTTTTTACAGATTTTAGCGTAAATTTTACAAATTGGTAGATTATTTAAAAATAGTTAAACTTGTAAATTAGGTGTTTCACTTAACCTGTTAGTTCATTTTGTATGTTACGTCAGAGCAGTCTCTAGGGGCTATCTTTTGACGGCTATCCGTTTCGCATTGACTGCACCGCGCTTAATCATGACCGGCGATGAAAGCTGAAATAGATCACCATTTTGACCGACTAATCGTGATTTGACTCCACTGTCTATTGCTATTTCACTGTGTCGTTGTAAATGTTCAGGCTCTCCATGTACCGGAACACTTATCGCAGGCTTGACCCATTGATACATACTTTTAAGTTCTTGCTCATTAGGATGACCTGATGCATGAATAGGGAGTACAGCATCATGAGCCTGAACCACTTGGATGTGTCGCGAGCTAAGCGCCTTCACTAATTGTTCTATTGGTTTTTCATTACCTGGGATAGTAATCGTACTGAATATGACGGTGTCTTTAGCACTTAACGATAAATCACGATGATTATCCTTAGCCAACTGTCCAAGTGCTGCTCGAGGTTCACCTTGCGAGCCCGTAGCTACAACCAATACTTCTTCTTCTGGCAAATAACCAACATGACGGCGATCAATAATGATACAGTCTTCAGGCCAATATCCAGTTCGCCGCGCAATTCCTATCATATTCACCAATGAGCGACCAAAAACCGCCATTCGACGTCCGGTGCGTTGAGCGACACGGGCAAGTGTAATTAAGCGAGCAATATTTGAAGCAAAACACGTCACGACAACACGTTTGGGAGCGCTATTAATGTAGTGATATAACCCTGATTCACAAGCACTTTCAGACACAGAATTACCATGTTTCAATGCATTAGTTGAATCACATACCATGGCATCTATGTTGAGTGACGCAAGTTGCATGAAATGATCACGGTTGACTCCCTCCCCAACGACAGGGTTCGAATCCAACTTCCAATCTCCAGTGTGAAACACTTTTCCGGCTGGTGTCTTAATCAACAATCCACACGGTTCAGGTAACGAATGAGTAATGGGCAACCACTTAACGCTAAATGGTCCGATAGTAAATTCATCGAGCGGTTCGATTTCAACAATATCGACCAAATGCCCAAATTCGACTTCACTGAGTTTGCGTCGTAATACTTCTGCAGTGAATTTAGTCGTATAAATCGGCTGTTTAAAACGTTCCCACAAATAGGGAATACCACCGACATGATCTTCATGCGCATGAGTGATAATAATACCAGCCAGTTGATCACGGCGATCTTCAATAAATGTTGGATCGGCGGCCACTAATTCATGTCGTTTGACATATTCGTCTTTGTCATGTGCCGGATTTAATGGGGAATTAAACGTTAGCCCACAATCAACCATCAACCATTGTCCGTTATGGCCATAGAGATTAAGATTCATGCCAATCTCACCACACCCTCCCAATGGCATAAACCAAAGCTGGGTATGATTAGGGGTTAACTGAGTGGTAATAAATCACCTCGATGATGCAATAGATTTGATATTCACTATACCATTCATCAAACAAAGCTTTGCACGTTTTTGTCGATTTCTATGCGCAATTTAATTAGTTAAAGGTGCTTCACAAGATGCTGAATAAATAATAGTGTCTGGGGATGAACAATCTATATATATGGTTTATTATAAGAATATGATCATATTTTTATTGTTATTTATCGCTCATTGTCTGGCTGATTATTATCTTCAACGCCACAGTTGGATAATGGATAAAGTCGCTCGTCATGAACGTTCCGTGGGCTTGTTATACCATATGTTGACTCACGTACTGCTTACCGGAGCCACATTATTTTGGTTAGTCGGTTTTAATGGCTCGTGGTTTATGCTGTGGATATGGATTTTAATAATCGGTACACATTATCTCATTGATATTTGGAAAACTTACCAAACCTTTACTCTGCCCTACTATCTAGCGGACCAAATCGGCCACATCGTGGTATTAATTCTAGCCACTTATCTGCTCATTAATAGTCACGCATTACCAGACAGTACCTACACTTTCTTACTCGAGCATCAAGCAATCATTATCTGGAGTGCTGCCTTAGTATTTTTAGCTAACCCTATGGCGATTACGATCATGGTGATACTCATGCCTTTACGTGAAAAAATGCATCAAAAGGACACATCTATTGCAGTAAGCCCCTCCAATGAGGGTCATTATATCGGGATCCTTGAACGCACAATCGTATTATTTTCTGTTGGCACTGGCCAGTATGTCATCCCGGTATTGCTGTTTATCGGTAAGTTATTTGTGCGTTTGCGTGAGGAAAAAGTTATCGCCAAGCCCTTGCACCGTCAGTATGTGATTTTTGGTACAAGCTTAAGTATGATTAGTGCGTTACTAGTCGCTATGTGGGTCTCTACTAGCACCTAGTCCAATGCCATCATTGCGATGTGATCTTGACGTAATGAGCTGACAAATAATTTCCCCTCATGCGGCAAGGCGGATGTAATGGATGTGTAAGCATGCGATGTCTGTAGATTTTTAAATACCTGTCCTGATTCATCCAGCGCTATCACCATTCCATACTCTTGAGCAGGCTTAAACCAGTGCGCAGGGATCCCGCCCAACAAACGACGTATGAATGGATAAGGCGCTAGATGCTCCACTAAAGGGTCGCGTAAGTTTATTAATCCTACCCAAAAATTTCCAGCCGGATCGCGATAGATATTATCTGGCATACCGGGTAGTTGATCGACAAAAATCGATATCATCCCGGCATTCTCACCCGTCAGTGAATATTTTAAAATACGTGCTTTTCCCGTTTCATTCACCAACAAATAATCATTTTGTTGAGAAATCGCTACGCCGTTTGCGAAAAACAAATTATCCATGAGTAAGGTTAGTTTTTTACTGTGAGGCTCAAATGCAAATATTCGCCCGGTCATACTCGTTTCGATAAAATCATATACAAAATTATGCATATCAAAGCGCATAGATGCATCTGAAAAGTAAATTGTACCGTCATCACCTACTGCAAGATGATCCACAAATCGCAACCGCTCTCCTAAATAATGAGTCGCTAACACTGACATTTTTCCTGATGAGGTCATTTTTAATAACCCTTTTACCGCATCTGCAATCACTAAATCGCCTTGGCCGTTAAAACGAAGACCTAATGGACGACCTTGGGTGTTATGAATGTACTTGGCAGAGGCATTGATATCCTTAGCGTGAGGATCAAATGACACAATATCGCCATTCTCATAAGCGGTGTATAACATGCCATCAGGCCCTAAAGCTAAATCTTCAGGCCCTATACCTTGGGTAGGTAATAGCGGTTGCAGTGCATCTAAGCGATTATTTTTGGAATATACCCCCTCAAGTGTTTGAGGAGGATCAGGCTGCCAAATGACAGGTTGCAATTCAGAGGTCATAAATAAATAACAACCCAGTATGACACCTCCTATCACTAACATACAGATACTATATTTAATGGTATTAGTTAAAGAGGTGAACATTATTTACTCTGTATATATTAATTCAATAAATGACGACGACGATAACCAATACACACGCCTAAAAGCGCTAACCAATATAGGCTTAAACTACCGCCACTACCATCTGAACCAATCAGTGATGTTGTTGGTGTGTTGGTATTATTAGACGCACTCGTACTTGTAGTAGTATTACTCGTTGAAGTGTTCGTAGTGGAAGTGTTCGTATTGGTTGAACCACTAGTGCTACCGGTGTTACCTGTCGATGCTGAGCCAGTGTTCGTGGAAGAAGTTGTATTTTCAGTAGACTCTACGTTCTTGCTAAAATAAATATTATCTAAATATACTGTCCCGCTGCCAGTGACCTTAAGCTGAAAGGTATTGGTTAAATCGACTACCGATGCGTATTCAGATAAAGGAATGACGACTTGTTGCCATGTCCCCAGTTCTAACGCTACCGAAACTGGAGTTTCTTGCGGACCAGGACTAATTAAATACATTGCTAAAGCAGAGGCATCGTTAGTCCAATAATCAAAATGTAAATTATCCATATCCGTTACGTCTTGGCGATTATCACCAAAATCCGTGCCTTGATAATTTAACCCTGAATATTTTAAAACCGTGTCACCTTCGTATTGGACTTGAGTCACTTGTGTGGCTTGCCCCCAATCTGGGTCGTAGTCAATCATGGCGATGTTATCATACCAATCGCTAAATAATGCAATCACATTCTCAGATGCTGCCTCAGGTTCAGGCGCTGCTTGTTGAGGTTCTTCAAACACTTCACAACCGCGGCTATCAACACTGACATTAGCTGGCGTTGTCGGACATTGATCAACCGAATCCGCGACACTATCACCATCTGCATCAGCAACCATCGGAGTCGTTTCATTACAACCTGTTGCGCCGTTGGCAGAACTAGCAACACAATGCGCGACATAATCTACTTCCATCGTCGCGGTATCCAGTGTCGGGTCAATTGCCCCACCAATATTGCCACCCATTGCTACATTAATTAGGACAAACATCGGCTCTTTGTATTGCGGACAAGCAGAAATGTCATGCTCCACAACCATCTGCTCATTTAAAAAGAATTTGATATTGTCAGGCGTCCATTCAATCGCATAGACGTTAAAATCTTGCACGTCAGATGTACCACCTGGGTATTGAGGACGGAATTCACCGCCACAACCACCAGTATTAAAAAAATTGGTGATATAACTACTGCCATTACGACCATACCATTCCCAAATATCAATTTCGCCGGCACCAGGGTTTGGCCAATTGACCGTATCATTATCTCCTTTAATGGGTTGTTCTGCGATCCGATTTTCTAATGCCCAAAATGCTGGCCAAGTCCCCCCTCTTAATTCTTCAAATTTAATACGCGCTTCGATTCGACCGTACAAAAACTCTGCTTTGTCTTTGCTGTTTAAGCGTCCAGAAGTCCAAGGGCGATTAATATTATTTAACCCTTCGCAATTCACTGCACCGCGACGAGCAATAATTTTCAAAGTTCCATTGGAAACATCATAGTTACGTAATGCAGAACTATCATCGTCGGTATAACATTGAATTTCATTATTATAATTAGCGTTGGTTTGTGCAGTCCAATTATTCCAATTGACTGATGTTCCATCAAATCGTTCTATCCAAGTTGCTTCCCAACCTGCTTGGGCATTAGCGAGCGGGAGTGTCACCAGTGTCCACACACTCAATATGATGAAGTTCTTACGCAGTAAAGCTTTCATTTTGTAGGTTCTAACCTTTATATAATTGAGTATGAAGTGCATTTTTATATGCCTCATACCCTGGAAAAATAGACACCACTAACGTGGCAATAAACACCATCCCAACCATCATGATTATCTCTGGTGAGAGAATGTTATGACTTAAAAACAAACCAAATTCAGCCGCTAAAAAGTCTTTTAAACTTAGCAATGCTAAAGTTAATACTCCCATTGCAGTCATCACTGATAATGCAACCAAAATGAGTGCTTCTAATAAAATCAGGATTAAGATTACCATAGGACCTGCACCAAGAACACGTAATACTGCAATTTCGCCCCGCCGCTCGTTCATCGATGCTAACAACATGGTAGCCAAACCAAATAATGATGAAATAAGGACCAAGAGCGCAATGACCCTTAAGAGGTTTTCTACAGTAGACATCAAACTCCATAACTCCGCCATCGCCACGCCCGGCAATATTGCCATCAAGCGATCATCAGGGTAATTATTGATATTACGTTGCAATGTAAACGTGGCAAATTTATTAGTTAACCCCAGCATCACCGAGGTGATATTATCCGGTTGTGGGGCTAAATCGTGATTTGCGATGACCGCTGTAAGCTTATTAGGCGATAAATGGATCGCTTCAAGTGCACGCAAACGAATATGGACCGTTTTATCCACCGGCGTGCCAGTGGGTGCTAAAATACCGCGAATAACAAAAGGCGAAGTATCATGATGAGTGAAGCTCGTTGCACCCATTCCATGTGAAATTACAATCTTATCACCTAATTTATATTGAAGTGTGTCAGCAACATCGGCACCAATGACCGTTTCAAATAAATGCTCAAACGGCTCCCCAGTGTTAAATGTTAACGGCTGTTTATTCCCGTAACGAAAGTGCTCAAAATACGCTTCATCCGTACCCATTACACGAAAACTACGATGCGAATCACCTAAGGCAATGGGGATGGCCCACTTAACTAAATCATGCTCTTTGAACATATTATAGCTTTCGAATGCAATATTATTAGTGGGACTGCCCATTCTAAAGACCGAATACAATAACAAATTTAATTGGCCACTGGGTGCCCCAACGATCAAATCCACTCCCGAGATAGTGCGATTAAAACTGTCCTTTGCTTGTAAGCGAATATGCTCAACACTGAGCAACACCACAATACTGATCACCAATGAACAAAACGTCAATAACACCGTTTTTTTGCGGCTCAATAAACTATGCCATGCTACAGAAATTAAGGTATTCATGCCTTACCCTCCGTTGCTTTAACTACCTGATTAACAGCGTACGGAGCTAGGTGTGACGACTCTTCATTAAGTTCAGTTAAATCAACTTTACGCTCAAAGTACTCCCCTAACACCGCGTCATGACTCACAAAGATCAAACTGGTTTGATTCTCCTCACAGATCTGCATCAATAAGTGCATAAATGCATCTCGGGCTGAGGCATCTAACGCTGAAGTGGGTTCATCGACCAATAATAGTTTGGGCTGATTAATCAAAGCTCGCGCAATGGCGACACGTTGCTGCTGACCAACACTGAGTTGATTGACTTGTTGGTGTAATATCTCTACCGGAAGTCCTAGCGTATTGATTAATGCTTCAGCGCGAGATAATACTCCTGGTGCTTGGTGACCTGAGGATGTTGCAAAATAGGCGGCAAGTTGGATATTTTTAAATACCGTTAGGTATGAGATTAAATTAAACTGTTGGAAAACAACCCCAATATGTTGCGCTCTAAACGTATCTCTTTGCCGAGCAGTAAGCGCTGCAATATTGTGACCAAATAATTCAATACTGCCAGCAGTGGGCATTAAGATCCCGCATAATAAATTTAATAGTGTTGTTTTGCCCGAACCTGAAGCACCGTACAAAAATACGCGTTCACCTTGATGCAATGACCATCGAGGGATCGACAAGATCGATTTATCTGTTTGATAACCATAACTTAGCCTGTTAAGCGCAATAGCGGCAGTCATAAATGACACTCCGTAGTCTATTATTATTGAGTGATGTTATAACATCGGTATTGTTTTGGGTCATTATTATATGTAATACTTGAATTTACAATCATCAACACACTTTAGGATGTTGGCTTGCAATGAAAAGGCTGAAAATACCGCAATTATGTTTTATGTTAGTGAGTATTTTGGGAACCATAATATTTCCAGCAGTTCACGCTAAAGACTATATTGATATTGAATGGACTCAGCTCATCCCTGCGGATGATTTAGCCGCATTAATGAATCCCCCAGACTTCATTGTTGATATTGAAGATGGAACGGCTCAAGACAATGTTGGCGCATTAAGTGAGCTAGGTGA
The DNA here is from genome assembly GCA_949498985.1 of Glaciecola sp. HTCC2999. Lineage (GTDB taxonomy): Bacteria > Pseudomonadota > Gammaproteobacteria > Enterobacterales > Alteromonadaceae > Opacimonas. Next base: position 24,871 of record CATECQ010000008.1, read on the forward strand.
TGGCAACGAGGTCGCAATGCGATTTCAAGCCGCATTACAATCCAACCGAGTGATTGACGCTTTTAATGATCAAAATATTCGTTTGCCTGGATTTATCGTACCCATCGCCTCTGATGAAAACCAACAGGTAACCGCATTTTTTATCGTTCCGTATTTTGGGGCATGTTTACATCTCCCTCCACCACCCCCTAATCAAATTATTTATGTGGAATATGCACAAGGTATTGCAGTACCCAATATTCAAGCGCCATTTTGGTTTACTGGTACAATCATAATAGACCAAAATGAAAACGAATTAGGGACTTCCGCTTATACTATGCAAATTGATAGTATTACTCCTTATGAGGGTTAATCCGGATTGTTAAAGGTCGTTCATAAAATGAGAAAAATGAGAAAAAACACGATGAAAGCCAAAATATTCGTCTACACATTACTGAGTGTCGGGCTGATGATAGCTAGCCCGATTAGTTTTGTGTACGCTTGTGATTTTCACGACCAGCCTTCCTTTGGTGGATTTAGAAGTATGGGCGGGTTTGCTCAGTCGCACCCGTTGATGAAACAGCATATTAATCAAGCCAACTCACCGCAGTTGACTTTGACTCATGAACGCATATTGAAAGCTGCACTAGCGAAACCTGACAGTATCGATATAACCTATCACTTACCCGTGAATTTTAAAGATGCCTCGTTACGATTTACCCACAGTGAAGGAATTGAATTAGACATACAAAGTAAAGTTGCCATCGAAAAGTTAAATGGCACCTATACTCTCAATTATGTCGCGAACAAACCCGGTAAACATCATATCCTGGTATGGGCCGACGCAACAAAACAAACCTTACCGTTTTCAAAAGTCCAGCGCATTGAACTTGAAGTTAATTAATCGTTTAACTAGTGCTCACAGCAGATCATCACAAAATAAGTGGTTACCAAGTCAATAGCGAGCTATCAGGTGTTAATACTGAAGCACTTTGGCTTTTGTCGATGATCCATTGAGTATGAAGAGTTGATAATGATGGAGCGGTTAAGAACAGATTGATTTGCACTGATGCAATTTCCCTTGAACACTGGAACTCGAACGCGATCGTTATGTCCGAATGATTCATATGACCTTGATGGCTCGCATGCTCATTAGGTGTATCAGCCTTGGAATGCACTAACTTATCGTGTAGTTGATGCACAACCTTATCTAATTGACAATAATGAGGGAGCGTCAAAAATGGTGTCACTTTGGCAACATCTTGAATTAATTGGTGCAATGTGTCAGTTTGAGCCTGTGTTTGAGGAACGTGCTCAAATCCCAGAATATCAGCAGCAGGTAAAATAAATTCAAACCGCCAAGCATTGATATCTTGTGCGATAAGTAATTGCCCTTGTCCATGAACATGTCCATTATGTTGGGCAAAAACAGGCGATACCACGCCAATATTGATTATTACACCAATAACGAAAGCGCCTAAAAAATATTTGAACATCATAGGTAATTTCCTGGAAAAATTATTGAATATGAGTTTACATGATATCACTTGCCTTTAACTCAATACCTAACATAACATAGTTTAGTCAAATGTGAAGTTACACACCAACGTTACCTCATTAAGGAATGTATATGCCTGTCAATCATGTGATAAAAGCCGGTTTAATAACACTAAGTGTAGTGCTCAGCCAAGGATGTGTTGTGCACATTGAAGATAATCAATTTGATGAATTAGATTATTTTCCTCAGCGAGAACTAGTGGATGCCTATGCGCCTTCTAAACTAACCGTTGCAACGTGGAATGTGGAACACCTCGCATATCCTATTGATACGGGCTGTAAACCTCGAACAGCGGTGCAGATTAATGCCATGCGTGAATATGTTCAGGATGTTGACGCGGATATTTTTGCACTCCAAGAAGTGGCCTCAGAGCGTGCGGTACGTTTGTTGTTTCCTGCTGACACTTGGCAAGTATTCATGTCCCCACGTCCCGACAGTGAAGCTTATGAATGTCGCGGTTCGGGTCAATCATCTACCCAACAAAAAGTAGCCTACGCGGTCAAAAATAATATTAAAGTGACACGTGCTCAAGAATTATCAGCATTAGGCCTCGACCAACCCGGCTTGCGCTATGGTCTAGAATTAGACATCCAATCTGAACTAGGCTCGGTGACATTATTAAATGTCCATATGAAAAGTGGCTGTTTTGTCGATAACTACCTTCGCTCAAACCGTGAATCATGCCAAATCTTTGCTCAGCAAGCTCCTATCTTAGATGCTTGGGTCGAAGCACAAGAAAATAATGGCATTCAATATGTAATACTCGGTGATTTCAATCATCGTCTCAGCGCACCATATAACCATTTAACTCGCCAATTGATGGCCAACTCTGATGGTTCTGAATCGTCGTTATATCACACAACAGCTCAACTCATAGGATGCCATCCTTATTACCCGGCACCGATTGATTTGGTATTTGTTGGAGGAATGAAACAACGTCACTATGATTACGTGTATCAAGCACATACATTCGCTGACATGCAGCCCAAAGAGATGCTGAGCGACCATTGTGCCGTATCTTTAGAGATTAAAGAATAAGAGAAAATAGGGTAAGGATTAATGGTCGGTGTGAGAGGATTTGAACCTCCGACCCCTGACACCCCATGACAGAAATCAATAGTCTTTCATTGTTTTTCAATCTTTTTCAATTAACATCAAAACCCAATATAAATAAAGTCTAATGGGGTTAAAGGCAATCCTTTTAAAATATTTTTTATTGCAATTTATTTCATTTCACTTCACTTCACCATAACACTGACTTTTCACTGATTTATATTCTAGTGGTATTTATTTTGGCTAACATCACCAAGAAACAAATTGAAGATTGGAAAAAAGGGACAAAGAAATTCCTTTACTCCCCCTCAGTAAGTGGACTACGTGTAAAGAGAAATAAAAATTCTTTTGTGTGGGTGTTTGTTTATGGTGATAAACGCAAACCTAAAAACACTAGCGGTAACTACCCAGAAACAAGTTATACGATTGGGAATATAGAGTTCATTTCAACAAGGGATGCAGAGATAAAAGCCTTTCTAATCAAATCTGAGATTGATAATGGTATCTATCCTGATTCACTTAAGTATCCTAAAAACAATCAAATTACATTAGGAAATTATTTTACCGATTACTACCTTGATTACTGCCACAAATATCATACAGCAGGTTCTCAGGCAAACAATATAAGAGTGTATTTCAAATCTCTTTGGAATAAACCACTTGCTCATTTTGATGCCAATACAATTCAAAATTGGTTTAACACCGTGAAGACTGCAGATGGAAAGAAGCCTGCACCTACCACTCTAAAACAGAGGTATGGTGCATTGATAAAGCTTTTTAGTGTAGCTAGCGGTATTACAGAATTTTACAAGGTTTTAGACGAAAACCCCCTCGCATCAATCAGTCTTCCACAATACACAATCGAACAACTTCAAGCAATTCGTCAATCAAGAGAGGAATCCAAGAAATTAAGACGTGCCTTGTCATTAGATGAAGTAACTAAACTAAGAAATGCTGTTAAAGAATATGGCAATGAAAAGAAAACAGTTGAAAATGAGTTAGTACCAAGATGGTTTAACCTCTACTTTGAGTTTGCATACCTCCATGGATTTAGACCCAGCGATATAGTCAGTTTTAAATGGTCTCATATCAATGGAAGCATGATACGGTTCACTCCCGTCAAAACACAAAATACCTCTCAAATTGAAATTATTGAAAATCTCTCTCCGAAATTGATACCAATGTTAACTGAATGGCGATCTAAAAATTCTTCGGAGTGGGTTTTCCCTAATAAATTCGATATTACGAGGCATATGGGAGACAAGCCTCACGACAAGGCATGGAAAGCTATAAAACAAATGTCTGGTCTAAATCTTCAATTTTATACATTAAGGCACAATTATGTTTCTCAAAAAATTATTCAAGGCACCCCATTGTATGCAATTGCTAGAGCAATTGGTCACACATCCACAAAACAGATTGAACAACATTATGGACATTTAATTATTGATAGAAACAAATCAGGTGGCTTGGAGTAATACAATGGATAGGTCTAAGATTGAAAAACTCAACAAAGACTGGCTTAAAAGTGAATTACCTCAACTATATTCGGCATCAGAAAAATATGAGATTGTAATAGATTTCTATAATGACCTTAGCAAGGCTTCTGTTGAATGCATCGGCGATGAATATCACGGAACTATATTTTTACTCGGAACATCACTTAAAACTATTGCATGTCAACACTATTTAATGGCTTTAAAAGGGAATATTCATTCCGCATTAGCATGGTTCGGGTGCCTTGATTACATAAGTGGTCTTAATTTAGATAAATATAAAAAACCTATATTTAAGTTATTTACAATCTCGCCCAATGAAACTGTAACCTCTTATAAAGATTATATGCTAAGTAAACGCCAGTTTTATTACATGTCTATTAGTGAATTGACACTATTAGGCTGCTCCAGAAAGGATGCTTGTAGAAGGGTGGCTTCAAGTTATTGGCTTGAAAAAAAGAACCTAAGACGCAATTTCCAAAATTTGTCATCATGTCAAATAGGTCAATGGATGCCTAATGCAGCAACTCTTCATGATCAGTACATAAAAGCTATGAAAAATTTTAGCGATAACAATATTAATATTGATTCTGATTATCCTTTCTTATATGCACATAAAGCTATGCTCGATTTTAATGGAGTTATTAGACTCTGGGGTGTCATCATTTCAAGATACGGTTTAGATAACTCTTCTAACTATGATCAATTTGAACATAACTTTCTGAATTTTAAAATGCCCATTGAAAACAAGCCTGAAGTTTTAGGAAAACTTTACCTTAAAGGTCGACCTGAAACTTATAAAGAAAAAAGCTAGTTTTTTCACACTTTCCCTTATTACTCAAATAATCAGTTCTATTGTCAATAATTTTGGCGTCTTTATTGTCAGGCTTACAAAAGACGGTGAAAAGATGAGCTTATAAAAACAATATGGATAATGAAATGGACTGAAACAATTAGAGGTTAATAGATGTCCATGAATAACGAATTGCAACTCATTACACAGAATGAACTTTGTAAACTCCTTAATATTAGCTTATCCACACTATGGCGTTGGGAACAACAAAAAAAGGGGTTTCCCAAAAAATTAAGACTATCTAGAAAAGGTAATCGCTATTTATACAAGGATGTAAAAAACTACATAGAAAATAAAGTCAAAGAGGGGTATTAAGATGTACCTATTAAACACATACCAATACCCACTTGAACTTACAAGCACAGAACTATCATTACCTTTGGTTAGATTAATTTGGAAAGCGAAAGAGACTAAAGCTTGGTTAAACAATATGGTTAGCAGTCGAGGTGATTCAAAGTGAATATTATCCAAAAATTCTTACTCAACAAAACATATAAGAATTGCTCTCAAGCCAAGTGTTATGAATGTATGGGTGCTGATATGAAAAATGCGCGCTATGAAAAAGGCACCCAACTACTAATCAAAAAATGTACTGGTTATTCATGCCCACTTTACGAAGTTAGGCCTCATCAATAATTCCACCTTAATAAAAATCAATATAGCTCAATACTGCTGGTACTTGGAAAGAGGTGCTGAACTCGGTAATTGATAATATGTTTATAGAGTATATTTACTATAAAGCGAACAAACAAAACGACTTACTCCTGCAACGATATAATATATCCAATTAATACTAAAGAGGGTAAACATGAGTGTTATTGTGCAATACTGGATAATGGTATTAAACAGCTCATTAGGATGCTAAATAGACATAGTAAGGTCTTAGCAATACGATTGGATGTCCACATATCTGAACGCACGAAATTGAACACCAATATCGGGCTTTTTATGGACTATTTGAAGCGTTTTGTTCTACGCACCTACTCTTCTAAAGATATTGGCTTTATTTGGGTTAGAGAAATTGAAAAAGCAAAGAAGCAACATTATCACCTTTGCATTTATGTTGATGGTAATAAAATAAGGACATCGTATAAGATTGTTAAATGGGCTGAGAAGTATCTGAACTCTAAAGGCATGACATGTTATCGACCTAATAATACCTTTATGATGGTCCATAGAAATGATAAGCAATCTATTGATGATGCAGTCTATCGTATGTCCTACTTAGCAAAGGTGCGTGGTAAAGGCTATGTTGATAAGCATGTTAAGAATTATTCATCTAGCCGGTTAATTTAACATTTGTGATGGGCGTAGGTACTTTGAGAATGGCATGATATGGGGGTTTGCCGTGCGCAAGCCTCCGCTAGCGATAGAATTTCCAATATCTAAACTGCTTTAGAACTAATCATCTAAAAAATTAAACTATGATGATCTGATAAGATAAACATCGGAAGCCAATAGAATATGATTTAATAAAAATCATAGAACACTTCAAAAACCAGACCTTCTAGGTAAACTTATAAAACATTTTTAGTACCATAGACGTGGGAGCTTCCATACGGAACTTTTTTGCTATCTTCCATAAAAAGATAACCCTATTTTTTTAACTCTTATATCTGAGTAGTATTAGACAAACCCATGTTTATAAAGAGATGGATATCTCCAAGCGGTAATGATAAGTTATTAATGTTATCATTTAAGTGTTACTTATCGCTTCAAGGTGTAATCCCCCCAAAAAAAGAGAGCAGTTTTAACTAGAAAATTCCGCTAAACTATTATCAAAGGAGTTTTCAATGAGAAAATCAAAATACAGTGATAGCCAAATCATGGCTATTTTGAAGCAAAATGAACAAGGTGTATCAGTCCATGATTTGTGTCGTGAGCATGGCATGAGTAGCGCTCAGTTTTACAATTGGCGTTCCAAATTTGGCGGAATGGATACCTCGATGATGAAACGGCTCAAAGAGTTAGAAGCTGAGAATCAACGCTTGAAGAAGATGTATGCTGAGGAGCGCATCAAAGCGGATATTTGTCAGGAGATCATCGAGGGAAAGCTCTAACGCCATCAAGACGACGTGAGGTGGCAAAAGAGCTAGTAAATACTAGTCGGTTTAGTATTCGTTTAGCTTGCGCATGCGTTAATCTCAGTGAAAGTGGTTATCGCTATCAACCAAAACACTCCACTGAAAATGCGTTTATTGCAGACTGGCTGTTGCGGTTAACCACAGCTCACAAACGTTGGGGTTTTGGACTTTGCTTCTTGTATTTGCGTAACGTTAAAGGCTTTAGTTGGAACCACAAGCGCGTTTATCGTATCTACCGAGAGTTAGAGCTAAATCTTCGGATCAAGCCTCGCAAACGATTAAAACGCGATATCACATTGATGTATATACAACCTAGTAAGCCAACTCAAAATGCTTACATCGAACGGTTTAATCGCACAGCACGGCATGAGTGGTTAGATATGCATGAATTTGACAGTGTTGCCCATGCACAAGATGTGGCAACCAGGTGGCTTTGGACATACAATAATGAGGTCCTAACACAGCCATTGGTGGCGTACCTCCTAGAACCATTTTACAAGCAGAGTGATAGTCTAGTTATTTTTGCTACTTTAAATGGGGGTATTAGACTGGTATGTATATTTCATGCTTTTTCGAAAATTCCAGTTCTTTGCGACACGTTACTTAAACTTTTGCTTAAATCGATCGCAAGCTGCCTTGGTCGCAGATTTATTAGCAAAATAATTAGCGACCTGTAGGCCAATTTTTTTTAGTTTTCGTCTAGAGATATTTTTGCGGGATGTACCGATATCGCTGTCATAGGTTAAGTCCTGTTTAATGACAAATGGGTGCAACGCATAAATATCAATATCGTGCTCCCAAAAATGCTGCAAGTCTGTATCAACAGGTCGATAGAATGGAGAGGTGGATTTGAGCAGTTTCATAGCGGCCTTTCTCGATAAGGCATACCCAGCACACCCCGTTATTGTTTTGCGATTGATAACCAACTCAAATCGAGTATTTATTTGCTTAGCCATGACCACCGGGCGAGTTGAATTTTTGTAAGGAGCGAGTTTTATCAAATCCCAATCAATGGTTAACGCCTTGAGCGTATCAAGCGCTTCTTGGAAAAACGGCTCAACAATAATATCGTCCTCGGCCACAATACCAAAAGGCACTTCCATATCTACAATCTGTTGCCAAGCCTTTCTATGGCTAGCATAACAACCGATTTCTCCTTTTGAAAGGGCTCGGTCGGATTTTGCAAAATTCAGCTGTGGTGAATAGACCTCGTTGATTTCGCTTTCCGATAAAGCCTTGCCTAAAACACCCTGGAGACGTGTCACATTGACATTTATTTGCTCAAATTGGGCTTGAGTATTGCTAAATCGCTCTGGGCTAGTATCAAGGTTTATGACAAAAATCGGAGGCTGCATAGAATAATATCTTTTTGATGAGTGCATTAAGTATTAATGTATCGCTTTTTACGGAACTCGTCCATGAGAAACAGATTAATTGTTACCACAAACGATTAAACACTCACCAACGGCACCATATCAAATTCGTGCTCAGATAAGATTGGCTCTAGTGTTTCATCCAGGTGAGAAGCCATTTTTATTGTAAAGTAGTGAACTTTTGCCCAACACAATTGGTTACAAAACCATACACCCGAAATCTAGGTACCTCGTTTTTCTAATCATGCCCAGCCTGAAATAAAAACTAGGTGAATACCGTTAATATTGTCATTAGCACCAACTTATACAATACAGTTCTCTACCCTCTCCATTGCCAATTGAATCGCCACCAGTAATCTAGACATTTCTCAGTCGTTCCTCATATTGCTTTTCAAATTCTATCGGTGAAAGCATATTATTAGAGCCATGTTTTCGCTTTTTGTTGTAAAACATTTCAATGTAATCCAAAACATCAGTTTTGGCATCTTCTCGAGTTGGATAAATCCGTCGCTTTATTCGCTCACGTTTTAATAATTGAAAGAAGCTTTCAGCGACAGCATTATCGTGGCAATTTCCGCGGCGACTCATACTACCTTCAAGCCCATTTACTTTTAAAAAGTGCTGCCAATCATGACTGGTGTATTGGCTACTTTGATCTGAATGAACAGTGACGGTTTTCTTGGGATCTCGTCGCCAAACTGCCATCAATAAAGCATTTAAAACGATTTCTTTGGTGATACGAGACTGCATTGACCAACCAATCACTTTGTGCTCGTTCAGGTCGACAACCACCACCAGATACAACCATCCTTTGTGGGTTCGGATGTGAGTAATATCAGTTACCCAAGACTCATCAGGGAAAGCTGGATTAAATTCACACTATAAGCGATTAGGCACAATAACGAATGGTGCAAAATATAACAGCGGAATTTTACGTTTAACTAAATCAAACACTGGCTTTTCGCTGATTTGAAATTACTAGAATGAAAAAATAATAGCTGGAGGGCAGAATTTATGGTCGGTGTGATAGGATTTGAACCTACGACCCCTGACACCCCATGACAGTGCGCTACCAAGCTGCGCCACACACCGACCGAAGACACGCATTATAGGCAAATGCGTGTAAATTTCCACTGATTTATCTGGATTTATTTCCAATCCGCTTCAAGGACAACTCGATACCGTGCATCGCCCTTTTCCATATGGGCGAATGCCTGATTGATTTGTGAAAATGGAAATACGTCAATTTGTGGCTTTATGTCATGTTGAACCGCAAATTCAAGCATTTGTTTAATGGTCGCTGGCGAGCCCACTGGAGAAGATGAAATGCTCTTTTGACCTCCCAGCAAATTAAATACACCCACATTTAACGGCTCTAATGTCGCCCCAACAAAATGTAAACGTCCTTTCGGTTTTAAGGTCGCAAGATAGGCATTCCAATCCAGCTCTACATTGACTGTTGAAATAATTAAATCAAATGTATTCGTCGCTTTTGCAAGCTCAGCGGGTAGTGTTGAATTAATTACATCATGAGCGCCCAACGTATAGGCTTCTTGGGCTTTAGCCTCACTCGAAGTAAACGCGGTCACATGACACCCCCAAGCACGACAAAACTGCAATGCCATATGTCCCAATCCACCAATACCAATCACAGCCACTTTGTCTGTTGGTTTAATATCAAACTGCACTAATGGGTTAAATACCGTAATCCCACCACAAAATAATGGTCCTGCCAGGCTTAAATCCATCCCACTTGGCAATGCGACAACAGCTGATGCAGCGGCTCTAACCACTTGGGCAAAGCCTCCGTGGCGACCAATAATTGTCCCTTGAGCAGCACCACATAAGTTATGATCGCCGCTATGACAAGGCTCACATTGCTGACAATAATCGCTGTGCCAACCTAAGCCGACATGTTGACCGACTTTCACATGCTTGACCTGCTCTCCTACTGCTTTGACCGTACCAGCTACTTCATGGCCGCCGATAAACGGATACTGGGTAATCCCCCACTCGTTATTTTTCATAGAAACATCTGAATGACAGACACCGCAATAAGCAACTTCGATATCAACATCATGAGCGCCGAGTGCTTCCATTTCAAGATTCGTTTCAGTAAAGGCTTCGCCGTGTTTGGCAATCTGATAAGCATGAATCATGGTGAAACTCCTATTGTGTAGTCTATATTATGTACTACAAGGGTTATTTGTGAGGTTACGGTAGCATTGTATTTCACTGTTAGGCAACGTTTAATCATATGCTAAATCAACGAAGGAAGCGGATGTTTACAATCATTTACAATTTGTTACTTAGTCAAACACAACCAATAGGTCATCATCATCGTTAAAAGCTAAGAATAAATGACATCACTATGATCACATTACACAATATTGTTAAGCAATTCCAAAACGGAGATGAAATCGTCACTGCGATTAATGATGTTTCACTGACCATCCAAGCAAATGAATTCGTTGCGATTATGGGGACCTCAGGCTCAGGTAAATCAACCTTAATGAATGTATTAGGTTGTTTAGATACACCATCAAACGGTGCATATCATTTGGATGGTAATAACGTAGCTCAATTGGATGATGATCGCCTGTCACAAATCAGGAATAAATACATTGGTTTTATTTTTCAAACCTTTCACTTACTCCCTAAACTTGATGTCATTGGCAATATCAAATTACCGCTACGTTATAGTGATGTCTCCGACATAGAGGCCCAGCAACGCACCGATGCGTTAATTGAACGTGTAGGACTATCACATCGTAAACATCATCGCCCTTTTGAGATGTCTGGAGGACAACGTCAGCGGGTCGCTATTGCTCGAGCGCTGGTGAATCAACCCAGCGTGATTTTAGCCGATGAGCCAACCGGTAACTTAGACTCCAAAACCTCAGCAGAAATTATGGCTCTGTTAACCGAATTACACCAACAAGGACAAACCATTGTCATGGTGACTCATGAACAAGAAATAGCCAATTATGCACAGCGCGTCATTCGCATGAAAGATGGTAAAATCATTGAGGATACTGCAGCATGAAATTTCGCATAGCGCCAACATTACTCACGATCGCTACCGTTCCTTTTTTACTGATGAGCGTTGCGTCTAGTGCCAATGTTGTTCCCTTAATACTCTCAGGTAAAGTAGCCTCATCAGCCAAACAAACGGTCGTCGCTCCGCGCGGCTCCAGCTGGAACATTCAACTACAATGGTTGGCGGAAGAAGGTCAAATCGTCGCTAAAGGCGATCCCGTGGTTGTATTTGATGGCACGACCGAACAAGCGCGTTTAGAACAAAGCCAAGAACGTTTAGAAACCTTGTTGTTAGAGTACAAACAGCTGGACATGCGTTTAAACCAAGCACTAACTGAAGCGCAAGGACGATTTAAAGTAGCTAAAATGCAAGTCGCAAAAGCACAAATCGAAGTATCGGTCGATAGCTCCACCGTCAGTGATTATCAAAAAGGCCAACAACAAATGGTATTGGAGCGGGCTCTACTCGAAAAAATTCAATCCCAAGAAGCCATGAAAACAGCAGAAAAACAACTTGTCGCTGGACTAGAAAAAAAGAATCTAGATATTTTGAAGGTACGTGATGATATTCAATACTACGAAAAATTATTAACTAAATTTAATGTCATCGCACAACACACGGGTCCGGTTTCCTGCGCAAACCATCCTTGGTATGGCACTAAAATCACCTCTGGAATGAATGTTCAGCCAAGTTGGAAAATTCTTGACGTACAAGCCACCAGTGAATATCAAATTGAAAGCTTTGTCCATGAAATTGATGCCCTTGCACTCACAGAAGGTGAAAGAGTGATGATCAAATTTGATGCTTTTGCATCTGAAACATTTATGGGGACTATCGAAGATATTGGTAGCCAAGCAGAAAGCAAACCACAACTCAGTAACGCCACCTACTTCCCAGTGATTATTCGATTTGATACTTTACCGAAGCGCACCCTTTTTCCTGGTATGAGTGTCCGCATTATTAAGGAACGCACACATGGTTAACCGCTCAATTCTTCATCATATCGGCCATCTAATACGAATATCAAGCATGCTGATGTTAAGCACGGTGTTATTCGGTTGTGACTCAGAAACTCAAACACCCGCGCCATCTTCAACAGACGCATTACCCACCTTAACAGTGCCGGCTGAGCTTGTTTCGTTACAGACACTGACCATAGGCCCGCCGAGTATTCGGCGCATGTGGACATATAAAATTCAGCGCTTGGTGGCAGAAAATAAAATCGTTAAACCCGGTGATTTGCTCGTACAATTTGACGGCCAAGATTTACGTACGCGTATGTTGACTCGCCAGTCCGAACTTGACGCTGCAACAAAGGAATTAGAAAAGCTGATCCTTGAAGACAATGCACGAGCTGAGGACTTAGCACTTGATTTGGCTGAAGCCACCATGAATGAGGATAAAGCGCGGCGAAAAGTCGAAATCACCATTTCCTCTCGCTCAGAGGTGGAGCGGCGCAAACAAGAAGCAGATTTTGCTATTATGCAAGTGCGCAAAGCTCAAGCACAGCAGCGTTTAGATGAACATGCACAGCGCCGTATCGTCAACCAACAAGTCCAAGAAGCACGGATTGCTAACCTCCAAACCCGCGTGGACGAAATTAAAGATAGCCTGAACAAAATGACAGTGAAAAGTACGTCTGACGGCATTGTGATTTTACGCAAGAACGGCGATGGTGATAAACCGGCTGTTGGCGATACTGTATCGATGGGTAATACACTTATCGAAGTCCCATCACTGGATAACTTAGCCATTAAAATGGAAGTTGATGAATCTGACACCAACAAAGTTAACATCGGACAAGCTGTCACAGTGATATTAAATGCATTTCCTGAACGCGTATTTACCGGAACAATCACCAGTAAAGGTCAAGCCTATCGCAATAAATCTCAACGTAACCAAAAAATTGTCTTTGATGCATGGGTCACATTAGATCAGATGGATTTTGATATTATGCGTCCTGGCATGCAAGCTAGTGTAACTATTCGTGGATCACAAGGAGCAAAATGATGTTAGATACAACCAACATGTTAGCTTCAACAAAACGCGGGCTCTTATCTATTGGCGCATGTATCTGGTTGGCTGGTTGCGGCAGTGATGTAGAAAGCCAAATTCCAATCTATCAAGTCACCCAAACAACCTTTGATATACGTATTGATGCAACAGGAGAAATTGAAGCTGCAGAATCCCAAAAAATAATTGCGCCAGGTCGACGACCCAAAATGCTTGCGTGGTTAGCCCAAGAGAACACGTACGTAAAAGCAGGAGAAGTCATTGCTCGATTTGATTCTGAACGGATCCTCAGAGATAAAAATGAAGAAGAGTTTGCTGTTTTAAAACTACAACAAGATATTGTTAACTCTGAAGCTTCTCAAAACCAAGAAAAACAATTTATCCAATCTGAGCAGGCATTCGTCGAAGAAGAGTTTTCTTTTGTCGATCGCTTTGCTATCGATGACCTGCGGATTTATTCTAAACTCGACATTATCGATACACTTCAAAATCGGGATTTTTTAGAAGCTAAAGATACTTTTTTAGATTGGAAAGAAGACAGTATTCTGGAGCAACATGATTCAGCCATGTCGGTATTGGACATCAAAAAACAAGGGCATCAACGTAAATTAAAGCAATATGTATCGGCATTAAATCAACTCGAAGTTCGCGCGCCCTATTCCGGCCTACTTGTTTATGTTAAAGATCGACGTGGTGAAAAACCAGCTATAGGTAACACCGTATTCCCTGGACGTGCATTAGCTGAAATTCCTAATTTAGATAATCTTCAAGCCAAACTCTATGTACTGGCAAACGATGCGATTGAATTAGACAAACAACAGCGTGTCGAATTAACGTTAGATGCTTTCCCTGATAAAACCTTTACGGGGATTGTCGCTAGCGTATCAGCATTTCCACGTGAAATCAGACGTGGAAATCCAATTAAATATTATGAATTAACAGCGTCGATAAATGAGCAAAATAAAGATATTCTCAAACCAGGTCGCAAGCTTACCGCAACGATTAACGTGACCCAACCAGCAGAGACCCTAGCGGTGCCCTTACAATCGATTACCTATGAACAAGAACAAAGCTATGTCTACTTACAACGAGGTTCAAACTTCATTAAACACCCAGTAACGACAGGCCGTAAAAATTTGTATTTCATCGAAATCACCTCAGGGTTAACTATCGGTGACCAGATCGCGCTCAGCGCCATTACTACTGGAGATAGTGTATGAAACCGACTCTAGCTCGCCAACAAATGGGTGTATTGATCAAAGATGCACTGTATGAACTGTCCTCGCAAAAATTACGCACATTCTTGACGCTACTGGGGATGATATTTGGTGTCGGTGCTGTCATCGCAATGCTGAATATTGGTGAAGGTGCGGAACGAGAAGCGCTTAAGATGATTGATTCAATGGGTGTGAATAACATCATCATTGATCAACGCCAATATACAAAAGACGAACTGGTAGAAATCCGCGAAGATACATTGGGTCTAACGCAGGGAGATGTTCATGCCGCAGTTAATACTCTACCTTTCGTAGAAGATTACAGCGCATCCAAAATTATTAAAACGTTTGATATATATTCTGATTTTGCCAAATCTGATGCTGAAGTATTAGGTGTCTCGAGCAGTTATTTTGAACATGCCAATCTCTCGCTCAATCAAGGCCAATTTTTAACTCCCGATCATGATGCGGCATTGGCTCAAGTTGCCGTTATTGGCGCAGATACGGCTGCTGAATTATTTCCCGATCAAACTCAAATTGTCGGACAAGTAGTGAAAATCAACCACCTTTGGCTCACTGTTATCGGCGTATTAAATGCACCACCTGGAAATAAAAATGAATTTCAGGGAGTTAAAATTGGTGGAGACCGCTATCGTATTTTTGTCCCACTGACAACGTCACTGAAAAAGTTTGCTCATGATATGCTTGCTAGTGAGTTAGATAGTATTAAACTCAAAATTCGTGAAGGTCAGAATCCGGTTATCGCCGCCAAAGCAGTCAATCATTTAATGCAAATGCGCCATAATAATATTCAAGATTATGATGTGATTATCCCGGCAGAGCTGCTTGCCCAACAAAAACAAACCCAACAAATTTTCAATATTGTAATGGCTTGCGTGGCAGGAATCTCCTTGTTAGTCGGGGGTATTGGGATCATGAACATTATGCTCGCCAATGTCATGGAACGGACTACTGAAATCGGTTTATTACGCGCCGTAGGCGCTACACAACAAGACATCCGGTTACAGTTTTTAGCAGAAAGTTTCACTATTTCTGTGCTCGGTGGGATATTAGGGATTGTTTTTGGCTTAGCTTTATCAGAAATAATAGGGTTTTACAGTGATTGGGCTGTCAGCTGGTCGTTAACGGCGATTTTATTATCTTTGAGTATTTGTTTACTCGTTGGCGTGGGCTTTGGAGTATTCCCTGCAATCAAAGCATCAAAACTCAATCCCATTGAAGCTTTGCATAGTGATTAATTACCATTGGGTTCGGCGTATAAAGTAGAGGTTAATGGCACCAAATCGGGCGCTTGGTCAAACCAATGTAAGAAAATATCTGCTGTGATCTTTTGTTGAATACTATCTTTTTGCTCCGCCGGGCAAAATAGTGACACACAGATTTCATATTTTCCAAATTGATTGGTTTCTACCGAAATATCCGGTTCAATTTCTATAAATTCAGTATCGAGTTGGCGTTCAATCAAACCTTTATAGCGTTCTGCAACATCTCTAAAATCATCACAATAATGGCGCGCACGATCTAATAGCTGAGGTAATATTTCATAAGGGTTTGAATGAGGCTCTAAGGTCACTTTGAATTGATGAATAGCGTAACGTTTAAGAAAGTTGAGGTTGATTACGGTTTTGGTGACAATCAAACTATTCGGTATATACAAGTGACGGCCGGTATAATCCATTGAATGTTCATCGATTTCTAACACTGTCACTTTGGCCCAATCTAACTCTACGACCTCACCGCTGACATGGTTTAATTGGACCCAATCTCCCACCCGAAATGGACGGGCAGAAATGGCATATAAATAACCTAAGAAACATTGAATAAACTCACGCGTCGCCAATACTATCGCCACCATAAACGCGGCAATGGAAAACGCCAGACTTTGCAACTCACTTGACCACAGTGAGATCAAAAATACTAACAAAAGCAGATTAACGATGTTTTTAAACGAATTGACGACAACACGCTTATTGGCCCCGCGTCGATATCGGCGGCGCAAGACACTGACTAAAGCTTGTTTAACCATTAACACAACGGCTAATAGCATCAGTGATGCTAGCAATTTGAATTCATTTATGAATCCAATAATATTAATGAATGAGGCGTGGTTTAACAGTTCATTCATGGTGCACTAATTTTTCGTGTCTTGATTGATACGACTAGCGACAGCACCTGTTTGATCTTTGTATTTAGCGTCAACCCTTGCATTATAAGGCTTCTCGGCATGATCAGATAACACTTCGAAACTCAATGCGCCAATTTTCATTTTAGGTCGTAGCGCCAAGGGCAACTTCCCTGAATTAAAAAATTCTAAGACAATATTCCCAGACCAACCAGGGTCGATACGGTGCGCCGTGACATGTACCATTAAACCCAAGCGAGCTAAGGATGAACGTCCATCTAACCAACCGACAATATTTGACGGCAAAGTAACCGATTCATACGTAATAGCCAAGGCAAGTTCACCGGGATGAAGGAAGAATGCTTTATCATCATCAATGCAAATTTCATCACTCATGACCGAATCAAGCTGTGCTTGGACGTCGGATTTCTCACCGGATAAATCGATGTATGGTGCAGCATGATCCTGAAAGACTCGAAATTTATTCCCTAAGCGCATATCTACAGTGAGACCGCTAATTTCGCTATAATCAGGCATAGGATCAATGGCAATTTTACCTTGATTTAAAAATGTAAAAATATCTTTGTCACATAAGCGCATGGACTTTCTCAAATTTATATTAGCTAGGTTGTATTATCTTACTAGCACGCAAAATACGCAAACTTTTATCCTGTAATCATGAGTTTATGAGTGCAAAAACACCCTATTTACGCTACTATCTGACCACTTTTTATTAGAACAATATCTCGTATTCATTATGTCACAAGCACCTCGTAAGATTTTAGTTACCAGCGCTCTGCCTTATGCGAATGGCTCGATACACTTAGGCCATCTTCTTGAGCACATCCAAACCAACATTTGGACCCGTTTCCAAAAAATGTGCGGTCACACGTGTTACAGCGTATGTGCGGATGATGCTCACGGAACTCCGGTGATGCTTAAAGCCCAAGAGCTGGGCATTACCCCAGAAGAAATGGTCACTCGAACCCGTGCTGAACATCATCAAGATTTGCTCGATTTTGACATTGATTATGATAACTACTATGTGACGCACTCAGATGAAAATAAACAACTTTCGGAACAGATTTATAATCGCTTAAACGCCGCCGGGTACATTTCAAAGAAAACGATTAATCAATTATACGATCCTGAAAAAGGCATGTTCTTACCGGATCGCTTTGTCAAAGGTGATTGCCCTAAGTGTGGTGCTGAAGATCAGAATGGCGATAGCTGTGATGTCTGCGCAGCAACCTACTCTCCCACAGAACTCAATAATCCGCGTTCAGTGGTCTCTGGGGCTGAACCGATATTAAAAGACTCTGAACACTATTTCTTTGATCTTCCTAAATTTGAAGGCATGCTTAAAGAGTGGATCCAATCCGGTGCGATTCAACTGGAAATGGCTAACAAACTCCAAGAATGGTTTGAGCAAGGGTTGCAACAGTGGGATATTTCTCGAGATGCCCCCTATTTTGGTTTTGAAATCCCTAATGCACCAGGTAAATATTTCTATGTATGGGTCGACGCTCCTGTCGGTTACATGGCCAGCTTTATGAATTTCTGTGCTAATAACGACATCGATTTTGATGAATACTGGTCTGCTGATTCTGATGCAGAGCTATATCATTTCATTGGGAAAGACATTATGTATTTCCATTGTCTATTTTGGCCTGCAATGCTTGAAGGTGCCAACTACCGTAAACCTACAGGGGTGAATATCCACGGTTTTGTGACGGTGAATGGGGCTAAAATGTCTAAATCAAAAGGTACGTTCATCAAAGCGCGTACCTATTTAGAGCATTTAAATCCAGAATATCTACGTTATTATTTTGCATCAAAACTCAATGATAGCGTTACAGACATTGATTTAAACTTTGAAGACTTCACCCAAAAAGTAAACTCTGATTTAGTCGGTAAAGTGGTTAACATTGCAAGTCGTTGCGCCAGTTTTATTACAAAAAAATTCGACGGCAAACTCTCTGATACCATTATAGATGAAGCATTACTAAGTGAATTCACACAAGCCAGTGATAGCATCGCTGCGCATTTTGAAAATCGTCAATATCACCATGCCATTCGTGAAATTATGGCGCTGGCCGATAAAGCTAACCAATTTATTGATACTCAAGCCCCTTGGGTCACCATCAAAGAACCAGACCAACAGCAACTGACTCATGATGTCTGCTCAATGGGTATTCATATGTTCCGGGTATTGAGCATCTATTTATCGCCAGTACTCCCTGATTTATCTCAAAAAGCACAAGCTTTTTTGAATGATGAATTTACGTGGAATTCAGCTCAAGCGACCTTAACTGGCCATAATATCAATAAGTTTAAAGCGATGTTGCAACGCGTCGATGCGGATAAAGTCGCAGCGATGATTGATGCATCAAAAGAGCACTTAAGCGTCACCCAAGATATATCAAAGACCAAGCCGGCCACTAAAAAAGAAACATCACCAGCACCTAAAAACGATGATGAGCTTGCTCCTACTATTAGTTTTGATGAATTTGCAAAAGTCGATTTACGCATAGCCAAAATTATCCGTGCTGATCATGTAGAAGGTGCCGATAAGCTATTATGTTTACAGTTAGACATTGGCACTGAGACTAAACAAGTGTTCGCTGGCATTAAATCAGCTTATACCCCGGAAGAGTTAGTCGGCAAACATACTGTTATGGTGGCTAACTTAGCGCCACGTAAAATGCGTTTTGGTATGTCACAAGGCATGGTGTTAGCCGCAGGCCCTGGAGGCGATGAGTTATACATTTTAGAACCGCACGCCGGAGCTCAGCCGGGTATGCGCGTTAAATAAATCTCAGTGTTTTTTATTATTTCACCCGAAGACTCGGTTGTGCTGATTGCAACCGAGGCTTGACCCTAGCAAATTTAGGCTTGATCACCGACATCGGTATTTCATGTTTTTGGGCGACAATAAAATACATACTTTGTAAAGGTGCCAATCTGTTGGGCCGACTTAATTGAGTTATTTTCTTTGGCTGACTAAAGATATTTGCTGGACCAAAAAAACATCTAAATTTGATACTAAACCCGAGTACATTGAGCCATTCTTTAACCCGATAATAGCTAAAGAAACGTGCTTTTTTAAAAGGGTGCGAGGCATAAAAAGGTAAATGACGATACACGCCTGAAATACTCATCGGATTAAAGCCCGTTAAAATAATATGACCATCACTGCGTGTTACCCGCTCGATTTCTCGTAATAACTGATGTGGATCATGGGTAAAATCCAACCCATTAATGAGACATACGGTATCAATACTCCCTTGAGCAAAGGGTAATTCTACCATTTTGCCATAGACAGCTTGATGACGCGGAGCATGAATCGGACAGACCGTATCAGCAAGTGCATCGATTTGCGCATGATTAACATGCAGGTTAATGGTTTTACGTAAACGGTTATCTTGTGACCCAGCCAATAAGCTTAGCTCACCTAGATTCAGCTGTACATCACCGTAAATAGTATCGCAATGCTGTTTAAGCAAGGTATTAATATGCGCAGTAATGACTTCATGTTGAGGACATATTTGCCAATCCTCTGGATATTCACAGAGAGTATGACTAAATGCCTGACCAATAAACATAACCTACCGATCCCTAAAAATTAACGTGTTTATATCTCATCAGCAAACCTATCATTATCTTGATGTCTTGTCATAATCTAATTAATATAGATATTGAAAATTGACTTACATAAATGCTGAGTTTAGCGTTTTAATGGATAACCTTTGAAAATAATCCCGATAAAAGCATTTACTGATAATTACATTTGGGCAATTTGTGGAGAAGATCATTGCGTGGTAGTGGACCCGGGCGATGCAGCCCCAGTCATCGAATTTTTAAATGAACATCAATTAACTTTATCAGCGGTTCTCATTACGCATCATCATCCCGACCATACTGGTGGTATAAAAACTCTCAGTGATACCTTCCCAGATTTATCGGTGTTTGGTCCTCATAACCCTAAAATCAGAGGGATTACTGATTCACTGCAACATCAAGAAAGATGCTTCATCAATGACTTGTCTTTACAGTTTACGGTTATGGCCGCACCAGGGCACACGCTAGATCATATTATGTATTACACTGAAGGATTATTGTTCTGCGGTGATACCTTATTTTCTGCTGGTTGTGGGCGTCTATTTGAAGGCACACCTGAGCAAATGACCGCGACTCTCAACAGTATCACCGCACTACCTGCCGATACTATGATTTATTGCACGCACGAATATACCCTAGCCAATATTGAATTTGCCTTGGCGGTTGAGCCGCAGAATCCCTCTCTTTTAGAATACAAAGACTGGGTGACACACCAGCGCAATAATGATAAGCCTAGTTTACCAACGTCTCTACAAACACAATTACACATCAATCCGTTTTTACGGTTACATCAAAGTGATGTTAAAGGTTATGCCGAAACGCTGACAAAAAGTACGCTAACTCAGTCGGTGGAAGTATTTGCAGCATTACGCTCAGCTAAAGATAGATTTTAGAAAAATCATCTAGCTTAATGTATAATTATTAAAATTTTTCCGATGTAGCAGCAATCAATGCGAATTTTATTCATAATCATACCCTTAGTCATCCTCAGCGGTTGTATGAGCACATATCAACCTGATACGTCCATGGTTGATAATAGTCATGATGAGCAATTAATACACCCTGTTGAAAATGTGACTGAATCCTTATCTAGTATCGATTTACCCGTAGAGCTTGTCGATAGTCAAAAGCCGGCAGATATTACCAATCTATGGGAATACATCGCATTGAACGCGACCACCTTAAACGCACAGCATTCACGTATCTCTAAGCAACAACAGTGGTACCTCAAACATCCAAATTACATGAATAAAGTCTCTGAGCGGGCCCGTCCCTTTATGCATTTTATTGTGCAGACGCTTGAAGAGAATAATCTACCCATTGAATTAGCATTATTACCGATTGTCGAAAGTGCATTTGACCCTTTTGCTTACTCGCATGGTAGTGCATCCGGACTATGGCAATTTATTCCGATGACCGGGAAACGCTTTGGGATGGAACAAAATTGGTGGTACGACGGACGTCGCGATGTCATTAAAGCTACCCACGGCGCTGTTAAATACCTGACTTACCTAAATCGTTATTTTGATGGTAATTGGTATCATGCATTAGCAGCCTATAATTCTGGGGAAGGTCGTGTTAGACGAGCCATTAAAAAGAATGAACGCTTGGGACGTTCAACTGATTTTTGGTCACTCGATTTACCTAAAGAAACACGCGAATATGTCCCCAAGCTAATGGCGTTAATCAATATTTTGAAACAAGAAGCCGCCCAAGACAATTTTACTTGGCCAATTATCGCCAATGCGCCCGTTTTAGATATTGTGACAGTCGATTCGCAAATTGATTTAGCTATAGCAGCTGACTTTGCCGAATTAACCCTGACTGAATTACATGCCTTAAATCCAGGATTCAATCGCTGGGCAACCGCGCCTGACGGCCCGCATCATTTATTATTACCCCTTCAAAAAGTCCCGTTATTCAAAGATAAATTAGCACAAACTCAAGCAAAAGAGCGTATTAACTGGTTACGCTACCAAGTGCAGCCTG
This sequence comes from Glaciecola sp. HTCC2999, assembly GCA_949498985.1. Taxonomy (GTDB): domain Bacteria; phylum Pseudomonadota; class Gammaproteobacteria; order Enterobacterales; family Alteromonadaceae; genus Opacimonas. Next base: position 47,290 of record CATECQ010000008.1, read on the forward strand.
GTGACAATCTAGGCGAAATTGCGCAAGCGCATTACACCAGTATAGATATCATTAAACAGGTCAATGAACTTAACGGAAATGTGATTTATCAAGGTGATTATTTATTAGTGCCAGTGGCATTGAAATCATTGGATGAATACACCCTATCTAAAACTCAACGCTTAGCCTCGATTAAAGATAAACGTCAGCGTTCAAATAAAGCGAAACTAACGCATATCATCCAATCAGGTGATTCACTCTGGAAATTAGCCAACACGTATAAAGTCAGTACACGTGCGTTAGCAAAGTGGAATGGCATGGCGCCTAAAGATCCGATTTACCCAGGGCAACGGCTCATAGTTTGGCTGCCTAATGATAAACCTTCTGGTATCGTGAGAAATATCACTTACATTGTTAAAAGTGGTGACTCATTGGCGCGCATTGGACAAAAATTCAATATAAAAATCAACGATATCGTCAAGTGGAACCAACTCGATAAGCAACGTTATTTACAACCGGGTCAACGCTTACGATTAAGTGTGGATGTGACACGCATTACCAATGCGTCTTAATCCAACTGGTACAAAAAAGGGCCGTTCAATATGCCCTGTTCTATAGCCACGTGAAGTGCTTTAATTAATTCACCGTTGCTTTAACTGAGAATATTATTAAGCTTTGCGCCACGTTGTCCCATTGGCGCTATCCTCAATAACAACTCCCATTGCCGTCAATGCCTCACGAGCAGCATCTGCGGTCCCCCAATCTTTGTCTACACGAGCTTGATTACGCTGTTCAATGAGTGCTTCAACAGCAGCCGCGTCAATATCACTATCGCTTTGTAGAAACTTCACAGGATCATCTTGTAAACAACCTAATATAGCACCTAAAGATACTAACACCTGAGCTAAACGAGACGCTTCAGCAGCATCAGTCGATTTAGCTTTATTTAAATCTTTAGCACAATCAAACAATACTGAAAATGCAATCGGGGTATTAAAATCATCATTCATAGCAGCTTCAAAACGAGTTAAATAGCCGCCATAACTTAATGGTGTGAGACTATCTGGCGTCACATCTCGCAGTGCGGTATATAAACGCTCAAGACCGGCTTGAGCTTGTTCAAGATTATCTTGGGAATAACTCAGCTGCGAACGATAATGTGCTGACATTAAAAAGAAGCGTAACGTTTCTTTATGATGTTGCGCTAAAACACTGCGTAAGGTGAAAAAATTCCCTAAAGATTTCGACATCTTTTCATTATCTACTTGCACCATACCGGTATGTATCCAAGTATTCACATACGGTGTATCAAACGCACAGCAAGACTGAGCCACTTCGTTCTCATGATGGGGGAACGTTAAATCTGAACCGCCACCATGGATATCAAAGTGCTTTCCAAGGTGCTTATGATTCATCGCTGAACATTCAATATGCCAACCAGGTCGCCCTTCTCCCCAAGGAGAAGACCAACTAGGTTCATTAGCTTTGGCTTTTTTCCACAAAACAAAATCCATCGGATCGGCTTTACCTTCCGCGACGGCTACTCGTGCACCAGATTGTAGCTGTTCTAGGTCTTGTTTACTTAACGCACCGTAGTCTTTAAACGTCGATACATCAAATAGTACATCACCAGAGCTTGCAATATATGCATGTCCTTTAGCGATTAGCGTTTCAATCACCTCAATAATCTCTGGCATATGCGTCGTTACACGTGGCTCAATATCAGGAGGTAACAAATTAAGCGCGGCGAAGTCTTCATGCATCATCGCTATGGTACGTTCAGTCAGATCAGAAAAGGATTCATTATTCTCAAGCGCGCGCTGGATGATCTTATCATCAACATCGGTAATATTACGGACATACTTCACGTCATATCCTAAATATCGCAGGTAACGTACCATCACATCAAAACTTAAATACGTGCGCGCATGCCCCATATGCGATAAATCGTACACAGTGATACCACACACATATAGGCCCACTTTGTTTGGTTCCAGTGGTACAAATGGCGCTTTTTCTCGAGTCAACGTATTAAAAATATGTAACATGTATGAGTCAATCCTGTATTCAATTATCGCAATGGTGATATCTATGACATCACTTCTTTATATTTGCACAGTTTACCATTCAAGACCGGTAGAATCATCGTAATTATCAATAAAGTAGGCTAGAATACGCACACTTAAATTATTCAAAGGATGCTTTTTATGTCTTCTATTACGTTAAATACAAACCATGGTGCCATTACTATTAGCTTGAATAGTGAAAAAGCCCCTGAAACAGTCGCTAATTTTCTCAGCTATGCAAAAGACGGTTTTTTTGAAGGCACTATCTTTCACCGCGTGATCAAAGGTTTCATGATCCAAGGTGGCGGATTTACTGCCGATATGGAACAAAAAGACACCAAAGCACCGATTAAAAATGAAGCGAATAATGGGTTAGTCAATACCAAAGGGACGATTGCCATGGCACGTACCCAAGACCCGCACTCAGCGACTGCGCAATTTTTTATTAACGCGAAAGATAATGATTTTTTAAACCACAGCAGCGAATCTGTAAGCGGTTGGGGATACTGTGTATTTGGTGAAGTCACCGCCGGTATTGAAGTAGTAGAAGCGATTGAAACCGTCGCAACGGGCAACTCTGGTTTTCATGCCGATGTCCCTGTGGAGACGGTCATCATTGAATCAGTTGATATTAACGAATAATCGACCACTTCGGTATATTTGATTATGGGTGCTTTCACCTATTTTATCTCTGATTTGCATCTGAGCGCAGAGCGAGAGGACATCACAAATTGTTTGATGACTTTCCTGCGCGAGGATGCCCCAAAAGCTGACGCATTGTATGTCTTAGGTGACTTATTTGAGGTATGGATCGGGGATGATGATATCAACCCTTTTACTCAAAAAATCGCACTGGCATTTAAGCAACTCTCATTGACCACACCGGTTTATTTTATTCATGGTAATCGTGATTTTGTTCTCAAAGAGAAGTATGCGGCATTAGCCGGTATGACATTATTACCAGAACAAACCGTCGTGTCACTTTATAACACACCGACTCTACTCTTACATGGCGATGAGTTATGTACTCGAGATGTCGAATACATGCGTTTTCGTAAAAAGTCACGTTCATGGTGGTGGCAAACTTTAATGCTATCCCTGCCCTTAAGTTGGCGTCGAAAGGTTGCCGGTAAAGGTCGTGATGTTTCTGCCCAAAACAAACAGCAGCTCACGATGGATATTATGGATATCACTCCTCAAGAGGTCGTGGCTACTTTTGAACGACATCAAGTATCTCGGATGATTCATGGTCATACTCATCGACCAGATATTCATATTCATCCGATCCATCTTCAGGACACACCTCCCAAGACTCATATTAATGCAACGCGCATTGTCTTGGGGGATTGGTACTCACAAGGGAGTGTCTTAAAAGTAGATGCTCAACGATTTGAATTACAACAACGCAGTTTCGAAACGGTTTAAGCTGCAGTGCTTATGGGTATGCCTGAGTGGAAACGAAAAACCGGATCTTCACTGGCGACCAACTCCCCTTCGATGTCTTTAAAGTAGGCTATCCGTGAAGTGATATCTTCTTTACTCACTAATTGTGCTAAACCTAGGTAATCACTAAAATGGCGCGCTTCTGAACGTAACAAAGAGATATAAAAGCGCTTGAGTTCATCATCTAAGTAAGGCGCTATGGCAGCAAAGCGTTCACAACTTCTAGCTTCAATCAATGCGCCACAAATCAAAGTGTCGGTTAATTTAGCTGGCTCATGAGTGCGCACATGTTGCATTAAACTGCGGGCATAGCGAGATGCAGGAATGTTATCATAAGGAATATTACGTGCTTGCATGATCTCCAACACTTGCCCAAAGTGATGTAATTCTTCTTTGATCAGTAATACCATCTTTGCGATCAGCTCATCACCGTGTTCAAAATTACTCCGGCTAATCAGTTTTTTAGAAAGCGTTATCTTAGTCGACAAGTCACCATCACCCACTTTGCGATAGGCAAAGTCTTCAAACGGTTTTAACCATTCTAATAATGCTTGGGAGCTTTCTTTATCGACCGCATAGCGACGCAATAATAACATCGCCGTTTGCGCAGCTTTGAGCTCACACATCAGATGATCGGTTAATAACAATGGCAAATTATCGGGTTTAACCGCTTCATCCAACCACGCTTGAGGAGTGCTATTTGGCAAAAACGTCAAAATGGGTTCTAACAAAGATGTCATTAGCATAATTTTCTCAGGTCGATTGGGCAATTAATAAGTCACTATTTTATATTAACTTGTCAATCAAGCGCAATAAAGCTGGCTTTTCTGTCTATGTAAATTGTAAATAAATCCATATATAGCAAGCATTTACGGATTATCACTCTCTGAACTCAAATTATGTATGCATAATGTTTGACTTTCCGACGCTAATTACGCATTATTTGTTAAAACATTGTAAATAAATACACACAGTATTTAACATGTTTATACGACCGATTATCTAAATGGAGGGATGTGATGATTCTTAATCACCTATGGGGCTTATATTTAAGACCGCGTTCGGAATGGCAACAGATTGACCGTAATCATGAAAATTATTGGTATGCAATAAGCCATATCTTAATTATTGCACTTATTCCCGCTGTGTGTAGTTATTACGCCAGTGCCCACATTGGTTGGAGTATTGGAGCAGGAGATACTATTCGCTTAACCCATGACAGTGCTTTATTTATGTCGTTAGGCATGTATTTTGGCTTAGTTCTTGGAGTGACCTGTTTAGCCATGATGATCCATGAGTTAGCCGAAGTTTTTGATTCAACACCGACAATTACCCAAGCATTAGAACTTGCCGCGTATACCGCTACTCCATTATTCATGGTTGGCTTTGCTTGTTTGTACCCAGAGTTATGGTTCATCAGTGCGGTAGGGTTGGCTGGTTTGGCTTATTCTATTTACTTACTCTACTCAGGGGTGCCTATTTTAATGCATATACCTGAGGAAAAAGGCTTTATCTATGCTTCTACCGTGGTCACTTGCGGCTTAGTCATACTTTCAGTGTTAATGGCGATGTCTGTTATTTTATTAGGTTCGGGTTCTGGCATTACTTATATGTAACAACATGCAAGAGTGAACTGAAAAGTCTATCTTTATTAAACAAAAAACCACCTTCATCGAGGTGGTTTTTTAATATGAGATTAAATGAAACTTAACAGTGAATTACTCTTGATCAATATTGTGCATATCAATATTGTTCAACTCCGCTTTTTTACCCGATGATTTTTTAGCATTATCGCTACGCGCGTTATTCACCCGGTCAAGATAATGTTGGTCCACATCACCGGTAATATATTGACCATCAAACACTGAAGTCTCAAAGCGCCCTACTTCAGGATTTTCAAGTTTCACAGCTTCTACCAAATCGTCAATATCTTGGAAAATTAAGCCATCGGCTTGAATAAGATCACTAATTTGCTCAATTTCACGACCATATGCAATCAATTCATTTGGTGAAGGCATATCAATTCCATACACATTAGGGAAACGAATTTCAGGTGCTGCTGATGCGAAATAGACTTTTTTCGCACCAGACTCTCGGGCCATTTCAATGATTTGTTCTGAAGTGGTTCCACGTACAATTGAATCATCCACTAACAATACATTCTTATCTTTGAACTCTGACTTAATAGCATTGAGTTTACGTCTAACCGATTTTTTCCGCTGTTTTTGACCGGGCATGATAAACGTTCGACCAATATAGCGGTTTTTAACAAATCCTTGACGGTAAGGTAAATCAAGTGTATTCGCAATTTGCAAAGCGACATCCATGGATGTTTCTGGAATGGGAATCACGACATCAATATCTTTATCGGCCCACTCTCGCGCAATCTTTTCACCCAATTTCGTCCCCATATTGACTCGAGAAGCATAAACAGAAATACCATCAATAAATGAATCAGGACGCGCAAAATACACAAACTCGAAAATACAAGGGGCATGCTCTGAGTTGGGAGCACATTGTTGAGTAAATAATTCCCCCTCATCAGTAATATATACCGCTTCACCGGGTAATACATCACGCATAAAAGTAAAACCAACGGCATCAAGCGCTACACTCTCAGAAGCCACCATATACTCAGTGCCGTTTTCGTGTTCACGCTTACCTAGCGCTAATGGACGGATCCCATTAGGATCGCGAAATGCCACCATCCCGTTACCGATAATAGAGGCGACTACAGCATATGCACCGCGTATTTTTTGATGTACATGAGTCACGGCAGTAAAAATTTCTTCCGGTGTGACGACCATACCTTCACACGCTTGAATTTCATGCGCAAAAATATTAAGTAAGATTTCAGAATCGGAAGTCGTGTTAATATGACGACGAGCAAGAGTGAACACTTCATCAGCTAACTCATGCGCATTGGTCAAGTTACCATTATGCGCAAAAGCAATACCATAAGGAGAGTTCACATAAAATGGCTGAGCTTCGGCAGAGCTTGAACTACCGGCTGTCGGATAACGACAATGCGCAATGCCAATATTACCATCTAGACGTTTCATATGGCGTGTATGAAATACATCTTTGACTAGACCATTGGCCTTTCTTAAATGAAAGTTACCATCATCGATAGTCATAATACCTGCAGCGTCTTGACCACGATGCTGTAGAACGGTTAACCCGTCATATAAATCTTGAGCGACAGGGCCTTGACCAACAATACCGACTATACCACACATGTAAAATTACCTATTTAAGCGGGTGTTAAAAAACTTGAACTACCTTGCAGGTATTCAAAAAACCATTCAATTACGACAGCAAATTCTGGGATCAGAATTGAAGCCCCCCACCAGGGAGCATCAGAGAAGCTGGTAAATGAATCGATAAAAAATAATATTGCAGAAACTATGAGTACACCTCGAAGCGCACCAAAGACAATTCCCAACATTCGGTCTGTACCTGATAGGCCAGTATATTCTACTAACTGACCGACAATATAATTAAATATAGCGCCTGCTATCATGGTTGCAACGAATAAAATACCAATAGCGGCACCTTGGCGCCACATGTCATTTTCAATTTGGGTAAGTAATAATGAGACATTAGGATAGAAGCGGCTTGCCACATAAAAAGCGCTGAACCAAATAACCAGTGATAAGGCTTCTTTCATAAAGCCACGCACTAAGCTAATCAAAGCGGATAAGGCTATGATGCCTATAATGGTAAAATCAACCCAGTTCATATTTTCTTCATAATAGTTTAAGTCAGCCGGTGCTTTCTCAAGAACTTGATGGCGCGTAGTTTAGCAGATGCCACAACCAAAACCATCAAGATTTTTATTTAATTGTAAAAGGCGTGAGTCGCCCTTTTAATTTCGTGATTTCATTCAAATGCGGCAATGCCGACTTGAGCTTTTCTTGGTCAATTTCTGGTCCTACAAACACTTTAGTTAGTTCACCTGAAGGCGTTTGTACTGGACGAGAAAATGTACGATATCCTGCTTTATCTAATTTATTGATCAATTCACGGACATTTTTTTGATGACGAAAACTACCTAATTGGATTACCCAACCCGCAGATTCTTGAGGATCGGCTTGTAGAATCTGAGTTTGATTTTTAAGTGATGCGCTGATATCCGTTTTATCTTCACTCACCAAGGCCCCTGATTCAACATTTGCCGCAGTAGATTCGTCAGTTTTCACTTCAACGGCTAATGTTTCATCATCTGTCGGCGTAATATTTTCGATGACAAGTGGCTGAGATACTTGCGCTTTAATAGCTTCAATATTGACTTCTCGAGGTGCTTTAGAAGATAGAGGATCCGGTGCTTTAGGTATGTTGATTTGAATATCTTGTTGCGCTTGTTTTTCACCATCTAATAAATCAGGTAAAAAAATCACAGACAGCGCGACGACTAATATAGTCCCTACTAACCTGTTTTGTAATGCAGTATTCACAAATAGCCCTTTATAAATCGTTCGACACTACGCCGATGGTAATTGTGCGTAAAAGTCACTTAATGTAAAAAACGACCCAAATATTAACACTAAATCCTGATCGGTGGCAGTCTTAATTGCATCCTGGACCCCTTGATAAGGCGTATCTACGACTGTCACCTGGGACTGACTGATCCCTAAGGTATTCACTAAGCATGAAGCAATATCTTCGCCTTTCGCTGCTCGGTCTATTGTTACATTTGACGGATACCAGTGTGAGACTAATGACGCCAATGGCTCGCAGACACCTGCCCAGTCTTTATCTTGCATAATACCGCATACTGCAAACACTTGTTGTGGTGCAAGATGCTGAATATGCTCAGCTAGATATTCCGCGGCCTGAATATTATGAGCCGCATCTAACATAATCACAGGCGCTTGGTCACCAAATGCGTGCTTAGTCAATACCGTTAAGCGACCATTTAATGTGGTATGTGTTGCACAGAATACCCACTGAGATGCCGTCAATGGCCAATCGAGCTTATGCGCCACGGCCATGGCAGTGGCGACATTAGGAAAAGGAATTTGAGGTAACGGTAATGTTATGTGTTTATCACCATAGTTAAAATGAAAGTGTGGTGCGTTGACTTGGTAATTAAAATCTTGTCCAACCCACAAGGCATGAGCATTATGGCTTATCACCGCTGCAGCTAATGTTGCTGGAGGATTAGCCTCACCAATAATTACCGGCTTACCTGAGCGCATGATCCCCGCTTTTTCTGTGGCGATGAGTGCTCGGGTATCCCCTAAAAATGCTTGGTGGTCTAATCCAATACTCGTGATAACCGCAATATCAGGATCGACTACATTGATAGCATCTAAACGTCCACCTAATCCCACCTCTAACACGGCAACAGCGAGCTTTTGTTGATGCAATAACCACAATCCCGCAAGCGTGCCAAATTCAAAATAGGTAAGAGAGATATCGCCTCGAGCAGCTTCTATCGCAGCAAAGGCTTGGGTATGAGATGCATCATCTAATAATTGCTGGTTAATTCTCACACGTTCATTGTATATATTGATATGAGGAGAACTATATACTCCAACATGATAACCGCACTGCATGGCCGCAGCTTCGATAAATGCACATGTGGTGCCCTTACCATTAGTCCCTGCAACAGTAATAACTGTCACCTCAGACCAATCTAAAGTAAGACGTTGATAGACCGTTTTTACCCGGTCTAAACCCATATCAATGCCCACTGGATGTATTGATTCTAGGTAAGTCAACCATTCAGCTAATGAAGCATTTTCGGTCAATCTCATCAGTTACGAGTGTGACCCGTTTTGTGGGAAATCTGTCGGTTGCTGATTCAGCACAGGATCAGCGGTCGACGCCTGAGAAGCGTTAGACAATGATACCTCTGGAACATTGACATAATGTAGCTTAGATAACACACTAAATAATGTTTCGCGCATTTCGCGACGATCAACAATCATATCAATCGCTCCCTTATCCAGGAGAAACTCACTGCGCTGAAAGCCTTCCGGTAAGGTTTCACGAACAGTTTGCTCGATAACACGTGGGCCAGCAAAACCAATGAGTGCTTTTGGCTCAGCGACGTTAACATCACCTAGCATTGCTAAACTAGCTGATACACCCCCCATAGTAGGATCCGTTAATACCGATATGTAAGGTAATCCTGCTTGGCTCATCTTCGCTAAGGCTGCAGATGTTTTCGCCATCTGCATCAATGACAATAGTGCTTCTTGCATCCGCGCACCACCACTGGCAGAAAAACAGATTAAGGGCATTTTTTCTGCTAAACATGCATTCACAGCGGCAACAAATCGCGCACCCACCACCGATGCCATTGAACCACCTAAGAAAGCGAACTCAAAACTTGCCACTACGACAGGCATACCGTTTAACTTGCCTTTGACGACAATAATCGCGTCTTTTTCATGCGTGTTTTTTTGCGCTGCTGAGATACGGTCTTTATAACGTTTTGAATCTTTAAATTTCAAGATATCCTGAGGTTCAAATTCAGCCCCTAATTCTTCTCGACCATCTGCATCTAAAAAACTATTAATACGAGCACGAGCGCCAATGCGCATGTGATGGTCACATTTAGGGCATACCTCAAGTAATTTTTCAAGTTCACTGCGATATAGTACTGAATCACATGATGTACATTTGGTCCAAATACCCTCAGGTACATTACTTTTTTCTGCAGACTGGGTGCGTGGGAGAATTTTCTCTATCCAACTCATTATATTTATATCCTGTGGAAAAACCGAACTCTATAGGGTGAATTAAACCACAAAAACCCGTTAATACGAAAGATTAACTGGTCTAAGAAGTCAATTATTGTGCCTTTGGAAATTGTAAAAATGCAGGGCCAAGTGGACTTTTCGGTAAATCAAATTCTGGATAATCCACATCAACAAAATACAACCCATTGGGTTTGGCAGTGACACCTGCTTGGGTGCGGTCTTTAAGTGCGAGTATGTCCTGCATCCAACTAACCGGCTGTTCTCCTGCACCAATCAACATCAAGGAACCCGCAATATTACGTACCATATGATGTAAAAACGCATTCGCTTTTATATCAATAATAACGTATTCACCGACGCGTTGAACATTAACGAAATGGATATTACGAAACGGAGTTTTAGACTGGCATAACGCAGCGCGAAACGAAGTAAAATCATGTTCACCCACGAGTACTTGGGCAGCTTCGTTCATTTTTTGTGCATCTAATGGTAAATAACAGTGAGTTAACCCTTTGGACAAAATAGCCGGCGGAACTCGGTGATTATAAATAATGTAACGATATCGCCGAGCCGTTGCGCTAAAACGAGCATGAAATGAATCAGGTACTTCTACCGCCCATTTTACGGCGATCGCATCTGGTGTTTTAGTCGTCACACCTAATGTCCAAGCTTTTTCATCTCGTTTCGCTGTCGTTTTAAAATTCACAATTTGGTATGTTGCATGAACGCCAGCGTCAGTTCGGCCTGAACAAATGATATTGATTTTTTCATCCGCGACAAAGCTAGCTGCATCTTCTAATGCTTGTTGTACAGACGGCACATTATCTTGGCGCTGCCAGCCATAAAAATCAGCACCGTAGTACTCTACGGCCATTGCAATATTAGTAGTCATTTATTGGTTTTCTAGTTGAGTGAGAATGTGTTGCGCTTCAGCTTTTTGATCAGCAGATCCGCGCAATATCACTTTTCTCAATAATTGTTGTGCTTCTAAGATGTCATCCATTTCAATATAAACACGCGCTAAATCTAAATCAGACGAAAGCACATCATCCTCAATGATATCACTGGTTTTTGAGGGCTGCGGCATACCTTCAATATTCTTCAGTAAATCAATCTCAGGTTCTTCTTCCATCTCGCTCATGTCATTGAGTAATGTATCGACATCAATGAACTCATCCGTATTTTTACTATCATAACTATTATCATCACTCTGGGGCGTCGTATTAAACTCTGACACCTCTTCATTACAAGGTTCAAGAGAGTGAAGTAATTCATCAAAATCCGTATTTTCTAGATCATTGATAATACTTTCATCAGAAGATTTTTGGACAGGTTCCCAAGCATGAATATCTGGAATATCATCGATGATAGAAGATACAACATCTGAATCCGATTCTGAGTGAGATTTTAATTTAAATTCAGTGTTAGATTCTGAATTTAAATCAGGTTCTTGAGCATTCTTGGGCTGACTCTTTGGCTCCGGAGGCGTGAATGGTGAATCACTAAAGTCCGTTTCCGATAGGTCAATCACATTGACTATTTTCTCAACCGGTTTTGATGATGAGTGTTCATTTGATGTCATTTTAGGACGACGTGAAAACAACCACAGGCCTAATATAACAAATGCACAAAATAACATACCTGACAGCAATGAAATGATGATCATTGGCTCTTGGAGTAAATCCTTTAAAGCATTATCTGAAGAAAGTTGTATTTTTTTCTCACTGACCTGATTTGAATTTTCGAGTAACGCATATAACTGCGCTTGCAATTCAGCTTGAGCGTTAAGTTGTTCTTGCACATCGCCATCTACACGTTGAGATAAATGGGTTAATTGGTCTGATACCGTCTGTAGTTGTGAGGCCAAAAGCGCATTTTCAGTGAGTAAGGTTTGAATACTTTCAAGTGACTCTGAATATTGAAGGGTCAGGTCATAAAGAGACGCTTCAGCTACAGAATTTAGACTATTAACCTTTTCATCACCTTCCATTTTTATGCGCGCCGTTTCCAGGTCGATACTCGCTACAAAACTTGCTGTCGGCATTTTTAGCATCGCATTATTGAGTAACTGATTAACATTGTCATCTTTAAATGCATTCGGATTCAACACATATATGCCATACATCACTGGATATAATGATTCAGGTTTGCCGTTTGCAAAGGCCGAGGAATTACGATAATCACGTGCTATTCGCCAAAGGGTATCTTGCTGAATGACGGGCCCATAAATCACATCACTTAATTTATTCGCGTTGGACTGAGGACTATCGATAACAATCTGAGTCTGCTGAGATTCATTAGCCCATGCTAATGGATTCCCGATGAGGGAAGAAAAAATCAACATTGAAAGCGCAAATTTCTTCATATTTCTTCCAAATTTATACAGCCATTACAAAGATAGTAGTGACCCAAATTCTGAGTTTAAAAGTATTGCGAGAAGATAGCATAAATGCCCGTCCGAGACGAGCAATTATGCTATGAGATAAATAGAATGAGGATTAAAGGTAATCGCGAATTAGGGTTTCTGCGATTTGTACACTGTTAGTCGCAGCACCTTTACGGATGTTGTCAGATACGACCCACATGTTGATACCATTAGGATGTGAAATATCATTACGCACACGCCCTACGTGGGTTAAATCGTTACCACTGGCACTACATACTTGCGTAGGAAATGCATCACGATCATCATACAATTTGATGCCTGGTGCCTGAGCAAGTAATGCTTTGACATCCGCCGCATCAATTGGCGAGCGTGTTTCAATATGAATCGCCTCTCCATGTCCAAAAAACACAGGAACACGGACTGCAGTAGGATTGACTAAAATGGTGTCATCACCTAAAATTTTACGTGTTTCCCATACCATTTTCATTTCTTCTTTGGTGTAGTCGTTATCGAGGAAGACATCAATTTGTGGGATCACATTAAAGGCGATTTGACGTGAAAAATTATCTTTATTAACTTCACGTGCATTGAGTAAATCAGCTGTTTGTGTCGCAAGCTCTTCCATTGCCTCTTTTCCGGCTCCTGAAACGGACTGATACGTACATACGTTAATCCGTTCAATACCTACTGCTTCATGAATCGGCTTTAATGCCACCATCATTTGGATGGTAGAGCAGTTTGGGTTAGCAATAATATTACGATTTCTAAAATCTGCTAATGCATGCCCATTGACTTCCGGAACCACGAGTGGAATATCCGGCTCATAACGGTAATGTGAGGTATTATCAATCACAATACAGCCCGCTTCAGCGGCAATAGGAGCAAACTTTTCAGACACACTGCCACCGGCTGAGAAAAAACCAAATTCGGCTTGAGACCAATCGAACTTATCCGCATCAAGCACTTCAATTTCTTTTCCCTTAAATGTAATCGTCCCACCCGCTGAACGGCTAGAAGCAAGAGGGAATAATTGATTAATGGGAAAATTGCGCTCTGCAAGTAAATCCATCATTGTTTGACCTACGAGGCCCGTTGCGCCTAAAACGGCAACATTAAATGCTTGTGACATGGTAAATAAGGATCCTTAAACCGATTATAACGTTGTTGCACTAAAGCCCAACGCCGACAAAATATATGTAGTTTGCTCATGAGAACACGTAATGTGTGCCGAATCAAATTCACGCCTGACTTGAATATCGCTATTAGGACGAGGCTTTCGGTACTGTTTTCTTAATTGAGCAAAGCATTGGGATTGTGCCATGTTAGATACAAATTCGCTATGATCAAATGCTATATCATATATCGACCATACCATCGTCGTAAGTGATTCAACACTTAAACACTCATCCGAGCAGATTAATACGACGTCATCATTGGGTAAAAAATCAGCCATTTGGTGTGTCACTGCCTGGTGAGTTTGTATCGCGAGCCACTCATACAACATAAAGGTCCCACGGGTTTTCCCTTCTAAACTATGCCCGGCAATGTGTGGCGTTGCAATTAAACAATACTCAATCAGTTCGGTTAAGATATCAGGCTCATTTTCCCATACATCGAGAATGAGTGTCGGCGCACGACCTTGCTGGCAAAGTTGTAATAAGGCACGGTTATCGATGACCTCACCTCTGCCGGCGTTGAGTAAAATTTGTCGTGGCGATAACTGTTGTAATATCTCGGCATCAAATAAATGATGCGATGGGCTTGGACCCGTTTTTACTAATGGTGCATGCAAACAAATAATATCACAGGACACGATAGCGGATAGATCATGCCATTGTGGATTATTTTCGGCTAAAGCACGAGGTGGATCATAGGCAATAACGTCCATTCCTAAAGCGCTAAATTTCGCCATAACACGACGCCCAACTTGACCTAATCCAACGACCCCAACACGAAAACGGTGTAACACACTGATAGGATCAGACGCTTGAATATCACCGCGAGCTAATAATGCATATAACACGCCACTCAGAGCATACTCAGATACTGAGGTCGCATTGCATCCTGCAGCAATAAAGGTAGCAATATTCGCTGTAGAGAGTGCATCTAAATCAAGGTGATTATAACCGGCAGTTGCAGTTGCAAGATACTGACAAGATGATAATTGCTTTACTCTGACACCATCAATCTGACTAGTAGACCGGATCATCATGGCATCCACTGATGCTAAATCAATGTCATCTAACGCCTGATGATTGAATGCTTCGGCATCACCTAACGAAGGAAATACATCCTCTGCAAATGGCATATTGTCATCATAAAGAATTTTCACATTGCACCTTAAAGCAAACTAGATATTTAATGAGATGATAGCTTAGCCCAAAATTCACGTAAAGCTTGGGTAACCGCTTCGGGTGCTTCGATTTGAGGGTAATGCCCCACATGTAAGGGCGTATTGTGTGTTTCTGGCAATAACTGTTCAAACTCATCGAGCATATGTTGACCAGAGATGGGATCATAAACACCATTAATAAATGTCAAGGGAATCTTAGCCTGGCTCAGCGCATCTTGCCAACGCTGTGCATACGTAAAACGCTCGTCAATATAATGGAGTAATTTGGGCAGGACTCGTCGTCCTTGGTGCACATTTAATAGTATCCATAATTCATCTATCAGTGCTGTTTCTGGTGGAGTGTGAGGACCAAATATTTTCTTAAATCCAGTAGCTAATGTGCGCTTAGACATCAATAAACTGATGAATCCGCCAAGCGGTGATTTTAATAACTTTTGGGTCATGAGCGGTTGGTGTAAATCGGCAAACAACCCGCCATTCATAAAGACAACCGAATCTAAAGTCAAAGAAAGGGCTTGATGATGTTGGCGAGCCAACAATTCTTGCGCAACTGAAACACCATAATCATGAGCAACCAAATGGACATTTGTGATCCCAAGCGCGACCAAGCGTGCAAATAATGCGGTAACAATATCGGCTTGTTCATGCAGACTGTATGCATGCGGGTAAGGCTTATCTGATACCCCGAACCCTAAAAAGTCCAATCCAATACAATGGTGGGTGTCTTTAAGGGCATCCCATTGAGCATGCCAATCACTACTGGCACTGGGAAAGCCATGTAAAAATACTACAACCGGTAATGATGCAATATCTTGTGAATCCGCATGTAGATCAAAAGGACTAAAACAAGCAATATGCCATTGCTGATATGGAATATACTGAGCTCGAGCTTGATACTCGCTCAATATAAATGAACTCATTATGAACGAAAACCAGGATAATCACGGTCAAGCTTACGCAATATTCCTGGCCATGCCATTTGTCCACCCGAGGATTTGAGTACTTGTTTAGCCATCGCTTGGATACCAGCTAAAATCGCATCTGGGATTTTAATCAATGGTTTGCCTGTACCTTGTGCAAGTAATTGCGCTTCGGCAGCGCGTTGCATAATATACATAAACAAAAAAGCATCTGGGATTGTGCTAGCACATGTCAATAAACCATGATTACGTAAAATGAAGAAATTATTATCACCTAAATCGGCAACTAAACGCTGCTTTTCATCAGGATCCAAAGACACGCCTTCATAATCATGATAAGACAGGCCACTTAACGGAAATAATGAAGCTTGCGAAAACGCTTCAAGTCCGTCTTCTAAAATCGAAACAGCCACACCCTCATTCGTATGTAGATGTAATACACAGTGGGCATCTTCTCGGGCTTCATGCACCGCAGAATGAATATTAAAACCCGCTGGATTGATATCATATTCACTTTCTAGGACTTTATTTCCCTCTAAATCGACTTTCACCAAACTAGAAGCCGTCACTTCTTCGAACATCATGCCATAGGGATTGATTAAAAAATGGGCCTCTGGTCCAGGCACGCGAGCAGAGATATGTGTGAAGATGAGATCGTCCCAACCGTAATGCGCGACCATTCGATAGCAAGCCGCTAAATCGACGCGCATTGACCATTCTTCTTTTGAAACGATATCTTGAACGGATGGAGACATAGGGTGTGTCCTTGTAAAGTTATTTTAGGTTATTCTTTTAATCTAAAATAAATCAATTAAAAATACCACACCCATTGTTATTATTAATCGTGATAACGGCGCATAACTAATGTGGCGTTAGTGCCACCAAAACCAAAGCTATTCGACATCACTGTATTAATCGTTTGCTCACGTGTTTGGGTCACAATATCCAGTCCCTGAGCGGCATCATCTAAGGTTTCAACATTAATAGACGGTGCAATGAAATCATTTTCCATCATCAAAATACTATAAATGGCTTCGTTCACACCCGCTGCGCCTAAGGCATGACCGGTCATCGCTTTAGTCGCACTAATCGCAGGAGATTTATCGCCAAAAACTTCCTGAATCGCTTTCAGCTCTTGAACGTCTCCTACTGGAGTAGAAGTGCCATGAGTATTTAAATAATCAATCTCAGCATCAACGTTTTGCATTGCCATTTGCATACAACGAACAGCACCTTCTCCTGATGGCGCGACCATGTCATAGCCGTCAGATGTGGCACCATAACCAACAATCTCAGCATAGATATGAGCTCCACGGGCTAATGCATGCTCGAGTTCTTCTACAACCACCATGCCACCGCCGCCTGAACTCACGAAGCCGTCACGATTTGCATCATAGGTGCGCGATGCTTTATCAGGTGTGTCATTATATTGAGATGATAAAGCGCCCATGGCATCGAATTGGCCGGATAAAGCCCAATGTAATTCTTCACCACCACCGGCAAACACAATGTCTTGCTTATTTAACTGGATCATTTCCAAAGCATTACCGATACAATGTGCAGAGGTCGCACAAGCAGAAGAAATCGAATAATTCACCCCTTTAATTTTAAAAGGGGTGGCTAAACAGGCTGAAACGGTACTTCCCATGCAACGAGTGACCATGTAAGGACCCACACGGCGTACGCCTTTGTTACGTAAAATATCCGCAGAATCAACTTGGTGCTCTGATGATGCACCGCCAGAACCCGCGATGATTCCCGTGCGAATGTTAGACACTTGATCTTCGGTTAATCCTGAGTCTGCAACAGCTTGCTGCATCGCGATATAGGCATAAGAAGCGGCATCACCCATGAAGCGCAGTTGCTTACGGTCAATATGTTCACTTAAATCAATATCGACTTTACCCCAAACATGGCTACGTAAGCCCTTTTCAGCGAATTGTTCAGAGTAGGTAATACCTGATTTTCCCGCACGCAATGACTCAGTCACTTCGGCTTTGTTATTTCCAATACTCGATACAATTCCTAATCCGGTGATGACAGCTCTTCTCATGATATTCCTTGGGTTTATATGTGTCGTATTTATAAGCAATGATTGTACGTTAGTTTATAAAAATAACTGGTCTGATATTATAAGTACACGAGTATATTTATTTAATGAGCGAATGTGAAGTTAAGCCATGCACAAATCAGTTTTAATGCGTCAGGTACGCCTGTCGCAGATACATTTACGGATGTGTATTTTTGTGATGCCCGTGGCTGTGAAGAAACAGATTATGTATTTGTTGAACAAAATAACTTATTAGCGCGTTGGTCAGAATTCAAACAATCTCAGCCTAATATGCCCTTCGTTATTGGTGAAACAGGCTTTGGTACCGGCTTGAATTTTTTTCAAACATGTCATCATTATAAGCGAATGTTAGAAGAAGGATACTCACTGCCTCGACTGTATTATTTATCCACTGAGAAATTTCCCGTCACCCCGGCTGATATTCAACAAGCATTACTACACTACCCGCATTTATTACCTTTTATTGAAGCACTTTTACCCCAGTATCCGATGCCGCTTGTGGGGTGTCACCGGATGCAATTACTCAATGGCCAGATTACTTTGGATTTATGGCTGGGTGACATTCACGATATCTTACCGCAGTGGCAATCACCGCAAATAGAAACTCATGCGTCTGGATTAATCGATGCGTGGTATCTTGATGGGTTTGCCCCCAGTAAAAATCCAGATATGTGGAACGATGCGTTGTTTGCACAGCTAGCACGATTAACAAAGCCTCAAGGAACGCTGGCAACGTTTACCGCGGCAGGCGATGTCAGACGTTCACTCAACGCGGCAGGCTTTAGTACTAAAAAAGCCAAAGGTTTCGGAAAAAAACGAGAAATGCTCAGTGCAACCCTGACCGAATTGCACACAAGAGAATCCACCATCAACGCTCATACGTTGCCGTATTATCATCGTGCAGCACAACACACCAAGCATAGGCCTCTTGCGCGGGTCAAGATATTAGGCGGGGGTATTGCTTCTGGTTGTTTAGCTTATTTGTTAACGCGTCAAGGTATACAAGTAGAAGTCCATTGTGCTGATAGTGATATTGCTCAGGGGGCATCAGGCAATGATTTAGGTGGATTTTATCCACAGTTGAATGCCCAAGCGAGCCATGCCAGCCAAATCCATGCCAGTAGTTTTGTCTATGCCAAGCGTTTTTATGATCAGCTCATTGCACAAGGGGCTCAATTTGAGCATGATTGGTGCGGCGTTTTCTTAGTTGGATTTAATGATAAAGTGAACGCTCGACAACACGCTTTACGTGATGCACAGGTGTGGCCAGAATCGCTCATTCGTGGGATCTCAAGTGCAGAAGCTCAAGCCATTGCTGGTGTTGACATGCCATATGAAGGCTTATTGATTGAACATGGGGGATGGATCAGTCCACCACAATTAGTGAAATCCTTATTAACACTGGCGATTGAGACTGGATTATGTCAAATCAAGACGCAAAGTACGTTAACCCCTGATCAAATTTCAGTCTTCACGCAATCACCGGCGCATGCTGTCATTTATGCCACCGGCGCATCTTCACCACAGTTACCCATTCCCCCGCTGCCTTATCGAGTGGTGCGAGGCCAAGTAGAAAGTGCGGGGGTGATACCGCAAACACAAGCACTCAAAACCGTTTTATGCCACAAAGGATATTTTACACCCGCCGTACATGGCTATCATGCAATGGGGTCTACTTATGTCAAAGAGGATACCCGATGTGATTATCGCGAAAGTGAAGCCGAACAAAATTTAGCAATGCATCAACAAAGTTTACAACAATGTGCGTGGATGCAAGAGATGCAATTACCGCAAACAGGTCGTGCTGCAGTTCGCTGTTCAACGCCAGACCATTTACCTTTGGTCGGTGCGCTGCCGGATATTACTCAACAACTTAATGACTACGCGCATTTGTACCAAGCTAAACCTGCTTACACTTATCCTCGTGCGCAAAACATTGCACAACAGTACATCTTAACCGGATTAGGTTCACGAGGGTTAACTACCGCGCCATTAATGGCTGAGATCTTAGTATCACAATTACTCGGTCAGCCTCTACCTGTCAGTCGAACGATTGCAGATGCACTATGTCCAAACCGCTTTTTGATTCGTGATGGGATTAGAAGACTGGATTATTTAGCGCGTTTTAAAGGTAATACCGCAAAAGAATAGCATCAAACAAGACGTTCAAATAACGCCCAAATTTTATGTTGATCAGCGTCATCTAATTCACGATTAGCAAAAGCTTCGGTAAGGTTATGTGTCAAGATTTGACGCAAGTGTGCCATTTTATCATCAGTCGCTTCGTTCAGCTCTGGCACCCGACTCACCGCGAGTGAAAAATGGCCATGAAAGTAACTGGCAATAAAGAGCTCATCATCGGAGCCACTATCCACAATTTTATCTAATTGTGCTTCGATAATATCGATATTTTCCCAAAATAGACTCATGCTGTTGGTTTACCTTTCGCCGTATATTCTATGCCTACAGGGTATAGTACCTTATCATTATACCCCGTAATTACTTCCATATAGCCGCATAATTCAGCGTCTAATTGAGGGTCAGAGGTATCACAAATTAATGGGCGCCCGTCGAGATGATGGAGCTTGGTTTTAGTAGCTACAATGACAATATTGTCATACCCAATCGAGCGGATCACCTCAGGAGATAATTGTTGATTACCTCGTCCAAAAATATGCCCTTGCCCCCCAATTAATGTGATCAGAAGTTTTGCTGGATTCATTTGAACATGCTCCAATAACTCAGGAGCCGTAATATCAGATAACATTTCCCCTTGAGCCGTAATCACATCCACACCAAGAAGAGTATTCGTCATCCCCCACTCATTCATCATGAAATCAATGGTTGAACCCGATCCTATCACCCAAGAACAGTCATCATGTTCATCTCTTAACTCATCTACATAGGCTGCTAAATCGGCTAACACTAATTCGTCAGATTCTTTGCCGCCCATTTTTACTGATTGCACATATTGTAATTGAGCCGGCACACTGAGCTCACCAAAGTGTTTAGCAATGACCTTACCTTCCCGAAATGCTGATTCATCAATATCTCGGACTTCAGCACTGCGTACTGTGACTAATTTACCCAACACCATATCAGCAATAACACAGCCCGCGGCTCGCGGAGTTATTGCATACACGCCTGAATGAATTTTACATCCAGCGGGAACGCCTAACACCGGAATATGATCAGGCACCTGTTCACAGATATTACGTGCTGTTCCATCACCACCGGCAAATAAAATGCAATCCACACCTTGCTCAATCAAGATGTCCACAGCCGCTTGTGTATCTGTAGCTTCCGTTTGATCATGTGGAGGGGTGTAACATATTTCAGTAACAAAGCCCAAGGACTCGGCACATTGAGCGCCCATTTGACCCGCAGCGGTTTTAATGACGATATTAGCTTGATAATCAAGGAGCTGATGAAGCGCGACTTTCGTTTTTTCATTGGCTTTAGGTATCGCTCCTTGAGCAAGTGCTTGAGCTCGTATGTCAGCTCCATCACTCCCTTTTAACGCCAGCGCACCGCCAATCCCAGCATAAGGATTGATGACGAGTCCTAGGGAAAATGGACGTTGTTGGCAATAAGTGGTCGGCATTTATATCCTCATCGATTCTGGATAATACGCTTCACGTAATACGCTAATAAATTCTTCAGCACGAGCCGGAAATCCCGTACTTAACAGCTGCGAGAGTTGCATCGCGACATTTGAGGTAAACGCGAATTCATCGGTTTTATCGCCATTGAGATTATCCAAACTGATGTTAAATTTCACCCCACAAGCGAGACAAAATCCCCACTCGATAGCTTGGGGTAGCACTTCAACTTGGAGAAACTGTTTTTGGGTGGCGTCATCACGGCCATCGGGTGCGTACCAATACCCATAATCCACCTGTAAACGACGTTCAGGACCTGCAATACACCAATGAGCAATTTCATGCAGTGCACTGGAAAAGTAATCGCTACGAAACACAATTTGATGAGACTCGTTTTCATGGTTAGCAGGCATGTAAAGAGGCTCATCCCCTCCTTTCACAAGAAGAGTACGATAGCGCTCAAAAAAAGTATCCTCAAACAGCTGTTTGAGTCTATCAACATCGTGAATGGCACTCCCCTCGACTAATATTTCTATTCTTAAGATATTTTATATTAGTTGCTCAACACTCACTATAAATATTTATGCTGTCTGGTGTTTTTTATGTAATATGAGGATGGAAATTACTTATAAGGTCTTGTCATGTTCAGTTTACCCAATCCATTTACTTGCCAATGGCAGATCACCGAAGAAATGATTGATCATTATGGACACGTCAACAATGTCGCTTATGTTAAACAGATTGAAACGACAGCATGGTTACATTCTAATAGTCTTGGGTTAACTATTGGACAATACCAAGCTTTAGACAGGGGAATGGCCATTCGAACTCATCACTTGGAATATCACCATCCTTTGCACTTAAATGACCATGTTATCTGCGCCACTTGGATCACTTTATGCGACGGCAAGGCGTCTTTACACCGGCGCTTTGAAATGGTTAATACGGCAACCGGACATTGCGTGTTCAGCGCTCAGACTCAGTTTATTTGTATTGCCTTGTCCACGGGTAAAATCAAACGAATGCCTGGAGAGTTTATCGAGGCTTACTCAACCGCATATCGTCTCGTTAAGGATCACGTATGAAAATGGCGTTGATTATGTCGCTGGTGATGAATGTGCTGTTATTAAGTGCGGTGTACTTTATGCTCAGT
This sequence comes from Glaciecola sp. HTCC2999, assembly GCA_949498985.1. GTDB lineage: Bacteria > Pseudomonadota > Gammaproteobacteria > Enterobacterales > Alteromonadaceae > Opacimonas. The sequence goes on from CATECQ010000008.1 coordinate 69,976, forward strand.
AGTCATGACAATCACGCTATCCAGGTTAAAAGCAAGCTAACCTCCCCCGGACAGCAATCCTTCACTTCATCACTATCATCTGCTTCAGTATCGGCTCCTACTTCAACGAGCGAACAGATAGCCATTACCTCAGTCGATTCTACCTTAGATCCTGATCATCAATTTACACAACTACAGACGCTTGCCAATTTAGGTCAATGGGAAGTACTAGCACCATTATTAAGTGAATTTTTATATCAATACCCGTCGCATTTTCATGCTCAAATGCTAGAAGCACGAGTGATCATTCATACTCAAACCAGTGCTAAAGGACTCGAATATCTCTATACACTAATGAGTAACCAAGGCGATGAACAGGCAGTGATGTATATCCAAGGTTTTATTAACGACCATGTTGGCCCTATTATCGATGCACTGCGCGATAATCAGGATTGGACAGCATTAGCAACATTTTTAGAACCTTTGATTCAATATGCGCCTACTGCGACCCAGTACATTGAGCCATTAGCGTTATCTTACGCCATGTTAAATTTACCTGATGCGATGGAAAATACCTTAGCTAGTTTACCGGAGCAACATCCAGTGACAATACAAACTCGCAGGTTATGGGTAGAAAAATTTAAGGTAACGCGCGTTGCCCAAAATTCAAACAATACACAAGCCGGCGACAAACTAACCGAAAACATCATCAGTACTAATTCCCCTGCTGATATTGTGATCCCGCTCACCAATCGACGAAATCAGTGGTATGCCCCTTTAAATATAGGCTCAAAGACGTTTGAATTATTGGTGGATACGGGTGCAACCACCACCGCTATATCCAGAGAAGCGTTTGCCAGACTTGCCCCCCGCCAAAAACAATTTTTAGGCCGTATATTAATTAACACTGCCAGTGGCCAAACCCAAGCCCCTCTTTATAGTATGAAGAATGTCAGTATGAGTGGTTGGAAGCTTGGACAAATCGATATTTTGGTATTGCCAGTTGAGCGATTATCCGGGTTTGATGGACTTTTAGGAATGAATATCCTAAACCGCTCCCAAGTTATTATCGACCAAGTCTCAGGAGCGTTAGAAGTACGCTTATAAAATTGTTATAAGGTTTATAATGTGACGACCAAACGCATCGCTTGGTCAATGGCACGTTTGGCATCTAACTCAACTGCCACATCCGATCCACCAATCAAATGATATGGTTTGGTTAATCCTTCACATAGCGATTTATTGGGCTCTTGTCCCGCACAAATAATCACATTATCGACGTCTAGTATTTGAGTTTCATCATTGATGGTGACGTGTAATCCAGCGTCATCTATTTTATTATAGGTCACTGCATTGATCATCTTCACGCCTTTCATATGCAGCCCCATACGATGTGACCAACCTGTCGTTTTGCCAAGACCGGCTCCCACTTTTGACTTTTTGCGCTGTAATAAATAAATCTCACGAGCACTCGGTTCGGGTAAAGCTTTGACGCCTTCAATGCCCCCTCGTGATGACAACGTCATATCGATACCCCACTGTGACATGAACGTTGGTATATCGGTACTAGGCGAGGTTTCACCATGAGATAAATATTCTGCCGTATCAAACCCAATGCCACCGGCGCCAATAATAGCCACCTTTTTACCCACGGGGTGTTTATGTTTTAACACATCAATATAACTTAACACACTGGGATGCTCGATCCCTGGGATTGGGGGCATTCTTGGGATGATGCCAGCTGCCACAATCACTTGATCAAAATCACTTTCATTCAACAGAGTCGCGCTGACTTGAGTATTCAGTTTAACGTGAACGTTTAACGCCTTGAGCTGCTCATTGAAATAACGAATAGTCTCGTAAAACTCTTCTTTACCAGGCACTTGTTTGGCGATGTTAAACTGCCCACCGATCTCATTTTGAGCATCAAATAACGTCACATCATGACCGCGTTGCGCAGCAGTAGTAGCGGCGGCAAGACCCGCAGGTCCCGCACCAATAATGGCTAACTTTAGAGGATGTTCTGTTGGCGTGATCACTATCTCTTGCTCGTGACAAGCACGTGGATTGACCAAACAACTCGTCATTTTTCCAACAAACGCATGATCTAAACATGCTTGGTTACATCCAATACAGGTGTTAATTAAATGAGCTTGATCCGCTTGGGCTTTGTTCATAAAGTCCGGATCAGCTAAAAATGGGCGTGCCATTGACACTATATCGGCATCACCACGAGCTAATACAGCCTCTGCAACTTCAGGAGTATTGATCCGGTTAGAGGTAATGACTGGTAAGCGTAATGCTTTTCTGAACTTGGCCGTTACCCATGTGAAGGCGGCACGTGGCACTTTGGTTGCAATCGTTGGGATCCTGGCTTCATGCCAACCAATCCCAGTATTAATAATTGTCGCACCGGCTTGTTCAATGCCTAAACCCAGCTGAATCACTTCATCGGCAGTTGAACCTCCTTCAACTAAGTCGAGCATGGATAATCGGTAAATTATAATGAAGTGTTCGCCGACAGCTTCGCGCACGCGTCGCACCACTTCAATCGGTAAACGGATACGATTTTCATAGTGACCACCCCATTCATCCTGACGTTGATTAGTACGCTGAGCGATAAACTGATTAAGGAAATAGCCCTCTGATCCCATGATCTCAACGCCGTCATACCCTGCTTCTTGAGCCAACAGAGCCGTTTTCACAAAATCATTAATTTGATGATCAATCTCATCACTCGATAATTCACGAGGTACATATTGATTAATCGGTGCTTGAATAGGCGAAGGTGCAACCAAGTTTTGGTTAAAAGAATAGCGTCCTGTGTGCAAAATCTGCATACAAATTTTGGTATCGTATTGGTGGACCTGATCGGTCACATAGCGATGCTCTGCTAAGACCTGGGGATCATCAAGGCGTCGAGACACCGAATGTGTTGCGCCTTCTTCATTGGGCCCAATCCCCCCAGTAACAATTAAACTGACGCCGCCTTTAGCTCGCTCAACAAAATAGGCAGCGGTGCGAGCCTGGCCATTGGGTAACTCTTCTAAGCCAGTATGCATCGAACCCATGATCACACGGTTTTTGAGTTGGGTAAAACCCAAATCCAATGGCGTGAATAAATGCGGATAAGGATGCGAGGATAATGAATGTGCTTCAGCCATAATGGTGTTCCCTTAACAGTGTTTTTCTTATTATCAGTCAATAGACGACAATTATATTGAGTTATTTTTTATCATTTAGACGTTTATCATTCACACATAATGTGTGCAGCTATTTTCTCCGCGATCATAATCGTGGGTGCATTCGTATTACCCCCAATAATGTTGGGCATCACTGATGCATCAACGACTCTTAAACGTTGAACACCTTTGACTCGACATTGAGGATCAACCACGGTATTAGGATCTTCAATCGCTCCCATTCGACAGGTGCCGACTGGATGATAAACAGTTTGTGCATGCGCTTTAATAAATGCAATTATCGCCTCATCGGTTAAGTCCTCAGCCAATGATGAGGCTGCCGGAAACCACGGTGATAATCCATAAGGGGTAAACTCTGGAGCAGTAAATATTTGCCGTGCTAAACGTACCCCATCGACTAAGGCATATAAATCCTCGTCGCTAGCTAAATAATTAGGGTCAATTAACGGCGCATCGCTAGGGCTTTTTGAAGCCAGGCGAATAGTACCTGAAGAGGCAGGATACAAATGACACACATGCAAGCTAAACCCATAATCAAATTCGAGTTGTCGACCATGATCGACAATTAAACCGGGAATAAAATGAAATTGCAGATCCGGTTTTTCCGCACTGCCATAACGACTAGCAGCAAACCCACCCGCCTCAGCGGCATTAGAAGTTAATAACCCTTTTTTCTGAGTCAAATATTGCACACCATGTGCGATATATTTGGGTAATAAGCGTGGCATGACCGCATACCCACAGGGTAATGAGGCTTTGACTTGCACGACAATATCCAAATGATCTTTCAGCTGCTGACCTACAGCAGGTAAATCAACAATACATTCAATAAGATGCTGAGCTAAATGCGCTTTATCCCCAATACCCGATAGCATTAACAACTGTGGAGAATTAATTGCTCCACCTGATAAGATAACTTCCTGATTAGCGGTATAATTCACTATCTGACCATTCACTTCACATTCAACACCAGTTGCAATGTTGTCCTCAAGCAACACTTTACGTACTTGGGTATTGGTCATTATAGTCAAATTGGGATGCTGAAGTATGGGTGTAATGAACCCTTTAGCAGTGGAACAGCGCTGTCCATCACGATGAAAAACTTGGTATATCCCAAGTCCTAATCGCGCATGAGTATTGAAATCGTCAACTTGTGGCAAATGAACATGCTGTGCTGCAGCGACAAAAGCATCAGAAGCTGCGTCATGATAGCGTAAATCGCTTACTCCGATAGGCCCGCCGACCCCATGGAAGGCATCAGCGCCTCGAATATTATCTTCGCTGCGTATAAATAAAGGGAGTACCTCTTTTGCTGACCAGCCTTCAGCTCCCATAGCTTCCCATTCATCATAATCGCTGTATTGTCCGCGAATATAGACCATCGCATTCACAGAACTAGAACCGCCCATGACTTTGCCTCGAGGCCAAAACAAACATCGGTCATTCAGCGTAGATTGAGCAGCGGTATTATAATTCCAGTTAATACCAGTCATACTCGACAAGACTGCCACGCCAATCGGCATGTGAATGAACGGGTTGGTATCCTTTTTGCCCGCTTCAATCAGGGCAACAGTGACTTTTTGAGTATCCACGAGTCTTCGTGCCAGTGTACAACCTGCGGTACCGGCACCGACAATAATGAAATCATAACTGGATGGCATATCTCTTTACTCACAAAGGCAAAACGCTAATGTAACAAAGATTAATGAAATGTGTTGTTAAATTGTTATTTTTTGAATTATAACGCTGAATTAGCGGGGTTAATCAACAATATCACTGGGTAGATCATCGCGTATCTCAGCCCAAATTTTACCACTCTCGATACCATATTGACGAACTAATAACGGAACACGTTGAGGTTCGTCTTCGTCAATCAGCTTGAGTAAGTCTTGATAAAATTGTGTCGCCAACTCACGGGCACTGTCATGCGAAAAATAATAAGAACCGATACGTGCATACATGCCTTTAAAACCGTTCATTAATAACACATAAATATTGTTATTTGAGGCAAACGCTAAGTCATGGTTCATTTGGTAATCAAACTGAGCAAAAGCCAGTCCTGTTGGTTCAACATCCGCATAACGCGCAATAATTTCACGCGCCCTGGCAGGATTGTGCTTGAACGCCCCGCGAATAAATACGGCACTGACGTTAGTCCGTGCAGCCAGTAAATTATCAACAAGTTCTTTAATATTTGTCGGGTCCAGTCGGGCTAACGTTTCCAAAATATTTAACCCGCATGTTTCCCAATAATTGTTAACTTTAGTCGGCTTACCGTGTTGGATAGTCAACCAGCCATCACGTGCTAGGCGTTGTAATACCTCGCGAAGGGTCGTACGGGTAACACCAATCAATTCTGAGAGCTCACGCTCTGCAGGTAAGATAGTGCCTGGAGGGAAACGACCACTCCAAATAGACTCAACAATGTATTCTTCAGCAAAACCTGCTGGACTTTGGGCTTTATATATCATGAACTTGTTCTCAAAAATGCTAGACTGATTGTACCAGATAATCATTTATGTACCAATATTTATCCTGTATTCCTAACAACAGCTCTAGTATCATAAGAACATAATCAATAATAATACCTCCTAACGAGAATCAAATATATGTCACTCAACCCGTTGCAACGTTGGCCTGAATCAAAACTAGCTTGGCGTTTATTATGCTTAAGTGCTCTAGGATTAGTGTTAAGTGCATTATATTTTCAGCATGCCATGGATTTACAACCTTGTATCAAATGTATCTATCAACGAACGGCAGTATTTGGCATATTAATCAGCAGTCTACTGCCGAGTATCTGGCAACATGGTCTGAGTCGTTTCATTGGGTTTGTTGGTTGGGGAGTGGCTTCGATTTGGGGATTCTTCATTGCACATGAACATGTGGATATCTTATTCGCAGCAAATCCCTTCTTTGCAATCTGTGATATCGTCCCTAACTTCCCTGCCTTCATGCCACTGCATGAATGGATCCCTGCCGTGTTTGGTGCACCAGGAGATTGCAGTGAAAATTCATGGCAGTTTGCTGGTATGGGAATGGCTGAGTGGATGCGCATCATTTTTGCAAGTTATGCGATCGTCTGGGCCGTGATGTTAATATCCCGCATCGTCAATATTCGTCGCATTTAATCGAGGTTAAACTCAATGCAGTTTAACTGATTTTAGCGGTCGAACTTATTCCACGACATGTAATGGCCAGGTCACGATTCGATCTTCAAATTCATTCATATTGACGCCTAATTCATTCACGGTTTTATTGCGCACAGACATTCCTGCGCTGTGCATGTTATGTGCTTTACCGTTATTGAGAAGCGGATGCCAAGAAGGCAATGTCTTACCTTCATGCAAACGGCGATAGGCGCAGCTTGGAGGCATGTAGAATATCTCTGGCAGATTTTCTTGAGTGAGCTTGACGCAATGAGGTACTAATTCAGTGCGATCCTCATACTCCGTGCATTGACATGTTTTAGTATGCAAATATTGACATGCTATGTCAGTAAAGAACATTTCCTCATCGTCTTTAGCGACTTGTGTGTAATGTGCTTCAGTGACTTCATCATCAATAAACTTATGCAAACAGCACTTGGCACACCCATCACAAATAGCTTCCCACTGTGCTTCATCCATTTCTTCTAAAGGTATGGTTTCCCAGTACTTGGATGCGATCAATTCGCTCATTTTTGCTGATAATTTTGGCATATTCAGTGACTTGCTTAGGTGTCTTGCTGAGGATCAGGGGATAAACCTAGAGCTATTCGATGCTCGGCTAATAAACTGGGACTAACAGGCGGTAATTGTAGGTAATAACCAGGGTCCTTAAGTGCTTCAATCAGTTTATCTTGATCAAGATTAACAAAGTTTTTATCTGTCGGTAATGGCATGAGCATCAATAACTCAGGGTGACCAAAACGGCCTAGTAAACCTTCTGGAACCGCACTAAAATCTTCTTTTTTAGGCACATATAAATAGGTATCAGGGCGATTTTTGGATTTGTAGATGGCACAAATTTGCTTCATTAAAATTAATCTCTTATCAGCGGTAGTCTAGCGTGTGAATTGCTGTGCTAGTGCGGTTATTTTAGCACCGACTAACTCACCACGCCATCCTACCAATAGGTCAGGTTTCATGCCTAACGCACGGGTATCATCGAACGTAAAGACAAACCAGCTAAAAATCTGATTTATCTGACGTTTTGATGCAAAGTATGTGGAATCGACATTTACCGATTCGGCAGCCTGGGCACAGATCGCTTTGATTGCGGCAGTATGCTTTTTATAATGAGGTACATCAGTAATGCGTTGAATAGGATTAGGATAAAGAGTATCCGGTGCACTGCGCGCCGTTTTCACAATACCCAAAATAGTATCGCAATGGCGTCTTGATTCTTGGGGGGTAACAACTTCCAATGCAAATAAAGCGCTTTTATGCGCAGGTAAACGCTGGGCAATTTCAAACATGCTTTGCTCACGCAAGATAAAATTTTGAGTAATATCGCGATCTCGAGCAAACGTTAATCGCCACTGGGCCAGTAATTGCAACGTATACAAATTAACTGGGTTAAGTTTCCAGGTGTTTTTAAGTAATAAATAAGCATGACTTGGGTCAATCAAGGCACGCTTGCGACAAATGAGTTGTTTGACCTCATCATATACCCATTGTACTTGCTGAGACTCGGTCAGTTTAGCCGCTAACTTAAAATAACATGGAAGCAGGTATAACACGTCCTCAGCGGCATATATCAGCTGTTCAGGACTTAACGGGCGTCGGATCCAATCGGTACGCGACTCCCCTTTTTCCAGAGTGATTTCTTGTAATAATTCAACTAATCGACCATAACCGACTGAATTTCCTAACCCGGCTAATTGTGCCGCTACTTGTGTATCAAATAATGGCTCGGGCATCACGCCTAAAGCAAACTCAAACGTTTCTAAATCTTCTGAACACGCATGTAAGACTTTGATCACATCCGGATTTGTCATAAGCTGAGTTAAGGGAGATAAATCGTCAATAGCGATCGGGTCAATCAAAGCAACATCGACACCGTCGTATATTTGCACCAGCCCAAGATGAGGATAAAACGTTCGCGTCCGGACAAATTCCGTATCCACAGCAATCACAGCTTGCTGTGCAGCTTGTTGACAATATTTCACCAACGCTTCATAAGAATCTATTAATAAATAAGGCTGTGACATGCGCGGATAACCAATGAATTAAGGTCCAGTCATTAACTGGTTTTAGGATATATGATAAGGTTATCATAAAACGCATCAGATGCGATATTTAGTTGCTTTTAGGTGCTTTTTTACCTAATGAACACATCATTGAGCCGGTGATCACTAAGCCAGCCCCAACATAGGCCCACCCATCCATATCGCTATGCACAAACCTAACCGGATCGAGTTCTATCGCCACTACCATGGAGAGATAGGTAAAGATGGGCGCGGTAGCAATCACTGCACTGACCTTTGAAGCACTCCAGACCTCCATTGCTTCGGTGAATGCACCATAGGCAATAATAGTATTTAAACAACAAAATAATAGCGCCCCCATATGTAGCGGCGTAAGGGTCAACAATGCACTAAAATCAGTGAATGGCACTAATAATAAAAACCCCAAAGTATACATAAATAAAGTCAATTGCTTCGCCTTTAAAAATGAAAATAAGGGTTTTTGTGCCAGTGCATAAATGGCCCATGTGGTTGCAGCAAAAATAATAATAAACAGGCCTATAGGCGATTCGGTGGTGGATTGTGATAATGCATCTAACCGTTCATTAAAAAATAATAACATTCCAAATAACAACACCCCTGCTCCAAGGGTTTGAAAACGCGTAAAACGTTCTTTAAAGATCACGACGCCACCGAGCATTAATAAAAATGGGGCCAGCTGCATAATCACTTGGACCGTCTCCGGGTTGAGATAATCTAGTCCAATGACATTCGTCGTATAATTTAACACCAGCATCGCGCTAGCAAACAAAATAAGGCCGAGTGTCGACTTGGATAATTGGCGCGGATCAGGCAGTTGACGTTGGCTGATGAGCAGCCCAAACACGAATAAACCAGCAACCAAAAAGCGATACGCGGTAATTGTCATACTGTCCATCATTTCCAGACAAATTTTAAGAAATACCGGTAACATCCCCCACAAAATAGCAGTGATCGCAGCGAGAATAAAACCATAGACAGGACGTGGCTGAGCCATCTCTATTCCTTATACAAAGGGGGATAATATAACGGTTGAAACTCAGTCAAAAAACAGACGTTTAAGTTAACGAAGCGATTAACGCTAGATAATCATCGATCTTTTCTGTCAGATTTTCCCGCTGAGTTTCGTTAAGGGTGGGAAAGATAGCCCAAAGCATATCAATATACAACGCCTTATTTTGATTAGCCGCACTTTGTAATGCAGGGGGTTGTAATGCGGCTTGGTCAACAATAAAATTCGCGAGTTTGGTTTCGGCGTGTTGATCAAATCCAGCCGTTAATAAAATCTGCCTCGCCGTTTGATTGGATACATCGCCATACTCACGCCATAGCTCATAAGTCGGATTAAGTTGCTCAGAGTAATCCTCAACCAGTGTTTTTTGCTGGGAGTTCATGCGTCCTAAATACTCAGACATAGTGTCAATTATCCGCTCACTGCGTTTGGGTTGTTTGCGCTGGCGTTGACTATAATCTTCGGCTCTTTCGGTGCGTTCGTGTTTGATGGTAGCAAACAATTGGGAGAGTTGGTCGAGGTTTAATGTCACACCTATTTTTGCAACATCAGGAGCAATACGTATACGGATCCGATCGGTATGTGCTTGAGCGTCATCGAAGTGCTGAGCCAACTGATCTTTGGTTAACGTACCATCGGTGATGGCTGAGCGTAAACGTAGGAGTTGGTCGCGATACAAGGGCAGTTCATTTTCTCGATGCCAAACTAACCACTCCTCTATGGTTTGGTCGACGATTGGCTGTTGAGCATCAGTAAAATCGATGTATTTACCTATCCACCAATCCAATAATGTATCGGCATTATTATATACGATATTACTGGAGCAAGCACTGAGACACAGTACCGCCACCAAGACAATCATTTTACGCATGCGTTTTGACTATATAAGTTGAAACAGGATATTAATTATACTGTTGAGGAGAGTTTTAGTTCAATCTTAACGTACATTATTAAACGCGGTTAAACCCGTTTAAGCTCGGTTATGGTTGAATATTCAGACGTTTGAGAAAATGCATCCACCACCAAGCCGGTCCGACTAATAAGAAGCGCAGATCTTCAAAAAATGAAGGCTTTTTACCTTCAATTTTATGGCCAATAAACTGTAGCACCCACATCACAATAAATAACGCGACAGAAAATTGCCAAACTGAGATCCCCAGTATTTCAAGGCCCTTGATCCCGGCAAAGACGGCAATGGTGAGTAATGTCATAGCTGCCCCTATCGGCCCAGACAATTTAAAATAATACATCAACATCGGAATGGCTAAAATATGCGCGAAGGTCAGGTTAAATTGAGCGATCATATCGGGCACTGGGATAGCATAAATCAAGCCGATGGTCACAAAAAATATACTTGGGACGGCTATACCATGGATCCAAATATTCGTATTGTGTTGATGTGATTCACCATATTGATGTAATAGTTTGTCGATCTGTCGCATTGATTGATCCCATTGATTGCTTGTTCGCATTATTTAACGCACACTAGGTAGATTAACTCGTGCATTACTGTTGTGTCTTTTTATATAATTGGTACAGAAAATACAACGCCTATATTAACATTAATTTTACAATCGTCTAGGGAATAATATGCCAACACCCATTTGTTATGATGTGCAGATATTTGATGTTCATGCGCATCTGTTACAAATTACTATCCGGTTACCTGCCAATATTCAACAAACAATACTGCGCTTACCCAACTGGATCCCTGGCAGTTACATGATCCGTGATTTCGCCCAACACGTGCACAAAGAATCAGCTGAAGACGCGTTAGGTCAAACCCTGGCATGGCGCAAAACGTCTAAACATACCTGGATCATCGCACCTTGTCAGTATGACTTCACATTTACTTATTTCGTATTTGCTAATGATTTATCCGTTCGCAGTGCGTTCATGAATGATTTATATGCGTTTGTTAATGGCACGAGCATTTTCATGCAAGTCATTGATGATTTAGATCCCAAGAGCGATGAACTTGAAGATTTTGGCATTAATGATGACAAAATTTATGTCGTTCGTTTATATGCTAACGACTATGCCACAGAGCATGGCTGGCAAGTCAGTACGACACTGCCGGTTATTCTTAAAGACGAATGCGGAGCTGATATTTATGATCATAATGAATCAGTATTAGGTCATTACCAAGCAGAATCATATGCTGACTTAATTGATCACCCGATAGTAATAGGCGCTATCAATGTCCACTCGTTTATGGTTGAAAACGTCGTATTTGAGATGATGTTCACTGAAGTTGTCGACACCGACATGGTGGCATTACTTGAAGATATGAAGAAAATTTGTGCCCACCATTTAAATCTATTTAACTCAGACACTCCGATAAAACGGTATGTTTTCCAAACATTAGTCGCCAAAGACGGCTTTGGTGGGTTGGAACATAAAGCCTCAACAGCGTTACTCTACCCTCGTGATTCATTAATAAATACGGCCCAAACTGGCGTAAGTGAGGGGTATGAAACTTTTCTGAGTCTTTGCGCTCATGAATTATTTCATACCTGGCATGTCAAACGAATTAAACCCGATGTCATGGTGAATCCTTCACTCACCTTAGAAAATTATACAAATCAACTGTGGATTTATGAAGGCTTTACCAGCTTTTATGATGATGCCACATTAGTGCGAACCGGTATTATCGATGCCCCTGCTTATGCTAATATTTTAGCTAAAAATATTACTCGATTGCTGCGTAATCCTGGACGTATTGATCAGTCGATTAGTGCTTCTAGTTATGAGGCATGGACTAAGTTTTATCAGCAAACACCCGACTCCACCAACTTTATCGTCAGCTATTATAATAAAGGAGGACTCGCGGCTCTGTGCTTAGATATTGTGATTTTACAACAATCCAACGGTCAACATAGTCTTGATTCTGTCATGCGCTTGCTCTGGGAACACTACGGTGTGAATGAAACCGGGACTCCCGATAATGTCATTGAAATGATTTGTCGCAAATACTTAGATCTTGATTTAGACAGTGTCATTCATCACTTTGCTCATAGTACAATCGAGTTACCATTAGCCACTTTGTTACCTTCCATAGGACTATCTTTAACATTACGCCCTGCAGTTGATGGTCATGATAAAGGCGGGATCTCAAAAGCGACGCCATGTGCCATTGCTTTTGGTGCTATGCATAAGGCACAAAGTATTGGTGTTGTTTTGACTCAAGTGTTAGTGGGCTCACCGGTGGCTATTGCGGGGATGACCCGTAACGATGTATTAATTGCGATAGAAGATTTAGAAGTCAGTTCGACGAACTTAGTTAATCTACTCAACCGTTTCGCAAGACAACATCATGTCAAGGTCACTTGGCTTAGAGATGGTCGTCTATGCTATGGCGCGATGCCAATCCAACCTGCACTGACCGATACGGCTGAAGTACATGTTGTTGATGAAACTGTGTTTAAACAATGGACACAGCGAAAACTGACCTTTATGTAGATGTGTGCAGAATATCCGCAATTAATTGCGGATACTGCATGTGTACGTAATGATTACCCGGAGCGTGGATCACGTTTAATGTTCTAAACCACTCTGCGCGCTCTTTCGCTTGCTGTTTCACTCGCTCAAACCCATGTTCAGCAATCAGCATGGTGACCGGACAAACAATATGCTCAATAATGTTTTGAGCTTGAGCATGAGTGAAGCGTAATGTGGATACTGTGCGTAATCGACTATCCGTTCCCCATCGGCAAGCTGCCTCTACCGTCACTTCATCCGAGGGCACATCAAAGCGTAAGTTACGACGCATGAGCATGTCTGCATGAGCGATACTCAAATCACTTACCTTCATTCTAGCTTGCAGGACCGCTTCGTAATGTGCAGGTTGTTTAGGCGATTTCTGAGTTGCAGCCATCCGACTTTCAATCGATGTACGCATTTGCGTGACCGTCTGACTTTCCGCGTCGACTAACGGCCCTGCGGTTTCAAGCAATATTAGCCGTTCAATAATATCGGGTAACACCGCTGCGACTGAACAGGCAATGATCCCCCCCATAGAATGACCGACTAATGTGACTTTTTGCCATCTTTGACTCGTGATTAATGCCACAATATCTTGAATATAATCAGATGAGTGATAATGTGCATCGACACTACGGTGACTTGACCGTCCGTGGCCAGCAAAGTCTATGGCAAAGATGGGTCTGGTAGACGAAGTGAACGTCGATGCCGAGGGTCCTGCTGAGCGTGATTCGAGATCCAATACCGACATCATTGGTCCAAAACTATGACAGTTATCTAAATAACCATGCAAACAAAGCACGACATGCGCCGGTGAATTCGTTTCCTGCGTATTCATGCTCGGTAAAGTTCGACCTTTAAGAATCACACCATTGGGCAAGGTAAAACTGACGCTAGGTAATGTCTCCAGCTCATCATTGATGCGTAATACGGCGTTAAGCGCAGGCGTATCCACCTCAACTATCGCTCCGCATATTTACGATTATGCTCACTGGCCGTCGTCGTGTTAGATGAGCGAGTCGGTGTCGAGCTGGGTTGGCTGTTTGGATTAGGCGAATCTTGCACATTGGGTGAAGTATGGTTTTGATTACCCTTACTTGATCCTGATTGAGTATTACCAGAACGCACTCTTATTCTACCTGACTCACGATAAATCCCTGAGTGGCGCGAGCGATAATAAGGGAATCCTAAATCAAAACCAAAACCGTGCCCAAATCTAAAAAATGGGGTCACTTGTACCTTTGAATAATCAAACTCTTCAATATCTTCCCACAGATAATATCCAGTGGCATGGATACTGGGGTAAATATAAACTTGTTCTGCGACAGCCCCTTCCACTGGCTCACCCACAGCTCCAAGGACACTGACAACACGTTCTTGCTTAAAGACTAACGGGTCAATAAACCCATCGACAAATACTTTAAAGCGGCCTATCGAGGCTTTTGATAAATTAGGACGACCATTAGATTTTAATGGATAGTGGACCATTTCAATCACACTGCCATCGGGATTATTATCTACTTGCGCAATCACCCCACCCCAACGAGCTTGGGCATCTTTGGCTGCTTTGTTCATGACAACGTCTTCATAGCTGACCAAAACAGTATCTTTAGGCGTTTCAAGGATAGGAGGAACTGCAGCACACCCGCCTAACATCATTAAAGCCACAATCAAAAAAGTTTTCATATTCAACTTATCCTTTAGAGAAACTTCACATTATCATTCATGTTTATAATATAACGGTAAAATTAACGACCGGGTAGTTTTTTCCACGTTACCGTATCTCGTACATATTGAGGTTGAGCATCTTCAACCGCCTGTCCTTTATTTTGAGCAAATGCGGCTTGCACTAGAGGTATCATATAACGAGCATTGGGTAAGGTAATTTCAACCGGACTTGACAATAAAACCGCCAGTGCTGAATAAGCTTCCCATCCTGTTCCGACCAATGCAACACTTCCATCACTGATTTGCTGTTTAATCTGGTTAGCATCGTCAGCCATTTGTGCCAGTGCAATTTCAGGAGCAACGACTTGTTCGGTGCCTTGCAACACGACTAAACCCTCTACCAACCGGTATTGTGCAAAATACACTTCATCCATACGCGCATCAATTGCGGCATATACCGTCTCCAACCCAGGGGATTGGGTAAACGCTTCTTGGGCCATCGCAGCCAATGTAGAGACCCCAACGACGGGAATATCTAAGCCCAATGCTAATCCTTGGGTCATCCCCATTGCAATGCGCACCCCGGTAAAAGAGCCTGGACCATGGCCAAAGCCAATCCCTTCAATCTTCGTTTTATCCATCCCAGCTTCATCTAAGACAGCTTGGAGCATAGGCAAAATATTGACCGACTGTTGTTGTGGCGACACGGCATAATGACCGGTAGTCGTACCGTTATAATTTACTGCTACTGAACAAGCTTCAGTGGCGGTATCAAGTACTACAATATTCATGAATCTTTCGGTTCCACTAGAGAAGTTAAAAAGGCCGTTGCCTTACTGAGTTGTCGAGTTCTCTGCATCGGGGGTAAACTCGCTAAAAATATCTTACCATAATCTTTTGTCACAAGACGACTATCACAAATCACCAGCACGCCTTTGTCGGTTTCATCTCGAATCAACCGCCCAGCACCTTGCTTTAAGGTAATTACCGCTTGAGGAATTTGCACATGCATAAACGGATTTTTACCTCGTTTTTGTGCATCCTCCACTTTGGCTTGTAAGAGGGGATCATCCGGTGAGGCAAACGGGAGTTTATCAATCAATACGCATAATAAATCATCGCCACGCACATCCACGCCTTCCCAAAATGCGCCTGTTGCCAGTAACACCGAAGATGTATTTTCAATATAACGGTCTAATAATGCTTGTTTTGTCGTCGTGCCTTGCACCAAGAGTTCATTTTCAATTTGCGATTCGAGAGCTTTAGCCACCTCACGTAACATTGCATGTGACGTAAATAGCAAAAAACACCGCCCTTGCGCCGCAGTAATGAGTTCTTTAGACACACGAATCAATGTTTCTTTCATGGCAAAATTCGAGGGTTCCGGCAAATAATGAGGCACACACAACATGGCTTGAGAAGCATAATCAAACGGGCTTTCTAGCGCTAACGTGTGCGCCTGTTTTAATCCCATATGCTCGGTAAAATGCGTAAAACCGTTATCCACCATGAGGGTGGCAGAAGTGAATATCCAAGTACGACGAGGCTGTGTCACGATGCCGTTAAATTTATCTGCGATACTCAAAGGGGTTAAATGTAATACGACTTGTTTAGGTGTAGTTTCATACCACAAAGATACACCTGGTGTAGAGACATCAATCACTTCTTTAAGATTCGCTTTAGCTTGGGCTAAACGTTCATAAATGTTATCCAATTCTTTGTCTCGCCCTAAATGAACTTTGAGGACCGCGACCAAACTTTTTAACGTATCAGCTAAACGCTCAAGGCCTGTGGCCACTTTATCATCATGGAGAATATGATTAAGTTTACCTTTTTGAGATTTCTCAGGAAAATTCAAACGTAAATCAGTCGCGATATCTGCTAATTTTCGAGCGGTTTTATTAACCTGTTCAATATCCTTCAAACTCGTACGGAATAACCCATAGATGTCTTTGGCAACATCATGTAATAAGCGTGTCGAGAACTGCTTACCAAAATACTCACTCGCAATATCACCAATTTGATGAGCTTCATCAAAGATAATAGCATCAGCTTCGGGGATCAGTTCACCAAAACCAGTATCTTTAAGCGCTAAATCTGCAAAAAACAAGTGATGATTCACTACGATAACATCAGCATCGAGCGCTTCGGTCCGTGCTTTAATTAAATAACATCCCTCAAAGTCAGGGCACTCCTTACCCAAACAGTTTTCTACTGTTGATGTAACATAAGGAATCACTTTTGCATTTTCAGGTATCGTTTTCAGTTCGCCAATGTCACCGGTTTTCGTCGTCACAGACCAGTGCCTAACTTGAGAGTATTCATGCAACGTTTCAGGATCTAAAAAAGTATTACTGCCTGAGAATTGGTCGAGGCGGTGTTGGCATAAATAATTAGCGCGACCTTTAAGCAGCGCCGTTTGTTTATAACTGCCTAAAGCTTCTTTGACGACAGGTAAATCACGATGGAAGAGTTGCTCTTGGAGGTTTTTGGTCCCTGTGGAGATAATCGTTTTCCCCTCATTGAGCAACGCTGGGACTAAATAAGCAAACGTCTTACCGGTTCCCGTACCGGCTTCCACCACTAGCTGCTGTTTTTTGCTCATCGCTTGGTTAACGGCATTCGCCATTTGTGTTTGTGCATCACGTGGTGAAAAACCAGGGATCACATCAGCCAGTAAACCATCTTTAGCAAATACAGACGCTATTTTTTTCATGCTGTCCCAATCATGTGCAAATAAGTGGTGAGATTATGCATGTTCACAACGAAAAATCCTACTGCCCAGAAGCATTGATTGCGCCACAAAGATAAAAAGCCCGTTAACAGTCAACTATTAACGGGCTTTTTTATGATTTTTATTTCAGATTACGAACAGCAGTTGCTTATAGTTTGTCCGCATTTTCTGATAAGTATGCTGCTACACCTTCAGTGCTTGCATCCATACCTTTATCACCGTCTTGCCAACCAGCAGGACATACTTCACCGTGCTCTTGAGTGAAGTTTAACGCGTCAACCATACGTAACATTTCATCAACGTTACGGCCTAGTGGTAAATCGTTAACCACTTGATGACGGACTTGTAAATCTTCATCAATTAGGAATGATGCACGGAAAGCAACACCCGCTTCTGGATGCTCAACATCATATGCCTGACAAATCTCATGCTTAGTATCAGCGACTAGCGTATATTTAACTGGACCAATACCGCCATCATTGATAGCAGTGTTACGCCATGCGTTATGGCTGAACTGAGAATCAATGGATACACCAATTACTTCAACACCACGTTTAGTAAATTCTTCAAGGCGCTTATCAAATGCGATTAGCTCTGAAGGACATACAAACGTAAAATCTAACGGATAGAAAAAGATAACCGCTTTTTTGCCTTTAACGGCTTCGCTCAATGTAAATGAATCAACAATTTCACCTGAACCTAAAACTGCAGCAGCTGTAAAATCAGGAGCAGCACGACCTACTAAAACACCCATAAGTATCTCCAATATTGGTTTGTTTTTAATTAAAAGTAACGACTATAGTATACCTTATGAATCAATATAAGGTTCAAAATTCCTTTATCAAGGCACCAAAAAAACAAATAAAGAAAATTTTCCAATAAACATTTGCATTAAGTACAAATGAGAACTATTATTATTACCATAAAGATTTAAGGATTTTCACATGTTTGTGTGTTTGTGCTACCAAGTTACCGATAAAGATATCCGGCATGCTGTGTCTGAGCATGGTGTGGGTAATATGCGTGAATTAAAGCAACACATTACACTTGGCGAAAATTGTGGAAAATGCATATCAATGGCACAAGCGTTAATTGATGATCAAATTATTGATGAAGGTTTGTTTAAAGACGTGGGTTAGTTTCATTCTTCTCTCATTCGTATGAAACACGCTTGCGCAAAAACAAAAGCCCCGAAACAGGAAACTGAATCGGGGCTTTTTTAATTTATGTGATTATTCGTTTACCACCCGACACTTTTATTCAGCAGCGTCTTCGTCACTGGCATATTTCGCCGCAGTCTCTTTCACTAGTGGTTGTAGTTCACCTTGCTGCATCATTTCCATAATAATGTCGCAACCGCCGACTAATTCACCGTCAACCCA
>CATECQ010000009.1 GCA_949498985.1 Glaciecola sp. HTCC2999
ACTCGAACGGGGGACCTGCGGATTAACAGTCCGTCGCTCTAACCAACTGAGCTAAGGGGGAACTGAGCTTTTCAACGAGCGCGAATATTAAATATCGAGAGGTGATCTGTCAACAAAAAACATGAATTATTTTCAGAATTACATATATGCAATTTAGTTCTGAAGATAGTTTCAAAAGTATTAAAAAAATATAAAGCACTGTTCAAAAGCACAGTGCTTTATTGATTTAAGCAAATTTTTGTAGTCTTTATAGTTAGCATTCACTAACAAATTATTTGTCTGAAATCAGTCAATACTTTGTATTGTAACGTTTTTGTAACTTATCCACTGTAACTGTGGATAAGTATGTGAATTACTTCCTACAAGGATGTTTTAGTCATATTAATCTACGTCAAGTCCTAAAATGAAAAAAATACATATTGACTATTTAAAATATATTAAAATCAATAGCTTATATTTAATTTGTTATGGTTGTAATCTGTGTGGCTGAAAATTTATCATCATTAAATAGGATGTATAATTGGTGTGAATAACGTTGTTACAAAAATGTTACATTGATAATTAGGTTGAAATTTCGTCAAAGCTGTCGCGCTTTGAAATATCATGAAGAACAGGGGGGATCATGGATAATATGTCACATTAGCATCCCATCTAAGTAGGACTTATTGGGTTATTTACAGCGAGTTTAATCAATCCATGTTAAAATCAAAGATTACGTTTTAAATAAGAATTCATCATTTTATGAGTGCACTGTCCACACCTAAACCAAGTATGTTAGAAGGTGAAATTAATCAAACTCTCATCCGCATGACGATCCCCATGATATTAGGGATGTTTATATTGATGACGTTTGGTCTTGTGGATACGTTTTTTATTAGTTTGCTTGGTACTCAAGAACTCGCTGCGATCAGTTTCACTTTCCCTATTACATTTACTGTTATTAGTTTAAACATTGGATTAGGGATTGGTACCGCCGCTGTTATTGGTCGATTAATAGGGGCAGATGATCATGCTAATGCTCGCTTAGTTGCAACAGCGGCTTTGATGACAGTAACTTGTTTAGTAGGGATGCTGTCTTTGCTAGGTTACAAAAGTATTGATTTTATATTTCTAACTTTAGGTGCCAGCCCTGAATTACTCATTCATATTCATGATTACATGAGTATCTGGTATATCGGTGCGATGTTTTTAGCATTACCTATGGTAGGTAATAGTGTGCTGAGGGCTTCGGGTGACACTAAAACACCCAGTATGATTATGGCAACGGGTGGGGCGATTAATGCAGTGTTAGATCCATTACTAATATTTGGCTATGGTCCAATTGAAGGTATGGGTATCAAAGGCGCTGCGATTGCAACGACTATCGCATGGGGAGTGGGGGTAGTATGGATTTTAGTATTATTGATTAAACGTCACTTAATGACTCCTAGGTTGCTTTCACCCACTGAGTTTTTAGCGCATGCAAAAGGTATTTTTACCATAGGTATTCCAGCTGCTGGGGCAAACATGCTCACACCTATTGCTGTTGCTGTGGTAACCGCTATTGTGGCTGATTTTGGCGATGCTGCAGTAGCAGCATGGGGTGTGGGAGGGCGTTTAGAATCAATTGCATGTATTATACTGTTAGCACTTTCTATGTCATTACCCCCTTTGATTTCACAAAATTTCGGAGCGAATAATATCACACGAGTCTATTACGCCTATAAAATATCAATAGGATTTGTATTATTGTTTCAACTTGGTATTTTTTTCGTGTTGTATTTAGTCTCTGATTATATTGCTTTAATATTCACTGATGATGGGGCTGTTGCTACATTGATCATATTATTTTTAATGGTCGTCCCTTTAGGTTATGGGGCTCAAGGTGTCGTTGTATTAACAAATTCAGCGTTTAATGCGATACATCAACCTATGGCGGCATTAACACTTAATACATTACGATTATTTGTTTTTTTTGTACCTTTTTGCTTTTTAGGCAGTGTATGGTATGGGTTGATGGGTTTATTTGTGGGGGCAGTGATTGCCAATGTCGTTATGGCGGGGATGTCATTTTTTTGGTTTAGATATCAGATTAATATTCTACGTCACCACCACGACCAGATAGTTCAACCATGACATTATCAAACTTTAAATACTTGAATGTCACCGTTAATTAACATCATTGATAAGTGAACAAATCATTATGTCTAAAGCCTTTGAGCTTAAATCAAAGTATTCTCCAGCGGGTGATCAACCTACAGCTATTGCGAGTTTAGTTGAAGGGATTGAAGATGGTTTAGCCTGTCAAACGCTACTAGGCGTGACCGGTTCAGGTAAAACCTTCACTATGGCCAATGTGATTGAAAAAGTACAACGGCCGACTTTAATTCTTGCGCATAACAAAACGTTAGCCGCTCAGCTATATGGCGAGATGAAAGAGTTTTTTCCTAATAATGCGGTGGAATATTTTGTTTCATATTATGATTATTATCAGCCTGAGGCATATGTACCCAGCACGGATACATTTATTGAGAAAGATTCATCTATAAATGACCATATAGAACAAATGCGTTTATCTGCAACGAAAGCATTGATGGAACGCAGAGACGTGGTCATTATAGCTTCAGTATCAGCAATTTATGGATTAGGCGATCCTAAATCATATATGAAAATGCTCTTGCATCTCCGTCAAGGGGATACCATGGATCAACGTGATATTTTGCGAAGACTAGCTGAGCTTCAATATAAACGCAATGATGTAGCATTTGAACGTGGTAACTTTAGGGTGCGTGGCGATGTGATTGATATTTTTCCTGCAGATAGTGAAAAGCAAGCCGTACGTGTCGAGCTGTTCGATGAAGAAATTGAACAGATCAGTTTATTTGACCCATTGACCGGTGCCGTTGATAAAAAAGTCACTCGGGCTACAGTATTTCCTAAGACGCATTATGTCACGCCAAGGGAAAAAATACTGGATGCCATTGAAAAGATTAAAACGGAATTAGTTTCACGTAAAGATCAGCTTAAGGAATCCAATAAACTGATCGAAGAGCAACGTATTTCTCAGCGTACTCAGTTTGATATCGAAATGATGTTGGAATTAGGCTATTGCTCTGGGATTGAAAACTACTCTCGTTATTTGTCGGGTCGAGCCCCTGGTGAGCCCCCGCCCACTTTGATTGATTATTTTCCTAAAGATGGCTTACTGATGATTGATGAGTCGCATGTCACTGTTTCTCAGATTGGTGCCATGTATAAGGGAGATCGTTCGCGCAAAGAAACGCTCGTCGAGTATGGGTTTCGTTTACCTTCGGCATTAGATAATCGACCGCTAAAATTTGAAGAGTTTGAACACATAGCACCGCAAACCATTTACGTTTCAGCTACACCTGGAAAGCATGAATTAGAACGTTGTGCGGGAGATGTTGTTGAACAGGTCGTACGTCCTACAGGCTTACTTGATCCTATTATTGAAATTCGTCCGGTTGCCACTCAGGTAGATGATGTATTATCAGAAATACATAAACGTGTTGCGGTGAATGAGCGAGTATTAATTACTACATTGACCAAACGTATGGCAGAGGATCTATCTGAATATCTCAATGAAAATGGCGTAAAAGTTCGTTATTTACACTCAGATATTGATACGGTCGAACGGATTGAAATTATTCGTGATTTACGGATTGGTAAGTTTGATGTCATCGTTGGGATCAACTTACTACGAGAAGGATTAGATATGCCGGAAGTCTCTTTAGTTGCCATTCTTGATGCTGATAAAGAAGGTTTTCTGCGTGCAGATAAATCACTCATTCAAACGATTGGTCGTGCTGCTCGCCATTTGAACGGTCGCGCGATTTTGTACGGTGATAAAATTACGGGTTCGATGCAACGAGCAATGGATGAAACAGACCGTCGTCGTAATAAACAGATTGAGCATAATGAGCAACACGGTATTGTGCCTCAAGCCTTGAATAAACCGATAACTGATATTATGGATGTGGGCGATGATGCTGCTCATCCAGCATCGGGTAAAGTAAAATTACGTAAAATTGCAGAAAAAGAAAAAACCTATCAGAAGATGACGGCGACGCAAATGATGGATAAGGTGGCAGAGCTTGAGAAAACAATGTTTGAAGCAGCACGTGAGTTAGAGTTTGAAAAGGCCGCTTCATTGCGAGATGATATTGAAAAACTTCGCAGTGAGATTGTCAAGATTTCCTAGCTCAATGAGGTTCACTGTACCTATTCTGTAAAGTGCAGTGAACCTTCAAGTGTCATCGAAGAGGTTTAATTAAGCCTCATATGTGAGTGGATCGATGCGGTTGTTTTCAGTAAATGCTTCAATTCGCTCTACGCACGCTCCACATTTTCCACATGCATGTGTACGACCGTTGTAGCACGTCCATGTTTGAGCATAATTCAAACCCATTTCAATACCTCGCTTTAATATTTCAATTTTACTCATATTGATAAACGGTGTATTGATGGAGACTGATTGATAATTAGCGATACGGCACACATCATCCATTTTTTGGACAAACTCCGGACGACAATCTGGATATATTGCATGATCACCACTATGCGCACCATAATAAACGGTGTCGGCTTCAAGGGATACTGCGAAAGCAACAGCTAACGAGAGTAAAATCATATTGCGATTAGGTACGACGGTAGATTGCATGTTATCAGCTTCATAATGGCCTTCGGGGATCTCGATGTCATCAGTCAACGATGATCCCGCCATTAAACTATTGATAGCACTAATATCGACCACTTTATGTTGAATACCTAGTTGCGAACAAACCTCTTGTGCATACTCCACTTCTTTGACATGTTTTTGACCATAATTAAAGGTCAAGGCGGCAATCTCGTTAACAGCTAGCCCCTTATCTAAAATATGATGGAGTAATGTATATGAATCCATGCCACCAGAATAAATGAGAATAGCCTTTATTTTGTGAGGGAGAAGTGATTGCGTCATAGTGGTTGAATACTGCTTTTGATTTAATAATACGGGCATTTTAATGTATTATGCGCACTTCTCCAATGTTCGTTTATGTATTCATCACAAAAGGAAGGTTAATGAGCACCAGTATCCAATATCCAATCAATGAAATATTTGAATCTATTCAAGGTGAGGGAAGCTATACCGGTGTACCATCTATCTTTATTCGATTACAAGGATGTCCGGTAGGCTGCCCATGGTGTGATACCAAGCACACTTGGCAGGTCGATGACACAGATGTCATTCCTATTGTGGAGTTACGCGAAAAATCAGCAGATGCAACGACTCATGCGCGCATGAGTGTCACTGAATTATTAGATGAATATGACACACGAGGTTATCAAGCTAAACATGTTGTGATAACTGGGGGGGAACCGGCTATGTATGATTTAGTTCCGCTCACAGAAGCGTTGTTAGCTAAGGGGTTGAGTGTGCAGGTAGAAACGAGTGGGACATTTACTCTGCGATGCACGGATGATACATTTGTCACAGTATCACCTAAAATCAATATGCCAGGTAAATACCAGATTTTACCTCAGGTTATGGCACGTGCTAATGAAATCAAACATGCGATTGCCATGCAAAAACATGTCGATGAACTTAAGGCACTTTTAGCTCAATCAACAATATCTTCAAACACCTTAATCTATATTCAACCAATTTCTCAACAAGCACGTGCCACAGAACTGGCAGTAGCGACATGTATCAAAGAAAATTGGCGTTTATCGTTACAAACTCATAAATTTATCGGGATTGAATAAATTTTTGATAATGCTAAAGTAACTATTAATCTTGTTTCAATTTGAGCCTGTCTTATGAGTTCTTGCATCTCTCTACACATCGTATTGCCAAAACTCATGTGTTTATTGATGTGTCTTTATTTACCGGTAACCAAGGCCGCAGTATGGAAGATTACCTATCCTAAACAACCGATTGAAGACAGTATTCACGTCACATATACCATCGAACTTCTTAAATTAGCATTGGAAAAAACCGGGGTAAGATTTGAAATTAATCCTACTGATGAAGTCACTTTACAAGGCAAAGCATTTAATCTACTTAGTAATAACCGTTCTATTAATATCGTTTGGTCCATGACAAATGAACAGCGTGAAGCTGATTTCTTGCCCATTCGAGTGCCAATTTTTAAAGGGTTAATAGGATGGCGGGTGCTACTCGTAGAACCGAATATGTTACCAAAGCTTGAACGTTCAAACTTACGTGAACATTCAGTGGTGCAGGGGATGGATTGGCCTGATACTAAAATTTTGCAAGCTAACGGATTTAATGTGGTTAATGCGACAAACTATGATGAAGCTTTTATGATTATGCATCGAAGCCAAGCGGGTATGTTTCCTCGCTCAGTGATTGAAGTTATTGCTGAAATGGCGGATGATAATTTACGCCGTGATTTAATGATAGAACCCAATTACGTGTTGCAATATCCCGCTGCAATGTATTTCTTTGTTAATAAACGAGATAAAATTTTGGCAAGATTACTTGAGCAAGGCTTTGCAAAAGCGATGGCGGATGGCACATTTGACGCGTTATTT
Organism: Glaciecola sp. HTCC2999; assembly: GCA_949498985.1. Taxonomy (GTDB): domain Bacteria; phylum Pseudomonadota; class Gammaproteobacteria; order Enterobacterales; family Alteromonadaceae; genus Opacimonas. The sequence goes on from CATECQ010000009.1 coordinate 6,538, forward strand.
AATGCGACCTATTTACCTGTACTAAAAGAGCTAAAGGTTAGTCAACGCACACTAGTGAAGTTGACTAACCCATTATTACCGCTTGAAACCCCTTTATTTGAAGAACATCTGTGGTATCAAATCCAATAAAAGAGTTCCAACAAAAAAAGATTAGTCTTCTTGATTCTTATGAACATCCTTCATTGAGCGGCCAGATGGATCTGCGTTATTTTTAAAGCTTTCATCCCACTCTAATGCTTCAACAGTAGAACAGGCAATTGATTTACCACCTGGAACACATTGCGCGGCCGATTCTTGAGGGAAATACCCTTCAAAGATAGTACGGTAAAAATACCCTTCCTTAGTATCTGGCGTGTTTACAGGAAAGCGGAATGCTGCGTTAGCAAGTTGTTGATCAGAGACTTCTGTTTCAACAAAATCACGGATTGAATCAATCCAAGAATAACCTACACCATCACCAAATTGTTCTTTTTGACGCCATAAGACTTCATCTGGTAAGTAAGAATTATCATCAAATGCTTTACGTAAAATCCATTTTTCCATTTTACCATCAAGACACATTTTATCTTGTGGGTTTAAGCGCATTGCGACATCAATGAATTCTTTATCTAGGAATGGTACACGTGCTTCAACACCCCAAGCAGACGTCGATTTATTTGCGCGGGCACAATCAAACATGTGTAAGCGTTCAAGTTTACGGACCGTTTCTTCGTGGAATTCTTTAGCATTCGGTGCTTTATGGAAATACAAATAGCCACCGAATATTTCATCAGCCCCTTCACCAGAAAGGACCATCTTAATACCCATCGCTTTAATTTTACGCGTCATCAAATACATCGGCGTAGCAGCGCGGATAGTTGTTGTATCATAAGTTTCTAAGAAATAGATAACATCACGGATGGCATCTAAACCTTCTTGAATCGTAAAGTGGATCTCATGATGAACAGTCCCAATCATGTCAGCCACTTTTTGCGCTGCTTTTAAATCAGGAGCCCCTTCTAAGCCCACAGCAAATGAATGGAGTCGTGGCCACCAAGCATCACTTTGGTCACCATCTTCAACTCGTTTAGCCACATATTGAGCTGCGACTGCTGATACTAATGAAGAGTCCAAACCACCTGACAACAATACAGCATAAGGCACATCGGACATTAGGTGTGATTTAACTGATTTTTCAAAAGCGGCTTTTAACTCATCTAGATTAGTCTCATTATCTTTAACGGCATCATAATCCATCCAATCACGTTGATAGTATTTAACGAGCTGTCCTGAGCTGCTATCAAGATAATGGCCAGGAGGGAATTCGGTCACCGTTTTACATACTGGAACAAGAGCTTTCATTTCGGACGCAACGTAAAAATTACCGTGCTCATCATAACCGGTATATAAAGGAATAATACCGATATGGTCGCGAGCGATTAAATAATTACCCGTCGTTTCATCAAATAATACAAAGGCAAACATACCTTCAAGTTTATCAATGAAATCAACACCAAAACGTTGGTATAAAGGAAGAATAATTTCACAATCTGATTTGGTGGCAAAAGCATAATCCGTAGCAAATTCGTTCGCTAGGGATTGATGATTATAAATTTCACCATTAACCGCCAATGCTTGTTGGCCATTATTAGAAATAAGAGGTTGTGCACCGGTATCAACGTCAACAATCGCTAAACGTTCGTGGCATAAAATCGCGTTATCATTATTCCAAATACCAGACCAGTCTGGGCCACGATGGCGAAGTAATTTGGACAGCTCAAGGGCTTGCGTACGTAATTCTGCGACATCTGATTTGATGTCCAGGATCCCGAAAATACCACACATATAATTGGTTCTCTCTGTTGACTAGTTTTAATTGGCTACACTGTCTGTCGTTTCTCTGAATTCTATAAAATTAAGAGAGAGGGTGGTGCATTTAACCGTGCGAAATAGTTAATGTTATTGTTATTTTCGTCACTATGCTAATCGTGCCATTTTACATGAAAATTGCAAGTATAAATCAGTCTTAGCGGTGAAAAAGAAAGTAAAAAGCATCGGATTATGACAAATACCGATGCTTTTTATAAATTACAGAGTATTAAAACGCTTATTTACGTTGAAATTCACTAGTGCTTGACCATTGTGGCCAGTCTTCAGCATTGGCAACCTGGTAACCGACATCAAATAGTAAACGGGCGTCTTGCTCAATACCTGAGAAATCAAAACTTTCACGATACTGGTCACATACTTGATGATAACAGCCGCGTACAATGACATTGATACGTTTACGGTAAGCGGCAGTTGCGTCATCATAAGGTTCATTTCCACCTCCTGCATATAAAGCTGGGACGCCTTGTTTGGCAAAACTAAAGTGATCAGAGCGATAATAATAACCTGCTTCAGGGCGGTCTTCTTGAGTCAGATTTCGACCTTGTTTGTCAGCGGCGACGGTTAGATTAGTTTCTAAATCAGATTTACCCATACCCACCACAGAAATGTCTTTAGTTTTTCCTAAAACGTTTAATGCATCCATGTTGATGTTAGCAACGGTTTTGTTCAGTGGAATAATGGGATTATCGGCATAATATTTTGATCCTAACAAGCCTTGTTCTTCAGCGGTGACAACCAAAAAACTAACCGAACGTTTAGGGGGAATCGATGCTTCAGCAAAGGCTCGTGCCATTTCGATAGCCGCAGCGGTTCCTGTCGCATTATCATGAAAACCATTATAAATTTGGTCGCCTTCTAACGATTCATCTTTTCCTAAATGATCCCAATGTGCAGTGTAAATAATATGTTCATCAGGAAACTCTGAACCACGAACTGTCGCTAATACATTGTAGCTTTTCGATGTTTCAAAATCATTTTTCACTGTCGTGCTAGCAGTAAGTCCCATTGGCGTATGGTAAGGGCCTTTTAATGCTTGGGCTTTTTCGGTAGTAAAATCTTTGCCTGCAGAAGCAAATACTTTTTGCGCTGACTCAAGTGTTAACCAACCTTCAACCGCTACTCTTGATGCGCCTTTATCATCAGAAACTAAACCGTATTGTGGTCCTGACCAGCTATTCGCCACAACAGACCAGCCATAAGAGGCGGGAGCAGTTTCATGAACGATAAGTGCTCCTGCTGCACCTTGGCGACTAGCTTCTTCGTATTTGTAACTCCACCGACCATAATACGTCATGGTTTCCCCTTGGAATTTACCACTATCTGGGTTTTCAAAACCAGGATCGTTAACTAGGATCACGACAGTTTTTCCAGTCACATCAATCCCTTCATAATCATTCCAATTATATTCAGGTGCATTCACCCCATAGCCAACAAAAACTAGCTCTGATTCTTTTAGGTCAATTTGAGCTTGTTCGCGTTTAGAGCTGACAACCATATCTTCTTTATAAACAAAGTTGTGTTCGCCAATCGATAACACGGCATCTGGTGCTGCAGTAATTTGCATAAGTGCGACTTCTTGTAAATAGCTGTCACCGTTACCTGGCTCGACACCGAATTTTTTAAAGTGGCTAATTAAATAATCTAATGTTTTTTCCTCACCTATCGTAGTAGGTAAGCGACCTTCAAATTCATCAGATGCGAGTGTTTTGGCGTGTGCTTTAATGACGTCACCAGAAATACTGGTGTAGATTTCATCAAAGTTATCTGTCGAAACCGCAGCTGCCACTGTGGCTGATTTTGTCGTGGTGACTCTGTCTTTTGCCGGTTGAGTACAACCTGCTAAAGTCATTGTGGTCAATATTGCTAGGCTACCCAGCCAATAATTTTTATTCATGTTTTGACTCTTATTGTTGTAAAATACACCTCTAGTATAAGCAAACGAAAGTCAGATGCAACGCCCCTTTTATTATGGCATTAGAATCCTTATCCCAATTTACCATTGTTCAAAACCATCCTGTATTTATCATGTTAAACCAGGTGATTCCATTAACTGAGTTGACCCATTGGCCTGATGTGAGGGTGTTAAATGATATTGTTCCCGGGCCTTATACTTATATTGATAATCCAATGCCATCTACACAAGAGGCGTTGCGTTTAAGTAATTTAGGTTACGAAGGCTATATTGCGGAAACTGCATCTATTCCCACCCGAAAAAATTGGCATGATGTATTTAATGCATGCATTTGGCATCAATATCCTCATAGTAAACAGCGACTTAATCAGCTTCATATTGAATATATTCAACAGTTTGGGTTGCATCCACGAGGTAATGTCCGTGATAACATTACTCATTTTGATGAATGTGGAATGCTGATTGTGCATGCAGAGGGTTCAAGGATCCCTGAAATGTTGCAACAACATCACTGGCAAGACGCATTTGTTAATCACCGATCGGTCTGGGGAAGCGAAGTCCAGGCCTTTATGTTTGGACATGCGAATTTAGAATTATTGTTAGCGCCGCATATTGGGCTTACAGCAAAGTGGGTAGCGATTGAAGTCCCAATGGGGTTTTTTAAACAAGATCCGGTGTTGCAAGTGCGGTTGTTGGATGCGCTATTAGTACAGCGATTAGAGAGATCGTTTTTTAAACAAAAACTACCGCCTATACCCTATTTAGGGATCCCTGGATGGTGGAATCAACAGGATGAGTCGTTTTATTCGAACACTGACCATTTTCGGCCAAAACGAGCTCACCCCTAGTCTAGGATAGTTAGTTTATCAACGTGATTGCAATCCAAATTGTATATACAATGATAGTAGGTAAGGCTGATAATAATACGCTCTTGTTCCATGAGAATCGAGTCCATGAAGCGATAGCCGCTGCACCAATATAAATACTCAGTAAGGTTTCAATTCGAAACGCATTTAACACACCAAACCAAGATGAAGAAATGTCGACACTCAACATATGGGCTAACGACGTCGCAGAGACAATGCTAACGGGGATTTGATTCGTGCCATCGTTACTCAATAAAATCATGAATATTGATACTAATGAACCAATCAGAATTGGCATGTTTATCCACCACATTGCACCATACCAATCGGTAAAACCATTGAGGTTTTCTTCATCAGATTTAGTCACTAAGTTAAAGTACACTGCAACGATCGCATTGATAATGATAAAACCAACAATCCCGCCCAGTGAGCCCCAAGTAGCTAACGATTTAACTGGAATGAAGTCTCGAACACCTTCTATTTCAGCAGGACTCATATCGGCAAAGTCAGGCGAATTGTTAATGAGATAATCCACATACCAAATAGGATCAACGGTGCTGAAATACAAGTAATTGGGTAATACAGCCACAATAACAACAATTAAAAAGGGAACCCAAGACCAATTATTATTGGTTTTCAATGCTTCAAACACGCTACCGGGTTTAAAGAAAACATCGTTACAAGCTTGTAATGGGTTAGTGACATGACTCATGGGGTTATCCTTCGTATAAAATAGGCTTTTGATTATCATATTTGATAACCGTATGGTTTTCACAAAGAAATTGTGAACAAATGTGTCATACACTAATTAATAGATGCAGTTTACTTAGAATTGTCTATTATTAAACGATTGAAATAAGCAGTGATTCACCTGTTAGTTTATCCCATGAAAGATTGCAGCAAGGATACGATGTATGATCGAAATCAAGCAATTAGCAAAGAAATTTAAAGTTGAAAATCCGAAGAAACTTTCCGAACAAGAGAAAAAAGATCCTCGTTTAAAAGGGCGTTTTTTTCACTCTGTTCAGGACGTAAATTTTTCTTGTAATACGGGACAGGTTTTAGGCTTACTTGGTCCCAATGGTGCAGGTAAAACTACGACGTTGAGAATGTTATCCAGTGCATTAAAACCTGATTCAGGTGAAATCCTGATTGATGGGCAAGATGTGGTTAAAAATTCAATTCTTGCTCGTCAGAAAATAGGTTTTTTATCCGGTTCAACGGGGCTCTATGGACGTTTGACGGGCCGTGAAAATATCGAGTATTTTGGGACGTTACATGGAATGAGCCCTCAAGCTATCAAAGACAAGATAGAAGAGTTGGCTCAGCTTTTAGATCTCAGTACGTTCTTAGACCGACGCAGTGAAAACTATTCAACTGGCATGAAACAAAAAGTCTCTATTGCGCGAGCTGTTGTACATTCACCTAAGGTAGTTGTGTTAGATGAACCCACGACAGGTCTGGATATTATGGCAACACAAACTGTCATTGATTTCATCCAAACGTTAAAAAATCAACAAACTCCAGTGATATTTTCAACTCATCACTTAGATGAAGTCAAAGAATTATGTGACACTGTAACTGTCATTGATGAGGGTACCACCAAATATAATGGTGACTTAAGTTCATTCACCGCATTAGCCAACGGTTCATTACATCATTCATTTTTAACGACGATAGGCAAGGGATAAATATATGTGGTTAGTATTTAGAAAAGAAATTAAAGAGCTATTACGTGACCGTAAAACTTTATTTTTTATGATCGCATTACCCTTATTACTTTTTCCGTTAATTTTCGGTGGAGTGGCATATTTTTCTGGTAAAGCGATTGAAAAAGCACAAACCAAAACGCTCAAATATGCGGTTATTGGTGCAGAATATGCTCCGATGTTAAGCGCTAAAATATTAGAGACGAATGATTTATCTAGGATCAATACCGATTTAAAACAAGACAATGAAACCGGTATAAAAAATTTAGTCACCTCCGAAGCGGTCGATTTTGTATTAGTTATCCCAGCGACATACAGCAATGATATTCTCAATACAGGTCAAAATACGTTAAATTTATATTTGAACGATGCGGGATTAAATATGGTCCAACGTCGCTTGAATAAAGTCATTGATGATTTAGCTGAAGTTAATCGTGACCAGGCTTTTAGGACGTTAGGCGTTAATGATACGATCCAAAAAGGGTTATTAGACCCGATTGTTGTCAAGAAAATTTCAACCGCGGATAAACGGGAAGATTTGGGTGAAAAAATTGGCGGGTTAATCCCCTACATGATTTTTATCTTGTGCTTACAAGGGGCGATGTTACCTGCGGTAGATATTGGTGCTGGTGAAAAAGAACGTGGCACATTAGAGACATTGTTAATATCGCCGATCCCACGAAACCAACTGGTATTGGGTAAGTTTTTTACCATTGCATTTGCAGGCGTCACATCCGCGATGGTGACGGTGGGAAGCTTATTTGTGTGGGGCGTCGTGTTATCCCAAGGGATGGCGATTGAACTGATTACTGAATTTATGGGCGCGATTAGTGCTGTCGATTTTATATTGATGTTTGCCATGCTAGTGCCGATTGTTGCGATATTTGCAGCGGTATTACTGAGCATGTCGATTTACGCCAAGAGTTTTAAAGAAGCACAGGGCTATATGACACCGCTGGTATTTATCGTCATTATTCCGATTATTTTAGCGATGTTGCCCGGAATCAAACTTGAAGGGGTGTACGCGTGGGTGCCTTTGATGAACGTGGCATTGGCAATTAAAGAACTGATCAAAGGAACAATGGACTACATGGCCTTGATTCCTATTTTCTTATCCACCACAGCAATTGCAGGTGTATTGATTACGTTTTGTATTTATTGGTTTAACCGTGAAAAAGTATTGTTCAGATAACTCTGCTATGCAAAGTTCGTTTAATTCGCAGTATGTTTTACTTAAGAGGCTAAGTACACCCAGTTGAGTAAACTAATGACGATGACTGAATACAGCATTGAAATGGGCAGGCCAATTTTCACAAAATCCCGATAACGATAGTGACCGGCGTTGTGGACTAATAAGTTAGTTTGGTAACCATATGGCGATATAAAGCTGGCGCTTGCGGCAAATGCAACGGCGAGTGCAAATGGCATGATAGGTAAGCCTAGGGTCTCAACTAGCGCCCATGCAAAGGGAAACATTAATGCTGCTGCGGCGTTATTGGTGACAAATTCAGTCAATAATAGGGTGGTGACATAGAGCGCAATAAGTGCCATGAGAGGCGAGGTCGTGAGTAATATATGACCGAGGTTCTCGGTTAATAAAGCAATCACACCGCTATTGACTAAGCCTGATGATAAAGTCAGCGCACCGACAATCACCATCAATAAATTCAAGGGTAGATGACGTTTGACCTCACTGTAGGATGTGACATCTAACAACACCAGCAAGGCTAAAAAGAATAATAAGCCAATAATCAATGGGACGAGTTCAATTGCAGCTAATGTGACGACCCCTAAGAATCCGCCAATCGTCAGCCAGTCTTGAGTTGATGAGAGTTTACGCGAGATTTTTTGTTCCGAGACAATAAAAAAGTGTTTTGCGATGTTGTTACGTTGCTGAAAATCTTGACCGGTAGCCAGCAACAGAAAATCCCCTGATTGGAGGGTAATTTCTCCTAGTTTACCCGATAGGGTCTCGCCATCGCGTTTGATAGCCACGACAGCTGCATCAAATAATGCACGGAATCCGACTTTTTTAAGCGTTTTACCGATGATAGAGGAGCGGTTAGAGATAATCACTTCGGTTAACTCTTCATGCAACAAGCCATCGCATTCAGCAAATAAGTGGAGTCCTTTGATATGTGATAACGCCTCTACTTTCTGCACATTGCCACTGAAGATGAGCTTGTCATTGGCTTGAATGATTTCATCAGGGGTGACCGGTGAGATGATTTGGTTGTTACGCACGATTTCGACTAAGAATAATTCGGGTAAATTGCGTAAGTGATTGGCCTCTACCGATTTACCGATGAGCTCTGAATGCGGTGCGACTTCGGCTTCGAGTAAATATCCACTGCTATTTTCAACTCGCGGGTTGATCGTGGGTAACCAATCTTTCAATATAAATAACAGCCCCCCACAGATGAGTCCAGCGGTCAGGCCAAAGAGGGTAAAATCAAAAAAAGCAAAGCCTGGGTGGCCTTGCTCAATCAAAAAGCTATCTACTATTAGGTTAGTGGATGTGCCGATGAGTGTCACGGTACCACCTAATATCGCCGCGTAGGAGAGGGGGATGAGTAATTTAGAGGCTGCGTGATATTGGTTTTGTTTCACCGAACCAATCAAGCTGGCCACGATAGCGGTGTTATTTAATAGCGCCGAGGCAAAAAAAGAAATGCCAAATAAGCGTAAAAACGAGGTGGTGTAGTTTTGAATGATGAGTTTACGGGCAATGCGTTTGAGTAGCGCCGTTTTATCTATCGCATGAGAGATAATTAACAACAGCAATAAGGTGATAAGGCCTTGGTTGGTGGCATTATCTAAGACCGTATCAATCGATACCGCCCCGCAGAGCAATAACGCTAATGTGGCCATACTGAAAATAAATGATGGGCGCTGTTGACTGACTATGAGCGCTCCAATAGTCAGTAAAAAGATACCCATTACACTTATTTGCAGTAAATCAATTGTCACGGTTTAAGCACCCTAAGCTGCGTATTTTGCATATGGTTTATCGCGTTATTTTAACTGCGTAATATCGGCTGCACCCCAATGCGGGAAATGCTTGCGCACCAGCGTATTAAACTCGATTTCAAATTCAGAATAAGCATGCTGCGGTGCATCACTGGCCGCAAGCTGGTCGATTATCATCCCCGCACCGACAGTTGCATTGGTCAAACGGTCAATCACAATGAATGCACCGGTTTGACGATTGCGCGTATAGGCATCGCATGCGACTTCTTGGGTCAGCTTAATGCCCACTTTGCCGATTTCATTGAGTTGCATATGTACCGCTTCGGTCTGCTCCATGGTGTTCACATCGATTAAGTAATCAATATGACTCACGCCCCCAGACACCGTTTTAGTTGCAAACTTAAAGTTGTACTGTTTGTTAGGAATAAGCGCCGCTTCATCCATCCATACTAAATGAGTATTAAATTGTGAGCCATGGAGCGGCAGGTTATCTGATTTGACAATCATATCACCGCGCGAAATATCAATTTCATCGGCCAAGGTCAAGGTCACGGCAGCTTGAGGTGC
>CATECQ010000010.1 GCA_949498985.1 Glaciecola sp. HTCC2999
AATGGTGCGTGATGAAGGTCATGGTTATCAACAAGATAAAAACAAATATGACTTTTATAATCAGATGGAATCGTTCTTAGCGAAGCACTTGAAATAAAATTACACAATATGTCGGATCTGTTATAAAAAACAGGCGTGTCAACTAATTTATTTATCTTGTAAAAGGTTTGTTAGCTTGATTAACACCGACGATTATGTGATCATTTATTGGTTATGGGCACGATTTGTGCCCGTTATTCATTCTATTTATAAACCGTTTTTTTACCTATTTACGTAAATTAGTTACGTATATAAAACATAAATAACATTAAATTGGTTGGGAATTATGTCCAAAATGAGCAAGAGAACTCTTATTGCGACAACTGTTATCGGTGCATTCGCACTGGCTAATAGTTCAGTCGTCTCGGCAGATCCACTGAATGCGCTTCACAAAGAAGAAGCTAAAATTCATGTTGCTGCAAAAAAATCTCAAGAAAAAATCAACTCTTTATTCGAACAATCTCAAGAGTTGTTGGTTGAGTATCGTGCAGTGGTTGATGAAACTGAAAACTTAAAAGTGTACAACGATTATGTTGCTAGCCTTGTTGCTGATCAGCAACGCAACATTGACTCACTTCAACGCCAAATTGATTCAATCGAAGAAACTAAACAGAACATTGTGCCATTAATGTTCCGTATGATCGATTCTTTAGAGCAGTTCGTTAAGTTGGACGTACCGATCAATTTAGAAGAGCGTTTAGCGCGTGTTGAGCGCTTACGTACTGTGATGACGAATTCTAACGTGACTGTTTCTGAACAGTTCCGTCAAGTCATCGAAGCTTACCAAATCGAAAATGAATACGGTGCTCGCATTCAAGCTTACCAAGGTGAGATTGACGATAACGGTACAACAGTCACCGTTGATTTCTTTAATTTAGGTCGTACTGCGTTATTAGCATTATCACTGGATCAAAAAAATGCATGGGTGTGGGATAACCAAGCTCGTTCATGGGAAAAATTAGGTGATGAATATTTAGGTTCAGTTATTACTGCCGTTCGTATGGCACGTAACCTAGTACCTGCAGACCTAATTAAACTTCCAATCAAAGCAGCATCGGCGGAGTAACCATAATGAAAACAATAGTTAAAACGCTACTGACTGCAGCATCAATTGCTGTATTATCTTGTTCAGTCCAAGCGCAAGAAGCTCAATCACTTGAGCAGTTACTTGAACAAGTTAAGAAAAATCGTGTCTCTGAAGCTCGCCAAAATACGGCGCGTGAGAAAGAGTTCCAAGCTGCTCGTGCTGACAAGCAAGCTTTATTAAAACGCGCTCAACGCGAATTAAAAGCAGAGCAAGACCGTGGTGATCGTTTAGCAAAACAATTTGCTGATAACGAAGTGACGTTATCTGAAAAAGCGATTGAATTAGACCAAGCAACAGGTACCCTAGGTGAAATGTTCGGTGTTGTGCGTCAAGCTTCTTCTGAAGCCTATGGTCGTATCTCTACTTCTATAGTAAGTGCTGAATTCCCAGGTCGTGATGTGTTCTTAGCGCGTATGTCTGAAGAATCAAAAGGCTTACCTAATATTAAAGAATTAGAAGACTTATGGTTTGCATTACAAACTGAAATGACAGAATCGGGTCGTATTTCTAAATTTACTACTAATGTTATCAGTCTTGATGGCGGTTCTGCTCAACAAGAAGTGGTCCGTGTAGGGACGTTCAACTTAATCGGCGAACAAGGTTATTTAATCTATGATGATGCAAATGACCAAGTCGTGCCTTTAGGTCGTCAACCAGATAGTCACATGGTATCTTCTGCGGATGATTTACGTGCAGCAACCTCAGGTTTTGTGCCAGTGTTTGTGGATCCTTCACGTGGTTCAATCCTAGGTCTATTGAAGCAAAAAGCAACGTTGATGGAACGCTATCATGCAGGTGGTATCGTAGGTTATATCATCACAGTAATGCTAGCTATCGGTCTACTAATCGGTGTATACAAATTAGTGTCATTGTCACTTGTTTCAGGCAAGATCAGTGCACAACTTAAAAACCCGGCTAATCCTTCTGACGCGAACCCACTAGGTCGTATCTTAAAGGTTTACCATGATAATAAATCGGCTGATACTGAGAATCTAGAGCTTAAGTTAGATGAAGCGATTCTACGTGAATTACCGTCTATCGACTCTGGTATCAATATCATTAAGATTTTTGCAGCGATTGCACCGTTACTAGGTCTACTAGGTACGGTACTTGGTATGATTGCCACGTTCCAACAAATCACATTATTCGGTACAGGTGACCCACGTATCATGGCAGGTTCTATCTCGATGGCACTTGTTACAACGGCTCAGGGTATCATCGCAGCATTACCATTAATCTTAACGCACAGCATTGTAGCGGCACGCAGCAAGTCAATTGTTCACATCTTAGATGAGCAAACGGCAGGTATCGTAGCTACTCATGCAGAGTCGGAGAAAGCGTAGATGATTTACCTGATTGGATTATGGGAATCTGTCAGGGACTTTATCGCTACCGGCGGTGACGTATTATATTTCGTCGCTGCCGCGCTCTTCCTTATGTGGGTATTAATGGTTGAGCGTTATTGGTATTTGACTTCAGTGTTCCCTAAAGTACGTAGTGATATTATCGCACGTTGGGATGCACGAGCAGATACTACTTCATGGTATGCGCATAGAATCCGTGATACATGGATTTCAGAAGCGTCAGACGCGCTTAACGCACGTATGTTGATTATTAGAACGTTAGTGGCCATGTGTCCATTGATTGGTCTTTTAGGTACAGTAACCGGAATGATTACAGTATTTGAAACAATGGCTACTCAAGGTACAGGTAACGCACGTTTGATGGCGGCTGGTATTTCAATGGCAACTATCCCTACTATGGCAGGAATGGTTGCGGCATTATCAGGTTTATTTGTGAGTTCACGCTTAGAAGCAAAAGCGAAAATGGCTCGTGAGAAACTGGTAGATAGCCTGCCTCATCACTAAAGAGAGATTATTATGGCTCGAAAAGTCAGAGTAGAAGAAGAAGATGCAGCGATCGATATGACACCGATGTTAGACATCGTATTTATCATGCTGATATTTTTTATCGTCACGACAGTTTTCGTAAAAGAAGCCGGTATTGAGGTTAATAAGCCAGAAGCATCTGAAGCTTTTATGCCAAAAAATGCTAATATTTTTATTGCGATAACTGAAGACGGTGACGTCTGGTTAGATAAGCGCCAAGTAGCGGCTGATTCGGTACGTGCAAACGTTGAACGTTTGTTAACCGAACAACCTACTGATTACGTCATTATCCAAGCTGATGTGAAAGCAAAGCACGGGTTAGTCGTAGAAATCATGGACCAAGTAAAAGATGCGGGAATCGATAAGATTTCAATCGCAACAAGGGGTTAATCAATGGGACGTTTTATAGTTTCTATTTTAATTGGCGCCGGTGTAGCTTTTACGTTGTTCGTAGTCATGGCCAAGTTAATTGAAAACACTAACCGCCCAGCGGAAGAAGTGCCAGAAACACCTGTTATTGATATCGTAATGAGTCAGCCGGATGACGAAACGCAAACGCGTAATCGTGTGCCACCGCCGCCTCCACCGCCACCTCAGCAGCCGCCTAAAATGCAGCCTACTGAGCCGGACGATGTTGATCCAGATGCAGATGGATTTAGTTTGAACGTACCGGGTATTGATACCGGTGGTGTGGGCATCAACTTAGGTGGTGTCGGGGCAATGCGTCGAGACGGTGATGCGACTCCCATTGTTCGTATTGAACCAAAGTACCCGGTACAAGCCGCTCGTGATGGTAAAGAAGGTTGGGTAAGACTGACATTTACGATTAACGAAGTAGGCGGTGTTGAAGATGTAAGTGTAACCGAAGCTGATCCAAGACGTGTTTTTGACCGTGAAGCCAAGCGTGCTTTACGTAAGTGGAAATACAAGCCTAAAATTGTTGATGGGAAGCCTCAAAAACAATTTAATATGAAGGTTCAGTTGGACTTTAAATTGGATAAATCATAATGAAGAATTTAATTAAAGTAGCGATTACAGCAGCCACGATGTCAGCGACTTTTGCGTTTGCAAATGTTGCCTATGCTCAAGAAGATGCAGCCGCCAAGCAACCTGCACCAAAACCGGTTTTACCCGTTATGTGTCCAGGTTATGAGCGCGGTAAAACGCAAATCGTAGGTGAGCGTGTGGGCAAAAAAGTCCAGCGCGCATTTGAAGCATATAATGAAGATTTAATTGCTGATGCGATCCAAATCTTGATTGATATTGAAACTTCAGACACTTTTGACCAAGCGTATGTTAACCGTTTTGTGGGTAATTTATTAGCTGCCGAGAAGGGACGCGCTAAAGAAGCAGATGAACGTTTAACGGCGTCTGTTGCTAAGAAAGTGCTGAACGATCGTGAACATGCCGATACATTGCGTTTGTTAGGTGATTTAAACCTTCAAGAAAAACAGTATGCAAAAGCGATTAAGTGGTATGAGTCTTGGATGGACTTTACGTGTAAAGAGGATCCAGCGATTTATACCCGTATGGCGCAAGCATTTTATGAGTTGAAGCAACTTGATAAAATTATTGCCCCTGCCGATAGCGCAATTGCTTTGTATACCGAACAAGGTAAGCCTAACAAAAACCCTTACGTGTTAAAGCTAACGTCATATTATGAGCGTAAAGATTATCCAAACACTGTGAAGGTAGCTGAAGAATTAGTTCGACAGTTTCCAGAAACGGCTCGTTGGTGGACTCAGCTCGGTTTCTTTTACATGTTAGTAGAAGATTATAAGAAAGCGTTATCTACATTTGAGATGGCATATAATCAAGGTCATTTGAGTAAAGCGTCTGAATTCAAAGCGTTTGCTCAGCTTTATTCAACGAATGATATTCCTTATAAAGCAACTAAGATCTTAGAAAAGTACATTGGTAATGGCACTATTGAGAAAAATGAAGCGAACTATTCGTTACTAGCGAACGCACATCACTCAGCTAAAAACCATAAAAGTGCAGCTAAGTTCTACGAGATTGCAGCACGTTTTGATAACAACGCTGATTTATATCGTAAGCAAGGTTTATTATTAATGTCTGCTGAAGATTATAAAGGTGCGACAGTGGCGTTTGAAAAAGCGTTAGAACTGGGGATTGAAAACCCTGGTCGCATTCACTTCTCATTAATGGAAGCTAACTTCTATCAAAACAAATTCCGTACTGCATATAAGTACGTACTTGAAGCGAAGAAGTCTAAGCAAATGAAGCGTAATGCTGAAGCATGGGCGCCTTACATTAAAGAAAAAGCGAAAAACCGCGGTATTAATATTTAATTAGTATGGTTGGTTTACATCATTAAAAAAGCGGCTGTTAAGCCGCTTTTTTGTTGCCTGTCTATTTATCACAGACTATGTCTGTATTTACCGCATCACCGCATTACCTCATTACCGCATTACTTTTTTAATGCGTAAAAGCTAAGCTTGTCAGGCCAGTAATGACTTCAATTCCGCTTTGACACTATGAATAAAGGCTTTCTTCCCGGATAACTCATGTGCGTTGATGAGGGAATTAATGGCCGCACCTTGAATATAACGTTGATAAAGGATGTCGTTGGCACTGATATAGCTTTTTGGAACATCATTTGATGGACTGTTACCCGAGGGGGTATCAGTGACATCAAACTGGATTTGCAAATATGCAAATAGATACATTTCAACATAATCAAAACTCCGCTTATCGGTGATGAATTCATTCAGCATATTGAGGATATGATCGTTCAGTTCAAAACCTAGTGGAACATCGACGTTTTTATCGTTGATAAATATATCCCATTGACGTGCCAATAGGTGTTGTTGGTGTAAATGTAGCCAGAGGGGTGATGACGCGGTGTCATTAACGGGACGCGCGACTATCGCATTGACTCGCCCGGTGACAGCATTATGTTGTTGGCCGAGTTTTATGGGGGAGTATCCGTTTTGCTGCCAGAAATTGAGTAACTCAGGGCTGGCACCAAAAGCGCTAGTCAGTATATCAATCTGTTGTCGTTGCGCTTTGGTATAGATAGCTTTGAGCATGTGACTACCATGCCCCTGATGTTGATGCTCAGGCAAGATAGCGATACGATTCACTCGCCATATAGAACGAGTCAATAGCTGATGAGTCCCATAAGCATAGGCGAGCTGTTGGACTGATAAGTGCCCATTAACACGCCGAGTCCCATTGGCGATATTGTGACATAAATCGGTTTGGGTAAAGCCACCTTCAGCAATGATCCACACGCAGCCTATAAGTTGCTCATTGAGGATATAAATAGTGCAATGCATGTCCGGGGCATCGAGGAGGCGCTGCAGATCATCTGGCGTGGTTTGATAATGTGCGAGCATCAAACAGTGCATAATGGCTTTGCGGAGTCTGCTATCTTTAGCAATACGCGTGCGCTCGATGTGATGACACCCATCGGATAACCCCAGATGAAACACGTTGGCCGTTTGTTCAGCGGGGGATGTTTTGATCCATGTTGGTGGCTGAAGTAGGGCGGTACTAAACGCTTCCATAGGACAGGGGGCTATAAAGCGGATCGGCTTATCTAATGTGTGCGGATGATAATGATCAAGTTGCGGTAAAAACGTCAATGAAAACCCCAGACCATTATTTTCATAACCCGATGATGTGGTCGCAAACAAGAGATG
>CATECQ010000011.1 GCA_949498985.1 Glaciecola sp. HTCC2999
CTCTCAGTCGGGATGCGTATAATACGCGTTTGAATTTCTGTGTCAACGTTTTATTTAAATAATTAGTAAATTAATTGTTTTCATAAAACCTTGCAATCGCTTGCTACATAAGGGTTTGCTTTGCAGCGTGACCGGCTGTCTTGCAAGCGAGGAGCGCATTCTACAGACTTATTTGAATTAATCAACACTTAAACGCATAAATATTTAATATTTTATATTTAACTGAATTATTGTCGGTTTTATGCTGTTTCTTTTACAATAGATGATGAACTTTTCAACTAGGACTATGCTATGCCAATCCATGCTTATAAAGGTATTACCCCAACCATTGCCACTGGGGTATATATAGAACAGAGCGCTGTACTCTATGGTGATATTACGTTGGATAGTGATGTCAGTATTTGGCCATTAGTGGCTGCTCGAGGCGATGTAAATCATATTGTTATTGGTGCACGTACCAATATTCAAGATGGAACTATTCTACATGTCACACGCAAATCAACGACTTTACCTAATGGCTATCCATTAATTATTGGGGATGACGTCACGGTTGGACATCAATGTATGTTGCATGGTTGTACTTTAGGTAATCGAATATTAGTCGGTATGGGTTCTGTGCTAATGGATGGGGTTGTGGTAGAGAACGATGTCTTTATCGGTGCCGGTTCCGTCGTGCCACCGAACAAAGTACTAAAAAGTGGTTATTTATATGTCGGTAATCCCATCAAACAAATTCGACCTCTAAAGCCTAGCGAGCAAGCTTTTCTAACTCAGTCGGCGCAAAATTATGTGGCATTAAAAGATGAGTACCTGGCTATGTTAAAATAACTTAGCTTTGAATTTGTTTTCTTAGTACATCTAAAACAGGGGTAGTATCAACCACCTGCCCCGTCCATAGTTCAAAACTCTTTGCTGCTTGTCCAACCAACATTCCTAAACCATCACTCAAGTTTTGATTACCTTGTTGATAAGCGTGCTTCAAAAAAGCAGTAGGCTCTTTAAGATAAACCATATCGTAAATACAGGCTGCATCTTTATAAATATGATTGGAAAGATTCGGTATTTCCCCATTCATACTTAAACTTGTCGCATTAATAATGATGTCATATTGTTCATGGTTTACACTATCAAACCCTCCGGCAGTGAATTTCCAATCTGGCTTTCCACTCATATACTGCGAGACTAACTCTTTAGCGCGTTTTACATTTCGATTAATCATGTGCAATGAATGAATACCTTGATCAAACAATGGCCCCAGGATACCTTTAGCCGCACCACCGGCACCAATAACAAGTATACGCTGACCTTTTAGAGTGATTTGTTGACGGAGCAAATCTTGCACCAGACCCAAACCGTCCGTGTTGTGACCAAGCAAACCTTCAGATGTTTTATATAAGGTATTTACTGCTTGAGCTAATTTAGCTTCATCCGTTAAAACACTACACATAGCAAATGCATCATGCTTAAACGGCATGGTTACGTTTGCACCAATATGCTGTGGTTGGGAAAAAAATGCTTCTGCGCTAGTTTCAAAGCCAGCTAGAGGTGCTAAGATTGCTTGATAATCAATATTCACCTTCACTTGTTCAGCGAACATTTGATGAATTGCCGGAGACTTACTTTGTGCAATGGGGTTACCAAACACAGCGAAATATTGCATGAAATCAATCCTTACTTGGATAACAACCAAAATTCCAAAGAGAAAAAAAGCGGTCATGAATGATAACCAAACTGTTTACCAATTAATAGGCGAAATTGAAGGGACGCGACGATTAGCCAATGCTTTTTACGACATTATGGAAACCGATCCAGCTTTAAGCGAGTTATTAGCAATTCACCCACTTCCTTTAAATAATGTTCGTGAAAAATTTTATCTATTTTTAACTGGTTGGCTAGGCGGACCTGACTTATTTGTTGAGCAATATGGGCACCCACGTTTACGTATGCGTCACTTACCATTCACTGTCACACCAACATTAAAAATGCAGTGGATGACGTGTATGGATAAGGCAATGGAACTCACTATTAATAATCAAGACGTTATTAAAGCACTACATGATGCATTTGATGGCCTAGCGGAACATATGATCAACACTCCAGATCCTATTTGCCCTAGCCAACACCACTCAATAATTTAAGTCGTCTTGATAACAAACCTTTATTCCCTGTAATATTGAACTTGAGAGTTTTGCTGTTAAGACAAACCTGCTAACCAATCTTGAGGTGTTAAATAAGCAGCCAGTTTGCCTTGCGCAGAATGCTCATCTGGCACGTAATTATATTCCCAGCGTACCAGAGGTGGCATTGACATTAGTATTGATTCTGTCCGCCCTCCAGTTTGTAATCCAAACAATGTGCCCCGGTCATACACTAAGTTAAATTCTACATAGCGGCCGCGGCGATATAACTGGAAGTCTCTTTCCATTGAGCCAAATTCAATGACTTTTCGTTTTTCCACAATCGGCACATATGCATCTAAATAACCATTACCAACGGCTTGCATAAAACTAAATGCTGTTTCAAAATCAGGTGTGTTTAAATCGTCAAAGAATAGTCCGCCGACACCACGTGTTTCATTACGATGCTTTAAATAAAAATAATCATCGCACCACTTTTTATATTTAGGGTAAATGTCTTTCCCAAACGGCGTGCATAAATCATGTGCAACTTTATGCCAATGTACTACATCTTCTTTAAATGGGAAAAAAGGCGTTAGGTCAAAACCACCCCCAAACCACCAAATAGGCTCCTCACCTTCTTTTTCAGCTATAAAAAAACGCACGTTAGCATGTGAAGTGGGTATGTATGGATTATGCGGATGTATGACTAATGATACTCCCATTGCTTGAAATTGCCTCCCTGCCAGTTCAGGTCTCGCGGCAGTAGCAGAAGCTGGCATCTGATCGCCAAAAACATGAGAAAAATTCACTCCTCCCTGTTCTATTACAGCACCATTCGTCATTACACGAGTTCGCCCTCCGCCCCCTAGCTCTCGCTCCCATTGATCCTCAATAAAACGGGCTTTGCCATCGGCAAGTTCTAACGTTTGACAGATATTATCCTGTAATTTTAATAAGAACGCTTTGACCTGTTGAATTTTGTCGTTTGACGGGAGTTCAGTGTTCATTATCTATCCTCGAAGTACTTTACCGGTGATTGCATCTTGTATTTTGCTAGGCTGAGCATTGTGATCGACTTCACCGTCAATTGCAAAAATCGTATCTAAGAAATATGTCTTAACCTGATTAAACGTTCTTGCTGGTGTTTCACCACTGGGGTTAGCCGAAGTAGAAACTAAAGGTTTGTTGACCGCATTACATAACGCTACAACCGTTGGATGAGCACTTACCCGAACCGCAATAGTGTTTCTTCCACCCGTTAAATAATCAGGTGTCATTTGTGCTTTGGGCATTATCCAAGTAAACGGACCAGGCCAGGTCTCATGTACTTTATTTAAGACTTCAGAGTTGAGTTTACTGATATCTACATAAGGTAATAACTGCTTAAACGTCGCAGCAATCAAGATAACTCCTTTATCTTGTGGGCGAGTTTTGATTGATAATACTTTTTCAACTGCATCTAGATTGTCTGGATCACATCCCAAACCAAACACAGCCTCGGTGGGATAAGCAATAACTTCGCCTTGTTCAAAAGCAGTAATAAACTCAGTAAGATTAACTGGAGGGCTTGTTTTCACGATTTATAACACCATTGCATGTTGGTTTTACACAACTAAATTGTGTGACTGAGTACTCAATCATAATAGGACTATGACAATCTGGGCAAGTACAAGCAACAGGCTTATCATTTAAAACAAACTTACAGCTAGGGTATGTGTCACAAGAATAGAATTTTTTCCCAAATTTATTTGTCTTTTCCAGAAGGTGACCCGTGTGACATTGTGGACAATTCACATGAGTATCCGTTTGTTGTTTAATAGATGTCAAAAATTCACATGATGGAAAATCTACACATCCGATAAATAAACCATATCGCCCTTTTTTAATTGCTAAGGTTTTGTCGCACTGAGGGCAAGGAGTATCAACCATTACTTTAACCGTCGTTATTGCCGTATCAGTTAAAGATTTTTTATAATGACAATTAGGATATGAAATGCAGCCGAGAAAAGCGGATTTGTTAGCATAGCGTATTTTTAGTTTCCCACCACAGTCAGGGCAGTCTCCATAAGCTTCAAAAATAGCATCAGCATTGATTTTTGAGTCTGATGAAAATAACGAACTGTCAATTTTAGCCATTAGTGCAATGGACCATCCGGCACTTCGAATAACAAGTTTTCCATTTGTGCATAGGCTTTCTCTTTGCCTGGCACATTAAATAGCACCATTAAAATAATCCATTTTAAATCCTCTAAACAAAACTCTTGATTGTCTATCTCCATTAAGCGATCGATGACCATTTCACGGGTTGTTACATCCAATACATTGATTTGCTCAAGGAACATGATGAAACCTCTAGCCTCTACATCAAGAACAGCCAGCTCAGTATCAACATAAACACGGTTAACAGCAGAACATGCCCCAGGGGTTAAATAAGGTTTATGTTCCGTTTCTTGCAACGCGGCTAATTTCTCTAACCATGCTAATGCTTTATAAATTTCGTCATGATGAAACCCCGCTCTAACGAGTTCTTCGGTGAGGGCTTCTTGGTCTACATGAAAATCAGACTCGTTATGAATTAGACTTTCAAATAAGTACATGAGGATATCGAACATTAATTATCACTCCTGAGTTTTATATAGCCTCCAGCAACTGCTGCGACTTTCCCACTAAGCTCAAATTCCAGTAACCGGGCCAACAGTTTAGGCAACGGCAAGCTTGAGTGTGCAGCAATAACTTCGATTGCTGTTGTCTCATAACCTACACTATCTAACAAATTAGATGGTGACAAGTCTTCTTCCGTTTTATTCATGCTTGAATGGGATATGGGGTGATGTTTCGGTTTTTCAAGCGCTATCATCTCGCTTTCAATATCATCGACACATTGCACCATAACAGCTCCCTCCTTAATCAACGCTAAACAGCCACTGATATTCGGATCATCAATCCTGCCAGGTAACGCAAATACTGTTCGGTTTTCATGCAATGCTTGGTTTGCTGTAATTAATGAACCTGATTTGCGTTTCGCCTCTACCACTAGAGTACCTGTGCTTAAGCCACTTATTATTCGATTACGTCGCGGAAAATTCTTGGGTCGAGCTGACTGGTGAGGAAAAAATTCACTCACAATACAGCCATGCTGAGTGAGTATTTCTTGTCGTAAATTTGCATGATGGCGCGGGTACATATGCTCATGACCATGACCTAGCACCGCCACAGTCCCTCCACTGGCAGCAAGTGCGCCGCGATGAGCCTGAGCATCAATACCTTGAGCCAACCCAGAGGTAATTACCCATTGATTTGTAGCCAACTGTTTAGCAAAATCAAATGCATATTCTTTACCGTGCTGCGTTGCCTGCCGCGCCCCAACTATCGCGATCTGTGGCAGATTAAGTAACGCCACATTACCTTCCACAAATAATAGCAACGGCTTGTCGTGAAGATGACTTAGATACTGCGGATAATCACCTTCATCACAAAATAAAATCTGACGAGGAAACTGACATGGATCCTGTAACCATTTTTTAATGCGCTGTGCATGGTTTTGATAATCCCCTTTTAACTGTTCAATTTGAGTATTGGATAAACCTTGAGCCACTAATACTGACGCGGGTAATGCAGGAATATCAGCAAGCTCACACTTAAAATGAGCGGTAAGTTGAACTGCTGTGCTAATACTGACGCCTTGACAATATATCAACGCGCAAAAGGCAACTAACTTTTCCATCTCAAACTTCCTATTATAGAACTTATAAATCATATGCTTTCAATAAACGATTGCATACTGAACAGAGGATGAGTTTTGCTTCATTGGGGTATTATTCCCCCCTAAAATTATGCATCTTTATCACTTTACAGGTAGAATAGAAGTTATTCGCGATAGTTATGGATACACCATCCATAATTAGATATTCAGCAAACAATACGTTAATTCAGTATGGTAGATTTAAAATGACAGTTTTGACCGTCCTCACTTTCCCCGATGAGCGCCTGCGCACCGTAGCCAAGCCCGTTAGTGACATCAATGATAATATCCGCGTACTAGTGGCGGATATGTTTGAAACAATGAAAGCAGAACGAGGCGTTGGGCTAGCAGCAACTCAAGTTAATGTTCACTTACAAGTTATTGTCATGGATGTATCCGATGATCAAGACACACCACGAGTATTTATTAACCCTAAAGTCATTGAGCAGCGCGGTACGAAAATTAACGAAGAAGGTTGTTTATCAGTCCCAAATAACTATGCCAAAGTTGAACGCGCTGAATGGATTAAAGTCAGTGCGCTAGATGAGCACGGTGAAGAGTATACCCTTGAAGCAGAAGGATTACTTGCAGTGTGCATACAACATGAAATGGACCATCTCCAAGGTAAGCTATTTGTAGATTACCTATCTTCATTGAAGCGCCAACGTATTATGAAAAAGTTAGAAAAAGAAGCCCGCATAGCGGCCAAATCATAAGGCACTAAATTGAGTACACCGTTGAATATTGTTTTTGCAGGAACACCAGAATTTGCTGCAGACCATCTTGCAGCTCTTTTGAATACTGAACATAATATTGTGGGTGTCTACACTCAGCCAGACAGACCGGCAGGCCGCGGCAAGCAACTCAAACCCAGCGCTGTAAAAAATATCGCACTGGAATATCATTTACCTGTGTTTCAGCCAGAATCATTGCGGGATGAAAGCGCCCAAGCAGAATTAGCAACATTAAATGCCGATATTATGGTGGTCGTTGCCTATGGTTTATTACTGCCACAAATCATTTTAGATACTCCTCGCTTAGGGTGCATAAATGTACACGGCTCGCTATTACCTCGCTGGCGTGGTGCAGCTCCTATCCAGCGTGCATTATGGGCTGGAGATAACGCCACCGGCGTAACAATTATGCAGATGGATATCGGTTTAGATACCGGTGCCATGCTGTATAAGACTCACTTGCCTATCTCTCAAAACGACACCAGCGCCACTTTGTATCAAAAACTTGCTCAACAAGGCCCTAAGGCACTTGTACATGTACTCAATAATTTCTCTGAGTTAACCCCTGAAATACAAAACGAAGATGACGCAAATTACGCGAAAAAGCTCTCTAAAGAAGAAGCCCATATTAATTGGCACATTTCGGCCCTTCAACTTGAACGAAATATTCGCGCGTTTAATCCTTGGCCTATGGCTTTTTTCACCATTGAAGATGAACAAAATAACACTCATAACATTAAAGTATGGAACGCACATGTGGATGTTTCACTTTCTTGTTCATTCAAGCCTGGCACTATTATTAAAGCTAATAAAACCGGACTATATATTGCAACCTCTGAAGGTACATTAGTGATTACTCAATGCCAAATACCAGGCAAAAAAATGCTTCCTTTTAGTGATATTCTCAACGCTCGAGCAGGCTGGTTTTCTCCTAATACCGTATTAGTATCGTCTAGTGCTTTTATCGATGCTACATCATAACTTAACACACAAGGTCATCTTATGAGCTCGTCATTAGGACAACAATTACGCGCAGATGCAGCGTGGATTTTATTTCAAATTTTAGAAAAAGGGATGTCTTCGAAACAAGCACTTGCACAACGTCTTGATCATTATCAAGGACGTGACCGTGCTTGGTTACAAGAGATGGTTTTTGGTTGTTTACGTACCTTACCGACTCTTCAATTTTGGCTCAGAGGATTGTTAGATAAGCCTTTGAAAGGCCGTAAAAAAATACTTGAGCACTTATTATTAATAGGCTTATATCAGATTGCGTATACTCGCGTATCAGAACATGCAGCGGTCAGTGAAACGGTTGGCGCTGCGGACCTTCTCAAAGGTACTACATTAAAAGCGTTAATCAATGCCATCCTCCGTACATTTATCCGTGATGAAGTCGCTAATACCGCCCCAAATAATCTAGCGGCTCAGGCTGGCATGCCAAATTGGATATATAAAGCTATCAATCTTCACTATACTGAGTATGCACAACAGATAATCGATCAATCGAACCAAAAAGCCCCGTTGTGGCTTCGAGTCAATCCTGCTTACATTAATCCAGTGTCGATGCAAACACAACTTGAAGCAATGGGCATTGAAACACTGCTTAGTGACGCACATCCTGATGCAGTTCAATGTTTAAAGAGTGGGGATGTAACACAATTTCCGGGTTACGATGAAGGCTGGTTTGCCGTGCAAGATGGTGCTGCACAACTGGCCGCTTATTTGCTAGACGTGCAACCCGGTCAGCGCGTGTTAGATTGTTGCGCCGCACCCGGTGGAAAAACAGCACATATACTCGCATCTCAGCCTGCATTAGAAGAATGTGTCGCAATTGATAATGATCCCTTGCGTCTAGTCCGTGTAGAAGAAAATCTAGAACGCTTGGGTCATGAAGCGACATTAATTTGTGCTGCGGCTGAAGAGGTCGAAGGCTGGTATGGTGGCGTTCCATTTGATCGTATTTTACTCGATGCACCCTGCTCTGCTACCGGCGTAATCCGCCGTCATCCTGATATTCGTTGGTTACGTCAAGCATCTGATATTACACCATTAGTCGCCATCCAAGCAGAATTACTCAATCAAATGTGGCAAATCTTGCAACCAGGTGGTAAGTTGCTTTATGCTACATGTTCGATATTACCTGAAGAAAATGCACAACAAATACAAGCATTTATTACTCAGCATCCAGAAGCTATAGTGTTACCGATACCAGATCATTTGACTGCATTAACGACTCTCAAAGACGAGTTTGGCTTACAAGTGTTACCTGGTGATAACAATATGGATGGGTTTTATTATACGTTATTACAAAAACCTGAATCATTATAAGAGATACGTGACATGAAAATTATCATCTTAGGAGCGGGCCAAGTAGGCGGTACACTCGCCGAGAACTTGGTTGGTGAACGCAATGACATTACAGTCATTGATGCCGATGGTGATAAGTTACGTAACCTTCAAGATCGCCTCGATATTCAAGTCGTTCAAGGCATTGGCTCTCACCCAGATGTATTACATAAAGCCGGTGCTGAAGATGCGGACATGCTCATTGCTGTTACCAACTCTGATGAATCCAACATGATGGCATGTCAAGTTGCATATACCCTATATAAGACACCCACTAAAATTGCGCGTATTAGATCTGAACAATACATCCTATACCAAGATAAATTATACGATCACCAAGATATCCCTATCGACCACCTTATTGCGCCAGAACAGCTTGTAACTAAATCAATTAAACGGTTGATTGATTACCCTGGTGCCTTACAAGTCGTCGAATTTGCCGACGGCAAGGCATCATTAGTAGCGGTTAAAGCTTATTATGGTGGTTTATTAGTAGGCCACGCTTTATCGGCATTAAAACAACATATGCCCAATGTTGAAACGCGAGTCGCTGCGATTTATCGTCGTGGTCGCCCAATTCGACCACTGGGAACGACGGTAATTGAAGCTGATGATGAAGTTTTCTTTATCGCTGCGACTAAGCATATTAGAGCAGTCATGAGCGAATTACAAAAACTCGAATCCAGTTATAAACGTATTATGATCGCCGGTGGCGGATTGATTGGGGCTGGATTAGCCAAACGCCTTGAACATAAACATAATGTGAAATTAATTGAATTTGATGCCGAGCGCGCAAAATATTTATCTGCAAAATTAGACAATACCATTGTATTTCAAGGTGATGCTTCCGATTCTGACCTGCTAACCGAAGAGAATGTGGAACAAATAGATGCGTTTATAGCAGTGACCAACGATGATGAAGCAAATATCATGTCCGCTATGTTAGCCAAACGCTTAGGCGCACAAAAAGCGATGGTATTAATTCAGCGTTCAGCTTATGTGGATTTAGTCCAAGGTGGCGAAATCGACATTGCTTTCTCTCCTCAACAAGCCACTATCTCAGCCTTACTAACTCATGTTCGTCGTGGCGATATCGTCAATGTTTATTCCTTACGCCGCGGGGCTGCCGAAGCCATAGAAGCGATTGCTCATGGCGATAAAAATACTTCAAAAGTAGTCGGGCGAATGATCAAAGACGTTAAGCTACCGCCAGGCACAACGATTGGTGCCGTCGTTCGCCAAGAGCAAGTCATCATCGCTCACTCTGACACTATGATTGAAGCAGATGACCATGTGATTTTATTTTTGGTCGATAAAAAATATATTTCGGAGGTAGAGAAGTTGTTCCAGCCAAGCGCGTTTTTCTTTGGCTAAAGAAACGTTCATTGCAAGGCAATAATAATTAACTGCGCCAAAAGGTCGGTGAAAATAGCACCAATAAAGAAAATACTTCTAACCGACCGAAAAGCATCGCGAGCACTAGGATCCACTTGCCGCTATCAGAAACAGATGCATAGGTACCTGCAACCTCTCCTAAACCCGGTCCTAAGTTATTTAAAGTTGCTGCCGTTGCAGTGAAGGCGGTGATATCGTCCATCCCAGTGCCTAAAAGGGCTAGCATGATAATCACAAAAACAATGGCATATGCTGCAAAAAAACCCCAAACCGCTTCTACAACTCGATCAGGCATTGCTCTTTCACCTAACTTTACCGAATAAACGGCTTTAGGATGAATGAGACGATTTATTTCTCGTTTACCTTGTAAGAAGAGTAAAAAAATCCGAATCACTTTTAATCCTCCACCAGTTGAACCGGCACACCCACCAATAAAGCTGGCAAATATGAGCAATATGGGAAGAAACACTGGCCATGCGGCAAAATCAGTTGTCGCAAAACCTGCCGTTGTACTAATGGAGACTGCTTGAAACATAGCTTGGTCAAATGCAATCTCAGGACTGTTATAATATTCAAAGTTTACTAATACCAAAAAGCACACAGCGATAAGCGTAAATTGAATAAAAAAGAATGCTTTAAATTCAGGATCTCGCCAATAACCCGTTAAATTCCGACCAGAAGCGGCGGCAAAATGTAATGCAAAATTCAGCGCAGCAATCCATAAAAAGACCACACAAATAACATTAATTAAGGGGGAGTCAAAATATCCCAAACTCGCATCATGAGTAGAAAATCCACCAATTGCAATAGTAGAAAAAGAGTGGCAAATTGCGTCAAACAGGCTCATACCTCCAGCCCAATATGCTGCTGCACAGGCAATAGTTAAGCCTAAATAAATAAACCATAACTGCTTAGCTGTTTCTGCAATACGCGGAGTCATCTTAGAGTCTTTTACCGGACCTGGAGTTTCAGCTCGATACAATTGCATCCCCCCTACTCCTAGCAATGGCAAAATAGCGACAGCTAAAACAATGATCCCCATACCACCTAACCATTGTAGTTGTTGTCGGTAAAACTGCATCGATTGAGGTAAAAATTCAATCCCTTCAATGACCGTTGCTCCAGTCGTAGTGAGACCTGAAAAAGATTCAAAAAAGGCATCGGTGATAGACATTTGCGGCTGTTCTAAAAAAATAAATGGGATAGCACCAAAACTAGCCAATACTAACCAGAACAACGCAACGATTAAAAAACCTTCTTTTGCACGTAAATCGCGTTTATGTTTACGATTAGGATACCAAAACGCAAGCCCCGTGATCACACAGGTCATAAAGGCTAATACAAAAGGTAAGCCACTGCTGTCTTGGTAAATTAGGGAAACAAATGCAGGCATGATCATCGTAACACTGAACAGAGCAACGAGTAATCCAAGTATACGAATGATGGCTTGATACTGCATATATTAGGAAGTTAGTAATTTTTTTACATTATGTGCCTCTTCAACAAAAATCTAAAGTGAAAAATAATTTTTTTTAATAAAAATAATCACTTCCTGAAGATCTATCCTCCAAATAAATGTAAAGGCTTTCTTTTTATGAGAACTATGGTAAATTTTCAATCGAATGCATAAGAATAATGCTTTGTTGCTCAAGCAATAATAAAACGCCTCGATTTCTAAGTAATTATTTTACAGACTAAACTGCCTAAAGTGTTGTAATTCATAAACTTAGTTACATTTTTGTGCCAGTTATTCAAACTTAATCACAAAGTTATCCACAGTCTTTATGATTATTTTTATCCCTCTATAGCCAATATATATAAGCTATGGCATCCTTAACTTGTGTTAATTAAAAAAAGAAATCCACATGTCTCAAAACTCTCAAGCCCCGTTTGTATTAGTTGATGGTTCCTCTTACTTATTTCGTGCTTTTCACGGAATGCCACCGATGTCGAATTCTCAAGGGCAAGCCACTCATGCGATATACGGTGTGATTAACATGCTAAAAAGTTTACTTAAAACTTATGAGCCGACTCATATCGCGGTAGTATTTGATGCCAAAGGCAAAACGTTCAGAGACGATATTTATCCAGAGTATAAAGCGAATAGACCGCCAATGCCGGATGAGCTTCGATCTCAAATTGAACCATTGCACACCATTATCAAAGCAATGGGCTTACCATTAATTGTTGAGCCAAATGTTGAAGCTGATGATGTTATCGGCACATTAACTAAACGCGCTACTGCGTTAGGCATGAAATCTTTAGTCAGTACTGGCGATAAAGATATGGCCCAACTTGTTGATGACCATGTGACGCTAATTAACACGATGAATAACACACTGATGGATGTTCCGGGTGTAGTTGAAAAATTTGGCGTAGGACCTGAGTTGATCATCGATTTCTTAGCGCTCAAAGGTGACAAAGTGGATAATATTCCAGGAGTCCCTGGTGTAGGTGATAAATCTGCCTTAGGTCTATTACAAGGTATTGGTGGGATCAACGAGATCTATAATAACCTTGATCAAATCGCGACACTAGATTTTCGCGGGGCCAAAACCATGGCTAAAAAAATGCAAGAACATGAGCAAAGTGCTCGTTTATCCTATGAACTAGCGACTATCGCCATCGACTTACCGTTGGATTATTCTCCCGATCAGCTCAGTATTAAAGAACCCAATAAAGCAGCATTAGCTGAGTTATTTCAAACTTATGAATTTAAACGTTGGTACACTGAAGTAACCGGCGATACCTTTGCCAAAGCGCCTACTAATAATAAAGCAGCTCAAAGCGACACCACATCAAAAACTGACACGCCTGCCAATGCAGTGACAATCAGCATGCCCGAGATTGATCATACCGCCTATGACGTCGTACTGACGGAAACAGACCTTAATCTGTGGATTGAAAAATGCGAGAGTGCCCCATTATTTGCGATTAACATATTTACTTCTAGCGCTCATTACATGGAAGCACAAATTGTGGGTATATCCTTATCTATAGCGTCGGGAGTTGCATGTTATATCCCATTAACTCATGATACCCCAGACGCACCTGAGCAACTCAATAGTCAATGGGCATTAGAACAACTTAAGCCTTTATTAGAAAACTCACGTAATCAAAAAATTGGCCACAATATTAAGTTTATTCAAAATGTGTTAGCCAATGATGGTATTACACTAAATGGCGTTGCCTATGACACTATGCTCGAGTCTTATGTGTTAAACAGCGTAGAGACTAAACATCATCTCGATGCGTTGTCACTTCATTATTTAGGACATAGTCCAATCACTTTAGAAAGTATTGCGGGTAAAGGTGCCAAGCAACTTTCTTTTAACCAGATAGGGCTAGAAGACGCAGCCACCTTCGCCGCCGAAAATGCAGATATCATATTTCGTTTGCACCAAGTTCTTTGGCCGCAATTAGTTCATTCTCCAGAACTTGCTAATGTCGTTAGCGAATTAGAAATACCACTGAGTCAAGTGCTTGCAAAAATGGAGCAAACGGGTGTGTTAATAGACTCTCAAAAACTCGCACAACAATCCCAATCCTTAGCAGAACGTATTTTAAATTTAGAAGAAGCGGTCCATGAAATGGCTGGAGAAGTATTCAATTTAGGATCAACTAAACAGCTTCAACACATATTATTTGAAAAAATGAATCTACCGGTGATCAAAAAAACACCTAAGGGAGCACCTTCAACTGGAGAAGAAGTATTACAAGAGTTGGCATTAAATTACCCTTTGCCTAAAGCGATCATGGAATACCGAGGATTAACAAAATTAAAGAATACCTATACCGATAAGCTGCCAAAACTTATCGATCATAGAACCGGTCGAGTGCATACCTCCTATCAACAAGCTATTGCTGCGACAGGGCGATTATCATCAACAGATCCAAATCTACAAAACATTCCTATTCGCACAGAAGAAGGCCGCAAAGTACGTGAAGCGTTTATTGCACGGCCAGGATATAAGGTAGTGGCAGCAGATTATTCACAAATAGAATTACGGATCATGGCTCATTTATCCAGTGATGCCGGATTATTACATGCATTTGCCAACGGACTGGATGTGCATAAAGCGACAGCGGCAGAAGTATTTGGTGTCGAATTGGAGAATGTTACGAATGAACAACGACGTTCATCAAAAGCCATTAATTTTGGTCTTATATATGGTATGTCTGCGTTTGGTCTAGCGAAGCAATTGAATATTCCAAGGGCTGATGCTCAGCATTATATGGATACTTACTTTGAACGCTACCCGGGCGTCCTACAGTACATGCAAGACACCCGTGAAGAAGCAAAAGCACAAGGCTATGTAAAAACGGTGTTCGGCAGGCGTTTATATCTACCAGAAATCACATCAAGTAATGGTGCTAGACGAGCAGGCGCGGAGCGAGCAGCAATTAATGCTCCCATGCAGGGTACGGCAGCAGACATCATCAAATTATCCATGTTAGCAGTGGATAACTGGATCAAAACTCAAAATACATCTGATATCTGTATGATTATGCAAGTACATGATGAACTCATTTTTGAAATAAAAGAACAAAAAGTCGATGATTTTTGCACGAAAATTGTTGAATTAATGGAGAATGCCGTTTCCTTAGCAGTACCATTAACGGTAGAGTTTGATGTTGGTGATAACTGGGATCAAGCCCATTAAAAAGGGCTTGAAAAACATTCAGGATTGATAATGCAAATGCTCTAAAGGTATAAGCCGATTGTATCATCATGTAATTAAATTACATTTTTCTTGCTTAATTTCATGAATTCACTACAATTGATTTTGTAGGGTACAGGGGTTTGTATTAAAACCTTTGTTTAGGCTCCAATACGTTTGTGTTGGAGCTTTTTTTATGTGTCATTGAAAAATAATTTGAACTTATTATTCATCACCCTCTCTGAATAAGTGTTATATGTGTGTGTTTCCTTTATTAGTATTTGCCCCAGCGAGTCTGGGGCTTTTTTTTGAATTTAAAAAAGTTGACTAATGACTATGAGGACATAGGTTCGATACTCTCATCACTTTCAGAAGTCGGCGCCTGGGCTAACTGAAGCCATTGATCCAATGTGCGCTCTAGCTCGCTTACTCCTATACGTTTTAATGATGAAAAAGCATGCACCGTGACATCACCGCAAAATGCCATGGCGGCTTCACGTGCCATTAATACTTGTGCTTTACGCTTCCCTGATTTTAATTTATCTGCTTTTGTTAGCAAAGCTAACACAGGAATATCAGCATTAACGGCCCATTGAATGAGATCTTGATCTAAGTCTTTAAATGGATGTCTGATATCCATGAGTACGACTAATCCTGCAATACGTTCTCGTTTTTGTAAGTATTCCCCTAGAGCTTTTTGCCATTTAAGTTTCATCGCTAATGGCACTTTAGCAAAGCCATATCCAGGTAAATCAACCAAACGTCTATCTTCATCTAATTCAAAGACATTTATTAACTGAGTTCGGCCAGGTGTTTTACTCGTTCGCGCTAGATTCTTTTGCCGTGTTAATGTATTTAACGCACTCGATTTTCCTGCGTTAGAGCGCCCAGCAAATGCCACCTCGACGCCACTACTTTGGTCTAAATGCTGAATATCTGGTGCACTCGTGAGGAATTTTGCTTTAGTATAATAGGTCATTGAAGTGTATTTCTTATTAAGTATTCAAGGGTATATTTCGATAACGGATTGTATATTTTACGAAATATTTTTAATACATTTGCAGTGAACGGTTTTTAATCTTACTGTAAATGTGTAATATACGCATCATAGCACGTTTGTGCATAAAAGATTATTAACGTTTTTAAGAGTACCAGTATGAAAAAACTAAGTGTGTTGTTCTGTTTAGCATTGTCATTTAGCAACTTAGCCGTTGCCCAAGGCGACCCAGAAGCAGGTAAAGCTAAATCAATGACCTGTGCAGCATGTCATGGAAGTGACGGTAATAGCATGATACCAATGAATCCTAAATTAGCGGGACAGCATGCTAAGTACTTAGCTAAACAACTATCTGACTTCAAGACTGCGGCATTGAGCAGTGGTAAAGACGGACGTAACAACGCAGTAATGAATGGCATGGCTGTCGGCTTATCAGAACAGGATATGTTAGATTTAGCAGCCTATTATGCTAACGAAGTAGCACAAGAAGGCGAAACGGCTGAAGAATATATTGCTCCGGGTCAAGCTCTATACCGTGGTGGCGATGCGGATCGTAAAATTACCGCATGTATTGCTTGTCATGGACCTCGTGGTAATGGCATGGGCCAAGCAGGTTTTCCTGATATCTCTGGACAACATATTGATTACACAATTAATCAGTTAAAAATGTTTCGCTCAGGTGACCGCCATAATGATATGAATGGCATGATGAGAGATATCGCCACAAAGTTGACTGACGAAGATATTACTATTTTAGCAAATTATTTATCAGGGTTGCATTAATATAGATATTTATAAAAAATAATTTTACCTATTATTATGTAAATAAGTTGTAAATAAAATTATTTCATGTATTCTGTTACGTGAATTGTGAGTGAGCTTAAAAAAGTGTCATTTCGACATAGAATAATAAAATTTCTCACTTAAATATAATAATAATAATAAAGAGAATCGTTGGATTACGTCCTGCTAAAGCCGCGGAAGACGGACAAGCAATCTGGGAGAAGTGTAAATCAACATCATTAAGGTGATAATATTAATTATCACCTTTTTTCTTTTTGGCGTTTAAAAACATACTGACCTGCTCAAGCTATTCACTTAGTATTACCAAATAACGGGTGTTAACTCTACTTAAATATTTGTCTAAACATTCCAAAGAAGTATGTAATGATCTTTTCTCAACCCAGATAAACTAATGTATAATCACAAGCTAATTATTAGTTAAATACAGAGTTCTTATGCCCCGCGTTAAAAAATCCAGAAAGCCAGGAATGATTGGCATTCCGAAAAGTAATAATACCTCAGATGGATATCGCAAAAAGAACCCTGTTACACAACCGACTAAAGTCAAAAAATCCAAGGGTAAACCTGCTGGCTCACGTCATTCCATTGCAACGTCTGATAAAACACTTATATCGGGAACCAAAAAAGATCCTCGTTTAGGAAGCACTAAGAAAATCGAACTCACCCCTAATAAGCCTAAGGTTGTGCAGCCTAAAGTTAAACGCTATGCGACCCCAGCTCAAGAACTTGCAGCATTAGAAGCCGATGACCGGTTAGCCATATTACTAGATAAGTATGATATTGACGCGACATTGTCTAAAGATGATCTTCAATATCTAGAAACTAAAATGTCTCGACACAAAATTTTATGTGATTTACTCGGCATCAAAGATGAAGACGAAAACAATCAAAATGGTATCAACGATTTATCGAGTGAAGATGATCCTCTTAAGACATTTGAGTCTATCAACATTAACGATTTTAAATAACAGGAATAAAAAATGATAGCAGCTTTGTTAGTTGGTTTAGGTATCGCTTTAATTGCTGGATTAGCTTTTTATGCCGGAAAACTACTATCTCAGCTTAATGCGCAAAAAGCACAATTAAAAGCCTTAAAAATAAAGCAAGATAAGACCCGTGCCGAACGTGTCGAAAACATTATGGCCTCAGTACACACTATTGCATTGGCTGTTGAACAACAACAATGTGATTTATCTGAGGGCGTAATTCGCCTTACTAATTTATTAGACGCCTTACCTCTTTCTCCTGCAATTAATTTCGCGGAAACTTACCCTAATATCTATGAACTACATGATAAGATCCGACCTTTTGCTACTCATGAAGCCAGAAATGCTCTTACAAAAAAAGAACGTAGAGCAGAGGATCATGAGCGAGAAGCCATTGAAGCGATGTATGAAAGTGCAATTATCGGCGAAGTGGCAGCTTTACGTGACTTTCATCCGACTATTTAGACTTTTTTCCTAACCTTCTTATACATTTACACTACATTCGTTGTACAAGTCACGCTATACTAGCATGCTAATTATTTCCCCAAGTTCAACGAAGTATAACAATATGTCAAATTACGATGTAAAAACGTTTCAAGGATTGATCCAGTCACTCCAAGATTACTGGGCCAAACAAGGGTGCGTCATCATACAGCCCCTCGATATGGAAGTCGGTGCTGGCACCTTTCACCCAATGACATTTTTGCGCTCACTAGGTCCAGAACCTATTTCTAGCGCATACGTTCAACCTTGTCGCCGTCCAACTGACGGGCGTTATGGAGATAATCCAAACCGTTTACAGCATTATTACCAATTCCAAGTAATGCTTAAACCTTCTCCCAAAAATATTCAAGAACTGTATTTAGGCTCATTAAAAGAGCTTGGTTTTGATCCACTTGTACATGATATTCGATTTGTTGAAGATAATTGGGAATCTCCAACCCTTGGTGCTTGGGGCCTAGGCTGGGAAGTATGGTTAAATGGTATGGAAGTCACTCAGTTTACTTATTTTCAACAAGTAGGCGGTCTAGAATGCAAACCTGTTACAGGTGAAATTACTTATGGTTTAGAACGTCTTGCAATGTATGTTCAAGGTGTCGATAGTATCTATGACTTAGTCTGGACACACGGTCCAAATGGCCCAGTTACCTATGGCGATGTATTCCATCAAAACGAAGTTGAACAAAGTGCTTATAATTTTGAACACGCGGATGTTGATGCGTTATTTGCAGCATTTGATCAGTCTGAAAAAGATGCGCTACACCTTATTGAACAAAACCTACCACTACCTGCTTATGAACAAGTTATGAAAGCATCACATTCATTCAACCTACTTGATGCTCGCCATGCTATCAGCGTAACTGAACGTCAACGTTACATTTTACGTGTGAGAACCTTAGCAAAAGCGGTTGCTGAGAGTTATTTTGCTGCACGTGAAGCGCTTGGCTTTCCAATGTGTGCAAAGGAGGCAAAATAATGGTTACCAATACATTATTAATTGAATTAGGGACTGAAGAGTTACCACCAAAATCACTAAAAACTCTTGGTATTGCATTCGGTGCAAATATGCAAAAAGAGTTAGATGATGCTCAACTCAATTATAGTAATATTAAATGGTTAGCCAGTCCGCGTAGGCTTGCTGTCTTAGTTTCAGGGCTGGTTTATCAACAAGCCGATTCTGTAGTAGAAAAGCGCGGACCTGCTGTCAGTGCTGCATTTGATGGCGAAGGTAATCCAACA
This sequence comes from Glaciecola sp. HTCC2999, assembly GCA_949498985.1. Classification (GTDB taxonomy): domain Bacteria; phylum Pseudomonadota; class Gammaproteobacteria; order Enterobacterales; family Alteromonadaceae; genus Opacimonas. Next base: position 19,529 of record CATECQ010000011.1, read on the forward strand.
AAAGCGGCAATGGGCTGGGCACGAGGTAACGGCATCAATGTTGCTGACGCAGAACGATTAACTACTGATAAAGGTGAATGGTTACTGTACAAAGCGCAAGTAGCAGGCCAGGCACTAGATACATTAATAGAGGGTATTGTTGGGCGAAGTGTAGCCAGACTTCCTATCCCTAAAATGATGCGTTGGGGGAGTAGTGATACGCAATTCATCCGTCCAGTTCATACATTTACGGCTATGTATGGTGATAAAATTTTACCTGCCACGGTATTAGATACGCCATCAAATAATGTTATCCAAGGCCACCGTTTTCATGGTCCTGCAACTTTCACTTTAGAGCATGCAGAACAATATATTGAAGCATGTCGTGAACATTATGTGGTAGTAGATTACGCAGAACGTGAAGTAAATATTGAAGCTGGTCTTAATCAGCACGCTGAAACATTGGGTCTCAAAGCTGATTATAATCAAGCTCTTTTGGAAGAGATCGCTTCGTTAGTTGAATACCCTGTCGTGTTACAAGCTAGTTTTGAAGAGCGCTTTTTAGCCGTTCCTAAGGAAGCCCTCATTTACACGATGAAGGATGACCAAAAATATGTGCCTTTACTAAACGATCAAGGCCAATTGAGTTCTACATTTTTATTTGTCAGTAACATTCAATCTTCTGCGTCTGAACATGTTATCGAAGGTAATGAAAAAGTGATTCGTCCACGCTTAGCAGATGCTGAATTTTTCTTTAATACCGATAAAAAACATTCTTTAGCTTCTCGCATAACATCATTACAAAGCATATTGTTCCAAAAGCAATTAGGTACACTGGCTGAAAAAGCACATCGTATTGAGCAAATCGCTGCACACATCGCACAGGCTATCGGTGCTAATTCAGAGCATGCTGCGCGTGCTGGCTTATTAGCCAAGACAGACTTGATGACTGAGATGGTGATGGAATTTCCTGATGTGCAGGGTGTTATGGGTAAATATTATGCCTTACATGACGGTGAGCCTGAAAGTGTTGCTCAAGCCATTGCAGAACAGTATATGCCCCGTCAATCAGGTGACAGCTTACCCTCTAGTGATGTTAGCTCTGCAGTTGCTTTAGCAGATAAATTAGATACGCTGGCAGGTATATTTGGTATTGGTATGTTACCTAAAGGTGATAAAGACCCATTTGCTTTGCGTCGAGCAGCGATTGGTGTCTTACGCATTATCACTGAGCGCGGTTATGACTTAGATGTTCGAGACTTGCTTAAAATTGCTGTAGATGCATATGGTGATAAACTCACCAACACCGATACATTGGATAACGCGACTGATTTTGTGTTAGCTCGCTTTCGTGCAATGTACCAGGACCGAGGTATAGAGACCGATGTGATCCAAGCGGTTAGTGCACGAAATGTATCTAAGCCTACAGATTTTGCTGCAAGAGTTCATGCTGTTGCTAGTTTCAAAGCATTACCACAAGCCTTAGCCCTTGCTGCTGCTAATAAAAGAGTCGCTAATATTTTGGCCAAGAATAATATTTCTCATGCTATTGATGTAAACGAAACACTATTGAATGAAACGCAAGAACGTGAATTGTTTGAGCAAATTACACAACAACAAACGACTGTGAGCGCTGCGTTAACCACGAATAATTACACTACTGTATTATCCTCGTTAGCAACGTTACAACCAGCTGTAGATGCATTCTTTGATAACATTATGGTTATGAGCGACGATAACGCATTACGTCAGAATAGGCTGGCATTGTTGTTACAACTACGTCAGCTATTTTTAACGACAGCAGATATTTCTGTCTTGACTAATTAATGAAGAGAGCTTACTCAACTATGCTGACGTCGAAGTTCAGGTTACCGTTTATACTAACAGCCATTTTCTTGAGTGGATGCACCTCTACTGTAAACATTCGTGAATATTTACCATTGCCACAAGATAATCGTAATTATTCAGATATCTATTTGCGGGGTGTTTTTAATTGGTGGGAAGCTGAGCCTGCGTATTTACTCACTGATGATGATAATGGCAGATACTTTGTTGACGTTAAACTCATTGCTGATGGTCAACCATATGATTTTAGATTCGCTGATAATGTGTATACCAGTGCTAATAATTGCGGTGCCCCAGACATAAGCGGTCAGACAATTAGTGAAGCAAAATCCATAGAGCTCCACTGTGACACTAACTCAGGCAATTTTAAATTTATCCCTTCAGAAACAGGGACTTATCGATTTTTAATTACTCCTGGCACAGTGCCGGATTTGATTATAAATAAGTTATAAAGCGCTTTATCATCTAATTTTTTTATAAAGACTATAAAAAAAGCCTGTTGCTTGGAATCTAGCAACAGGCTTTTTTATTTATTTGTAAGTAGTCTACAACATGTAAAAGATCAAACCATCAAACGTCAAGGTTCTCAACGTTCAATGCATTCGCTTCAATGAAGTTTCTACGAGGTTCAACTTGGTCACCCATTAAAGTTGTAAATAGCTGGTCAGCACCAACAGCATCTTCTATATTAACTTGTAACATACGGCGACTGTTAGGATCCATTGTTGTCTCCCAAAGCTGATCAGGGTTCATCTCTCCTAACCCTTTATATCGCTGTATATATTGGCCACGTTTAGCTTCATGCATCAACCACTCTAGAGCTTCTTTAAATGACTCCACGCTTTGCACACGCTCACCACGCTGTATATATGCACCATTACCCATCATATTATTAATAGCACTGTTTAATGCAGCTATCTTTTGATACTCACTTGAAGCAACAAAATCATAATCAATATGATAGTCGTAATCGATACCGTGCATACGCATCGTTAAGTTAATATAATATTTATTGATTTCTTCATCTTTAACAACAGCGCCAATATAGGTAGCACCATCAGATTCATCAGACGTCATTTGTGCAACAAAAGTTTCAGTGAACTGTTCTAGTTTATTTTCGTCAGTAAAGTCTGACGTAGATAATACATTTGAATAAACCAATTGGTTTAAAATATCAATTGGCATCAAACGTTGCATACGCGCTATCATTTTATCTGCTGCTTGATATTGAAGTACTAAACTCTCAAGAGCTATACCGGTAATACCTGGAGCCCCTTCTTCTGTATAAAGAGAAGAATTATCTACAGCAATAGACGTTAAATATGCGTTTAATGCCTCATCATCTTTTAGGTATTGCTCCTGTTTGCCTTTTTTAATCTTATATAATGGTGGCTGTGCAATATAAACATAACCCCGCTCTATAATCTCTGGCATTTGACGATAGAAGAATGTCAGTAATAAAGTACGAATGTGTGACCCGTCAACATCCGCATCGGTCATAATGATAATGCTGTGATATCTCAATTTTTCTGGATCATACTCATCACGACCAATCCCACAGCCAAGTGCAGTGATTAATGTTGCCACTTCTTGTGATGATAGCATTTTATCGAAACGTGCTTTTTCAACATTCAGGATTTTACCTTTCAATGGTAATATCGCCTGATTCTTACGATTACGCCCCTGCTTAGCAGAACCGCCCGCAGAGTCACCTTCCACAATATATAATTCAGAAAATGCTGGGTCTTTTTCTTGACAGTCTGCAAGCTTACCTGGCAACCCGGCTAAATCTAATGCACCTTTACGTCGAGTCATTTCACGCGCTTTACGTGCAGCCTCTCGCGCACGAGCCGCATCAATAATTTTACCGACAATAACCTTTGCATCGGCTGGATTTTCTAACAAGAATTCTGTAAGCGATTCACCCATTGCCGATTCCACAGCAGATTTCACTTCCGAAGAAACAAGTTTATCTTTTGTCTGAGAAGAAAATTTAGGATCGGGCACTTTAACAGAAATAACAGCGGTCAAGCCTTCTCTAGCATCATCGCCGCTAGCGTTCGTTGCATTCTTATTTTTCTTATTAAAACCTTCTTTTTCCATGAAGGTGTTTAGCGTCCGAGTTAAAGCAGAACGAAATCCTGCTAAGTGAGTTCCACCATCGCGCTGTGGAATATTATTCGTGAAACAGAAAATGTTTTCTTGGAATGAGTCATTCCATTGCATTGACACTTCTACTGAAATACCGTCTTCTCTTTCGACATTAAACTGAAATGCTTTTTGATGAACCGGTGTTTTATTTTGATTCAAATACTCAACGAAAGCTTGAATGCCGCCTTCATATTTAAAATGATCTCGCTTACCATCTCTTTCATCTTCTAAAATAATAGAAACGCCTGAATTCAAGAAAGATAATTCTCGTAAACGCTTAGCTAAAATATCATAATGAAATTCAATATTTGTGAAGGTATCTTCGCTTGGCCAGAAACGTATTTCCGTTCCCGTGGATGTTGTATCACCCACAACAGCTAATGGCGTGCTAGGTACACCATGAATATATTCTTGCTCATGTACTTTACCTGCACGTTTAATACGTAAACGTAACTTATGAGATAGTGCGTTAACGACTGAGACACCAACACCATGAAGACCGCCTGAAACTTTATACGAGTTGTCATCAAATTTTCCACCCGCATGTAGGATTGTCATGATAACTTCTGCTGCAGAAACACCCTCTTCTTCATGTATTTCTGTCGGTATACCTCGACCATCATCTGACACCGCCACAGAACCGTCAGTATGAATTTTTATTTTAATATCAGAGCAATGACCCGCTAATGCTTCATCAATGGAGTTATCCACTACTTCAAATACCATATGATGCAAGCCGGTACCATCATCTGTGTCACCGATATACATCCCAGGGCGTTTACGAACCGCATCTAGTCCTTTAAGAACTTTAATACTGGACGAGTCATAATTATTTTCTTCAGACATCTTCACTGCTCCTCGTTTACGTGGCCATGTTCCACGTGAAACATTTTCTTATCATTATATTTTTCAACAAACGAAAGATGAGATTTTTCGATTGCTGTGACAAACAATTGAGTATTCGTCGCTAAGAGTGCGTCGATAAAATGTATCCGTTTATCTTCGTCTAACTCTGCACCAATATCGTCCAGTAAAAAAATACCCGACTTATTAGTTGATTCAAACAAATGTAGTGTCTGCGATAACTGTAATGCAGCAACTAACATTCTTAACTGCCCTCTTGATAATCTTTCAGAGGCCAATACTTTATCTGCCTTGATTTTGATATCAGCTTTATGTGTACCAACACTAGTAAATCCCATACGGCTATCGTAAGGTAACTTTTCTTTAAGTGCTGAAACAAAATCAACAGAAGAATCCCAACCTTGATTATACGAAATTTCTAAAGAAAACTCAGGTAAAAATTGCTCTGAAATGCGTTTAAATATCAATTTAAGCGCAGATATATACTTTTGCCTAGCTGTGTCTATCTTTCCACCATAAATGGCAAGCTGATGGCTCCAGTATTCAATCTCATCATTGTCTACTTTTTTACCACTTTGTTGGTTTTTTAATAGCGCGTTACGTTGTTTAAGAATTTTTGAGTAGTTCACTGATTGAAGGAAAAAGGATTGTTCCACGTGAAACAATCCCCAATCTATAAACTTTCGACGGTTAGATGGTGAACCTAATAATAAATCTGTAGATTGTGGAGTGAATATTTGAACAGGAATCTTAGCAACCAGGTCGGCTAAACGCTGAGACCGCTCGCCGTTAATACTACATAAAAACTCATCTTTATGATTACGCATCAACCCAATTTTATGAGAATCATTGTGTCTATCTGAACATTCTGCAAATACACTGAATTGAGAATGGTCCGATTTAATAACATGGCAGTGTTTATTCGTTCGAAATGAGCGGCCAAAACCAAGATAATGAAGTGATTCTAGAAAAGAAGATTTACCACTGCCATTCTGACCTATCACCACGTTAAGATGTGGTGATGGATAAACAATGGCAGATTCGATATTACGAAACTGAGATATCTGGACTTTGTCCAGCTTCATAAGATAAGACTAATGACTAAAGGCGCATTGGCATTATGACATATAGCGCTGTGCTATTTGTCGCATCTTCAATGAGTGCGCTCGCATTTGAATTCGATAAATTAAATTTAACATCATCTGTTTTAAGCGCGTTCATTACATCAATAAGATAAGCAACATTAAAGCCAATTTCTAAATCTTCACCTTGATAATTAACATCAACGATTTCTTCCGCTTCTTCCTGTTCAGGGTTATTCGCAGTAATCTTCAACTCACCATTTGATAAGTTTAAACGAACACCTCGGAACTTTTCGTTAGATAGAATTGATGCACGGCTGAATGCTTTTTTCATCACATCTTTATTTGCGATGACGGCTTTTGTTGTTTCTTTCGGTAATACACGACGATGATCAGGAAAACGGCCATCTACTAATTTCGATGTAAAGACAAAACCTGAAGATTTGACACTAATGTGATTAGAACCAATTTTTATTTTCACCGAATGATCATTAGCTTCAATTAAACGATTTATTTCTAACACACCTTTACGAGGAATGATTACTTGACGGACAGGTAATGTATCAGTCGTGTAAGCCAAATTACAAAGGGCTAAACGATGTCCATCTGTTGCAACAGTTCGAATATTATTGTCTTCGGTTTCTAAAGACATCCCATTTAAATAATAACGGACATCTTGTTGCGCCATTGCGAAACTTGTACTGTCAATCAGATGTTTTAAGTCATTCTGAGAAATAACAAACTCTACATCTGCTTGCCAATCTTCAAGATTAGGATAATCTGACGCACTTAATGTTGATAAAGTATAACGACCACGACCAGCACGAATAGTTGCTTTATTACCATCTACCTGGAAGGTAATATCGTTTCCATCAGAAAGTCCTCGACATATATCGACCAACTTTTTAGCAGGGACAGTAATTTCGCCATCTTCAAAGCTATCCGGTGATAACGTTAAATGAGAAATAAGTTCTACCTCTAAATCAGTACCTGTTAGCGTTAACACCCCATCTTTTACTACTAATAAAATATTAGATAAAATAGGTAAAGTATGACGACGTTCTATTGCACCAGAAACTAATTGTAAAGGCTGCAAGAATTGTTCACGGCTGATGGTAAATTTCATTGTCTGGATCTCAGTTACTAAAGTCGTTAATCTCTTATAAACATTCTAATGCTTATGACGATAAAGTTCTAATTAAATTCTTATAGTCTTCCTTGATATCATGACTTTCTTCTTTTAGTTGCTCTATTTTGCGACACGCATGTAAAACAGTCGTATGATCCCTGCCCCCAAAGCCATTACCTATCTCAGGTAAACTATGATTGGTCAGTTCTTTTGCCAGCGCCATTGCCATTTGGCGGGGACGTGCCACGCTTCGACTTCTTCGTTTGGACAAAATATCAGCAACCTTAATTTTGTAATAATCAGCAACTGTTTTTTGAATATTATCTACTGTCACTAATTTGTCTTGCAACGCCAACAAATCACGTAATGCTTCACGCACAAAATCAATACTAATCTCGCGGCCAGTAAAATTAGCGTTAGCAATAACACGATTCAATGCCCCTTCTAATTCTCGAACATTTGTACGTAAACGCTTAGCAATAAAAAATGCGACTTCATTAGGTAGTTTAATTTTGTTTTCTTCAGCTTTGCGCATAAGTATTGCCACTCGGGTTTCTAACTCTGGTGGCTCAATTGCAATTGTTAAACCCCAACCAAAGCGAGATTTTAAACGATCTTCAACTCCTTGGATTTCTTTGGGGTATTTGTCTGAGGTCAGGATGATTTGTTGGTTACCTTCCAAAAGTGCATTAAAAGTATGGAAGAACTCTTCTTGAGAGCGATCTTTACCCGCAAAGAATTGAATATCATCAATTAAAAGTGCATCGACAGAACGGTAATAACGCTTAAAATCATCAATTGCATTATTTTGCAGTGCTTTTACCATATCCTGAACAAATCGCTCTGAATGCATATAAACAATTTTCGCATTAGGTTTGTTAGCAACAATGCCGTTACCAACAGCGTGTAATAGATGTGTTTTACCTAAACCCGTACCACCGTAGATAAATAAAGGATTATATGCACCTCCAGGATTATTCGCCACAGAAGTTGCTGCTGCACGAGCCAACTGGTTTGATTTACCTTCAACGAAGTTATCAAATTGATAAGTTAGATTAATATTACTTTTATGTGAAGGTGTAATCACATGAATTTCAGCGGGAGCATGTGATACCGGTATAGAAGGAACAACATCTGCTTTTTTTGGGGTCGTATGAGTTGTAGAATGAGAAACAGATGTAACCGGAATCGTTTTTCGCGAAGACACATCTAATACCAACCGAGGTGGCTCTTCAGAACTTGTATGATATTGTGATATTAATTGTGTTATTTGATTAAGGTATTTATCTCTTACCCAATCTAAAACAAAGCGATTAGGTGCAAACAGAGTGACGGATACAACATGCCCACCCTCTTTAGATAACTCTGCTTGAAGCGGTCTTATCCACATGTTGAATTGCTGAGTATCTAAATCTAGCGATAAACGCTCTAGACACTGTTCCCAAAGTTGCATAACTACCCTTTTATAATTGTTATTGTGATTAAGTATACGCTTATGACCTTTACTATCAATGGGTATTCTATCGATATCAGCCAATTCTTTGTTATCGTTGATAATTTACTTGTGGATAAAATTATAAAAAACATTGTTTATATTGAATATACCCTGTTATAAACCGTTAAAATAGAAGAATTTGAACAACAATAAGCTTAAATTACAATGCCCCTGTGGATAAAGTAATGCAAGAAAAGACATTTAGAATTTCAAGGTTCATTAAACAAGCTGTTTTTTTACACACATGATTATGTTTAATCGTTGACAAGTAAGGATTTGATCTCTATTATTACGCGTCCTTTTACAGCGGTATTGATGAATTTCGTGTGATTGGTTATATAAAGCGTTATTAAAATAGTGATAACACTTTAACCGATACCACCATTTTTCACGCATTGTGTTTAACTAAACTATAGAGACTCTGGTAATGAAAAGAACATTTCAACCAAGCAATTTAAAACGCGCTCGTTCACACGGTTTCCGTGCTCGC
>CATECQ010000012.1 GCA_949498985.1 Glaciecola sp. HTCC2999
AAGCGTGGTGCTAAGTTTTTAGCTGATCACGGATTATTAGAAGCATCGATACTGAGTAATAGCACGATCGATGATCAATTTAGTGCTCAAGGGTTACATTTTGCCGACCAGGATACACGATATGCACAAAAACTGGTCGCTGGTGCTGTTTACGAAGCGAGAGTTGATGAGACACACCCACTTATGTTCGGTGTTACCAATAATGCAGGAACAGTTAATGCTAATGCAAGTAACATGAATTTACCGCTGTTCAAAACCAGTAATATGGTAATGAATGCTGTAGATAAACCATTTATTGAAGTCGCTCAATATTCTAATACACCGCTGCTAGGTGGATACAGTGCTCAGGCATTGCAGGACTTAATTGCTCAAAGTTCTGCGATTGTTGCACATCCCTATGGCCGTGGTCGTGTGATTGGTTTTACAGACAATGTGAACTTCAGAGGGTATTGGCGCGGGACTGAGAAATTAATGGCTAATGCGATATTTATGGCACCATTAATTAAAATCAGATAAACAGAACTTACTTACCAACAGCTTTATCGTCAGCGGGTTCATAGACGCTTAAACCCATGCACCACACAGTAATCTTTATGTGTGGTGCAACTTGGTAAATACTGCGACATAAATCATTCATTGTCGTACCTGTGGTGATCACATCATCGACAATAGCAATGTGAGAAACGTCTTTAAAGGCTTGTATATCCACCCTGAATACTTCTTTTATATTCGCTCGCCGAGCGTCTAAATTTAGCTCACTTTGTGGTTTTGTGTAGTGCTTGCGCATGACTGCATTTTCGAGACAAGGGATTTTTAAACAGCGACTTAACTCATCACATAATAGTTGAGATTGGTTATAACCACGACGCCACATTCTGCGCCAGTGAATAGGGATGGGAATGAGTACATCAGGTAGCGAATCCATATGGACTACTCGATGTAAGATAAACCACTGTGCCATGAGCCTGGCCAAATGCGGCTGTTGATAAAATTTCAATTTTGGGATCAATACAGATAAAGGATATTGATAAATATCCAATACCCATAATCCATCAAATTTGGCATTTACAATGACATCATGTGCAAAGTGCTCAGTAGTGTCATTTAGATTAAACTCAACTAAATCTTGTGTCAGTAATGGTGCGTTAACAAAGCCACAATCGGCAAGACATAGCGGACAAATAACCTGTTCGGTTGATTGCAAACACAGCAGGCAACGATGCCAAATTGCTTTCAATGCAGGCTTCATTTACACTCCTTTGTTGTTTGTAATGACATGAGAAGACCCTAACATGACTTCAGCGCTGCAACAGCGGATCGTGCGATCAGAAATACCGAACCCGTTAACCAATATCCCTTTAGTGATGCTCCATGGTTGGGGACTCAATAGCGGCGTCTTTGATCAAATAGCACCATTGCTAGCACAACACAGTGATGTAATACTGATCGATCTGCCAGGCTTTGGCGATAATGCAAATATGCCATTAACATCCTTGGAAGCAGTTGTTGAACAAATACATAATGCATTACCTGAACGGTGTAACTTATTGGGGTGGTCGTTAGGGGGGCTCATTGCACAGAAGTTAGTGCTTACTTATCCAGAGTGTGTCGAAAATTTAGTGTGTGTCGCATCAACGCCATTTTTTATGGCGCAAGCGCATGAATGGTTCGGTATTGCACCTAAAGTGCTGCAACAATTTGAGACTCAATTAGCCACTAACTATCAAAAAACCGTGCAGCGTTTCTTGGCCATACAGGCAATGGGCTCTGTCTCTGCTAAACAGGATATGCATGTGCTTAAAGACGCTATTGCGCGTTATCCAGAGCCTTGTGAAGCAAGTCTGTTACAAGGGTTAAAATTATTACAAACGGTGGATATACGTAAAGAAATCGATCTGATCCAATGTCCAACATTGCGTATTTATGGGCGCTTAGATGCGTTAGTTCCAAACCAAGCGGTTAATGCAATAGAGGCGTTACAACCTAAAACAACATCGGTCGTCATGGAGCATGTTTCTCATGCACCTTTTATTTCAGATAAAAACAACTTCGTTCAAATTGTCAGAGACTTTTTACAAAAAAGCTGACCGTTAAAATAGGTCAGCAAAGCGTATGTTTGATACTTATTTTTTATTTTTTGCAAAGGCTGCAGCAAAAGCATCAGCCATACCACCACCTGCCGGCGAATTGTTGCCTCGCTGCTGATTTTTTCGTGATTTATTCTGATGCCCGTTATTACCTGAATTGGATCGAGGATTACCTTTACTTGAATGTTCGCTAGTATTGCGTTCATTGCGATGAGCAGGTTTAGCCTTAGTGCTATTCACTTCATCGCCCATGCGCATAGTAAAGGCGATGCGTTTGCGAGCTACATCGACTTCCATGACTTTCACTTTGACGACATCACCTGTTTTTACTACTTCACGAGGATCAGAGATAAAGCCATCTGTCATAGCAGATATATGCACTAAACCGTCTTGGTGAACACCGACATCCACAAACGCACCAAAGTTAGCTACGTTCGACACTACACCTTCAAGGATCATGCCTGGGGTTAAATCATTGATACTGTCAACGCCTTCTTTATAGGTGGCGGTTTTAAACTCTGGGCGCGGGTCACGTCCTGGTTTTTCCAGTTCACTAAAGATATCTTTGACGGTAGGCTCACCAAAAGTGTCATCGGTGAATTGATCTGGGGCGAGTTTGCGCAGCAAGTCTGTATTGCCAATCAAATCATTCACAGTAACATTGCTATGTTGCAAAATTTTATCCACGACCGGGTAGGCTTCAGGGTGAACTGCAGAGGCGTCAAGTGGATTATTCCCATTGACGATACGTAAAAATCCAGCAGCTTGTTCATAGGCCTTTGGCCCGAGTCGTGCTACTTTGAGTAAGGCTTTACGTGTGGTAAAAGCACCGTATTCATTACGATGTGCTACGATGTTATTGGCGAGTGTCTTATTTAAACCTGATACATTGGTTAATAATGCCGGTGAAGCTGTGTTCAAATCGACTCCCACCGCATTTACACAATCTTCAATTACACGAGTCAAAGACTGACCAAGCTGGCTTTGGGACACGTCGTGTTGGTATTGACCCACTCCGATGGCTTTGGGTTCAATTTTAACTAGTTCTGCTAATGGATCTTGTAATCGTCTTGCTATTGATACCGCACCACGCAATGATACATCCATACCCGGTAGTTCAAGTGAAGCTAGTTCAGAGGCAGAGTAAACCGATGCCCCCGCTTCTGAAATCATGATTTTTTGGATACCTAGTTCAGGATTTGCTTTCATCATTTCTGCAACGAGTTTGTCTGTTTCACGTGAGCCAGTACCGTTACCAATACTAATCAGATTCACTTTAAACTGTTTAGAAATCATGGCTAATGTGCGCAGTGATTTATCCCACGCATTTTGGGGTGGGTGTGGGAAGATAGTCGTAGTATGTAACACTTTACCGGTTTCATCGACAATGGCGACTTTGACACCAGTACGAATACCAGGATCCAGTCCCATTGTGACTTTTGCTCCAGCCGGAGCTGCCATTAGCAAATCTTGTAAGTTTTTAGCAAACACATTGATCGCTTCTGCTTCTGCTTTCTCGCGTAAGGTATTGAAAAGTTCAGTTTCCATGTGCATCAAAATCTTAAGTTTCCAAGTCGATGCTACTACAGTTTGTAACCATAGGTCCGCAGCCCGCCCATTATTACGAATATTCACATGGTTCGCGATGATGTTTTCACATTCACTGCGCTCAGTAGCGTTGAAGTCGGCTTGAGGGTCGAGCGTAATATTTAAGGCTAAGAAGCCTTCATTACGGCCACGGAACATAGCTAAGGCACGGTGTGATGGCACGTTTTTAAATTTTTCTTGATGCGCAAAATAGTCACTGAATTTCGCAGCTTCTTTTTCTTTACCTGATATTAAGGTACTCCTAATATAGCCATGTTGAGTCATATGTTGCCGAATACGTTGCAGTAATTTTGCATCTTCGGCAAAGCGCTCCATCAAAATAAATTTAGCGCCATCAAGCACGGCTTTTTCGTCTGCAAATTTAGCCTCAGCGTTGATGTACTTAGTTGCTTCGTTCTGCGGATCGAGTGTCGGGTCGCTATATAGAGCATTGGCCAAAGGCTCAATACCGGCTTCAATTGCGATTTGACCTTTAGTGCGGCGACGCGGCTTATACGGTAGGTATAAGTCTTCAAGTAACGTTTTACTTTCTGCATTATTGATGGCTTGAGTAAGCTCATCGGTGATTTTACCTTGGTCGGTAATTGATTTGAGAATGACCCGTTTTCTGTCATGAAGTTCACGTAAATAACTTAAACGGCTTTCAAGATTACGTAACTGGGTGTCGTCTAATCCGTTAGTGATTTCTTTACGGTAACGGGCGATGAAGGGGACGGTAGCGCCTTCATCTAACAATGCAACAGCCGCTTTGACTTGAGCTGGTTGGACGGCTAATTCAGTTGCAAGTGTTTGTATGATCATATTGGGGAACGTCCATGATTAAAAGTGGGGCGATTATACGTGAAGCCTGTTGGGGTGAACAACCATTAACCTTGAAAATTTATTGTGTGATACTATCAGGTAAATAAACGAAATCTCGAATCTAAAATGACCTCAAAAGCCAATCTTATTACGCCTAATGGCTATCGCCTACTTAAAGAGGAAGAAGATTATTTATGGCGTGTCGAGCGCCATGAAATCACTAAAAAAGTCACATGGGCAGCAGGTCTTGGCGATCGCTCTGATAACGCAGATTACCAAACAAATAAAAGACGATTACGTCAAATCCATAGTCGTGTGCGTTTTTTACGTAAACGAATGGAAGCATTGACGGTGGTCTCCCCATCTCCAGAACAAGTGGGTAAAGTGTATTTTGGCGCATGGGTGACTCTGGAAACAGAAGAGGGTGAGGTCAAAAAAGTGCAAATCGTTGGTTCAGATGAGATTTATAAACATACCTCGCCATGTTCAATTGATTCGCCTCTAGCGCGAGCCATGGTGGGTAAAACAATAGATGATGAAGCGGTTATCAACATGCCCGATGGTCCCATTTGCTATACGATTTTGGCTATTGAATATGACCAATAATGACCGCTCAGCACGCTTTTAAAATGTTCGAATCATAAAATAACAGGATTACAGGTGATACCCCATGGATAATAGTATGCACATTCGTCCCATCGAGCCCAAAGATCACGATGCTATCCTTGCGTTAAACGAAGCTTCAGTAGCGGTATTGAGCCCGCTGAATAACGATCAAATGGTCAAACTCATTGCACAATCGTGTTTACATGCCGTGGTTGAGATAGAGGGCGTTGTAGCCGCTTTTTTGTTAGTTGTTGGCCCCAAAACAGCGTATCGTAGTATCAATTACCAATGGTTTGACGAGCAGTATGATGATTTTTACTATATTGATAGAGTTGTGGTGCATGCTCATTATCGTGCGCAAAAGATCGGTCAAACGTTGTATCAATACCTTATTGACGAAGCCTACCGCAACCATGTAGGTCTGCTGTGCGCTGAAATCGATATTGCTCCACCTAATGAACCATCTTTACACTTTCATCGAAAGTGGGGTTTCAAAGAGGTGTCAACATTAACCCATAGCGCCGAGAAAAGTGCCGAGAAAATTGTATCGTTACAAGTGTGTGTCATTAATTAAGATTGCGTGAATACACCGACATACAGAGATAATATTCGCTTAGTATATCAAAATGCTAAAATTATCTTAAAATGAGCGAGCATCATGTTTAAAGGTGCATAAAAAAACCCGCCTTCAGGCGGGTTTCATATCAATATCCAGAGTCAGTTAATTACTCTTCGTCGTTGAGAATTTCAAGTAATTCTACTTCAAAAATAAGCGTTGAGTTAGGTGTAATAGAACCCGTTGCACGCTCACCATAAGCAAGCTCCGAAGGGATAACAAATTTAAATTTACTACCTTCACTCATTAACTGAACACCTTCAGTCCAACCTGGGATAACACGATTTAGTGGGAATTCAGCCGGTTCGCCTCGTGAGTAAGAAGAATCAAACTCGGTCCCATCAATTAACGTGCCTTTATAGTGTACTTTAACAATGTCGGTTGCCGCAGGTTTAGCGCCTGTTCCTTCGACCATTACTTCATACTGTAAACCTGACTCGGTCACCGTAACGCCTTCTTTTTCAGCATTTTGAGCTAAGTAAGTAGCACCGGCTGCAACATTTGCTTCTGCATCTTGCTTAGCCATCGCTTCTTGTTTGGCGCGGACTTCTTGGTCAGAATTACGAATGATTGTTTGCATTTCTTCCATGCTGAGTGCTGGCTCACCATTTAATGCGTCATTGAAACCTTGACGAACTACTTCCATGTCGAGTGACATGTCTAGGCCTTCCAGTTGCTCTTGGCGACTTAAGGCAAAAGAACCCATGCTCGCACCGATGGAGTATGATTGACGCGCGATAGGGGTTTCTAACTCAGCTGCAGTAGTGGCTGTAGCAGTTGATTGTGTTTCTTCACTTTGCTCGCCACAGGCTGTAAGCCCTAAGACAGATAATACTGCAATTGCAGCTAAAGACTTTTTCATTATTGTAATTCTCCTTGATGATAGTATGTGTTGAAAACACTGACTAATTTATTTTATTGTATTCAATCTACTTTATATTGTGCCATTTTCCAACAGTTCAAATGTATTTTGTGATTATTTATTAAATACTAACATTGTCGTTAAGAAATGATTAATGTGTTGATATCAGATGTGATGTGACTATACGCATGGGCATGGTAGACTAACGACTCTTTTTTATAAGTAATGAGCATAACGCAATGGCATCTTTAACGGACACTGCTGAATTAGTCGAAGACTTGCAAGCACGTATTGAAAACTTAGAAACAAAAATCGCTTTCCAAGACGATACGATTGAATCGTTAAATGATTCAATCGCGCAACAGCAACAGCAAATTGCGCAAATGACTTTTAAGATGAATCATATGGTAGAGCGTTTAAAATCAATGCAGCCATCTAATGTCGCATCACAAGAAGAAGAAACGCCTCCTCCACATTACTAATTATGATCTTTTACGTTTCGTTTTAATGGTTCAGCGCGGATTGAAGGACTTTGGCATGTTCAGCTAAATCATATCCTAAATTAGTTAAATACCCTCCATCTGGCTGCGTAACAATGCCTTTGTCAAATAATCGTTTGCCTGCATCAATGATGGCAGGGTCTGCGTCTTGATGGATCTTAAGGCCTTGCATGAGACTGTTGCTTGGAAATTTTAGTATTAGGTTAAGTTCAGCGGTAAGTTCATTATTAAATGGCATACAGGTCGATCCTTTTTTGGGTCTTGGTTAAGTGGGGCATGTAAAAAAATTGTAAAGAAGAATATTTAGATTAGCGCTATTTGTTTTAAAATACAAAGCATTAATCAGATTTTTTCACATATAAAAAGACCGCTAAAAAGCGGTCCTTATGTAATGATTAAACATTTTATAGTTGATATTTATGGTTTAAATACACCAATCACATCCGCACTACTTGCGACCTGTTCTGACACATCAGTACTTGATTGCACATCTTTGTAATCACATTTAACACACTGTAATTTTTCAACATTGTTTTCAAAATACAGCATAATCGAATCGATCGAACGACATTGTGGACAAGTCGCTCCAGCGATAAAACGTTTACGTTGTTTGTTACTCATGGTTATTACTCTTTATTTAATGCTGCTAATCGGGCAGTGATATAGGGTGCTATTATACGTAAAATTGGCACTACTGATAGCTTCATACGCAGGTTTGCGTCCTTTGGGTTATCCATGAGTGAAATTCTCATGGTCATACGTTGATGGATTAGTGGTATAATACGCCGCGTAAAAGTCACAGGTAATTATCCAGTTATGATCAAGCTTTCCAATATTTCCTTTATGCGTGGGACTAAAACACTACTAGAACCGAGTAGTGTGGATATATTTCCAGGTCAAAAGTGCGCAATCATTGGTGCTAATGGCTGTGGTAAATCGAGTCTTTTTGCGTTATTACAGCATCAACTGAGCCTTGAAACGGGCACTTATCATATTCCCAAAGAATGGAAAATGGTTGCGGTTGCTCAACATACTCCTAATTCACATGATCCGGCTATCGATTATGTGATCAGTGGTGATAAACATTTACGCGCATTGCAACAGCAGCTGCAGGACGCTGAGCAAGCAGAGCAAGGTGAGTTAATCGGTCAGCTTCATGCGCAATTACAAGACGCCGGTGCTTATGATGTCAACGCGCGTGCCGCGACCATCTTGGCAGGTTTGGGATTTAGTAACGAGGCGTTACAGCGTCCGGTGAGCGATTTTTCTGGTGGCTGGCGGATGCGTTTAAATTTGGCTCAAGCCTTATTATGTCCCTCAGATGTATTGTTACTGGATGAGCCTACTAACCATTTGGATTTAGATGCGGTGATTTGGTTAGAAAAATGGCTACAAAAATACCCTGGTACACTTTTACTGATTTCCCATGATAAATCCTTCATTGATGCGATAGCGCAGCATGTTTTATCCTTTGAGTCATCGCAACTTATTGCTTACAAAGGTAATTATAATAGTTATCAACGTCAGCGCGCGGAACGTTTACGCTTACAGCAACTAGAATATGATAAGCAACAAGCAAAAACGGCTCACTTACAATCTTTTATCGATCGCTTTAAGGCGAAAGCCAGTAAAGCTAAACAGGCACAAAGCCGGATTAAGCAGCTAGAAAAGATGCAAGAATTAGCCCCTGTGCATGCACAAAGTGCGTTTAGCTTTGCTTTTTTGCCGCCGGCTAAGTTACCTAATCCGCTGGTATCGATGGAAAAGGTCAAGGTCGGCTATGGTGAAACGGTTATTTTACATGAAGTAAAGTTGAATCTTGTTCCTGGCAGTCGTATCGGACTATTGGGTCGTAATGGTGCGGGTAAGTCGACGTTAATCAAGTTATTAGCCCAAGCGCATGCCCCGATGAGCGGCGAATACACGACCTCACAAGGTTTAGACATTGGTTATTTTGCGCAGCATCAAGTGGATACGTTGGATATGGAAGGCACTCCATTACTCCATTTGCAGCGGTTGGATAAAATGGCTACCGAACAAGCCTTACGTGATTATCTGGGAGGGTTTGGTTTCCAAGGTGATGAAGCGACGTCTGTGGTCAAACCCATGTCTGGTGGCGAAAAAGCCCGGCTCGTATTAGCACTAATCGTCTATCAAAAGCCAAATTTACTGCTCCTAGATGAGCCGACCAATCATCTCGATTTAGAAATGCGTGATGCGTTAAATTTTGCGTTACAGGGGTTTACAGGGGCGATGGTGTTAGTGTCGCACGATAGGACGTTGTTAGGATCGGTGTGTGAGGATTTTTATTTAGTTGATGACGGCCAAGTCGCGATGTTTAGTGGTGATTTGGACGACTATACCAAATGGGTGTTAAACGAAACGAAAAAAGAACGCCAAACACAACAAGCCCAAGCCGCGGCAGAAAAAGAATCACAGGCTCACAATATCGGCGTATCTACATCGGTGGATCGCAAAACACAAAAGCGTTTAGAGGCGGAATTTCGTCAAGCCACTGCTGCGTTACGTAAACAAATTACTCAAAGCGAAAAAACCATGGAAAGCACCCAGTCTCGTCTTGTAGAAGTCGAGGCGGCGTTGGGTGATAGCACTTTATATGATGTTGAAAACAAAGCTCAGTTAACTGAATACTTAGCCGAGCAAGCTACGCTCACACAGCGTCACGATGCAGCAGAAGAACAATGGTGTGAAGCCCAAGAAGCGCTCGAGTTGGCACAAGCAGAGTTTGATCAACAAATGGCAGCCTCATGACACATCCCAAAGTACTCAAGGCATCTTTAATAGAGGATTTATGGACGCTTTCAGGGCGTATTTATGCATTTGAAGGCATGCAGACATTACTTCTTGATTGGCAGGATCTTTATCAAGGGCATGTCAATGGGGTGTTGTTTGCAATGTGGAGTGATATTCGCGGTATTAAGTTACCTAGCAATGCGTGGCCTCATATTCACAAATGTTTAGACACCAGTCATGCTAACGATGTGGCCCCGATGCGAGCGTTGCGAAAAGCGACATTAAAGTCTGATAACGACGCCTATCAACACGCTTTGCATGCAGAGCTTGAAGCGGAGAAACGCCAGCAGTCCTTACTCATTGAAACCCTGTTTACATGGTATGATAGTGATGTGTTAATTTTGGATAAATTGAATCTGTCGGATGAGATAAGTAAAGTTTCGAAGGGGCAGTTTCAAGCCTATATGACACATCATATTGACACATGCCTATCTAGCATTAACTTGAAAGATGCTGCATTTGCCCATACTGACAAAATTACTTCATTACTCAATGAGAATGCCTAGTGTTTACCACACAATTTGGTCAAAAGACCTTAGCCCAATATTCTGCACCACCCTGGTGTCGTAACCCTCATTTACAAACGATTTGGCCACGATTTTTTGGTCGTCGTCAATTAGTTGAGACTCAGTTAGAACGTTTAGAGACCCCGGATGGTGATTTTCTGGACTTAGCATGGGGACCAGCACCCGAGTATGTCGAGGCGGTGATTATTTTATTTCATGGATTGGAAGGTTCCAAAGACTCTCACTATATCCAAGATATGTTGCAAAGCGCTCTAGGCAAACCTTGGCAAGTAGTTTTAATGCACTTTCGAGGCTGCAGTGGTTCACCAAACCGAACACATCGTGCCTATCACAGCGGTGAAACCAGTGACCCGTTATTTACAATTGCACATATTAAGCAGCGTTTCCCTAATGTGCCATTAGTGGGAGTAGGGTATTCACTGGGTGGTAATATGCTGATGAAATTAGCCGGTGAGACGCAAACACATAACCCGTTATCTGCTTGTGTGAGTGTATCTGCTCCATTACGTCTTGATGAATGTGCCAAAGCGATTGCCGATGGTTTTTCCAAAGTGTATCAGCATAAACTGTTAAAAAGTATGCGTCGTACTTTGAAACAAAAGTTTACGCTGCTCGATTATTCGGGCAAAGTCCGAATTAATGAAACTCAAATCGATAATCTCACTTCGTTTGATCAGTTCGATGAAAATGTTACTGCTCCCTTGCATGGTTACGCCAGTGCACAAGATTATTACCAAAAATGTTCAGGGATGCAGTTTTTAAGACATATCACAGTCCCTACATTAGTGCTTCATGCCTTAGACGATCCTTTTATGAATCAAGGCGTGATCCCGAATGATCAAGCGTTGTCTGAAAAAGTAGCTTATGAATACAGTCCCAGAGGTGGGCATGTTGGTTTCGCTCAAGGGGCGCCGTGGTCGACCACAACTTGGCTTGGAAAACGTATTTGTGCGTTTATTGAGGAGCAACTTAACGCATGATCATTCCCATTGATGAACTCTCTAACGAAGTGCTCTATAACGTCGCTGAATCCTTTGTTTTGCGTGAGGGTACCGACTATGGGGAACAAGAATTTTCTACGGTAGAAAAAGTAGCACAGGTGCTTGAAAAGCTTCGCAGTGGTGAAGCGCTATTGATTTATTCCGAGCTATACGAAAGCATCGATATTGTCGATGCTCAAGGGTTTAAAGAGAAATTTGACACCTAATTATGGCTGGTCATCCACATAGTAATTAACCAGTCCTTCCCAATCCACAGTTTGGTCGCCTGTAATAACAAAGTTTGGGTTTTCTAGTGATTCACGTTCGTTATAACTCATCGGTTCGAAGTCTACAGAGCGGATCAGTCCTCCAGCTTCTGAAACAATACATTGGGAAGCACCTGTATCCCATTCTCCGGTCACACCTAAACGCATAAAGAAATCTGCTTTACCTTCAGCTATGAAGCATGCTTTTAAGGAACAGCTACCCGCTGGTAAGGTTTGGTAAGTGCGGTCTTGGTCTAAGCGTTTTAAGACATTCTCGCGCTTTTGTCGACGACTAATGGCGATGACGACAGGATCATTATCTGGATCATTAAACGCTTTAACATGGATTTGTTTTTCTTCAATTGCACAAGATTTGTAGGCACCGGCACCTTTAGTCGCATAGTAAAGACTTTCGCCAGCTGGCCAGTAGATAACGCCAATCACGGGTTGATTGTTTTCTATTAGCGCGATATTCACTGCAAAATCACCACTTCGCGCGATGAATTCTTGTGTGCCATCTATCGGGTCAATTAACCAATACCGAGACCAGTTTTTACGATCGGTTAGGCACAAATGTTCTGATTCTTCTGACATGATAGGAATATCAGGCGTTTGCTCCTCAAGGAGCTGGGTGATAATTTCATTTGCTTTGTAATCAGCACTGGTTACGGGAGAATCGTCGTCTTTACTATATTCAGTAAAGTCACCACTATCGTAAATATCGAGAACAGCAGCACCAGCTTGTTTAGCGGCATCTTGAGCAATGGCAAGTAAATTTTGATAAGGCATTTTGAGTCCTATTGGCGCCGATTACATTTCAGTAGCGCACTTATCCAGTGTGTTTTTTCTCATTCCTACGTTGTCTATCGACTAATAACAGCGCAGCTATACTTCGGGCTTCGGTAAAATCATCTCGAGCCAGCAATTCATCAATCTTCGCTAACGGCCATTTAACCACTTCTAAAGGTTCAGGTTCGTCCCCTTCGAGGGTCTCAGGGTACAAATCCTTAGCCACTACAACATGCATTCTAGCATTAAAAAAAGTAGGAGCCATACTGACTTTCATCAGGTCAGATAAGTGATGTGCGCCAAAACCTGCCTCTTCTTTGAGCTCTCGATTAGCAGCTTCAAATGGCGTTTCACCTGCATCGATTAAACCCTTCGGAAATCCGAGTTCATAAGCATGGGTGCCAGCCCCATATTCGCGGATCAATAAAATATGTTCATCATCAGCAAAAGGGACAATCATTACCGCACCATGACCTTTACCCGCCATGCGTTCAAATTGACGTGTCGCTCCGTTAGAAAAAGTTAAATCGACTTGTTCAACATTGAAGAATCGACTTTTGGCAACAATACTCCGATCGGTGATCGTCGGTAGAGGTTTGTTCGGGTCTATTTTGCTCATCAATGAATTACGCTACACTATGAATGAAAGTAAAATTATCATACCCTGTTTCAATCCCATTTATAAGGAAAAGTTCATGTATTCCAACCCGCTAGTGCCTTGGCACGAGATTGAGACTGTGTTGCTTGATATGGACGGTACATTATTAGATTTGCACTTTGATTCATACTTTTGGTTAGAGCTTATCCCGCAAAAAATAGCCGCGAAAAATGGTCAATCTGTTGCTGAAGCTAAAGCATTTATGGATCTGGAACTAGCGAGAGTGGCTGGTACATTACAGTGGTATTGTTTAGATTACTGGCAAGATTTATTAGGGCTGGATATTATGTCTGCGAAACGTGAAATTCAGCATCTGATTCAAATGCGACCCGATACAATCCCATTTTTAGATGCGCTAAGAGATAGTGGTAAAGAAGTGGTGTTAGTGACGAATGCACATCGTGATGGTTTATCATTAAAAGTGGAGTTAACAGCGCTGGATAACCATATTACGCGCCTGATTTCGACTCATGATTATGGCGTGACAAAAGAGTCTCAGGATTTATGGGAGGCTTTGTATAAAGATATACACTTTGATCCTCAAGCGACATTATTTGTTGATGATAGCGTTCCTATTTTACATGCCGCTAAAACCTTTGGAATTAAACATTTATTATGTGTTGAAAATCCTGACAGTAAGCAGCCAAACCGAGGAATAACAGAATTTCCCAGTATTATTGACTATCGTAATGAAGTCCCTTTTATTACTCGCGAAAATGGTTAATGTTGTGTCAATGAGTGCATAGAGCTGTCTGAAATGACACCGGATCTGTCAACAGTAATACGATTTCGCCCATTGCCTTTAGCATTAAATAGAGCATCATCAGCCTTTTGAAATAATGATATTGCTTCGTGTTCGTATTGTGGCACAGTCGCGGCTACCCCTAAACTTACCGTTAGAAAATGGCCATGACCAATACCATCATGACGGATCTTAGCTTGATTAATTCCAGTCTGCATCTCTTCTGCTTTTGTTACGGCATCGGTTAAATCGCAATTAGGCATTAACATGATGAACTCTTCTCCGCCGATACGTGCAAATAAATCAGTGGAGCGTTTACATTGTCCATTAAGTAGTTGAGCTACTTGAGTCAAACAATTGTCACCCTCTGCATGCCCGTAGTGTTCGTTAAATTGTTTAAAAAAGTCAATATCGACAATAATGATGGCGATTGGCTGCTTATAACGAATACAGCGAGACCATTCATATTGGAATGTTTCGTTATACTTTCGGCGATTGGCAGTGCGTGTTAACGGATCTAAATAAGCTAAGGACTCTAGTTGTTTTGATTTATTTTTGAGTTGAATATGCGTTTGTATACGAATGTTAAGCTCAGGTAATTTTAATGGTTTTGTCATGTAATCCACACCACCTACCTCAAAGCCCCTGATGATACTAGAAGTATCGTTCGAACTAGTGACAAAAATAATGGGTATATTCTGAGTATCGTAATCATTCTTAAGCGTTGAACAGAGTGAATATCCATCTATTTCAGGCATAACGATATCAAGTAAAATTAAATCAGGTTGTGGTGATTGGTGTGCGATCCGCAAGGCTTCATTGGCATCTGATGCTATGGACACTGAGAAATTGTCTGACAAACCATTCATCATATTTTCAAGTTCGATGTTTGAATCATCTACAATTAATACGCGATATAAAGGGGCTTCTGGCTTATTTAAAACAATTTGGGGTTTACTTGTTACAATATCCATAACGTTACTTTTTACATATTAAAAAATAAGTGTTGTAGATAAATGGTGATTTAGCAAATTATCAGTGCAAAATTTACACACTTTTTGTAAATTTTGCTGATATTAGAGTCTAATGTTAATACTTACCAAGTAAAATTCGTATACCCTGTTGCATCAGGTTGACCTAAAAACTCACCGACGCGTTGCATATCTTCAGGTAATGACGTAGGCAGTTTAAATTTCCCATTCACCGATAAATTTTGCGGATTATTACCAGTGGCAACAAAGGACAAACCTAAGCCATTAGGTTCATTTACAACAACGCGATATTGTTCGTTAGTGCATTTAACAGTAGCATCAAATTGATCTAAATTGACCATTCCGTTTGAGGCTAGTACTCCGGCATTATTCCATGCACCTTGTGCGTCTAAGTCTAAACAAATTGGAATAGGTTGTGTGAGGTCAAAACTGCCGGAGTCAATGTCAATAGTTACTGTCCCTTTACCAATAACGGGTACTGGGAGTGGAATTTGAGCGAAAATGACTTCCGCAGGAAGACGTATTGCTAGATCATATATTTCGAGTTGACGTGATACTAATCCAAGAGTGACAGTTCCATTTAACCCAACAGGATTACGTTTGTTGGTGGTAATAGTAAGATGAGCTTGACCCGTGAGTAAGCGCCAAAAAGATAAATCCCAGGTGACATTATTTAGGATTTGATTATGCACCAATGCACTCGCTGCACGGCCTTCCCAAATTGTCCCTGAGACTTCATATAATCCCATATCGGAAGGAAAATTAATCCGGTAAATAACCTGTTTTGCAGGCATAGTCGCTATTAGCAACACTGCTAATACCGCTAAAAATCCGAATATCGATAAAATACGTAACTTCATGACTTTCCTAATTGTAATCGTCTTACTTTCACATTACCCGGCGCACCAGCCTCAGTAATGTCGACTTGTAGCACTCTAACGCCGGTGGTGTCTAAGCTGCCTAACCACTTCATGAGCGGGTTAAAACCTACTTCATCTATCCATACTTGCACTTCGTCATTGTTGGGTTGCATGCGCGTGAGGGTAATGTTACTGGCGCGAGCGGTTTGGTTGACCGCTTGGACTAGTGAACCTTTTAGGGTTGCTTTTCCCGGTCCCTGACGGCGAAACTGTAGTACTTTCGCTTGTTGTTGAACGACCCAGGTAGAAAGAGCTTGTTGTTGAGCAAGTAACTTAGTTTCACGTTCTATACTGGCATTCATAGGCGCCCAAACAAGCCCATAAAACCCCGCTATAATAAGAATGACACTGCCTACTTTTAACAATGCTTGCTCACGAGGGGCAAGCTGAGAAAACCAATCGCTAAGTGCTTGTTTATTCATTGCGATTATCCTTTAATGGTCAATGTGCCAATGACCAGATTATTACGATTATTAATCGCGCCGTCTTCGACGGTGTAACCTGCCGCTTGGGCTTGTTGTTTGAAGGTTTCCAAATCAGAGAATGCTTTGGCTTGCGCTTGTATCCTTAATTCACTGCGGTCATCATTGAATTTCAGTGACTGAGCTTTAATTTCGGAATTGGCAAATGCACTCGTTAAATTAGCTAGCATATCGACAGCTGATGATCCGCTGCCCATATTATCTATACGTTTTACATATTGTGTGATGGCTCTGCGCGCATCCCGATAGGTGCCAATATTAGGGAATCCTGACTGGATATCGGCTTTGATTTGGTTACTTAGTGTTTCATTTTGAGCCGCTAATTGTGAAATCGTTAAGCCTTTATCGATGAGACCTAATGTCAAAGCGATCACAGCCACTGCGGCTACACTGCGCCAATATTGCCACTGACCAGAGCTACGTTTGCGTTGTTGGTATTGGCCTTGGCACAAATTAAAATTAAAACTGTGAGTGGCTATTCCATCAGCCAATACATGCATAGGAAGTTCAAGTTCGGCGGTGACCGTTTGTACTTTTTGATGACTGCTAAATGCATCATCAGTGGTGTATTGCGTGAGTGAAATAGGCCCTGACTGAGCGTTAAAATATGAAGATACAACCGGTATTACCCAATCGCTTTCTCCACAAAACCCTGACCATGCACTATCACGAAGGAGAACCTGATCACGAATGGTTATGATACTAGCTGTTGCAGCGGGTTCTAGGTCTTCTTCCACAGCAGTGACCGGTGCAAGAGGTAATGCAAGTACATCCGGTAACATGATATCGCAATGTAAATTCGCGGTGGTAAGCCAATCAAGCCATTGCCTCATGGTATTATGCGCAACAATCGCTACAGCTTGTTGATCGCCTTGCTTAGGGCCAAGTGCAATAAACTGTTCATCAATATCGGTTGCCACATCATCTTCGAGCATAAAACCAATTGACTGAATGACTTTGCGAGATGCGCCTGGTGGTAGGTCAACACGCTTTAACAGGACCTCAGTAGAGGGTACTAGTACCGTTACAGGACGACCAGCAGCACGTTCTTGTAAAGAGGCTAAGGCATCAGCATCAGGTAACACCCCAGATGCTAGAATCGTACGTTCTGTGGTCTGCCAAATCGCCCAATCAATTGGCGTTTGAGCATCTGCGCCTAAGCGAAGTATGAGTTTTTCCACGTGCTACCGTCTCCCAAAAGTACGTTGTAATACACTGACATCTTCTTGTTTTGCAACATGTAACAAGCTAGTCAAAGCGAATTGAGTATTATTATACTGAGTTATTGTGGTTAAGGTAAAATACTCTGTCGTGGTATCAAACCATGCCATTTGTGATTTGGGTAATGATAACCCTGTCATCTCGGATTCACCAAAAAAATCGGCTGGATTCTCATAGCCATTTTCTGGCCGTGATTCGATCAATGACTGCGCATCTGATGTCGATAAACCCGTTAATGCTGCAAGCAAAATCGCATCATCAGTGGTGAGTGAATTTACATTGACTAACAGATTAGGATTATTTGGCAGTACGCAGACATATTCTAATAATGCTTCAAACCACTCGATATTGACGCCATTGATCAGGCGCAGTTCAGAGACTTCACTTAGTAAGGTATTCGCGCTTAGATATGGATGAGATTTGCCTAAGTAGGTATTATCTTCTGCCCCGTTCGTGCGGGCAATGGTATCTTCATCCAAATAATCCACAATGGAATCCATGAATACATCTGCTGCATAAGTATCCCCATTAGTAAGTTCACGGATTAACGCATTGAACGCATCCATTTCTAATGAGGGACGGTCAGCGCCGAGCTCATTATTACTATCCGGTTTTTTAGATAATGCATTAATATTAAAGCAAGCTTGAGCATCAGCAATAGTCGCGGTAATTTGCCCATTTTCAATAGGATAGACTAAAGGCACTGCCCATGGTTGATTCGCATGGATCATGCCGTCATCTAACTCATATAAATCTTTTATGGATAGCATTGCAAAGGCTTCTGCTCCAATACTATACCAATAAGCTTGGTTATTATCTTTGATATTCGCGACACGTTGAACTTGAAGTTGCAAACGTGAGCCCATCTCAGTAGCAAGTACACTGACTAATGCCACGATAAACAGCACAATTAACAATGCCATGCCGCGTTGTTGTTGACGAGGCGCGTTCATTCTGTGCCTCCTTGATTAGCGGTAGGGCTGTTTTGACGAGGAGAATCACTATCTGAGCCGGTGGCGGTGTTAGTTGTAGAGACAATGACTGGCGGATCTAATAGTGCAAATTCGCGTCGGATCAGGCCAAAATCCTCGGTGGTGATCTCTACTGCGACACCTTTGGGCACGCTACTGTTGGTATACGTTTCATCCCATGAAATCTCATTGCGCGCATTTTTAGAGCGCATAAATTCGATATTTAAATCAGTAACACCGGTCAATAACGGCCTAATTTTAGGTTCCACACCTGAATCATTATCTACAAAGGTGGTATGCAAACGCTCTAACACTTGCTCATCATTGAGTCGATACGCTACCCCTTGCATGTTTGAACGAGGCAGACGCCACATGGGATTATGCCAGCCATTACGGACAAAACTAACACCATCATGGGTACTGTCCATTTCGCCTGCACCACCACGAAAAACAATAGTATTTTCTTCTACGCCATCTATTCGAGGTGGACGATTGACTGCTTGAAGTAAGTCTCGTTCCATAGTAGTCATAGCCCGTTGCAACATTTGTAAACGCTCAATACTCGCAGTGGACTGCTCTGAAGCTTGGATAACATTATTGAGCACCGCAGTCGATGCTGAAGCGATTAAGGAGAATATCAAGATTGCTACTAAGATCTCGATTAGGGTAAATCCATGTGCGGAGGTTGGCGCGCGCATTAACGACCTCCTGAGGTCGAAGGTTTACCAAAAAAGCTGACGACATCTGTCACCATTTGCTGATATTCGGCATCGACTGCGACACTAATACGCACTTGTACTAAGTCGTCTTCTTGGGTTTTAGTGACGGTTTGTTGCCAATACCAAGTCACTTCTGCCATTTCCATGTCACCTTTTTGATTATTACGGATGGGCCACTCTTGTTCGAGGTGCAATTGAGCAAGGCGGTTATTCGCAACAAAGGTCGCAAATGTAATGTCTTGTAGTTGATTAACACTAGATAGGTTTTCGGTTGCT
The DNA here is from genome assembly GCA_949498985.1 of Glaciecola sp. HTCC2999. Lineage (GTDB taxonomy): Bacteria > Pseudomonadota > Gammaproteobacteria > Enterobacterales > Alteromonadaceae > Opacimonas. The sequence continues at coordinate 19,438 of CATECQ010000012.1, forward strand.
GCTTTCATGACAGCCGTACCGGTTAAACCGAAAATTAGTAAGGCGACCATGACTTCGATTAACGTCATACCATGTTGACGCCTAAGTGACACAATACTCATGATGCATCTTCCAACAGCGCAATGTCATTGATTAACGGTAAGTACCCTTTAGAACTCACAGTAAACTGAGCATCAGAGATGACAGGATCAAAAAACGCAAACTGTAAGGTAAATTCGGTTAAATCACCGCTAGAAAGGAACATTACTTGAGGGGGAGGCGGTGGAATATCTTCTTCATTGCCAATTTGTACGCTGTCATTGGCGACCGACAGTTGTTCATCGAACAATGAACCACTGGAAAAAAGCGATTCCTCAGATGTCCACTCAAAACCATCGAGTACTAATGTCATCACCATTTCTTCAGGTAGCTCACGCTCTACAAAAGCTTGATTTTCAGGCACATCTACCCATTCATCATTGTCGTCTAAGAATACGAACTTATAAGAATTGCGTTTATCATCAATCACCAGTCCAAATTCCATTTGGTTTAAGACAGCGAAATCAGAGGCTAATGTCGCCACTGCATGAAAGCGTTGAGCTTCACTTTTAAGCTTATCTTGAGGGTCATTACCGAAGGCATTCACCACGACATAGCCAGCCACTAAACCCATAATCACCAGCACTAACATAATTTCGATCAGCGTGAATCCGGATGAACGTTGGCGTGATGGCATGGGCTAAATTAAATCAGTTTAATTTAAGTAGTCATTCAGGTTCCAGGTACCGATGTCATCATCTGTACCGGGTTCCATATCAGGACCATTAGAAAAGATATCGACCGCACTGACCTCTCCTGGAGAAATGAGTTGGTAATCATTACCCCAAGGGTCGGTTGGTAGGCGTTGAATGTAGCCACCTTCGCGATATGCACGTGGAATAGGATCAACAGTAGGCTCGGTGACTAAAGCTTCTAGTCCTTGTTCAGTAGTAGGGAAGCGATTGTTATTGAGCTTATACATTTGCATCGCACCTTCTAAAGTTTGGATATCTATAGCGGCCTTTTTGAGCTGAGCTTCTTCTTGATTGCCAAGGATCTGAGGCACAACCATTGAGGCCATGATCCCGATGATCACTAATACGACCATTACTTCGATAAGGGTAAAACCTGCTGACTTTTTCATTACATATTCACCATACTATTAAGTGCAATTATAGGTTGGAGGATAGCCAGTACAATAAACAGCACTATGCCGGCCATGGAAACGATCAACAATGGCTCAAATACTTTGAGTGACACGCTGACCAAAGATTCAAATTCACGGTCTTGATTATCGGCTGCCCGTGCTAACATTTGTTGTAATTCACCAGAGCGTTCACCGGATGCAATCATGTGCATCATCATGGGTGGGAACATTTTTGTTTTATCTAGTGCCGCCCTGAGGCTTGCGCCTTCTTTGACCATAACCGCTGATTCAGCGACTTGGGCTTTGATATGACGGTTAAGTAATACATCGCTAGCAATTTTCATTGCTTCTAATAAAGGTACCGCACTGGCAGTCAAAATCGATAGTGTGCGGGCAAACCGAGCCGTATTTAAACCGCGGTTCACTTTACCTAACAAAGGGACTCCTAAGAGCCATTTGTGAAAGCGCAGTTGCATAGCAGGTACAGCAAGTGCACGTTGCGCAACAATCACACCGAGGATTAATAAGCCCACCACCCACATCCAAGAGGCTTGCAGGAAAGTTGAGATATCCATAACTAGCTGAGTAATCGGGGGTAAACCTTGGCCCATGTGCTGAAATTGGGTTACGATTTTAGGGACGACCACAGTGAGTAATAATACGGTAATCGCTACAGCAAAAAACATCATGAGTGCAGGATAAATCATCGCTTGAACCACTTGGCTACGCGTTTTTTCTCGATTTTCGGTGTAGTCTGCTAATCGGTTTAAGACGATATCTAGATGACCCGATTTTTCACCTGCCGCGACCATTGCGATAAATAAAGTATCAAATACACTTGGAAAATCTCCGAGTGCTTCGGCTAGACCAAACCCTTCTACGACTTTTGAACGTACTGCCATCATCATGTTTTTTTGGCGTGGTTTTTCGCTTTGTTCAGCAACTGCAAGTAACGCTTCTTCGATTGGTAATGAAGCTTCTACTAAGGTCGCTAATTGACGCGTGAGTAAGGAAAGTTCGCTAGCAGAGATACGTGGCTTGAAGAAAGTAAATTCAAAGGAGGTTGAGCTTTTCTTTGCTTGTTCTTTAACTTGTTCGACAGTCACTGGGATGAGTTTTTGTTCCCGCAGTTGTTGGCGAATTTGACGCGCATTATCGCCTTCAAGTACCCCTTTTTGGGTCTTGCCTTTGGCATTGACTGCTTCAAATGCAAACGCGGCCATTATCGCTTATTCCTCACGCGTCACGCGCAGGACTTCTTCTAAAGAAGTCTCGCCGCTCAAAACTTTATCGATACCATCACCACGTATACTCGGTGTATGTGCGCGGATATGCTTTTCGATAGCTTGTTCGCCTTTACCACTATGCATGATCTCTCGCACTGAATCATCTACTTTAAGCAATTCATGAATACCAGTACGACCACGATATCCAGTGTGATTACATGATACACAATCACCCGGCGAGTAAATGGTGCGCGGAGCGCTAATACCTAATACTTCACATTCTGTAGTCGTTGCTTCATGAGGCTGTTTACAGTCGTTACATAAGGTACGTACTAAACGTTGCGATAGTACCGCGAGTAAACTTGATGAGAGAAGAAATGACTCAATTCCCATGTCTTCAAGACGAGTAATGGCGCCGGCAGCAGTATTGGTGTGCAAAGTCGATAAGACTAAGTGACCAGTCAAACTCGCTTGAACGGCGATTTGTGCAGTTTCTAAGTCACGTATCTCACCAATCATGACCACATCAGGATCTTGACGTAAAATTGCGCGTAAACCGCGAGCAAAGGTCATATCGACTCGTGTATTGACTTGAGTTTGTCCAATGCCTTGTAAATCAAATTCAATGGGATCTTCGACGGTCAAAATATTCCGGTCTTTGGAGTTAATCTCCGTTAACCCAGCATATAAGGTGGTGGATTTACCCGAGCCGGTAGGACCTGTGACAAGTATAATGCCATGGGGTTTACGGATAAGCTCGGAGAAAACATCACGGTTAGCTTCCGTCATGCCTAAATCTTCAAGATTTAAACGAGCATTGTTTTTATCTAATAAACGTAATACCACACGCTCGCCATGACTAGAAGGCATGGTGGACACCCTGACATCAACTGCGCGGCCTGCAATTTTTAATGAAATGCGGCCATCTTGTGGGACACGTTTTTCAGCAATATCAAGTTTTGCCATGACCTTGATTCTGGACACAAGCATTGAAGACATTTTACGATTCGGTTTTAAAATTTCTCTTAGTACGCCATCGACTCTGAAGCGCACAACAAGCTGATTTTCAAACGTTTCGATATGTATGTCTGAAGCACCCTCTTTAATCGCTTCGCCTAGCATTGCGTTAATCAGTTTAATGATAGGGGCATCATCTTCACTATCGAGTAAGTCTTCGGTATCGGGAAGATCTTCTGCAAGAGCAAATAGGTCACTTTCATTACCTAGGTCTTCCATTAGCTGTTTAGCTTCAGATGAATCACGCTGGTAAAAAGTGGTCAGCAGAGTCTCAAATTTATCGCTGGCAACTTGTTCTAAATTAAAGCCTTGCCCAAATACACGACGAATTTCAGCAAATACAGTTAAGTCTGTATCCGCGGTATAAAAAACAGTAGGAGCTACCGGATCGAGCAACACCTGATGACGTTTGGCAAAGCTAAATGAAATGTCCATATGCAGCCGCCTTAGTTATTCTCTTTCGTTTGCTTATCTTTCTCCATCAAATAATCTTCAAATGATGGTGGTAAAGTGAGCGCATCGTTCCACTCTGGCAAACTTGGCCCTTTTGAATTAGGCATTAAAGGGATTCCATCAGCTTGACGCTTGAGCTGTTCAGCTCGGATAAAGTTATATTTACGATGAGAAATTTCGTTCATGGTCACGCCATCACGCACAATCGTTGGGCGCAAAAAGACCATTAAGTTTCGTTTGCGTTTACTGGACGTCGTGGTTTTGAATAAGTGACCGACAAACGGAATGTCCCCGAGTAATGGGACTTTTGAGACACTTTCTTGGACATCTTCATCAATCAAGCCGCCGAGAACGATAGTACCGCCGTCATCAACAATGACAGTGGTTTTAATTTCACGTTTATTAATTGAAATATCGACAGAAGTTGCACCTGACACGCTAGAGACTTCTTGTTCGATCAATAATTGTACCGCATCTCCTTCATTGATTTGCGGCGTGACCTTAAGTTTGATGCCCACTTCTTGGCGGTCGACTGTTTGGAAAGGATTCGAATTATTTGAGCCGGTGCTAGTACCCGTAATAATAGGGACTTCTTGGCCCACAATGAAAAAGGCTTCTTCATTATCCATCGTGGTTAAATGTGGAGTTGCTAAGATATTGGAGTTAGTGTCGGTGGATACTGCTTGGACAACGGCACCCCAACCATTTTCAATAATACCTGCAATCATGCCGTTAGCGCCGCCAAGGATATTTGCCAATGCGGTAAAATCACCTTCAATCGTATCTATCGCTTGCACCGCAGAGCCATCTTGCGCAGTAGTTGAGCGGTTTACTTCACGATCTTCTGCTTGACGCAGAGCTACCCCTAAAGAGCCGACCCCGGCAACGCCATTGGTAAACTGAGTGCCACCACCTTCTTCAGAGACAAGTTGTACCCCTAATGTGGTGCCATCACCTTCAAAGACTTCAACGATAATGGCTTCTACTTGTACTTGAGCACGGCGGACATCGAGTTGACGAATAACTTCCTCAAGTGAACGCATCATGTCTGGTTCAGCAGTGATGACGAGAGAATTTGAATCTTCATGCGCATCAATGCTGACATCGCGAGTGTTTGCATTTTTTGAGCGTGAATTACTAGATGTCCCTTTTTCTTCAGCTTGGATACTCTCAGAGACGCCTTTTAGGACTTTGACCAAATCATCCGCTTTAGCGTAGTTTAAGAAGATAACACGAGTATTTCCGCTAGTCTCGAGTTCTTGATCCATGCGGGTGATAAGATTAATTAAGCGTTGACGTGCTTTGACATCACCACTGACTATCACGGAATTAGTTCGATCATCAGCAACTACGCGAGGCTCAGATTTGGCACTAGTTTGTGCAGCCTTGCCTTGAGATTTATTGATACTTTCAATGATACGTACCATTTCCGATGCAGATGCGTACTTAAGTTTCACGATTTCTACTTCTTCGTCACCGGCTCTATCGACACGTTCTATGATTTCAACTAGACGATTTATGACGGCAGCACGACCGGTCAACATCATGACGTTTGATGCGTCATGGCTGACGACGTTACCACCACCAGCACTGTCATTAAGCTGTCGCAGTAAAGGTGTTAACTCGCGAACGGGAACGTTATACACAGGGATGACACGGGTAATCATTTCATCGCCATTAGGGATGTTACCTTCGACGACCGGTAAGTTTGAGCTTTTGGCATCCTTGGAACGGATTACTTTAAGGATACCATTAGGCATTTCAACTACCGCAAAGTCATAGACTTGGAGTACGTTTAAAAAGAACTGGTAATACTGTTCTTCATCGAGTAAATCATAACTACGCACCGAGATTTTTCCGCGGACATTGGGATCAACAATAATGGTGCGTTGTAAATTTTTACCGACAATTGCAATAAATTCATTGATATCGGTATTTTTAAAATTAGGGGAATATTGAGCTGCCTGGACAACAAAGGATGTTGTCGATACTGGGATTACCGCAGCAAAAATAGCAAACGAAAGTACGCTTGCAATAGAGACAGTTTTACAATGTGAAACCAAATTAGACAACATAAACATAATACCTTGTGATGTGTTCACCTAAAGACGTCATCGTTATGGTAACGAGAGTGATAACGTCATGGGTTGATCGTTGCGTAGCAATGTTAACTCTAAGCTATCTGCTTCTCGTAAGGCTTGCATGGCTTGCACCGCTTCGCGCGGCTGCGTTAAATCTAAACCGTTAATATACGTAATGATATCACCGGCTTTTAATCCTGAATCGTTAAATAAGGCTGTTTCTTTGCCAGGGCTAACGCGATAGCCTCGTAGTTCACCGTCCTCTCTTACTGGAGCAACTTTGATGAAATCAATGAATTTTTCTGGTGCCGCGCGTAATTGCGCAATGCTATCTGCACTGGGACCTTCAACTTGTTTGACTACGCTTTTAGGTATACTGGTATTAGCAGGGAAAAATACGGTGTCATTTACCGAGCTCGATGATGATGACATTTTGCTAAAATCGATACCATCGAGCATTAACGTTTCTTTCGTTCCACGATTACTAATAATAACGCGGTCGGCAAAAACCCGATTAAGGGTTGCTTGTGTCCCTTCGATTTTGTCGCCAATACCGTAGGTGTTTTGTTTGTTGCGGTTGGCGATAATCGCTGCCCCATCGTCTTCAGTGGTAGATGCGACAACACCGGTGAGTACCAAATTGAGTTTAGTTTCGGGTGCATCGGTCACCGTTGATATCGGTTGCGCAGTTATTTTGTTGGCTTCACCAAAAATGTTCAACGCGATCAAATCGTTAATGCTGTTGGTCTGAACAGGAGTGCTACCTTGTTTTTGCGTTACTTGAAGAGGAATTGTCGGTGATGGTGGAGAGGGAACAATTTGCCAAACCATATTCGCTAATGCAAATATGATATAAATGAACAATAGCATCAACGCCAAGGTCTTCAATAATACCTTGTTTTTTGGTTGGTTAAGCACGTTTAAGAATGCTTGAAAATTAAGTTGATGTGTCGTCATTATTCTTATTGTAAAATGTAAACTGCAGTTTTGAAATGATAGTATCTTTCCGAATGTATGAATATACGCTGAATAGGGTAAAATATACAGCATCTATACTAAAGATTTATGACTTAAAATACCAACAAGTATCGCAATTTATGGAAAATGTCCGGATCGACAAGTGGCTATGGGCTGCAAGAGTGTTTAAAACGCGTGCAAATGCACGTGAGGCTGTGCAGGCTGGTAAAATTCATTATAATGGTCAACGTACTAAACCGAGTAAAATTGTCGAATTAAACGCCACGTTAAAAGTACCAGCAGGGTTTGACACCAAAGAACTGATCATCCGCGAAATATTTGATAAGCGCCGCTCGGCGGCTTTGGTAGTTGGAATGTATGAAGAAACACCTGAAAGCATTGAAAAACGTGAACGTAATGCGGAAGCTCGCAAATTATCTGCATTTCATAGTCCTAAGCCCGATAGTAAACCTGATAAAAAACAGCGTCGACAAATAATCCATTTAAAACACCAATAATATGCCCATATATGGGGTATAACTAATTTAAGAGAACCTGTTATGTCTGAGATAGCCAGCGTTGATCAACTCCAGCGATTTTTGTTTAATCAAGCCAATGTGCGTGGCGAGTTAGTTCAGTTAAAATCGACTTATCAGCACATTTTGGAGTCTTATTCATATCCACCTGCGATCCAAACGTTACTTGGAGAATTGATGGCGGCGACAGCGTTACTCAACGCGACGCTAAAATTTGAAGGCGAGATTGGTTTACAAATCCAATCCGAAGGTATCGTCAAATATGCTGTTGTCAACGGTACACATGACTTAAAACTTCGAGGTGTCGCTCGATGGGATGAATCATTAACCCAGTTACCGGATTCTTTTAATGAGTTATTTACTAAAGGTTACTTGGTTATTACCATCACACCAAAAGACGGTGAACGGTATCAAGGCATTGTTGGATTAGATCAAGACAGCTTAGCGGCATGTATAGAAGAGTATTTCCTTCAATCTGAACAATTGATGACCCAAGTGCGTTTATTTGCTCAACAAGGTGATAAGCCAATGGCAGGTGGTACCTTGTTACAAATTTTACCTACGTCAAGTGAAGCGACTAATGTGGCTGAATCGACCGAATTTGGGCATATTGCAGCGTTAACCGATACATTAAAAGCTGAAGAGCTTTTTTCATTAGAAGCCGATGAGGTAATGTATCGCCTTTATCACCAAGAAGAAGTGGAAGTCTTTACCTCTGCAAAAGTTAAATTTGAATGTCATTGTTCACGAGAAAGTACGATTGCTGCGCTACAAAATATCGCGAAAGAAGAGCTTTTGGCGATTATTACTGAAGAAGGGGCAATCAAGATGAATTGTCAATTTTGTCATGCGGATTATATGTTTGATGCAATGGATGTCGAAACCATTCATTCCGGCTTTGACCCTGATGCAAGTACGACGGCACAATAAACTCAATCGTTGATTATTGACGTTAAGAACATTTAATCGGTCGGCTCATTGAGTGGTAGTTTAAATGTCACTAACAGCCCACCGTCAGGATGGTTACTAAACGTTACTTCTCCGTGATGCATGTCGATAATGCGTTTAATGATTGCTAATCCTAGTCCAGAACCTGAGCTACCTCTGGCACTATCACCTTGAGTAAAGGGTTGTAATAGGTTAGGTAGCTCTTCTTCGGCAATCCCTGCGCCAAAATCACGAATTTGGCAAATAATACGTTTCTCCTTGGCAGAAAAAGCAGTATGAATTTCTAAATGATCAGATCCGTAGCGAAATGCATTTTCAATCAGATTATCTAATACGCGCTTGATAGCAACCCGGCGTAAACTAATTTTAGGGAGTGGATTGAGTCGTTGTGCGATTGTGTGATTATCGTGAAAATGTCGCGCTTCAACGACATCTCCAATTATATCATTGAGATCTACTGTTTCACGCTGTTCTTCACGATCCTGGCGAGCATAATTAATAAATTGATCAATAATATCGTTCATATCTTCAATGTCTTGAACTATGCCATCTTTGACCCAGTTATGTTGTTCATCCATCATTTCCGTTGCTAAGCGGATACGAGTTAATGGAGTGCGTAAATCATGCGATATACCAGCGGTCATTAGATTGCGATCTCGTTCTAAACGTTTGATACTACTAGACATTTGATTAAATGCCTGAGTCACCGCTTGCATTTCACTTGCTCCGGAGGGCTCGATCGGTTCAGGAAACTCACCTTGCCCCACTTCTTTCGCCGCATTTTGTAAAGCACGAAGAGGTCGTGTCATTCTTAATACAAAAATGTAGCCACCAATAACACTTAATATACCAATGACGAGTAAGATGATTGTCAGTGGTGAAAAATTAGTCTCGCCTACCCCTGGCATAGGGATGACTATCCAAATTTGGGTGTTTTGTGGAGGATTAATCCAGATACGATAAGGTATTTCGGTACTTAAACGCACATCAGTTATACCGTCGAGCTCGGCAGAGATTTGATTGGACATAAAGCGATAAGATGTTGCGTCATTTAACCCATATTCGATCGCTTCATTATGGGTATAAAATGCAATATTATTCCGTTCTGTAAACCTTGCCCTGCGCTGTGGATCCGTCACTATGTCTTGGTCAAAGATAGTATCAACTTGAGTTGCCACTAAGGAATTGATTTGTTGATAGCTTGGCTGAATAAAATAATAAGTCACCGACAAATACGACACAACTTGATTAATAAGCAGCAATACCCCAACTAGTAATACCGTTTGCCCAAAGGCACTTTTGGGGAAGATCCTCATATATATTGCTTATTAGCTAACATCAGTACCATCCGGTACGAATACGTAACCTAAACCCCAGACAGTTTGAATGTAACGGGGATTCGTCGGATCTTGTTCTAGCATACGTCGCAAACGTGAAACTTGCACATCAATACTACGTTCTAGCGCTCCATAATCACGCCCACGCGCAAGATTCATGAGCTTGTCACGAGATAACGGCTCACGTGGATGCGTCACAAGCGATTTAAGCACCGCAAACTCGCCACTAGTAAGCGTCATTGGTTTGCCATCGGCTGACATTTCTCGCGTTGCTAGGTTTAATTTATACTGAGCAAATTCTATAATTTGCTCTTCTTGAGTCGGCGCCCCAGGAGCCTCAACTGATTTGCGCCTTAGCACCGCTTTTGCTCGAGCTAATAATTCACGTGGATTAAATGGTTTAGGGAGATAATCATCAGCACCCATTTCAAGTCCAATAATACGATCGACTTCATCGCCTTTCGCAGTAAGCATGATAATAGGAATTTCGTTTTCTTTTTGGCGTAAACGGCGGCAGATGGATAACCCATCTTCACCAGGCAGCATCAGATCAAGGACAATTAAATGGAAATTTTCACGTTCGAGTAGCCGGTCCATTTGTTCCGCGTTTGCGGCTGAACGAACTTGGAAACCTTGTTCAACGAGATAACGTTCCAATAAACTGCGTAACCGCATATCATCATCGACAACTAGGATTTTAGATGTTTCCTGACCCATTCATACTTACTCCATTAACAGATATAAATACACTATAATGTAAGTCACTAAAAAGCCAAATAATTTTATGTAAATCATCACATGCATGATGTTACAAAGTTTGTCGAAGCTAATAATATAAGGCGTTATTTATCTTGCACCCAATCCATTTGCATATTAGAACGACGTTTCGCCTCTAATATATCTTCAATCAATGGGGTTAAGATCAGTTCCATTGCGAGTCCCATTTTCCCCCCAGGTACAACAATGGTATTCATACGAGACATAAATGAACCATCAATCATTTTTAGTAGGTATGGGTAATCAACATTCGTCATTTCTTGACGGAAACGCACCACAACAAAACTTTCATCTTGGCTTGGAATTTCTCGGGCGCTGAATGGATTCGAAGTGTCGACCGTGGGGACGCGTTGGAAGTTGACATGTGTTTGCGAGAATTGTGGAGTGATGTATTGGAAATAATCATCTAACGATCTCACAATGCTACTCATCACTGCCTCTCGGCTATGGCCACGATCAGTTGTGTCACGGACAATTTTTTGAATCCACTCTAAATTAACAATAGGCACCATGCCAACGAGTAAATCAACATGCTTAGCGACATTATGTTCTTCAGTTTCAATACCGCCGTGTAAGCCTTCATAAAATAATAAATCAGTATTGTTCGGCAAGTCTTGCCATGGAGTGAATGTGCCAGGCATTTGGTTAAACGGTACAGCTTCATCAAAAGTGTGTAAATATTGACGATACTGCCCTGAGCCGCTTTGGGCATATTGCGTAAAGAGGTTTTCTAATAACTCAAAATCATTAGCAATAGGACCAAAGTAACTGATGTGTTTCCCTTGTTCTTGCGCTTTACGAATTTCTAGTTCCATTTCAGGACGGGTATAGCGGTGAAAACTATCACCGCTGACTACGGCAGCGTTAACACTTAAATTGCGAAAGATATGACGAATAGCATTCGTGGTAGTGGTTGTCCCAGCACCAGAAGAACCCGTAATGGCAATAATAGGGTGTTTAGCTGACATAGTTACCTTCCTAGTTATTTTCTCTTTCAATGGCACGGTATGCAATATCGTTGCGGTGGAACATACCATCCCATGAGATTGTTTTTGTAAGTGTATATGCAGATTGTTGCGCTTGGGTGACAGATTCACCTAAGGCTGTTGCACATAATACACGACCACCGGCTGTCACAACAGTGCCGTTGTCAGATGCGGTACCAGCATGAAATATCTTAGCATCAGCAGATTCACCCTCACCTAGACCTGAAATTTGAATACCTTTGGCATAATCTCCTGGATATCCACCTGCGGCTAATACAACCCCAACAGCAGGGCGTGGATCAAATTCAATAACGGTATCGGCCAAATTACCTTGAGTTGCTTTTAAACACAATGCGACTAAATCCGATTGCAAACGCATCATGATCGGTTGTGTTTCTGGATCCCCAAAACGACAATTGTATTCAATCACTTTAGGTGTACCGTCTGCGGTAATCATTAATCCAGCATATAAAAATCCAGTATAATCATTACCTTCAGCGGCCATGCCTGCAACAGTTGGCTCAATGACTTCTTGCATAATACGGTCATGAATTTTAGGAGTGACAACCGGTGCAGGTGAATATGCACCCATACCACCAGTGTTCAGTCCTGTATCGCCATCGCCTACACGCTTATGATCTTGAGAGGTAGCAAATGACGCAATATTTTTACCATCCACCATCACGATAAAGCTAGCTTCTTCGCCATCTAAGAACTCTTCAATGACGACACGGCTACCGGCTTCTCCAAATGCATTACCTGCCAGCATATCTTTAATAGCATCTTCTGCTTCAGTTAATGTCATCGCTACAATCACACCTTTGCCTGCAGCTAAACCGTCAGCTTTGACGACGATAGGTGCACCTTTTTCACGCACATAAGCAATGGCGGGTTCGATCTCAGTAAAATTCTGATATTCACCGGTTGGGATGTGATGACGAGCAAGAAAATCTTTGGTAAAGGCTTTTGAACCTTCTAGCTGAGCGGCTGCAGCAGTTGGACCAAAGCAAGCTAATCCAGCTTCATTAAACGCATCAACGACACCATCAACGAGTGGTTGTTCAGGTCCGACAATAGTTAACTCAATGGCATGTGCTTGTGCGAAAGTTACCAAGCCAGCGATATCACTGACGCTGATGTCGACATTTTCTAGATTAGATTCAGTGGCTGTACCTGCGTTACCTGGTGCAACAAATACTTTTGTCACACCGGCACATTGTGCTGCTTTCCACGCGAGTGCATGCTCACGACCACCGCTACCAATAACTAATACTTGCATAATAATTCCTTAATTTTCGGGGATTTAGTGACGGAAGTGACGCATGCCAGTAAATACCATTGCAATACCAGCTTCATCTGCTGCTGCGATGACTTCATCATCACGCATTGAGCCACCTGGCTGAATGACAGCGCTGATACCTGCAGCTGCCGCTGCATCAATACCGTCTCGGAATGGGAAAAATGCATCAGAAGCCATAACACTGCCTTCGACGATAAGACCTTCATCTGCTGCTTTGATGCCTGCTATTTTCGCTGAATATACGCGACTCATTTGTCCTGCACCAACACCGATTGTCATCCCGTCTTTGCAGTAAACAATAGCATTAGATTTCACATATTTAGCGACTTTCCAAGTAAACAGTAAGTCTTGTAGTTGAGCTTCAGTCGGTTGTACTTTGGTGACAACGGTTAAATCTTCCAGTTCAACCATCCCAAAATCCCGTTCCTGAATCAGCAATCCACCATTCACCCGTTTGAAATCATACCCATCTGTGAGCTGGCCTTGCCAATCTCCACACGCTAAAACACGTACATTTTGCTTCGCACTTAGCACCGTTTGAGCTTCCGCGCTGACGGTAGGAGCGATAATGACTTCAACAAATTGACGTTCAATAATCGCTTGAGCTGTCGCGGCATCTAATTCACGGTTAAACGCAATAATGCCACCAAATGCTGATGTTGGATCAGTCTGATAAGCACGGTTATAAGCAGTTAAGATATCGCTGCCTAATGCAACCCCACACGGGTTAGCGTGTTTAACGATGACACAAGCAGGCTCGGCAAATTCTTTGACACATTCTAAGGCTGAGTCTGTATCGGCGATATTATTAAATGACAATTCTTTACCTTGTAACTGGTCTGCAGTTGCAACAGATGCTTCTTGAATATCATTCTCTACATAAAATGCTGCGGATTGATGCGAATTTTCACCGTAGCGTAAATCTTGTTTTTTGCTGACCTGGATATTATAAGTCCGTGGGAATTCACTGTGTTCATGTCCACAATCATCATTACACTCAGCAGAATCTAGACGTGCCCCAAAGTAGTTAGCAATCATGCCATCATATTCGGCAGTGTGCTCAAAGGCTTTAATCGCTAAATCAAAACGAGTAGCGTGATCCACGGCACCATTGTTATCTGACATTTGTTGTAAGACATGTACATAATCAGAAGCGTTGACAACAATGGTCACATCATTATGATTTTTGGCTGCTGCACGAACCATAGTCGGTCCGCCAATATCGATATTTTCAATCGCATCAGGCAAGGTACAATCTGGGTTTGCGACTGTTGCAGCAAACGGATAAAGGTTAACCACTACCAAATCGATAGCTTGAATATTATTTGCCGCCATTACAGCTTCGTCTTGGCCACGACGAGCCAAAATACCACCATGTATCATTGGATGTAAGGTTTTAACCCGCCCATCCATGATTTCTGGATGACCGGTATAATCAGAAACTTCTATGACTGGTAAGCCAGCTTCTGCGAGTAATTTTGCGGTACCGCCTGTAGAGAGTAACTCTACGTCTTGAGCGACTAAAGCGGTGGCAAATTCAACAATACCAGTTTTATCAGATACGCTTAATAAAGCGCGGCGAATAGGAGACGATGTAGACATAATGATAGACTTCTTATGTGTGCTAATTAAAAAATATATATGTAAGTAAAACGAAAAGAGCACCTAACGGTGCTCTTGGATTGGGGGAAGCCCCCTTAGCAATGTTAGCCCATGCCGTATTGCTTTAATTTCTTGCGTAGAGTACCACGATTAATACCCATCATATTCGCCGCTTTGGTTTGGTTGCCACGAGTATAAGTCATCACTTCTTCTAGGAGCGGTGCTTCAACTTCACTAAGCACCATATCGTATAAAGTCTCGATATTTGTGTTTTCAAGTTGTTTTAGGTATTTATTAACTGCTTGCTTTACTGACTCGCGTAGTGGTTTTTGGGCAGTAGTTTGTGCAGGCGTAGTAACGATGGTGGTAAATGGTGACGATGCATTTTGATCAAACATATATACAGCTCTTAATAATTTTTGAAGATTAGGCGACTGAAGAAATCATATTCTTACGAAGTCTAGAGTAGAACATTTCCAGAGCATCTAGCTGCGCTGCAGCATCATCAATACTATTGAAGTGTCCACGAAATTCTCTTCCTTGATCGTATTTAGCGATATACCAACCCACATGCTTACGAGCAATTCTTACACCACTTATTCCACCATAAAATTGGTGGACATTGGCTACATGCTCCAACATGACAGTGCACTGCTCCGTCAGTTCAGGTTCTGGTAAACGCTCACCATGCTGCAAATAATAGAGAATTTCACGGAATATCCAAGGGTTACCTTGAGCCCCGCGGCCTATCATTAATCCATCAGCATCGGTGTGTTGTAACACATATTTCGCTTTTTCTGGTGTCGTAATATCACCATTAGCAATCACTGGAATGTCAACAGCTCGTTTAATCAAACGGATTGTGTCGTATTCAGCGTTGCCTTTATACATACAAGCTTTGGTTCGACCATGTACAGCCAAGGATTGAATATTGTATTGTTGTGCGAGCTTGGCAATTTGCACACCATTACGATTATCCGTATCCCAACCAGTTCGTATTTTTAATGTTACCGGGACATCAACACTATTCACCACAGCATCGAGAATTTCTTCAACGATTGTCGGAAACTGGAGTAGCGCAGAGCCGGCCATTTTTTTATTTACTTTCTTCGCTGGACAGCCCATGTTTATATCGATGATTTGCGCACCGTTACTCACATTGAATTGTGCAGCCTCTGCCATGAGAATAGGGTCTGAACCCGCTATCTGGACCGAACGAACTCCATGCTCGCCAGTATGGTCCATACGCATTTTGGATTTCTCAGTGTGCCAAACTTTAGGGTTACTCGAGAGCATCTCGGAAACAACTAAGCCAGCACCCATCCTTTTACACATTTGACGAAAGGGTCGGTCAGTTACACCTGCCATAGGCGCTAACATTAAATTATTTTCTAGAGTATGAGGACCAATCTTAATCGATGAATTCAATGGTGACCTCGCACACTTTACTGAAAATAGACTTAACATCAATACGAATAAAAAACATTCATATTGTGCAATTTATAACCTAAAATCCGTCAGGGTGCGCAATATTACGCCTTTTTTAGTGATTTGAAAAGATTATTTTTTAATCAAAATGCAATTTTTTCACTTGACAAATTTGAAAGTAAATAGCTAAAGCTTAGTGCCACTGATACTTGCCCAATCACCTTCTTCAACAATGGCATTAATTACAAAGTCCGCTTGATAAAGTTCAGCAATTTCTGCCGCCTGTTCAACTAAAATACCGGAAAGAATAATTTGCCCACCCTGAACACAGTAACCACTGATGACTTCTCTGAGCTCTCTAAGTGGCGCGGCAAGTATATTCGCACATACAATATCCGCTTGGTATTGAGGGTCATCCTTCGGTAATGCTACTGTCAGTTTATCAGCGACATGATTTCGCTCAGCATTCGCTTGAGTGGCTTGAAGTGCTTGTGGATCAATATCAATGCCAAGCATATCTGCCGCACCTAATTTCAAAGCAGCAATCCCTAAAATACCACTGCCACAACCAAAATCGAGCACGTTAGCCCCTGTTAATGACAAACTATCCAACCATCTTAGGCATAATGCGGTTGTGGCGTGTGTACCTGTACCAAAGGCTAGTCCTGGATCGAGCATGACATTCACAGCATCAGGTTCTGGGATCTCTCGCCATGATGGGCAAACCCATAAACGTTGACCAAATCGCATGGCATGGAAATTGTCCATCCACTCTCGCTCCCAATCTTTGTCTTCGAGTGGGTCTAACACATAAACAAATTCATTTTCGAGTAGTTTAGATTGTGCAAGTCGATTGATAATTGCTTGCATATCATCGGCGGCATCAAACAAACCAATCACTTGGGTATCTGGCCATAGCATAACTTCACCAGGTTTTGGCTCATACATGGGAGTATCTTTTGCATCTAAAAACGTCACAGCTTGGGCGCCATTGCCACTTAGCATATCACCAAGGTCTTCAGCGTGTTTGGCAGTCATATTAATTTTAAGTTGGATATACGCCATGTTATTGGGCCTGTAAAAATTCACGCATATCTTTCACGATAGCGATTAAAGAAGGCTCATGAATATACATCATGTGACCGGCTTCATAATATTTCATCGTCACGCGAGATGAGTCGATGCCATTATGGTTCATCGAATGCTCAGTGGCGAAAAAAGGGGTAGCCAAGTCATAATAACCATTCCCGACAAACACACGGAAATCAGGGTTTTGACGCATCGCTTTAGCAATAAATGGCGTTACATTTAAAAAACCTTGGCTGCGAGCATTGCGCTCGTATAACCAATTCCATTGACTGAAGACTTGACCGCTCAATATTTGATAACGGGCATTTCGCTTAACATTAAGTTCAGTCCGCATATAATGATTCACTAAGGCGGTATAAGCGCCATCGATTGCATAACCTGATGGATCCGCTTCAAATCGCTCAGTATTCAAATCTGCTTCTTTACCTAGATAGCGACTATCTAAACGACCTACAGCGAGACCCTCATCACGCTTTAATTCTTTCATAAACTGAAATTCGTTGATCCGTAGATTAGCTCGCGTTAGAAACGCTTTACTTAACCCTGTTAACTGGTGCAGTTGTACTAATACTGATTCACGTTCAGCTTCAGTGGCAAGAGAGCCTTTAAGTAATACTGTAGCATATTCACCTAATGCAAAAGTGCGCACGGTTTCTAAAAATGTTTCTAGATTGCTAAACTGTGTCCGATCAATAACATTATGATACCAAGCGGTAGCAGCGTAAGTAGGTAAAAAGGTAATAAAAGGTAAATCATTACCGACCTTAAAGTCGCCAGTTTGAAAATCGACAATAGACGATATCAGCATGATCCCTGATAGATCAAAAGTTCCCCAACCTTCCTGAAGTTCTTTGACCATCGCTCCGGCACGAGTAGTACCATAGCTTTCACCAACGAGATATTTAGGACGATTAAATAAGTTATGTTGGCGGGTAAAAGCGCGCACAAAATCAGCCATTACTACCGCATCTTCTTTAACGCCCCAAAAATCTTTACCTTGGTATTTACCTAATGCATGTGAGTAACCGGTTCCTACAGGATCAATAAATACCATGTCGGCAATATCGAGCAAACTCAGCGGGTTATGCGATAAATTATATGGAGGAGCGCCAACCGGTTCTGCATCACTAGGTAAAACCACACGTTTTGGCCCAAACACCCCCATGTGCAACCACACACTTGAAGAACCGGGTCCACCGTTAAAAATGAATAATATTGGGCGTTTTGATGATGGTTGTTCAGCGAAATAAGCGGTGGCATAAATATTGGCTTTAGGTGTACGTTCTTCGTCATATAAAAAATGGTCACCGGCATGAACCGAATATTTAATGGTTTTTCCGTTAAATTTAGCGCTATGTTGAGTAATACTTATTTGTGCCTCAGGCGCAGAGGCGGCTGCCACTTCGGTTGCTGAAGCGTTATTTATTAAACCAAAAGAAATTAATAAAAAAAGAAGTAAGTGTAAATTTTTAAACATAAAATCACCTGAATGATGTGGGCTATTGTCTCATTAGTTTACAAAATGATGGCGGCTTGAAATTCGAGTATCAGTATTCGCGCTTACGGAGTAAATGTTATCACAACGTGCTGGGTAAGTATGCGGTATAAAGCGAGTGACTGATCCTAAGGGATTAACATAAATAGAGGATAAGGTCGAAAAGTATTTGTACTAAAACAAGAGATTGTTAAATCTCTTGTTTTAGTGTGTCATGATTACTTAGTTATGCTTTTTTTGCCCATGCTGAACACCAACCTTTAGAGGCGACTTGTTTTCCTGGGAAAATAGCACAAGGACGCCACTCTTTACCATCTTCGCCTTGAACAAACATACAGTTTTCACAATAAGCGCCTTCAACAGGGGATGCATGGACATATTTCAGCGCTGCAGCCGTAGGATCAGATGGATCAAGCTGTTCAGCCGCAGCTCGAAGCGACACTGAACCGAGTGTCATTCCAATTAGCGCACCACCTGATAGTTTTAAAAAATCTCGACGTTTGATATCTTTCATAATACTTC
The DNA here is from genome assembly GCA_949498985.1 of Glaciecola sp. HTCC2999. Classification (GTDB taxonomy): domain Bacteria; phylum Pseudomonadota; class Gammaproteobacteria; order Enterobacterales; family Alteromonadaceae; genus Opacimonas. Next base: position 38,357 of record CATECQ010000012.1, read on the forward strand.
CTTAGTCTCTCATGCTTAGTGGGTAAAATTAAAACTCTTCATCTTCGTCTTGTGAACGACTACAGTTAGCTTTAGTTTCCTTTTTAGGGGAATGACTATCCAGATCATCTCGACTTTCTTCATCTGGCAACTTAATCACGAACAATACAAATGCGATCACAATCACACTAATAATACCGCAAATAATTAATAATTGGTCAAAGTTTGGATCTAAAGCTGAATTCATATTGTTTATTCTCTAATCAATCGTTTCAATAGGCTGACCTGCTTTTGCATAGGCATATCTATCAATACGTTGCGTTTGATGATAACTGTCTAAACCGGATATAGTCGTGCTGCCTAATGCTTCAATATCGATATATCCATCAGTTTTAATACTCGCTTCATCAACAATAACTTCAACGACTTGGCCAATGACTAATTCAGTTTGATTTAACGCTAACACTTGGATGTCTTGTGCTTCTAGTGCGATTTTCACTCTTGATTCTTGTACAAATGGTGCTTTATGGGTTGAGCTAAACCACGGTGTTAAACCGACCTCTTCAAATTCACTGACACCTTCAGGAAATCTAGCAGAAGTATGATGGGCTGCTTTTACAAAGTCAGTATGAACATGGTTAATGGTATACACGCCCGTATCTTTAATGTTTTGCAAGGTATCGCGCGGTACAGTGTGTGGACGCATAATCATGCCAATCAAAGGTGGATGAGCGCCAATATGAAAAACTGAACTAACAATAGCTAAGTTAGGTTGACCGGCTAAGTTTACCGAACCTATTAAGTTGGCACTTTTAAAACCCGATAAAGTATTGATAAAGTTAGCGCGATAGCGCTGCTCCATCTGACTGATGTCGCTCGCATTTAGATGCATTACTCGTCATCCCTTTTTGCAATAATTTCTAAGCCCCAGTCAGAGTCTTGAATTAATAACTCGATAGGTGAGCAGCAAATCTGACAATCAACGATCTGTTGTTGTCCAACGTCGTTATCAACATCGACATCTACATCATTCATTACCATACAATATGGACATTCAAAAGTTTTCGGTTCGGTCGGACTCATTCAGTTAGCTACATTTTAAATTTATGTAATTATCTTTACGCAAAGAGTCTCGAAAAAGATTGTTTATTTACACAGACAATATAACAAGATGTGTAATGATTTTACAATAGAGCTGTATATATATACACTATTAAGTATGAAAGATTTACCCACTTATTATTATTTAGACCATTTCCATGAGTGTTTAGGCTTTATTAGTAGCAGCTGTGAAGCATTACTCGAGCCTGTTCATTGGGAATTTATCCAGGTGTTTCAGCAGCAACCACATCATGTCCAATGCACCTTGGCGCGCAGTTTAAACCGTAAATCCCCGCTCATAGAGAGAGTATCACTGCGTTATGATGAGATCCCTGATCCTGAACATGCATTACAAGTGTGTATGAATAAGCAGTGGTTCAGTCAGGTCCCATCATCACATTTTATTGTCTGGCTGGGACAATTAACAAAACCTAAATTATTGATTCTCTTACATGATAGTGGCATTGATAATATCTTAAAAAGTACACCAAAAACTGAATTAATCGCATTAGCAGAAGCGCATTTGAAATTTGATTGGGTGTCTACACATGATATTTACCATGAATATGTTTATCGCAATGTAGATGCAATCATCGATTATTTGTTGTTCTTGTTTTTTGGTAATGTTGGAAGCCGTCTTAACCAATTTTCAATGCGCGATTTAGGCGTCATGAAAACACGTAAAAAAATTGCGCAAATGCAGGCGCGATTTAATTCTATCGATGAAGCTACATCAACCTATTTTTATGCATATGCATTGAGTGAATTAAAACGTTTTCATTCACTTGGTCGAATTGAACATCTATCAACGTTACAGATTGATAAATTACCATGTGCACATGGCACATTAGCCAAGCAAAAACGTAATGAGTATTTGTGGTTATACGCTAAATATCAATTGCAAATAAAATGTGATTGGCAATGTGTGTTACCAATATTAGATGCTTCTGAGTTACCTGAGGCACAAGAAAAAGCCATACGTTTGCGTTATCAATTCGGTGATAAAGAGCAGGTTAAACAACAATTAGAGACGATTATTGAACAACCGGATAATTCTCATATTTTAGCGTTTGCCGAAGATTTTTTAGCGCGAAAATATCAAAAAAAACGTACAAGCGTAATGACCGATATGTTACGTAACAGTCCACGTCAGTTAGTGTTAGATGAGGTGCATAAACATCGCGTTGAAGCGGCAACTGTTGAGCATTACCAAGCTATTGGGATCCAAGCGTTACGTACTGAAAATGAATTATGGCGAGGGTTATTTGGGTTAACTTTTTGGGAGATTATCTTTGATCCCGCTTTTGCCGTAGGTCATGAGTTTGACTGGTGTCCTTATCATCTTCGACATAATAATCTATATAGTGATCAAACTAAGCGTATAGAGTCATTACTTACTCACTGTGCGACGGTTACAAATTTTAAAGCGCATATTATCACACAAGCAACGGCACATTATGGTGAGCCAAATGGGATTTTTCGCTGGCACAAACAAATATTAAAACGTTTAGTCTTGTTAATAGAGCATGCAGATGTTGCATCGCTCATTAGAGTCTTAAGAGCGATGGCGCAGGATTACGAGACGTATAGCGATGGTTTTCCGGATATCATGGTGATTAGTCATCATCAGGTGCATTTTGAGGAGATCAAAGCGACGGGTGATAACGTCCGTAAGAATCAATTGCTCACTTTGAGCATGTTATCTACAGCGGGTATTTCAGTAGGCATTACGACCGTATCTTGGGGAATTAATCCAATGCAGCCTTATGTCGTCGTTGATATTGAAACGACCGGGGGACGAGCTGCTAATCATAAAATTACGGAGCTTGGTATGCTCAAAGTCATTAATGGTGAAGTGGTAGATGAATATCAGACGTTACTTAATCCACAACGAAGGATCCCACGTAAGATCACCGCATTGACCGGTATCGATGATGTGATGGTCAACAACGCCCCTATTTTTGCAGAGGTAGCAGATCGGGTAGCTGAGTTTACTAAAGGGTGTGTATTTGTCGCACATAATGTGAATTTTGATTATGGTTTTATTAAACAAGAATTTAACCGATTAGATCGACATTTTAGTCGGGCAAAACTCTGTACGGTTAGAGAAATGCGTAAAGCAAAACCTGGGCTAGTTTCTTATTCATTAGCCAATTTAACTCAACATTTTGGCATTGAAATGTCTCGTCATCACCGCGCGATGTCAGATGCAGTTGCTGCTAACGCATTATTAACGATAATTAACGAACATCGACTTAAAGAGCAATCTAATTCTTAAATATCACCGTATCAATGGTTAATTAAAGTTAATTACAACAATATTTCAATGTTAGATACGCCAAGAACGCCTAAGCATGCTTCTGCTAAACGAAAATCTATCAAACAAGATGTTTCATCTACCAAGCGAGTCGAACTAGATGAAGAAACTCGCTCACGTATTATAGAAATGGCATGGGAAGATAGAACGCCTTTTGAAGCAATTGAAGCGTTGTTTGGTTTAACTGAGCCTCAAGTTATTAATCTTATGCGAGCAAGCATTAAACGTAAAACGTTTAATAATTGGCGAGCGCGAGTGAGTGGTCGAAAAACTAAGCATGGTGCGCTCCGCTCTAAGAACGTGACTCGCGGGTACTGTTCGACACAATATAAACCTGTCAGAAAACGCTAAGGTTATTTTGCTTCACTCACCTCATCAAGTAAAAATAATAACGACTGGTAGTCAATGCCTGAATGCTGACTCAATCCGATTTCACAAGTACGTGAATTACTGTAACCTTTTGAGCAATCTTTTGGGATCTGGGTCTTTAAGCCAGATAATGCACTCGCATTTAGCTCAGGAATAGTCATTCCCTTATCCCCGGCAAAACCACAACAAGCAATTCCCTCGGGTTCAATCACTTGGAGCGAACAGGCATTTGCAACATGGCGTAAGTTATCACCAATCCCCATTTTTTGACTACTGCAGGTTACATGTAAAGCGATAGGTTCAGTCGTTGGCGTGATGTGAAGTTTATCCAACACAAACTGTGACATAAATTGGGTTGTTTCAAATATGGGTAATTCATGTCCCATTTCTTGCAGGCGTAATTTACATGGGCTGGTATCAAATACGATTGGATATGCACCATCTTTTGATAGATTCTGTAAAGTGTCTAATAAGGCATTGCCTTTTTCAGTCGCTTGTTGGTTAAAACCTTTTGAGTTAAACGGCATGCCACAGCATAAACCATCGACAGAATCAGGGAGGATGACGTCGTATCCGCTTTTAGCAAAGAGTGATTGTACAACTTCAGGGACACTACGTTGTTCTTTTGCATGAGGGGCTGCACCCATATTACGAGTTGCACAACTTGGGAAATAAATGATTTTCGGGCGTTCGCTAGATGCAGGAACAAACTTAGGTAGATCATGAGCGGCTTGTGGGTAATTAGCAAACCACAAGGGCATCGACTGTTTAGAAATTTGATGAATAGTTTTACCTAAAGCATTGGTCGATTCAGGCCCAATGATGTTACTGATACGACTGGCTACCCCTAAGCTGGCTTTTACTGTTTTAGTTATAGGCGAAAATTGTTCCGCAGAAAAAGAAGCAATCATTTGACCAAAACGCCCATGTGATTCAGCACGTAACTCGCGAATTAAATCACCGGTGTTAATACCGACTGGACAGCGCTCAGCACATAAGCCGGTAGCAGCACATGTATCGATACCATAGTATTGATAATCATGTTTGAGTTGAGCGAGTTCTTGACGTTGTGCATCGATTAAATATCCGAGATCTTCTAATTGTTGGATTCTGCGCCATAATGCAATACGCTGACGTGGAGTAAACGTTAAATCTTTAGATGGACAGACCGGTTCACAAAATCCACATTCTATACATTTATCGACAATATCATTGGCTCTTGGTAAAGGTTTAAGATGTTTGATATGTGATTGTGGATCATCGTTGAGAATGACCCCTGGGTTTAGGGTAAACTGTGGATCCAGTAAATGTTTGATTCGTTTCATGATCGCGTATGCTGTACTACCCCATTCTAATTCGACAAAGGGGGCCATATTTCGGCCTGTACCATGTTCAGCTTTAAGAGAACCACCAAACTCCACTGCAACGAGCTGTGCAACATCTTGCATGAAATTATCGTAGCGCTGAATTTGCGTGTCGGTATCAAATGCTTGAGTAAATACAAAGTGTAAATTACCAGCAAGTGCATGCCCAAAAATGAGTGCTTCCGTGTATTCATATTTATCAAACAAGGCCTGTAATCGCGTCACTCCTTGATCCATTTGTTCCAACGGAAATGAGACATCCTCAATAATGACACTAGTGCCTGTTTCACGGATTGCACCCACTGCTGGGAAGGTCGCTTTGCGGATAGCCCACAATTGTTGAGACAAGGTTTTGTCAGTCGTCAAGTCAATCGCTTCTATCGGGGTAAAGCGATTAACCAGCTGAGAAATTTGCGTGATTTGCTCGCGCAATGTAGCGCTATCACTAGCGGCTGTTTCAATGAGTAGAGCGGTACAACGTTTATCGCGGCCACAAAAACTATCTGGTAACCCGGGCTTACCTTGAACTGAATCTAATGCACGTTGATCCAATAATTCTACAGCATCTACCGGGCTATGCCGTAATTGATCGACAAGCTGACATGCTTGTTGAGGTGTGTCGAAAAGGTATAAGCCTGAAGCTTTTTGTTGATAGTCGACAACTGTGTTGTAGGTAATGTCAGCAATAAATCCAAGGGTGCCTTCCGAACCGACCATCAAATGCACCAAGATATCGATAGGGTCGGTAAAATCAGTTAAAGCATTAATTGAATAGCCAGTGGTATTTTTAAGGCGATATTTATGTGCAATTAAGTCCGATAATACTTGGTCATTACGAACGTCGAGCCCTAATTGAGCCAGGTTTTTGAGTAAGTCAGCATGTGAAGACGAAAATGCCGCAACACTTTGTGGGTCCTGCGTGTTAACGGCAGTACCATCGGCTAAAATGATCGTCATACCGGCTAAAGTATAAAAAGTATTATTGGCAACACCACAACACATACCAGACGCATTATTTGCTGCAATACCACCGATTTTACATGTATTAATGGACGCTGGGTCGGGTCCGATTTTACGATGATAAGGGGCTAAATATTGATTCGCTTGAGCGCCAATAACTCCAGGTTGAAGTCTAATTTGTTGGCCGTCGTTAAGGATTTCATGACCACGCCAATGTTCATCCAAAAGTAATAATACTGAGTCACTAACCGCTTGACCTGACAAGCTTGTGCCTGCAGCTCTAAATGTCACATTCACACCATGAGTCTGGCTACATTTTAAGATAGCTTGCATCTGCGGGATGGAGCTTACCTTGAGTATTAGTTGTGGGATCAATTGATAGAAGCTTGCATCCGTTGCATAAGCTCGGCGCCGTGAAATGTCATCAATCACATTATTCTTAGGCAATATTGCCCGGATCGCTTGAATATATGAAGGTGATAATAATGGCATGAATGTATTTCCAGTGTTTCAATCAAAGGCGCTTTGGTAAATAGAGCGTGATAAGGCTAATAACTTCAATATACGCGGAAATAATACACAAAATAAGAGCAAAAGATGACAAGAACAATTTCCAAATTTGATATAATATGCAGTAGTATTATGAAAGATATGATAACTAATTAGGTAACTTCTATGCAGGCAAAAGCCGATGATATTTTTTTATTTGTACAGGTAGTTGATGCAGGCTCTTTTTCGAAAGTGGCACAGTTACTTGAAATCACAAACTCTGTGGTATCAAAACGTATTGCCCGTTTAGAAAAAGCACTGAACATGCAATTACTTTATCGCTCGACCCGTAAGTTAAGTCTCACCGATGGAGGTAAAACGCTATACACGAAAGCTAAGATCGCTCAAGAAGCACTTCAAGACGCTCATGATTCGGTATGTGGATATAGTGACTCGATTAGTGGCAAAATTAAAATCACGGTACCCTCGGTGTCAGCACGATTAACCTTAACCAATGCGGTTGCTGAGTTTTGTCGTTTGTATAAAGAGGTAACAGTAGAAATGATTATTGATGACCGCTTTGCTAATTTAATCGAAGAAGGTTATGACTTAGCTATCCGTACAGGCTATTTACAAGATTCAAGTCTCTTAGCACGACGCTTGGTAGATTCGCACTGGGTGATTGTTGCTACGCCACAATATCTTAAGCAACAAGGTGTACCTGAATCGAGCAATGAGCTTAAATTTCATAATTGTTTAACCTATAAATATAATGAAGCACAGCCTAATCATTGGCGTTTTTTGAGTGCTGAAGGTGAATACACCGAAGTGGTTCAAGGTAACTTTGTTGCAAATGATCTGAATGCATTACACCAAGCTGTGAGCGAAGGATTAGGAATTGCATATTTGCCAAGAGTGCTTGTGTATGATGATTTAAATAGTGGTAAATTAACTCAGTTATTAACAGAGCAAACAGCAAAGCGCGTTGGTATTTATGCGGTATATCCTAAAATGCGGACACCAGATACAAAGTTAAAGCTGTTAATTGAGCATTTACGTCAAGCTTACTTATCCAAAGCAGTCAAGTTTTCGGCAGGGTAGTTCTTTAAACCAAAAAAAACTGGTGCGATAAGCACCAGTTCGATTTGTGACTTCATTGCTGCGTGAGCAGCGACTCAATTATCTTAGAAAGCGAACTGAGCTGATAATTGGAAGTAAGCAGAGCTTAAGTTCAAGTCTTGGTCTTCAACTTTGTACTCACCTAATTCAACACCATACTTTAACTTAGGTGTGATGTTCGTAATTAAGTTAACACCCCAATGTGAACGGTCGTTATCTGCAAGGTTAGACTGGCCATTACCGTAAAATACAGTTGAACGAGTTGAATCGTTCCAGAAGTGACGATAAGAAACAGTATAGGCTAAGCCATCTTCTACTTTCGTTTCATCTTGATCGTTTGCAGCGATATCGGCTACTGCAGTAGTACCTGCATAACGACCAAACTCACCAACGCTAAGTTGCACACGAACGTCATCTTTACCTGATAATAAGAACTTAGCTGCAATGTTACCTGCTACAGCAGTTTCATCAACACCATTTTGGTCAAGTTGACGTACTAAACCGGCAACAGAGATTTGACCCCAATCACCTTTATGATCGTAACGACCAACAAAGTCAGGTACAGACTCTTTAGTTGAATCAGAGCTACCGAATGTTTCTGGGTTTTCAACTGCGAAAGACCAACCGCCTTTAGAATAACGGATTTGGCTTTGACGGATGAATACTTCACCTACATGTGGACCACCGAAATCAAGCGTTTCTGATAACGCGTGAAGTGGCATGAATGTTGACCATGTTTGACCGATAGTCCATTCATTATACTTAATAAACGCATGACGGATACGTGGACCTGTTGAGTTAGAGATGATCTCATTACCACCAGAACCATAGAAATCAAGCTCAATGACACCTGTTACGTCGTCATGTTGAACTTTGAACTGTAAGCGTGATTCTTTGATATTTAATTTAGTTTGTGAAGTATCTACTGCACCAGGATTGTTACCAATCCAAAAGTCACGGTAAGCTAAGTCACCAGAAACATGACGTAAGTCAGCTTTTACGTAACCACCGATAGATACGGTAGTGTCATCAGTTTTAACTAAAGTGACAGCGGCGTTTGCTTGACTGGCAAGGCCTAATAATACAGCTGAAGCAGCTAATTTTGTAGTGAATTTCATAATGTGTGTCTTCCTGTTTATGTATATAAATAAAGCAGGATGCACATTAGTGTGACTCCATGAAAAGATAAATGCAATAATGGAAAATAAGAGTTTCCAAAACTGCATAATTGGTAGGCTCGCCTGTCATTCCCGTTTGTGATGTAAATAATATCTGAAATATTCAGAAGGCTCGTTTACATCAGTGTCACAAGTTGTTAACTTGCGGGCTTTTCTTTTTCTAGTTTTTGGATTTGGTCCCATAAAGTCTCGGCTTCAGCCGTTAACATGGCATAGGACTTGATATCACCACGACGTTGAGCGTGCATGCCATCTTCTAGAAGTTTATCGTACTTTTTACGCATTTTTTTAACCGGATTGCTACTAAATAATCCAAACATATATATTCCTCGATAAGACAAATGTATTATACATTTACAATATAAAAAACGATCACAACCCTTGTTTTTAAAGGGTAATAAAAATTGAATTTTATTTGAACCAAAATAAAAAGTACTGCGTACATTATTTTGCACTGTTAAAAGTGTGTACGCGTTCTTGCTGTTTAGCCCATCAATATTGATGGGCTTTTTTTTGCTTGATGTAAAAAAAGAGGAGCGACATGCTTAGGTAGAGTCTGTTTAGTGGCGATATTTATTAGCAAACTGTTTTGGAGTCATGTTAAACAATTTCTTAAAGCTGGTACTGAAGTAACTGGGTGATGTAAAACCAGCTTCATATGCGGCAAAAGAAGCAGCCTTACCCGCTTTAAGTAATTCAGCTGCGTGCTGTAAGCGATAATTACGGATAAATTCACTCACACCTATCCCGGTTTCATTTTTTAAACGACGAAGTAACTGTCGTTCGCTAACATTGGTTAAGGTTGCTAGCTCTTGTACCGAGAAATCGCTTTTTTGGTAATGCTCTTGCAATATTCCGTGTAACTGTTTGATGAAGTCAGATTGCGGAATAATGTCCGTATCATTATCTAGTGTATGAATATCGGTTACCGATTTTATATATTTTCGACGAAGTGCTTCTTGTTCAGCAATAATATTGCGTATTTTCAAACGAAGTTCCTCCTCTTCAAATGGTTTGTTAATGTAATCAGTAGCAGCGCTGGAAAGTCCCTCTAATCGTGCTGCTTTTGAATTTTTAGCCGTTAATAATATGACAGGTATATGATTCGTTATAAAATCGCTCTTTAATGTGTTTAGCAGTTCAATACCGTCCATTTCTGGCATCATAATGTCACTAATAATCAGGTCAGGTAGTAGGTCTTTTGCAAGAGTGAGACCAGCATTAGAGGAGTTAGCGGTATGAATTTGATATTGATGTTTAAAGAGATTTTCTAGATACACTAAAATATCATTATTATCATCAATACATAACAGGCAAGGTAACTCTTGCTTATCTATCGACGGAATATATTTTTGATGCAAATTATTCGGTAAAATGACACTAAACGTTGTACCTTGACCCAATTCAGAACTGACCTTGATTAAACCATCAGCCTTATCGACTAATTGCTCTACTATTGCTAAACCCAACCCTGAACCTTCAGTAGCCTCTTCTTGTTCGTTGTGCGCACGATAAAAACGATTAAAAATAAGTGGGATATCTTTCTCTTGAATTCCCCTTCCTGTGTCGGATACATGTATCGTCACAAAGTGCTGATCTGTTGCAATATCTATTTTAATTTCACCCCCTTCAGCGGTGTATTTGACCGCATTAGAGATTAAATTCGATAAGATTGTCTCTAAGTTATACATCGGTATAGTGATTTTTAACGGTTCAAATTTAGGGTAAATAAATGTTTGGTGTCGTTGTTCTGTGTAAGGCGTAAATATTCGCGCTAACTGTTGTACAACGATAGATAAATCCGTGATGGGCGTATTATTGGGGGTATCAGTTAATTTATCTGAAACGGACAATTCAAATATCTTTTTAACTAATGTATTGAGCCGATCAGCATTGCGCACTAAAATATTTAACATAGTTTGTGCTTCAGGTTCCATTTGATAGTTTCTAAGCTGCTGTATAGGACCTTGAATTAAGGTTAAAGGGGTGCGTAATTCGTGGGAAACAGTTTCAAAAATAGCATCTTTTTCAGCGACAGTTTGTTCTAATTTTTGCGTTTGTTGACGGGATATTTCTGTTTGCCGACGTAAATCTTCTGTCCTTTTTTCTACAATTAGTGCTAATTCTGCAGAGGTACGTTTAATTTGGTTCGTACGCAATGTAACGATTATATAAATGCTAAATACTAAACCACTGATGAATAATATAAAGGCCCATAGTGTTTGGTACCAAGGTTTTGGATAGTTGAAATTTAATGTAATCGACTCATCCATTAAATTATCATAGTGATAACCCATATTAGTTAAGGTAAACGACGATTCGCCGGACTTGGGTGATAGCACAGTTGAAAAATCTTTGAGTACGACCTGTCCTTCCGGGCTGGATAATTTGAATTGGATTTGGGGATGTGTGGTAAAATTAATATCACCAAAAATAGCGTTAATAGCATCTATTTGTCGATCAAAGGTGAAATTATTTTGATGAATGTTGAAGAATAATTCTTCAGTACCATCACTAAATAGCACTGTTAGTTTCGCGAGTTGAAGTTTTATAGGCGGTTTTTTTAAACGTGATGGGTCAAGAACAGTAATACCGTTAAGTCCACTGAATACAAATAATCCTCGAGAATTTTTATAAGCGACCCCAGCATTAAATTCATTACCTTGTAATCCATCAGCCTCCGTATACCAAGACACATTGTGATCATTATTTTGATACTCGATTACCCCGTTTTTCAGGGTCGACCAAAATACACCATCATCTGTAATAAGAGTTGCTTGTATGTTGGCATTGTCAATTAAAGGCGGAAAGTCAGTCTGAATAAAACGTTTAATTAAGGGGTCAAAAACATGAACGCCCGAATTAGTAGATAAAACAATATGGTCTTGTGAGTTAGAGGTGATGTGATTGACGACATTAATATTCTGTTGTGGATCAAATAAATAGTGCTGAAATTCTTTGGTGTGAATATCAAAAGTGTGTAAACCCACATTAGAACTTAACCATTGAATCCCATTTAACGATAACATTTGGCTAAATTGGTGAGTCGGCAATGAGCTATTATTCATTGAGAAATGTGAAAATGTTTCATCCTTTACATGAAACAAACTGACACCATTATTTTGGTGAGTCAATAAGGCTATATCGGGTGACAAAGATAACCAGTCGACTAACCCACCGTAAGCTAATGATGAGTTTTGAGGTGTGTAAGTCTTTACTATTTCAAATGTATCAATATCTATTTGGGTAATTCCTTGCTCATCTAATGCAAAGGCATATTGTTGATCAATATGAATTTTGCTAATGGTCAACCCAGCAAGTGCTTGGTTAATAATGGTACTGGTGTTGGAGGTCGGTGAATACACTGAAATGCCATCAGTATTTGATGCAATCCAGCCTCTTAAATACTTATCTGCTGCAATCGCTGTGACATCATTACCACTTAGAGGTGAATCTTGAAGAATAGAATGTTTTAAATGATAAAGTTGCTCGCTACTTTTCCTGAAATGATTGACCCCACCTCGTTGGGTGCCTATCCACATATCACCATTACGAGCCAAAAATAAAGTACGAATGCTATTGGTGCTAATTGAATGAGGATCTGTTGGATCAAAACGTAAACGCTGTCTAATTTTGTCAGAATCAAAAATGAAAACTCCTTCATTTGCCGTGCTTAACCATAACCGATCACGGGTATCGCTATTGATGGCAGTAATGTTAGGTTGCGTTGCACTGGATATATCTAGTAGCGTGTTGTCAATATAATTAAGGTATTTATCATAGGTAAATATTCCATGTTTGTAAGTACCTACTACCAATTTTTCATTGTAAATATAAGAGCTCGTGATATTTACGCCATTGGGTAATCCAGGTAATGATAAGGCATTTAGAGATTGTTGATTTGGAGATAAAGTATATAGTTGTGTAGTACCAACAAATAATCTGCGATTTTGTAACTCGACAAAACCTGTTATTGATTCTGGGGTATCAATATACCGTGGTGTTAACGCCCTATTTTTGGGATTAGCCAGATACAATCCTTTACCAGAACTAAGCGCGACAATGTTAGGAGATATTTGAGCAATGAATGAAGTTGATGGGCTGATGTTGACCCTGTTATCAAAACTGAAAAGGTAAGAAAATTGATGCTCATTAGCTAATAAAATATAGACGCTAGACTCAAATGTGACCCATAAGTTATTGTCAATGTCATTGTAAATTTGAGTGACTTTGTTAGCGCTGTTGCTTAAACCATGCTGGCGATTAAATGGGGTGAATCGGACACCATCATAGCGAACTAAGCCATCATCAGTTCCAAACCACATGAATCCCAATTTATCTTGAGCGATGACGTTGATTGTTGAATCAGGTAAGCCGTCAGCAATGTTATATTGATTAATATGCAATGAGTCACGGCTGTGAGCAAACACATCCGTACAAACTAAACCAGATAGTAAAATAAAAACTTGCCAATAACGCACTGATATCCTTTTATGTATATAAGAGACATAACAATACCATCATCGGTTTTTCTATACTTTAATCAAGCTTTTTTAGTGATTTTGACAGATTTGTATAACACATTGTCGTATATGTGTAAGTATGATTATGTTAATCAAGGTATGATTTATTGGTGCTTTGAATTGATGAAAATTAATTTAAATCATACTCTAACACATAGCTAAAACATTGGATGTCAATCAACACGGATGTTGACATTTTTTTGAATTCTGTTGTTGAGTTCTTTTCTATAAAATAATGCGCGCGATTTATTTGTATTGGGCCATTACATGTCAGTGATTCACTCTATTTCTAAAGTAATAATTGTATTCACATATATTTTAACATCTTGGCTGTTGAGCTTAAGCATCAATAGCTTCACGTACGCCGCTGAAAATATCATTATACCTGTCAATAACACTACGCAAATTAGTATTGATGGATAGTTTTCTGCGAATGAATGGAAAAATGCCACTACGTTAACATTAGATAACGTTGTACAGCCATTTGACAATATTCCAGCCCCAACGGAAACAACGGTATATACCTTTGCATCTGATGATACCTTATATGTTGCTTTTATTGCATCAGATAATGAGCCAGAAGCAATAAGAGCATCTTTACGAGATCGTGATCAAATATGGGGGGAAGATTTAGTTGGTATAAAAATTGACACTTTTAATGATGCACGCTTGGCATATCAATTCTTTGTTAATCCTTTGGGTATTCAATCTGATGGGATTCAAAATGAAATGACGGGAAAAGAGTCAGATAGTTGGAATGCTATCTGGGAAAGCCAAGGACAAATTACCGATACTGGATACGTTATTGAAATTGCCATTCCACTGCGAATAATGAATTTTGATGAACGCCCTGGTCTGAAAGAGTGGGGGATTGAATTCGTCCGGTTTTACCCACGTGATAATGTCTATCGAATATCGCACCTAAAATACGACCGTAGTAATTCTTGCAATCTGTGTCAATTAGGATCGGCAACAGGGTTTAACAATGCGACTCAAGGTCAAAATTTGGCCATTGTACCGACAATTGTAGCGGGAAAAAGTAGAGAACGTGATGTTGAAATAAATGAATCACAATGGAGCGACGAAACTAATCAAGCCCTAAGTTTGGATGTAAAATGGGGAATCACACCCGAAATATCATTACAAGCCACACTGAATCCTGATTTTTCACAGGTAGAGTCTGATGTCGGCCAGTTGTCAGTGAATAATACGTTTGCGTTGTTTTTCCCCGAAAGACGGCCATTTTTTGTCGAAAATGCGGATTATTTCACCACGAATTTAAACCTAGTTTATACGCGAAATATCAATGCACCAGATTATGGGATCAAACTTACTGGTAGAAAAGGAAAACACTCTTTAGGAGTATTTTTTGCCGATGATGCCTCAACTAATTTTTTGGTACCAGGCAATTTAAATTCTTCAGTTGCAACCATAGAACAAACATCCCAAAACTTAACGTCACGATATCGTTATGACGTAGATGAGAACCTGAGTATAGGGTCGGTCACTACGATAAGAGAGTCGGATAACTATCATAATTATGTAAATGGTGTTGATGTAAAATATAAGCCTAACCAAAGCGATACAATCAAAGTCCAATGGGTTCATTCTCAGACTCAATACCCACAACACTTATATTTGGATTTATGCGATAACGATTGTACTAGAGTCAGTGATTTATCCGAAACAACATTACGGGTTTTAACCAATAAACCTTTTGTGGGGAATGCACTGCAATTGCAATATGCACGTGATACTGAACATTACTTCTTACGTGCAAATCATTATCGTAATAATGCAGGATTTCGAGCTGACATGGGATTTGTTTCTAGAGCTGATCGCTATATTACTGTATTAGGCGGAGGATACTTATGGCGTAATGATGATAACTGGTTCAATTATATGCGCTTGAGCGGTGATTGGGACATCCATAAAAATAGCCTAGGTGAGTTATTAGAAAAAGAACGTGAGATCTATTTCAGACTTAAAGGAAAGTTTAATACATTAATCGACTTTGGTGGGAAAATTCGTGATCGGGTGGGTGTTCGTCAGTTTGCGAGTGAAAATACCGTTGATATTGTGCATTCTCCAGATTGGATCGAAACACTTGATCAAAATACGTTGTTATCGATAAACGATAAAACTACCTTATATACTGAAGATTACCTGCGTTTGATCGTCGAAACAGATCTAACTGATAGTCTAAGTTTGTTTCAATTTATTGGTCAAGGTAAACAAATTGACTTTAGTAATGACCGCCTTGGTGATGAGGTAAAAACAGAAAGTCGCATCAGTTATGACATTGGTGAACATATTCGTTTCAATATGGGGTATGAATATGAGACGTTAGAGGCCCAAGATGCTAATGTGTATACTGCAAAATTGCTTGATGCGCGGATGACTTACCAAATTGATGCTAGACAGTTTATCAGAGTCATTATTTCAGTATCAGATGTTCAAAGAAACCCCGAAAATTATCGTGAAGAGGTGAACGCAGAGTATGAAGATCGTGGCGTACAATTATTATATTCATACAAAGTAAATCCACTAACCAAGTTCTTTATAGGATATTCTGATGCGGCCTATCGTAACGATAATATGAGAAAAGTCACGACTAATGAGCAGTCGTTATTTATGAAATTTAGCTATGCATGGCAACAATAAAATGCCTAAGTGATTACTCATACTAAAATGATTGTAATTTAGCCAAATTCGTGTAATATACGCGACCCTTACAGCCATACTAATCATTCCTTGTCTCCATACAGTTGGCTGTACTGTCGAGACTACAACCGTAAGGAATACACGATGCGTCATTACGAAATCG
>CATECQ010000013.1 GCA_949498985.1 Glaciecola sp. HTCC2999
GGAGTTTCTCTTATTTACTTCTACAAGAGAAATAAATGGTGGCTAAGGCGGGATTCGAACCTGCGACCCCATCATTATGAGTGATGTGCTCTAACCAACTGAGCTACTTAGCCACTTACCAAACGAACAACAGATGCTCGTTGAAGCGGGGCGTATTATGCTTATTGTGACTATGTGCGTCAACACTTTTTTAGATAAAACTGACATTTTGTGTCAACTTTGAGCGAAATGCGTATTTTGCACACAAATTCACAATTCAGACCTTTAAGAGGAATGAATGAAAAACATTTTTCTATATAAAACAAAAACGGACCAGTCGGCCCGTTTTTATAAGTGTGAATATCATTCTAAGTACGTTTATACATTGAATCTAAAATGAATAATATCACCATCTTTGACAATATATTCCTTACCTTCAAGGCGCCACTTACCAGCATCTTTTGCGCCAGCTTCACCTCGACCTGCAATGTAATCGTCATAACCAACAATTTCAGCGCGGATAAACCCTTTCTCAAAATCAGTATGTATTTTACCCGCTGCCTGCGGTGCTGTTGAACCTTCAGGGAAGGTCCATGCACGTACTTCTTTAACACCTGCAGTAAAATATGTTTGCAAGGTTAACAATTCATAACCACTGCGAATGACACGATTTAACCCAGGTTCTTCAAGACCCATTTCGTCTAAGAATTCTGCTTTATCAGCATCATCGAGTTCTGAAATTTCAGATTCAATAGCTGCACACACAGCGACAACGACAGCATTTTCTGCTGCTGCAATCTCTTTTACGGTATCTAATAATGGGTTATTTTCAAAACCATCCTCGGCCACATTCGCAATATACATTGTGGGCTTTATGGTTAAAAAATTCATATAACTGATTGCTGCCAGCTCTTCTTTTTCTAATGAAACAGACCGTAGCATTTCACCTTCATCTAAATGAGGTTTAATTTTTTCTAATACTTTAATTTCAAACTTGGCATCAGCATCACCACCTTTTGCGCGCTTGCTAACACGTAATATGGCTTTTTCCGTCGTTTCTAAATCGGCTAAAGTTAATTCAGTATTGATCACTTCAATATCATCGGCAGGTGATACTTTATTAGAAACGTGAACAATGTTTTCATCATCAAAGCAACGCACTACATGGCCAATTGCATCCGTTTCACGAATATTGGCTAGGAATTTGTTACCCAGGCCTTCACCTTTCGATGCGCCTGCTACGAGCCCTGCGATATCTACAAATTCCATCGTTGTAGGAATTATTTTTTGAGGATTAACAATCTCAGCAATGGCATCCAAACGTAAGTCAGGAACGGGCACAACTCCTGTATTTGGCTCTATAGTACAAAATGGGAAGTTGGCAGCTTCTATGCCTGCTTTAGTTAACGCATTGAAAAGGGTTGATTTACCTACATTTGGTAGGCCGACGATACCACATTTAAATCCCATGAGATTTGTTCCTGTTTTAAGGTGCTGAGAAACTATGTAGGCGCTGTTGAGCAGCGACTAAGTCTTCTTTGATTAATATTTCAGTACTGCGGATTGATTCATCAATAGCAGCATCAATTTGTGCTTGTTCCGTCGCAGGTGCTTTGCCTAAGACATAACCTGTGACACGGCTTTTGTGTCCGGGATGGCCAATGCCAATGCGTAAACGTAGAAAATCTTTTTGATTACCCATCCTTGATACAATATCGCGGATCCCGTTTTGACTCGAGCTACCGCCTACTTTAAATTTAGCAATACCAGGAGGGAGATCGAGTTCGTCATAAGCGACTAAAATGTTTGCTACCTCAATCTTATAGAACTGGGCTATTGCCGCGACAGACTGTCCGCTTTTGTTCATAAAGGTAGTAGGGTAGAGCAGACGTACATCACGACCCGCAATTGTGGTTCGGCCGGTGAGACCAAAGAATTTGCTTTCGGGTTTTAAGGTACAAGAAAAAGTACGAGCTAAAGAAGAAACAAACATTTCACCCGCGTTGTGGCGAGTATGGTGATATTCGGGGCCTGGATTACCCAGACCCACGATAAGACGTATATCCGTCAACGCAAATTATTCCGCGTCAGACTCTTCGTCTGCAGTTTCTTCGGCTGCTTTGCCTTTAGCTGCTTTGATAGTCACTACTGCTAAATCATGGCTTTCACCTTTAGCTAATTCAATTGACGATACACCTTCAGGAAGAGTGATGTCAGATAAATGTAGTGTTTGACCTAGTTCAACGTTAGTTAAGTCAACTTCAATGAATTCAGGAAGCTGGCTTGGTAAACAAGATACTTCGATTTCATTTACATGGTGCTCAGCATGACCACCTTGAACTTTAATCGCAGGTGCTGTTGCTTCATTAATGAAGTGAACAGGTACGTTTGTGTGTACAGCTTTAGAAGCATCAACACGTAAGAAATCAACGTGTAGGATTTTTGGCTTGTACGGATGACGTTGCATATCTTTAACTAGTGCTTCTACTTTCTCGCCATCAACATCAATGGTTAATACATGAGAGTAAAATGCTTCAAACTCTTGCGCTTGCATAAGTTTGTTGTGAGCTAAAGTTAATGATACTGGCTCTTTGTCTGCGCCGTAAAGGATCGCAGGAACTTTGTCAGCATGACGTAGGCGGCGGCTCGCACCTTTCCCTAAGTCAGTACGGACTTGTGCTTCTAAATTGAAGATTGCTTCAGACATAATGATGTCTCCAAGTGATAGTATTGTCGTTGTTGAGTTTTGCGACCAAACCCAACCTGAAAGTAGTAAAAACTACTACCCTTTAATTAAGGGCGACGAATTCTATCATTCATCAATGACTAAAAGCAATGAATAACATATAACAGGGGCATATATTGGGAGGGTAACCACTATTATAAAATGATTAATGAAATAAAATGTCGCATTAATTCATTCATAGTGTTGAATAATAATGTTAGCAATATAGGAAAATGGAGCTCAGTAAAATACTAAATAGCAATGACTGAGCTCTCATTTATGCATCCACTTTGCAACGATACTAGGTAATCAAATGTGCTAGTATTCGAACATCGCACTGATGGATTCTTCGTTAGAAATACGACGAATCGTTTCAGCCAGCATGTCAGATAAAGTCAGTTGTTTCACTTTACTCACTTTCTGCATCTTCTCGCAAAGTGGAATACTGTCTGTAACAATGATTTCATCAATCACTGAAGCTTCTAAGTTTTCAGCTGCTTTACCTGAGAATATAGCATGAGTTGCATACGCATAAACATTTCGAGCACCATGGTCTTTTAATGCTTCTGCTGCTTTGGCTAGGGTGCCGCCGGTATCAATCATATCATCGACAATGATACAGTCGCGACCTTTCACATCACCAATGATGTTCATAACTTTGGCAACATTTGCCTTGGGGCGACGCTTATCGATAATTGCGAGATCAATATCATTGAGTAATTTTGCAGTTGCGCGTGCACGGACAACACCACCGATATCAGGTGACACGACGACGGGTTGGTGGAAATCGCGTTTGAACATGTCATCTAGTAAAATTGGTGTACCAAATGCATTATCAACCGGGACATCAAAAAATCCTTGAATTTGCTCTGCATGTAAATCAATCGTTAAAACTCGATCTACACCAACATTTGATAAAAAGTCAGCCACTACTTTTGCTGTAATAGGAACACGTGCGGAACGAACGCGACGGTCTTGACGAGCATATCCAAAATAAGGGATAACTGCAGTGATTCGACCCGCTGATGCACGACGTAAGGCATCAATCATTACGATTAATTCCATTAAGTTATCATTTGTTGGGGCACAAGTTGATTGGATGATAAAAACATCCGAACCACGGACATTTTCATGAATTTCGACAGAAATTTCACCATCGCTAAAGCGACTAACAGTGGCATTTCCTAATTTAGTGTATAAGCGTTCAGCTACTTTAAAAGCTAGCTCTGGGACCGCGTTACCGGCAAAAATCTTCATGTCTGGCACAGGTAATTCCTCAGTGCGAAGGTTTATATAAAGAGATGGCTGGGGTAGCAGGACTCGAACCTACGGATGGCGGGATCAAAACCCGCTGCCTTACCAACTTGGCTATACCCCAATTGTATTCCTTAGTCCCTAACGTCAAATATGGTCTTTATTATTGTCTGCAGTGGTGATTCTGCCAGCCCATGACATATAAATGAATGGGCTTTAGTGTCCAATATTTGTTGGTGTTGTATGGCTAACAACGCCTGTTGAGCTTCTTCTTCCTTGTCAAAAGTGGCAAATACGCAAGCACCTGTACCTGTTAACCTCGACGGCGCGTAGTGTAACAAGTGCTGTAATAAATTTGCAACCTCCGGATACAAGTTTACGACTAATTGTTCGCAATCATTATGGGTATTAGCAAAAGTATAGTCACAAAAATCAATACTAGGGGTATTTCTGTGCAGGTCGGGAGAAGTGAAAATTGTCTGCGTAGAAATATGAATGCCAGGGTGAATGACTAAAAAAACAGCATCGGTATTGGGAGCTGGAGTGAATTGTTCACCGACGCCTCGTGCAAAGGTTGTTTGACCATGAACAAACACAGGGACATCGGCACCCAAAGTAAGTCCTAGAGTCGCTAATTCATGATTAGTTAAACCACATTCCCATAATTGATTTAATGCAACCAATACTGTAGCTGCATTACTCGATCCACCACCAATACCGCCACCTAAAGGAAGTATTTTATCAATATGAATATCTACACCAGCGTTTAGCTGACAATGTATTTGTAATTGTTTCGCGGCTTTGACAATTAAATTATCATCATGTGGGACATCCGGAAATGGTGTAATAAGTCTTACTTCACCAGTGTTATTGGGAGCAAAATATAAGGTATCCCCATAATCTGTCATTTGAAATAAAGATTCTAACTCATGGTACCCATCAGGTCGCTGTCCGGTGATATGCAAAAATAAGTTGAGTTTGGCGGGAGAAGGCCAAGCGATATGTTGATATTGTGCTAATAATGAGGACATAGGGATTTTGTTTAAACCGTTTAATTGTAAAAATAGTAGTATTTTTTGACGCTCAAGTCATTAGATACAAATCAACCTAACATATCATCCATTCTCTTTGACTTAGGTTGTTTACCGCCAATGTTGAATACTAACTTTTAATGTTTGTTGTGCCATACCTTGAGTTTGCATAGTCAATCGGTGTGGCAATATTAAATGAGCTACTGGTTGATATTGGCTGTAATGAATCATGATATTTTCTGAACATAATGTTTCGCGACAGTTGGGGGTGTAAGATTGAACATAGCCCTCATTATCCTTAGTTACATCGCCTTCTTCACTGTCTATATCGGCTTTCAACCAGCGACTTAATTCATCGATAGGCAACCACCATCCAGTGAGGTCAAAAATGAGCTGTTGTGGATTCTCACTTTGGTAATCTTTGCCCTCAGCACTAATTATAATACCCAGTTTGTCCCGCTTAATACTCAATACATTGATACCTAAAAATGTATTGAAGTTCACTTTGTATTCATCGTTATTTTGTAACCAGACAAAATTTACAGCTTGCTTATCTAATGGTGTGATAAACGCTAATTTGCCAGTGGCTTGCCATTGTGTCAGTTGTGATACGTGCTTTGCTCCGAGTAAATTCCCTTTGACTAAAGGATTGGCACATCCTGATAATATGCATAATCCAGTGATTAAAAAAATCAATCTTGTCCATGTCGTGCGTGAGATATTTAAGATCATAAAAATCGATTAAAAGAATTTTGAGATAGTTATTCGTACATATAGTACCCATGTTTCTAATAAATTACGACACACGGCTAATGTCTTGATGGATTTACTTTTAATCATGCGGTCTTTTTCGTACAATGTTGACGTTAATTAGTCACAGACCTTATTCATGACCGTCATCGCCCTAGGCATTAATCATAATACTGCACCCGTCTCGCTTCGAGAAAAAGTCGCGTTTACGCCTGATGCGTTGACTGATGCATTTGCGAGCTTACAAAAAGTAGATGCTGTTGATGCTGCCGTGGTTTTGTCTACGTGTAATCGTACTGAATTGTACTTGCAATTAGGCAGTGAATTACCGAATAAAAACAGTTTGGTAAGATGGTTGGCTGACTTTCATCAATGTGATTTTGAAGCGTTATCTCAGCATACGTATATTCACGAAAATACAGATGCACTGAACCATATTATGCGGGTAGCATCGGGACTTGATTCACTTATCTTAGGTGAGCCCCAAATTCTAGGTCAGGTTAAACAAGCAGTTAGTGATGCAAAGCACCATGATGCACTAACGACACAGTTTCAACGCGTATTCGATCACACCTTTCAAGTCGCCAAAAAAGTCCGTACTGATACCGATATTGGCGCAAATGCTGTGTCAGTTGCGTTTGCTGCAGTACAATTGGCAAAACAGATATTTGGTAATTTAGCGAAATCACGCGTTCTGTTGATAGGGGCTGGGGAAACCATTGACCTTGTTGCAAAACATTTGCACGAGCAAGGGGCTAATAAAATTGACGTAGCTAATCGAACGATTAGTAAGGCGCAAGAAATTGCTTCTATGTTTAATGGTCAAGCTATGACCTTAAACCAGTTGCCAAGTCATTTACCTCAGGCTGATATTATTATCTCATCTACTGCTTCACAGTTACCTTTAATCGGGAAAGGGATGGTGGAGCACGCATTAGAACTGAGAAAACATAAACCGATGCTAATGATTGATATTGCGGTTCCTCGTGATATTGAAGGTGAGGTAGCAAAGCTTGATGAAATCTACTTGTATACTGTTGATGATTTACAAAATATTGTCGCTCAAAATTTAGCAAATCGAGAACAAGCAGCGGCACAAGCACAAATGATGATTGATGAACAAATCACCGTTGTGACACAGTGGCAACAAGCACAGAGCAATGTTGATGTCGTGAAATCGTACCGTGATTCTCAAACTCACATCAGCACTACATTATTGAATAAAGCGCTGACGCAGATTGACGATGGGCAAGATCCTAAAGAGGTATTAGCGTCATTTAGTCATAAATTATCTAATCAAATGATGCATGGTCCTACAAAAGCACTGGCGCAAGCGGCTCAATTACAGGATAATCGCACTCTTAAAATTTTAACTGATGCGCTGAACCTCAATGCTGATGACGATTCATTAAATAATTAATGAACGATGCATTATCCTACTAGCGCGTAATAAACTACTTTTTGGAAACCCATGAAACCGTCTGTCGTACAAAAACTCGAAACTCTTGTGGAACGCTTTGAAGAAGTACAAGCCTTATTAGGCGATCCGGATGTCATTAGTGATCAAAACCGTTTTCGGACCTTATCAAAAGAATATGCTCAGCTTGAAGATGTCGTTAAAAGTTTTCGTGATTACCAGACGGCACAAGAAGATTTAGCTTCTGCTAATGAAATGATGCAAGAAGACGATGCTGAAATGCGCGAAATGGCCCAAGAAGAAATGAAAGCAGCCAAAGCCAGTATTGAAGGTCTTGAGCAAACCTTACAAATTTTATTATTACCTCGTGATCCACAAGATGATAGTAACTGTTTCTTGGAGATCCGTGCGGGAGCAGGGGGCGATGAAGCCGCTATTTTTGCGGGTGATTTATACCGTATGTATTCACGTTATGCCGAAACAAAAGGCTGGCGAATTGAACTAGTGTCTGCCAATGAAGGTGAACACGGAGGATACAAAGAAGTCATTGCTAATGTCATTGGTGACGGGGCATACGGTGTCATGAAATTTGAGTCTGGGGGGCATCGTGTTCAGCGTGTTCCTGAAACTGAAAGTCAAGGCCGGATTCATACCTCAGCCTGTACTGTTGCTGTTTTAGCGGAAGTCGCAGAGTCTGAAGCGATAGACATTAATCCCGCTGATTTACGTATTGATACTTTCCGAGCCTCAGGTGCTGGTGGACAGCACGTCAATAAAACGGATTCAGCGATTCGTATTACGCATATACCTAGTGGTGTGGTGGTGGAATGTCAAGATGAACGTTCTCAACATAAAAATCGAGCTAAAGCAATGTCGGTATTACAATCACGTTTAAATAATATCGAGAAAGAAAAGCGCGATGCTGAAGAAGCTTCAACGCGAAAATCCTTAGTAGGTAGTGGCGATCGGTCAGAGCGTATTCGTACTTATAATTATCCTCAAGGACGAGTGACTGATCACCGTATTAATTTAACCTTATATAAACTTGATGATGTCGTTGCAGGTGATGTGGACGCATTGCTAGAACCTATTCGACAAGAACACCAAGCTGATATGCTTGCGGCGTTATCTGAAGACTAATGATGTTAAGTATTGCGCAAGCTTTACGTACTGGTGTTGAGCAATGCATCATTGAGAATGATCCTTATGCAAATCCGAGCATTGATGCACAATGCTTATTGTGTGCTGTGCTGGATTGTAATCGTGCTTACTTACATACTTGGCCGGATAAAAACCTCTCTGAAGCACAGTCCAACGCATTTTTTAAGTTGCTTAAACAACGTCAAACAGGTCAGCCTATCGCCTATATCTTAGGTTATCAGAATTTCTATGGATATGATTTTGCCGTTTCGCCCGCAACCTTGATCCCAAGACCAGAGACTGAACAATGTGTTGAGTTAGTATTAGCACAACCTCACATCAAACGAGTCTTGGATTTAGGTACTGGGTCAGGTGCAATAGCAATATCCATATGTTTAGAACGCCCTGAATTAGAAGTTATCGGTGTCGATTTTGTGCCAGAAGCAGTGACACTTGCTCAACAAAATGCACAACATCTAGCTCCTGAAAGTAATATCACGATTAAATTGAGTGATTGGTTTAGCCATGTGGATGGAAAGTTTGATGTTATTGTGTCCAATCCGCCTTATGTTGAACCAGATAGTCCTTATTTAACCCAAGGGGATATTCGTTTTGAACCTGATACAGCACTGACAGCATCAGACCATGGATTGGCAGATATTAAGACGATTGTGTCTAAATCAACGAACTATCTGAATCAAAATGCGATGTTAATATTAGAACATGGACATACTCAAGGTCATATAATACGTCAATTAATGACACAAAATGGGTTTACCAATGTGACCACTTTATGTGATTATGCTGGGCAACCAAGAATAACGCTAGGTGAATACACTATTTCATCTAATACAAAATAAACTATCAACCACATAAATAGGAAATACATTATGTACATGGCGTTCAAACACCTCCACTTAACGGCTGTGGCACTTTCATTATTGTTTTTAACGTTGCAAGTTGTTGCACACATTTTTGATACTAAAATGAAAGATGCTAAATGGCTTAAAGTACTGCCACATATCATTCATACCGTTCTTATTGTGACTGCGATTGGCTTATGTATCTCGATATCACAATACCCGTTTATTCATGATTGGGTTACTAGTAAGTTAATTGGTTTAGTGGCATACATCTTATTAGCCGTTTTGGCTGTGAAATGGGCACGAACTAATGCTATGCGAATATTCGCATTTATTGGTGCGATTGCTTGGTTAGGTTTAACAGCAAAAGTTGCTTTTAGCAAAATGCCATTATTTTAAATATTATTTAGGAAATAATCATGACGATTTCAGCTTGTCAAATCAGTGATCTTAATGTGGCGAATGATGCGCCGTTTGTTTTATTTGGTGGAATGAATGTCCTCGAGTCACGCGATCTTGCTATGCGTATTGCTGAAGAATATCAAAGGGTTACTGAAAAACTAGGTATTGGTTATGTGTTCAAAGCCTCGTTTGATAAAGCTAATCGTTCATCTGTGAATTCCTATCGTGGACCTGGCCTAGATGAAGGACTAAAGATTTTTGAGGAAATCAAATCGACGTTTAATGTACCTCTTATCACTGATGTGCATGAACCGTATCAAGCACAGCCTGTTGCTGAGGTGGTCGATGTGATTCAATTACCGGCATTTTTAGCTCGCCAAACCGATCTCGTTGTGGCAATGGCTAAGACGGGTGCTGTTATTAATGTCAAAAAACCTCAGTTTCTCGCAGCACACGAAATGCGTCATATCATTAACAAGTTTGCAGAAGCCGGTAATGAGCAAATATTACTCTGTGAGCGTGGTTCATGTTATGGCTACAATAATTTGGTGGTGGACATGTTAGCCATGGATGAAATGAAAACCCAAGCCCCCGTTATTTTTGATGCGACGCATGCTTTACAAAAACCCGGTGGTCGTGAATCATCTGCTGATGGACGTCGTGCTCAAGCGGCCCAACTTGCACGAAGTGGAATGGCATTAGGGATTGCAGGATTATTTATCGAAGCCCATCCTAATCCTAATGAAGCCAAATGTGATGGCCCATGTGCACTTGCATTAGACAAATTAGAACCTTATTTAGCACAAATGAAAGCGATTGATGACCTGGTCAAATCATTTCCCCCTTTAGATACTCGCGCATTATAATCCCATTATTCGCTCACCCCATCTGGGGTGAGTGAATTACTGACAATATGCAGCGTGTTATTGTCACTTAACATCTTCATTCGGGTTCGGGTTATGACTGTCACATTTGATTGATTAAGCTGTATTTGAGAGGCTTTTTCTAATTAATTCATATTGATTTCAATGTGTTGCGCAATAGCCGCTTGGATTGAAGCTACCTCGATACCAGTGCGGGTCTTTGATGTAATAGTATTAGCTTGTGCGCTGCTTGTAGCAAAGACTGCAAATGCCAAGACTGATACAAAGGGGATTTTAGACTGCTTCATTCTCATTCTCCGTGATAAAAAATATGGGTGTGTGTTGTGTTTCAATAAGACGTATTGTAAGGGGGTATTCGCATCCAGAATAATGAAAAGAATTATAGTTTTGACATTAGTTTTACTAATGATAATATGCGGTTAGATATCTTATTGAACCTAAAATTATGATTAGAAGAACACCCCCGTTAAATGCGTTAAGAGCTTTTGAGGTGGCAGCTCGGCACTTAAGTTTCACGAAAGCAGCGGATGAACTTTTTGTGACACAAGCTGCTGTGAGTCATCAAATTAAGTTATTAGAAGAATTCTTATCAACTAAGCTGTTTTTACGTAAAAACCGTAATCTTTTATTAACTGAAGACGGGCAAGCCTACTATTTCGACGTTAAAGATATTTTTCAACAAATTAATGACGCGACCGAACGACTCTTAACACGGGGAGCTAAGGGATCTATAACGGTGGCAATGCAGCCAAGTTTTGCTGCGCAATGGTTAGTGCCGAGAATAAGTCAATTTTCTCTGGCATATCCAGACATTGATGTGCGTATTAAAGCGGTGGATTATGACGAAGGGTTTCTAGATGAAAGTATTGATATTGCTATTTATTATGGACGAGGTCGTTGGAGTGGGTTGCACAGTGAGCAGTTACATAAAGAGTATTTAACTCCGGTCTGCTCACCCATGCTATTTTCCTCGAATAAACCTCTAGAAAATCTTACCGATTTATCCAAACATAGTCTATTACATGATTCTTCCCGGGAAAACTGGAAACGGTGGTTAAAGAAATTTGACATTACTAATGTCAATGTAAACCAAGGTCCGATGTTTTCTCATTCCATGTTGGTACTTCAAGCTGCCGCCTTGGGTCAAGGTATCGCTTTGGCTAATACGATGCTGGCTAAACCTGAAATTGACTCGGGTCGATTAATTTGTCCATTTGCAGAACGGGTAGAGTCTAAAGATGGTTTTTATATCGTAAGTGAGATGGCGCAGTTTGAACAAGAAAAAATCACATTGTTTCGAGAGTGGTTATTGAGTCAAGTCAAGGAAGAACGTTAAGAGTATGTATCATATTGAACCGGAATTTATCGAACAGTATCATCTTAAACATCATGTCAGTCTTATGCCTTCGACTCACCATCTGTTAATGGCACATGGGGCTGGAGCAAGTACTTCACATCCTTTTTTTGCACAACTCATTCCATTATTGAACCAAAACGGCTGCCATGTTTGGACATTTGATTTTGCTTACATGGTCAAGGCATTGTCTGAAGAGAAAAAACGACCTCCAGCGAAATTACCGCTATTAATCAAAGAATATGAGTCAGTCATTGGGGTGGTGCGCCAACTTATTGGAACAGCCTCTTTGTGGATTGGAGGTAAATCAATGGGAGCCAGGGTAGCTTGTCATGTAGCTAATCAGGATAATGTTGCTCATGATATTGAAGGAGTATACGCCTTAGGCTATCCCTTCCATCCGGTTGGCAAACCCGATAAGTTACGTTTGGAAGTATTACAAGCGACTTCAACTCCTATATTCATTTGCCAAGGCGAGCGAGATGCCTTTGGGAATGTGAATGATATTAGCCATTATTCTTTGCCTGAACATATAAAAGTGGCTTTCATTCATGATGGTGATCATAGTTTTATCCCGCGAAAATCTTCTGGTCGTGATATTATGCAAAATCTAAAAGAGGTAGCTGATTTATTGAGTACCTATGTTCACCGATAACTTTTATTGAGCTTTTTCTTATGACTTTTTCGTTACGCTATGCACTTCTCATGACAGTACTATGCATGTTGTTAGCTGCTTTGGGGGTTGGGTTGAATGCTGCTTTGGCGCACATGAGTCATTTCACTGAGCAGGCACTTCGCTCCCTTCATTTTGCGTTAAACATACAACAATATCATCTGTTAGTGATTATTGGCTTAGGCATGCTGAGTTATATCACTCACGAACTTGGATTAAGACGCGGGATCATCATCATACAAACATTATTTTTTGTTGGGATTAGCTTATTCAGTGGCACCATATATTTAAAATACTTGGCCTCAATCACTACGTTTTCTTTTTTAACTATGTATGGCGGTTTATTGTTAATTGGCTCATGGGTGTTAATGAGTGCGTGTGTGTTGATATATTGTATAAAAGGCAGGGCCCGTTAAGATGACCGTCTCATCAACACCACAAAATAATACACCTACTAATCTATCCCTCAGTGGTTTGTTATGTTACTGCCGCAGTGGTTATGAAGCGAATCTAGCACAAGAACTCGATGCTATCTGTGCATTGCATCAAATATTCGGTTTTGCCAAAGTCTTACCTAATACTGGTTTTGTCTATTTTGCGTTTTATTCTCCGGAGACGACGGATCGGATTAATGAAGCTGTCCGTTTTGATGATTTGATATTTGCACGTCAATTAATTGGGGTATTTGCTCATATTCCTGATTTGGATCGCAGTAACCGTTTAACCCAAATCCATGCCGTGTGCACAACACTCTTACCTGAGGGCTTTAGAGCACAAACAGCAGTAGTTGAATCTGCTGATACTGAAGATGGTAAAGAATTAGCAAAGTTTTGCCGGAAATTTAGTGTTCCGTTTCGCCAGCATTTACGTGCGCAAGATTGGCTTATACAACGCAAGACTAAGCAAGCATTGGTTGGTGTGACATTACATGCATTTTTTGAACATGGCAGCAGTATTCATCTTGGGATAAGTTTGCCAAATAATCGCAGTGCGCACGAAAACGGCATTTACCGTTTAAAGTTCCCTAGTGATGCACCCTCTCGCTCAACATTAAAATTAGAAGAAGCTATACACACTTTTATTCCTAAATCAGAACATCAGTATTATTTTAATGACGATGTAAATGCGGTCGATTTAGGCGCTTGTCCTGGCGGATGGACCTATCAATTAGTTCAACGAGGGGTTCATGTCGAAGCCATTGATAATGGTGCGATGGATGATGCACTTATGAAGACCGGAAGAGTGGATTATTTTGCCGCGGATGGTTTTAAATACCAGCCTCAATATGGCAGTGTGAATTGGCTCGTATGTGACATGATTGAGCAACCTGATCGTGTAGCACAGTTGATGACTGATTGGTTAGTTAATGGTTGGGCTCACCATGCTATTTTTAATCTTAAGCTTCCCATGAAACAGCGTTATGTGGCAATGTGCCAAGCAAAAGCAAGTATTACTACGCAACTGACAAGTGCTAATATAAAGTTCACATGGCAAGCCAAACACCTATATCACAATCGTGATGAAGTAACCGTGTGCATACTAAGAACATCCTAAATACTGTTAAATTTTGCACAAATAGCCAATTTTTTACATTTTATTTGTGAATATAGTAAAAAAAGGTATCAAAACACCCCTAAGATCTTATATAATCCGCCCGATTTTTTTATGAACAAATTAAATAAGTGGAACTATGTCTGATTTAGCACACTATAGAAATATTGGTATTTTCGCCCACGTTGACGCGGGTAAAACGACCACGACCGAACGTATCTTAAAATTAACCGGTAAAATCCATAAGTCTGGTGAAGTTCACGATGGTGAAGCAACAACCGATTTCATGGAACAGGAAGCTGAGCGCGGTATTACTATCCAGTCTGCTGCGACTACATGTTTCTGGAAAGACCATCGCATGAACATCATCGATACTCCTGGACACGTTGACTTCACTGTTGAAGTTTACCGTTCATTAAAAGTACTTGATGGTGGTGTAGGTGTTTTCTGTGGTTCAGGTGGTGTTGAACCACAATCCGAAACTAACTGGCGTTATGCTAATGAATCTGAAGTAGCACGTATCATTTTCGTTAACAAACTTGACCGTATGGGTGCAGATTTTTACCGTGTTGTAGGCCAAGTGAAAAACGTACTTGCTGCCAATCCACTCGTTATGACCTTACCTATCGGTATTGAAGATGATTTCGTCGGTGTAGTTGATGTATTAGAGAAAAAAGCATACATCTGGGATGACACAGGTCTTCCTGAAAACTTTGAAGTGACTGATGTCCCAGCTGACATGGTTGATAAAGTTGAAGAATACCATGAGCAATTAATCGAGACAGCGGTTGAGCAAGACGATGAGCTAATGATGGCATACATGGAAGGTGAAATGCCGACTATTGAGCAAATCAAACATTGTATTCGTGAAGGTACACGTAAACTTGATTTCTTCCCAACTTATTGCGGTTCTGCATTTAAAAACAAAGGTGTTCAAAACGTACTTGACGCTGTTGTTGATTATTTACCAAGCCCAACCGAGGTTGATCCACAACCATTAACTGATCCAGATACTGGTGATGCAACAGGTGAATTTGCTCTTGTTGATGTGAATGAACCTCTTCGTGCCTTAGCATTTAAAATAATGGATGACCGTTTTGGTGCGTTAACCTTTATCCGTGTTTACTCTGGTACATTAAATAAAGGCGATACTATCCTTAACTCTGCGACAGGTAAAACTGAACGTATTGGTCGAATGGTTGAAATGCACGCTGATGATCGTACTGAAATTTCTTCAGCTCGTGCAGGTGATATTATTGCTGTTGTTGGTATGAAGAACGTACAGACGGGTCACACATTATGCGATCCTAAACACGAATGTACACTTGAGCCAATGATTTTCCCTGAGCCAGTAATTTCTATTGCCGTATCGCCAAAAGATAAAGGTTCTACTGAGAAAATGGGTATTGCTATTGGTAAAATGGTCGCAGAAGATCCTTCTTTCCAAGTTGAAACAGATGAAGATTCAGGTGAAACCATTCTTAAAGGTATGGGTGAATTGCATTTAGATATTAAGGTAGATATCTTGAAGCGTACTTATGGCGTAGAGCTAGAAGTAGGTCAACCACAAGTTGCATATCGTGAAACGATTACTGCTGATGTTGAAGATTCATACACTCACAAGAAGCAATCTGGTGGTTCTGGTCAATTCGGTAAAATTGATTACCGTATTCGCCCTGGAGAAGCAAATTCAGGTTTCACGTTCAAATCAACTGTTGTTGGTGGTAACGTACCAAAAGAATTCTTCCCAGCTATCGAAAAAGGCTTTAAGTCAATGATGGATGAAGGTGTACTAGCTGGATATCCCGTGTTAGATGTTGAAGTTGAATTATACGATGGTGGTTTCCACGCTGTTGATTCATCAGCGGTAGCATTCGAAATTGCAGCAAAAGGTGCATTCCGTCAGTCTATTCCAAAAGCATCTCCACAACTCATTGAACCTATCATGAAAGTAGATGTGTTCACACCTGAAGATCACGTGGGTGATGTTATCGGTGACCTTAACCGTCGTCGTGGTATGATTAAAGACCAAGAAGCTGGCGCAACAGGCGTTCGTATAAAAGCTGACGTACCATTATCAGAAATGTTTGGGTATATCGGTCAACTACGTACAATGACTTCTGGTCGTGGTCAGTTCTCTATGGAGTTCTCACATTACAACCAGTGTCCTGCTAATGTAGCAGAAGGCGTAATGGAAGAAGCTCGTGCACGTAAAGCTGCTAAATAATAGACAGTTTTACTAGTAAGTTTAAGAAACCCACTCATTGAGTGGGTTTTTTTTATCTCTTATTTTTAACATGTTGTATGTGTTTTCGGTGTTGATGATTTATTGATGAAGTTATCTTTAAAATGTAATGAAAACAACCGTAATTATGCTTACAATAAAATAAAGCTCTACTTATGATTATCAAAAGGATGTGTTATGGCGCTTCATGAACGTGCAGGACAAACTGCTCAGCAATCGGATTTAATTAATGTAGCAAAACTTATTTCTGATTATTACACTTTAAAACCGGATGCCAATATCCCAGAACAAGCCGTAATTTTTGGTACATCCGGTCATCGAGGCTGTGCATTTAATCGTTCATTTAATGAGGCGCATATTGCTGCTATTGCTCAAGCACTTGCTGAATATCGTCAAGCTGAAAATATCACAGGTCCTTGTTATGTGGGAATGGATACTCACGCATTATCAGAAGCAGCCTTAACGACTACCATTCAGGTGTTATGTGCTAATAATGTCGAAGTGGTGATACAAGCAAATAGAGATTACACGCCAACACCGGTTATTTCCCATGCCATACTCCGTTATAACCACACTCATCAAGATAAAGCTGATGGAATCGTTATCACGCCATCGCATAATCCACCTCAAGATGGCGGCTTTAAATACAATGCCACTCACGGTGGCCCTGCTGATACTGATGCGACGAGTAAGATTCAAAAACGCGCTAATGACATCTTATTAACAGGTAGCCAAGTAGTAAAGTGGTTAGATATTGATGTTGCATTAGATAGCCAATATTTAAGCGAAGTTGATTTTGCTCCTGCTTATATTAATGATTTGGCTAATGTGATTGATATGCAAGCAATTGCTAGCAGCCAGATTAAACTGGGTGCTGATCCATTAGGAGGAGCAGGGGCTCGATATTGGCGGATGATTGCACAACAATATGACTTAGATATTGAGATTGTGAATCATGCAATTGATCAACGTTTTAGCTTCATGTCTTTAGATAAGGATGGACAAATTCGCATGGATTGTTCATCTCCTTACGCTATGGCTGGTCTACTTGCACATAAGGATAAATTCATATTAGCGTTTGGCAATGATGCCGATTTTGATCGTCATGGTATTGTGACTCCTCTAGGTTTAATGAACCCGAATCATTATCTAGCAGTGGCTATTGATTATGTTATTAACCACCGTCCTCAGTGGTCATCTAGTCTACAGATAGGTAAAACATTAGTGTCCAGTTCAATGATTGACCGAGTCGTCAATCATAATGGTCGAGAGCTGGCAGAAATGCCGGTCGGATTTAAATGGTTTGTCCAAGGGTTATTAAATCAAAGTATTGGTTTTGCCGGCGAAGAGAGTGCTGGTGGGATCTTTTTACGCCTAAACGGTCAACCTTGGGCGACGGATAAAGATGGTTTTATCTTATGTCTATTAGCTGCCGAAATGACTGCAGTTACCGGTACTGATCCTGCACAACGTTATCTACAGCTAACCGATATGTTTGGTACGCCTCATTATAAGCGAATAGATGTAGCAACAACGTTGGCTCAAAAACACGCTTTATCACAGATTACTGCTGATGTGGTGTCTGCTAATAGTATTGCAGGTGAACCGATTATTAGTAAACAGACTCATGCTTCAGGTAATGGGGCCGCTATTGGTGGTTTAAAAGTGACTACTGAAAATGGATGGTTTGCGGCTCGCCCATCGGGTACTGAAAATGTATATAAAATTTATGCGGAGAGTTTCATTTCCCCTGAACATTTAGACGCATTGTTAGATGATGCGCAAGCCCTAGTGAATAGTGTGATCAGTTAAATATTGATTCTGGTGTAAGTAAACTATTGATTTTGACGCTTGTAGTAAAACGACTATTTTCTATTTTTACTGGAGATGTAAATAAATAGCAATAATAATGTTAATTAAAGGTTAAAAAATGAGTGATTGAATTCGTATTCATTCATTTTTATTGGTTATTTAACATTAATTTAACATAAAGTTGTATTAAGTCTTGTTATATTACCCATGTGTTTTATATCGTTACTTTTCTAGAGAACCTTAATATGCTATCTACTACCCCCATTTTATCCAAAGAAGAATTCAAACTCGCTGTCGTGCGACATCTCCATAGCACATTGGGAACAGATGAGAATAAAGCAAATAATCATGCTTGGTGGAAAGCCACGAGTGCGGCAATTCAGGAATTGGTCTTAGAAGGCCTTCGTAAGACCCAAAAGAACCATTATTTAAATGATACCCGTGCGGTACATTATTTTTCTGCTGAGTTTTTAATGGGGCGCTTATTATCGAATAATATTCATAATTTTGGTGTGTTCGAGCAAGCTAAAGACGCATTAAATGAATTAGGTGTAAATTTATCGGATGTATTAGAAGAAGAACCTGATATGGCATTAGGTAATGGCGGTTTAGGGCGTTTAGCTGCATGTTACATTGATTCATTAGCGACGTTAGAGTTACCCGCCATTGGCTATGGTTTGCATTATGAACATGGGTTGTTTCGTCAAGAAATCCGCAATGGTGAACAAATTGAGCGTCCAGATAGCTGGCGTGATTATGGTAATCCGTGGGAGATATGTCGTCCAGAATCGATCCAAGAAATCCCTTTATATGGTTATGTCGAAACTAAATACGGTGAAAGTGGGGCGATTCAAAAAGAATGGCATCCAAGTATGATTGTTAAAGGCGTACCTTGGGATATTCCTGTCGTTGGTTATGAAGGTAAAACGGTCAACGTTCTTCGCCTTTGGCAATCCGAAGCGTCTGATTATTTTAATTGGGATGTTTTTAACGCTGGTGGCTATGTCGATGCTCAACGCGAAAATGTTCAGGCTGAAACAATCTCTAAAGTACTCTATCCGAATGATGAGACTGAAGCTGGTAAAGAGTTACGTTTAATTCAGCAATATTTCTTTTGTGCCTGTTCACTTAAAGATATTATTCGTCGTTATAAACGGGCTCATGGAGATGACTGGAGTCGGTTTGTTCAGCAAGTTGTCATTCAGTTAAACGATACTCACCCTGCTATTGCAATTCCCGAGTTAATGCGCATTTTGGTAGATCGTGCTGAGCTTGATTGGGATAGTGCTTGGGCAATTAGTTCAAAAGTATTTGCTTATACAAATCATACGTTACTACCAGAAGCTCTTGAAAAATGGCCAGTTCGTATGATTGAGAAAATACTTCCGCGTCACATTGAGATTATTTATGAAATCAATCATCGTTTCTTAGCGGAGGTTGAGCGCGTGTGGCCAGGTGATAATGCGATGAAAGCTAAGCTCTCCATTATCGAAGAAGCGAATGAAAAAATGGTACGAATGGGCAATTTATCCGTGATCGGGTCATTTGCAGTTAATGGTGTGGCAGAAATTCATTCTAAACTGGTTAAACAAAATTTATTCCCAGAGTTTGAAACTATCTGGCCAGGAAAATTAACGAATGTAACCAACGGTATTACTCCAAGGCGTTGGTTAAAAGCATGTAACCCTGCCTTATCTAATTTGATTGATAAAAAAATAGGATCTGATTGGCCATTACACCTCGATAAATTAACGGGGTTAGTTAAGCATGCAGATAATAAAACATTCCAAAAACAATTCATGAAAGTCAAACAAGCGAACAAAGAGTTACTCGCAAAAGAGATTAAAGTATTAACGGGTATTGATGTGGATACCAAAGCTATCTTTGATATTCAGATTAAACGTTTACATGAATACAAGCGTCAACATTTGAACTTATTACATATTTTAGCGTTATATCGTCGTTTATTAGAAAACCCGAATTACGATATGCATCCACGTGTCTTTATTTTTGGTGCTAAAGCCGCGCCAGGTTATAAATTAGCAAAAGATATTATATTTGCAATTAATGCTGTTGCTGAAAAGATTAATTACGATCCGCGCGTAAATCACAAACTTAAAGTTGTATTCTTACCAAATTATCGGGTTTCACTCGCTGAAAAGATGATCCCAGCTGCAGATGTTTCTGAGCAAATTTCAACAGCGGGTAAAGAAGCCTCTGGTACGGGTAATATGAAGCTATCTCTCAATGGTGCGCTAACTATTGGTACACTGGATGGAGCGAATATCGAAATTGCTGAGGAAGTGGGCGATGAGAATATCTTTATCTTTGGTCTAACAGTTGATGAAGTTTATGCACTGCAAGCCCAAGGATATAATCCTTATGATTACTACTATAAAAACCCTGAGTTAAAAGCCATCATTGATTGGTTAGACACAGATTATTTCACGCCAGGTCGTCCACGAGCGTTATCGTCAATTAAACATAGTCTATTAGACGGTGGTGATCCTTATCTATGTTTAGCGGATTATGATAGTTATTCAACCGCTCATCAACGTGTAAATGAGGCTTACCGTGATCAAAGTAATTGGGCTCGCATGGCAATATTAAATACGGCTAAGATGGGTAAATTTACTTCTGACCGTTCTATTCAGGATTATGTAGAACGTATTTGGAAACTGGAGAAGTGTAGCGTAAAATAACCAAGACTAGATTATCAGTTAAGGTTAACACATGCGTGATTTTTCGATTGATCGAAAACACTTTTTCTCTTACTCCCTACAAGCAAGTGAACAATTTCACCAAGTGCAAGCGTTTAGCCTAACTAATGGGACCCAGGTGCTAGTTCATGCACCTGGAGTTATTGAATTTATTCCTGTTAGTTACCGTCAAGGCGTTGGTCGGCATGTATTATATTCATGTGGTGTGCATGGAAATGAAACGGCACCTATTGAAATTTGTAATGAGATTGTTGAAGCAATATTGAGTAAAAAGATTATTATCAATGCGCGTTTCATGGTCCAATTTGCCAACTTACCAGCTATGCAAAGTGCTCAACGGTTTATTCAGGAGAATATGAATCGGTTATTCAGTGGTGCACATCAACCTCAAACTAACAATGAGCGCCAACGTGCTGAGCAACTTGAGCATCATACACGGACATTCTTTGCTAATGCTAATGATAAATCACAATGTTTCCACTATGATTTACATACTGCTATTCGAGACGCTGCTTATCCAAGATTTGCTGTTTATCCCTATTTACATGATAAAACATATTCCTATTCACAACTTGAGTGGTTAGCACAAGCAGGCATAGACGCTGTTCTACTTTCTGAATCACCGACTACCACGTATTCTTATTATTCATCGCACGATTGTGGTGTTCATAGTTTTACTGTTGAGTTAGGCAAGGTGAAGCCATTTGGTGAGAATAATATGGCTGATTTCGCACTGGCTCGCTCTGCATTATTTCGTTTGATTTTACCGATTGACCAAGCTCAGCCGTTTGCTGAAGCTGTTTTTGAAGAACGAGTGAAACAGCCCCAAATACCGGTACTATTCCGTATCAGCCAATCCATTGTTCGCAGTGAAGCGGACTTTAAGTTACATTTTTCTGATGACACACCTAATTTTACGATGTTTCAACAAGGTGCAGTATTAGCGAGTGAATATAATATTGAAGGTCAATGTGTTAATACTTTCACGGCGCAACAAGAACAAGAAGCTGTCGTCTTCCCAAATGCAAATGTAGCCATCGGGCAGCGCGCTTTATTAACTGTCGTTCCTATTTCGATAAAGGATATTAACGTCGATGTTTAAACTCGATTCACGTCTACAATCTGATACTTTGTTGATCGCGCATTTACCTCTTTGTGACTTATTATTAATGAACGATAAGCAATATCCGTGGTGTATTTTGGTTCCACGTATTCATGACATTTCAGAAATGCATCAATTAACTGCCAGTCAACAGTCGTTGCTTAATGTCGAGTCGACAAGGCTGAGTCAAGTACTTGTGGATATATGCCAACCGACAACATTAAATATTGCGGCTTTGGGTAATGTGGTAAGACAGTTACATGTTCATCATGTCGCCCGTTTTGAAGATGATGTTGCTTGGCCAAATCCGATATGGGGGAGATACAAACCACTCGCTTATTCTGCAACTGAAGCCAGTGATTTGATTTTGTCAATTAAAGGGCATTCACTATTACAAGATTTAGTGACTCGTTAATTATGACGGATAACGTTTAAAATATAATCGCCGAAGGCTCAACTATTTTCTTGTTTGTCTTCTTTATCGTAGTCATTCTCATAGCCATTATTCTTTTTGTCACCTTTAGGTGCATACTGATCAGTATTTTGTGCTAAATGTTCGGCCTCAGCTGCTTTTCTGGCTTTGTACGAGTCTGGTAAGTCAAATCGTTTTGATTTTTGTAAGGTAATAATATTTGATGCAATAAAAGCAAGAGCCGCAAAAATTACAATAATTAATAGTGTGGTGGACATAATTGTCGCCTAATTTAAAGGAGCGTCATTATCGATAATAACGCTCAAAAATAGTGGGTAAGTGCTTCAGCACCGTCATTTTTCCTGCTATATCACTTTGTTCGATAGTGGTAGTAAGTAACGTTTCTGTTAGATGTGGTGCGATTTTTTCAGCCAGCGGTAGATAACTATAGTGCCAGGGCTCTATACCGATACCTCCATAATCTTTTGCATAAGGTTGTTCAAAACCATAATGGCTTGCATGCTCCTTAAGCCACAGAGTTAATAAGCCGCAGACGCCTTTGGGTTCATACTCACTGGCAACAAGTTCAATAGTGTGATTGTATCTAAGCGCATTTTGTCTATCGACTACATCAAAATCAGTGCCCCAATGATGTCTAGATGTCCCAGGTAATGCTGACCATCTTAAAATAGCATGAAGCTTTTCTTCATTGTTAAGGGACGATATATCAATGGCTTTATCATTATTATCTAAGACAGGTAATTGACCTATCCATTTGCGATCCCAAATGGATTGTTGCTGCTTAAAGCTTCGATAGCTACTTAATATTTGACAATCGATTCCATCTTTTGCTGCAGCTTGTTGCATCTCTATAAATGCAAGGGCGGCTTCAGATTGAAGATGATGGCGGTCAGATCCATTATTAGGATCCAGGTTCCCAATATTGATTAAATGATCTTGTGATATACCACACACCAACTGCCTATTCATATTGGTTAATCGTTACCTAAGGTATTGACTAGGATCTGGTAATACATTTGAGCTAATGTTTCTAAATCAGCGGCTTTAACACGTTCATTTATTTGGTGAATAGTTGCATTAATCGGTCCTAGCTCAATAACTTGAGCGCCTGTTGGAGCAATGAATCGTCCATCAGAGGTACCACCTGCAGTCGATAATTCAGTGGTAATGCCAGCTACTTTTTTAATCGCCGTAACGGTGGCATCAACTAATGTACCTGAGTCGGTTAAGAATGGCAGCCCATTGTAGGTCCAGTCTATTTCATAATCTAAATGATGTTTGTCTAAAATTTCAATAACGCGGGCTTGAAGAGTGGCAAATGTTTGTTCGGTACAAAAACGGAAGTTAAAACAGATATGACATTCTCCAGGGATCACATTGCCAGCGCCTGTACCAGCATGAATATTGGATATCTGGAATGTACTGGCTGGAAATGCATTATTACCCTCATCCCATTGTGTTGTACTTAATTCATTAATCGCTGCTGATACTTGATGAATCGGATTTTTAGCAAGGTGAGGGTAGGCTACATGACCTTGTTTGCCTTTAACAACCAAATCACCTGTTAAAGAACCTCGTCGACCGTATTTAACAACATCGCCAACTTGACTTGTGCTGGAAGGTTCGCCTACAACACAATAATCAATTTTTTCATTTCGAGCTTCTAAGGTATCGATAACCTTAGTTGTACCATTGATAAAAGGACCTTCTTCATCAGAGGTAATAAGATAAGCAATAGACCCTTTATGATTAGGGTAATCTGACACAAATTGTTCTGTTGCAATGACCATGGCAGCTAAGCTTCCTTTCATATCAGCAGCGCCACGGCCCCAGATGAAACCATCATGAATTTCTGCAGCAAATGGAGGATGTTGCCACTTTTCTTCAGGCCCTGTTGGAACGACATCGGTATGGCCTGCGAAAC
Organism: Glaciecola sp. HTCC2999; assembly: GCA_949498985.1. Lineage (GTDB taxonomy): Bacteria > Pseudomonadota > Gammaproteobacteria > Enterobacterales > Alteromonadaceae > Opacimonas. Next base: position 24,260 of record CATECQ010000013.1, read on the forward strand.
AAAATACTGGTGCTTCACTGCCTTTTCGCGCCCACATGTTGGTCGTATCGTGAAACACCATCGTTTCAATGTTAAAACCAAGTGGTTCAAGCCGCTTGGACATCATTGGCTGACAATATTTGTCCTCTGGAGTAACTGATGGCTCTTGGATAAGAGCTTGGCAAAATTCGATAACATCTTTCATATAAATAGGCTTATTTAATTAGTAACTGGTGATAACGATCAGCTTTGAAACCAAATTCGATCAGTTCATCTTGGATGAGTAATGGTCGTTTAATCATTGCCGGTTGTTCAAGTAGTAATGGAATAGCGGTAGTCATATTCAGCGCCTGTTTTTGAACATCGCTGAGTTGCCGAAATGTAGTACCGCGTTTATTGATTAATACATCAATATCAACCTTTTGGACTAATTCAGATAACCAAGCAGAATCGATTCCATCTTTTCTATAATCATGAAAGGTAAATTCAATATTATGTTCAGTCAGCCAATTCATCGCTTTTTTCATGGTGTCACAGTTTTTTATACCATAAATAGTTAGCATGGTAGTGGTTCTCATTAGCTCAATTTAATAAGATGAATATTAGCAGAAAATCCAAGTAAAAATAACTATTGAATATGCGGATTTCATTCACTTGTTGTTTTATAAAATACTTGTGCGTGGTTTTTATTCCCTTAAATTATATTAATAGGATTTAAGCAGGTAATATCCTTTTAAGTTTGAAAATAAGTTATCCACTATATCTGTGGATAACTTTGTGGGCATAAAAATTTTATAGACTTAAGTATAAGGTGTAATCAAAGGTGTCATTAGTTTGTCTAAATTTTGCTCTTAAATGACTCTTGACACAGTTGAATTTATCTATGTGTGAATTACTGATGATGTCAAATGTCATAGAGTACCATCAACGCAAGATGTGTTTGATGCCTTGTTTTTATTGGTGTGCAGATGTTTCTTGTAATTTATAAGTGTATGATTTGATTACATTCCATTATTATCAAGCCAATCTTAAGATTTTGATTATAATCGAATTTTTGATCCAAATTTGGATATGTATGTGTGTTAATCATGTCAATGAATGACGCTAATTGATGTAATATATGCTGTGTGGATAGTAATTCATTTATTGTCAAAAAAAGGATTGAATTTTGTCTTTTATTACGAAAAAAATTGATTCCTGTATATTAGTCCTTCGTTTATTAAGAGTTTCCCTATGTTAGATATATATGCAGGCGCAACCGCACTTGAAAAAATACAATCTCAAGGTTTATCACCGTCACTATTTGATACCATATTAGGTGCATCTGGTGGACCTAAATGGTTTGTCTTAGCGGGACTTGATCGTGCTATTATTCCTGAGTTTTTTGCTTCAACATCTCATCAAATTAATGTGATAGGTAGCTCTGCTGGTGCATTTCGTGCAGCATGCATGGCTCAAGCTAAACCTCGTGATGCCATAGATCGACTTGCGCATTTTTATTCCCATACGGTTTATGGAACAAAACCCACCCCCAAAGATATTACTCAATCTGTCATTGATATTATGGATAGCATGATGGGAGATAATGGAATAGATGAAATTTTACATAACCCTAGAGTGAAACCACATTTTATCGTTGCCCGGGCTAAAGGATTAAATAAATACGAGTCTAAATGGGCTCAAATACCTGGGTTAGCGTTATCTGCAGCCATGAATTATTGTTCTCGCAGCCTACTCAAATATACTTTTGATCGCGTTGTTTTTTCCACGTCATCTATCAAGATTGATTGTCCTTATAATTTGCCTACTGAGTATCAAACATTAAATAAAGATAATTTAATCCAAGCGTTAACTGCTTCTGGTTCTATACCAGCCATTATGGAAGGTGTTGAGAATATAATTGGGGCGCCTAAAGGTATGTACCGCGATGGTGGTGTCGTGGATTATCACTTTGATATTAAATGTAAACACCATCAACATGATGATAATTTAATTTTATATCCTCATTTTTATGCTCAGCCAAGTCCAGGATGGTTTGATAAGTCAATTAAGTCTCGAGTGCCACATGTTAGGAATTATGACAATGTTGTTATGCTGGTGCCTAGTGCTCGTTTTGTCGATAGTTTACCTTATCAAAAAATTCCGGACCGGACTGATTTTGAAACAATGGATGCTTCGACGCGGATTACGTACTGGACCCAAGTACTGAAACAAACTAATCAATTAGGAGACGCATTTTTAGAAATGGCTTCAGATCCAAATATTAGTCAGCGAATTAAACCTTTTGTTTTTTCATAAAAAGCCTTTGACACCTGGATCTTAATCCGTATAATTCACGCCACTTCCATGAAGCACCCGTCGAATCGTAGCTCAGGCGGGAGAGCGCCTCGTTGACATCGAGGAGGTCGGCAGTTCGATCCTGCCCGATTCGACCATCTCTTTTTATTGCCACAGTTCAGCTTGCTGATGGTCGCAAGCCACATCGGTTTAATAGTATTTTTAATTCATTTACATGCTCAGAAAATAGTGTTTTATAATTGTCATAATGCATTATCTCATTTTGCAAAAATACCCTCATTTCATTGTTTATATGTTCATCTTCTACAATTTTTTCTAATAACGGTATCAATGTTTGTGCGTAACGATTAGTGCTACTGGCAATAGGTTGAAGTTCTTGAATGAAAAATTGATTCATTACATTATTAAAAATCTTGATTTGTGCTTGTTCTACTGCAGTTGAGCATGTGAATTCATCATTATAAATAGAAAGAATTCGGTTAAGATACTTCAGACCATCAGTTAAATATCGCGTGGTACGAAATAGTCGAGCAGGTAATCTGAATTGTGCTAAATGGGCTAGGTGACCTTCAATTTCAGCATGTTGGATAGAAATAGTCGATTTAATATCATATAAATATTGCAATGCTTGACTGGTTTCAATAAACCCATCAGTTGGATCGCCTTGAATAAAACGTTGATCAAAACTCAAAGCTAACCGAATACTTTCACTATTTTGAATTAAATTAGCCCAGGTACGTGGAAAATTATCCTGTTTTTGCGCTAATACGTTTTCTAAACCAGACTTAACCGTGCTCGATTCATCAAATTCAGGCGTGCTTTCAAGCAGAGCAATACAATCTTTTAGGGTATCACGCAGTTGAGCTTCATAAACAATTCTGCGGGAAGGATACTCGACTTTTCCTAATGCCGTATTTCGTTGTGCAATTAACGATGCTAATTCACACCCATTTATGGCATAAAAATCACGTAAGGGGATAGTCACAGAAGGGATAGCTACTTTTCGATTCTCAACTGATGGGAACGTGATACTTATACTTGGGTCAATAGGTTCTTTGTTTAATGACAATACGCGAAACATACGTGTTTGGTACTCGACAAAACTATCGGGTAAACGCTGCCCACCAGAACAACCGATAATACTAAATAAACAAATTAAGATGAGTAATGATTTAAAAGGTTTTATCTGCATGAAGACGTTCTCTTAATCGTGCAAAAGTATCGGCAGTTGCTTCTTTAAGTAAGGTTTTTGATAACCAACTTGGAATCAATCCGCCTGGCTCGGCACTTGCTAAATAATTAAGTTCATACCAGCCATCATGGGAATGAGTCATTGACCATTGAGCATTGACATTTTTCATCATGACACGCTGAGGATGATGTGGATAGTCATTCGATATGTCTTCAATCAGAATTGAAAGATGTTGATGTGATGAGTCAAACTGATGATAAGAACGAGTGTACATTTCTCGGTCAGCAACAGGCCATGGGCTATTGAAAACAGTATGAACAAAACGGTAATCAGATAAGGTATTGTTGAGTATTTCTACTTGTTTACAATTTGCAATCCAGCTGCAATCTAAGTATGCATTTTCAAGTAAAGTAAAAAACTCATTTGGCGTGGCATAGACGTACATTTTAGCATTGACTTTATAAACATCGTTCATCGTCGTCGATGATACTAAAATATGTTGAGACACTTGTTGTGTTTCCCAATTTTGTACCGCAGATTGAGCATGTGAAAAGGGACTAAATAACATGTTAATGAATAACCATGTCATGTTGAAAAATATTAAAAAAACAAAAGATTGCATCAAATTAAGCTCTATCTGTATAATATTGCGCATTGTAGCATTGGTTCGGGTGTTTCACTATGAACTCAGCCTTTGCATTAATTAATACAAGTGGCGCAATGTAGGTGTCACCACTGTTAAAGGATTTTCCATGCCCATTATTACCTTACCTGACGGTTCAACCCGCTCATTTGAACAAGCTGTTTCAATTTTAGACGTTGCCAACGACATTGGTCCTGGTTTAGCAAAAGCCACTATTGCTGGTAAAATTAACGGCGAGTTAGCTGATGCGTGTGATCTTATTACCGCTGATGCTAATTTACAGATCATTACAGCACGTGATGATGCTGGTCTTGAGATTATTCGTCACTCTTGTGCACATTTAATTGGGCATGCCATAAAACAGTTATTTCCTAATGTGAAAATGGCTATCGGACCGACGATAGATAATGGTTTTTATTATGATGTCGATTTAGATCATTCACTCACGCAAGATGATTTAGATAATATTGAAAAACGCATGTTGCAATTAGCTAAAACGTCTTATGATGTCGTGAAGAAAGTTGGCAGCTGGCAAACAGCTCGTGACACATTTGAACAGCGTGGGGAATCATACAAATTAGAAATCTTGGATGAAAATATCGCTCAAGACGAAACACCAGCTTTATACGTACACGAAGAATACATCGATATGTGTCGTGGACCACACGTTCCTAATATGCGTTTTTGTCAACATTTTAAGATTATGAAAGTTGCGGGCGCTTATTGGCGTGGTAATTCTGAAAACAAAATGTTACAGCGTATTTATGGCACGGCATGGGCAGATAAGAAACAACTCAAAGCTTATTTAAATCGTTTAGAAGAAGCAGAGAAACGAGACCACCGTAAGATTGGTAAAACGCTCGATTTATTCCATTGGCAAGAAGAAGCTCCAGGAATGGTGTTTTGGCATAACGATGGTTGGTCGATATACACTGAGCTTGAAAGTTTTATTCGCAAAAAACTCACTCAATACGATTACCAAGAAGTTAAAGGGCCATTAATGATGGACCGTTCGTTATGGGAAAAATCCGGTCATTGGGGCAAGTACTCTAGTAATATGTTTACGACTGAGTCGGAAAAACGTGAGTACGCAATTAAACCAATGAACTGTCCTGGACACGTTCAAATTTTTAATCAAGGTCTAAAATCTTACCGTGATTTACCATTACGTATGGCAGAGTTTGGTTGTTGCCACCGGAATGAGCCATCTGGGGCGTTACATGGGTTAATGCGTGTGCGTGGATTTACTCAAGATGATGCACATATCTTTTGTACTGAAGAGCAAATATTAGAGGAGGTCAGTGGTTGTATCAAAATGGTATATGACACTTATGAGACCTTTGGTTTTGAAAAAATTGTTGTCAAGCTATCTACCCGCCCGGAAGAACGTGTTGGTAGTGATGAAATTTGGGATAAAACTGAAAGTGCTTTAGCTGATGCTTTAAAAGCAAACAATATTGAATTTGATTATCAACCAAATGAAGGGGCTTTTTACGGTCCTAAAATTGAATTCACGTTATATGACTGTCTTGATCGAGCATGGCAATGTGGTACCGTTCAATTAGATTTTTCTATGCCTGGTCGTTTGGGTTCAACTTATGTCGCTGAAGATGGTGAGCGAAAAGTACCTGTAATGATTCATAGAGCTATTTTAGGCTCTTTAGAACGTTTCATTGGAATTTTAACTGAAGAATATGCAGGTCATTTCCCAACCTGGTTAGCACCTACTCAAGCGGTAATTTTGAATATTACTGACAAACAGAGTGAATATTGCACAAAAATTGCAAAAAAACTGCAAGAAAATGCAATTAGAGTGAAACCGGACTTGAGAAATGAGAAGATAGGCTTTAAAATCCGCGAGCACACTTTAAAGCGTGTTCCGTATATGTTAGTAGTTGGTGATAAAGAAATGGAAGCCGGCGAAGTAGCGGTACGTACCCGTAAGGGTGATGACTTAGGAAAAATGTCAATTGATGAATTCCTAACTAAAGTCAAAACAGACATCGCAGATAAAGTAATTAGTTAATCTCTTGGAGGAATAGCACATTAAAGGCGCTAATAATAAAGCACAGAGCGATAAAGCTCGAATCAATGACGAAATCGATGTAAACGAAGTACGTTTAATTGGCAAAGATGGTGAACAGATTGGAGTTGTTTCTTTAGCTGAAGCTCAAGAAATGGCCGATACAAATAGCTTGGATTTAGTAGAAATCAGTCCAAATGCTGAACCACCAGTTTGTAAAGTCATGGATTATGGCAAATTCCTTTTTGAGAAAAGTAAGGCTCTTAAAGAGCAAAAGAAAAAGCAAAAGCAAATTCAGGTCAAGGAGATTAAATTTCGCCCTGGCACTGATGAAGGCGATTACCAGGTCAAACTGCGCAACCTGCGTCGCTTTCTAGAGGCTGGTGATAAAGCCAAAGTCAC
>CATECQ010000014.1 GCA_949498985.1 Glaciecola sp. HTCC2999
AGAAGTGAAACGTATTAGCGGCGATGGTAGTGTGGGGTTTCCCCATGTGAGAGTAGCACATCGCCAAGCTCCCATTACGAAGAAAGGCTTACCTCACGGTAGGCCTTTTTTTGTGCGTGAATAAAAATCTTATTATATAATTGGACATGTTTACAATTAAAGATGTCACTACATGTCCTCTACAATTATTAATAAAACTCATATAAGTGTTGCGCAAAATGCTTCAGGTAGACATCTAAACGTCCCTATTTATGAAATATCATCTGGTATGGATGGGCCCCATGTATATATACAATCATCAATACATGGCTCAGAAGTACAGGGTAATGTTGTTATTTACCATCTTATCCAAGCGTTAAAAAATATTCTCGTTCGAGGAAAAATCACTTTAGTTCCGAATTGTAATCCTGTAGGCACCAATATTAAAGCAGGTGAATATACACTAGGCCGTTTTGATCCTGTCAATGGAACAAATTGGAATCGCGGTTATTACTATGACGAACAATCTGTTATTGAATTTGCTAATAATGTCAGTGAGACAGATGATATATCAGATATTCGAAATGCGTTTAAAGCGCACACATTAAATAAAATAATAGAAAAGAAGCAACAACCTTGGGGTTTAGGACTGGCACAGCAATTAAACCTCACATTACAATCTATCTCCTCTCAAGCTGATATTGTGTTGGACTTACACAATGGCCCAGTTTCAAGCCGTCATATCTATATACCAGAGTATCTTGCTCACCAAGCAAACCAGTTTTCTATGCCGCATACAATTTTAATACCTAATCAATTTGCAGGGGCATTAGATGAAGCTTCCTTCTGTCCTTGGTGGACCTTATCCGACCACTTAGGAGCACGTTTTGGACGAGATTATGATTTTAATATAGAAGCTTATACATTAGAAATGGGTAGCCAAGAAATAATTGATTTTAAGGATGGAGAAAAGGATGCATGTTCAATTTTAGCGTATCTACAGCATAAAGATGCTATTGCAACAAACACCTATCAACCACAAAAAATGAAACGGCTCTGCGTATACTTAAAAGATTACAAAACGCTATTTACTGATTTCGGTGGAATGGTTGAATATAGTGCACAACCAGGACAACTAATAAAAAAAGGTGAGACCCTGGCAAAGGTGTTAAATATTGACGATCTTGATAATCAACAAGGGGTTAAGGTGATTAAAGCACCTTGTGATTTAATTCCTATACTACATTTCCCTTCTGCTTCAGTGCTAAGTGGTACGCAGCTATATAAATGTTTTACCCAATACTTTGAAATCAATTAACTATTTCATTCGTTATTCACTTTTACTTATTTTCTCAGAATTTTGTGGATCTGTAAGTTTTCGTTCAATATACATATTAATGTTTTGCTCAAGCACCGTTAGTGGCACTGAACCGTGAGCTAAAACTGCTGCATGAAACTCACGTAAATCAAAGTCATCACCTAATGCTAGTGTTGCTTTTGCACGTAAGTCTTTAATTTTAATTTCACCTAACTTATATGATAAAGCCTGACCAGGCCATGAAATATATCGATCTATTTCGGTAGTCACATTGTGTTCAGAAAGCGCTGTGTTTTCTAACATATAATCTAGTGCTTGCTGGCGAGTCCAGCCCATTACATGCATACCTGTATCTACAACGAGTCGACAAGCTCGCCACATTTCATAACTAAGGCGCCCAAATTCATCATAAGGAGTTTCATAAAAGCCCACTTCTTTACCTAAAAATTCACTATATAAGCCCCATCCTTCACCAAAAGCAGAAATATAAGTTGAACGTCGAACGTGTGGTAAATCTGTCATCTCACGTGCCAATGAAATTTGTAAATGATGCCCAGGCACAGCTTCATGTAATGTCAGTGCAGGCAATGCATATAAAGGGCGCTTATCGAGTGCATAGGTGTTAACCCAATAATAACCAGGTTGCCTATCATTGCGAGGAGACACATAACGGCCTGTAGTGTATTTCGGGGCAATTGAATCAGGTACTGGTGCAACGCCATACGGTGTGCGGGGCAGTTTATTAAACAGTTTGGGTAGTAATGCATCAATTCGCTTAGATAGAACCATCGCATAGTCGATCAGTTCATCAGGTGATTGCGCATAAAATTGTTCATTAGTGCGTAAAAAGTCTATAAATTCATTGATCGTACCTTTAAAATCTAATTGAGCAAGCACCCCTTGCATGTCATTCCTGATCCGTGCAACCTCCTTTAGACCAATGGTATGGATTTCGTCAGCTGTCATATCTAATGTAGTGTAATGCTTAATTCTATTTTGATAAAAATCATATCCCTCAGGCCAGCTGGCTACAGCAATATCAGTTTTTGCTTGAGGTATATATTCATTCACTAAAAAGTCATAGAAGGCTTGATAAGCCACATTAACACTATTAGCTATAGCATCCATGGCTTGAGTTTTAAGTACTTGAAGTGACTCACTGTTGCGTTCTAAGCCCATTAATGGAGTCATAAAGGGACTATCTAGTGGATCGTCAGTAATGATGGCTGCAACAGACGCTTCAAACCCCTCCATAACCGCCTTAGGTTGAACTTGACCTACAGCCATTCCCTGACGCATATAAGCTATTTGCTGAGCAAAATACGCTGGAAAATCGTTTAGCGTATTGATATAGCCTTGGATACTTTGGTTATTATTAAAATCAAACCGATAATGCATGTTTAATAATGAAGAATGGAATCCATATTCGGATGTTAGAGGAACGAAATGTGCGTTATAACGAAACTCATCTACATAGTTCTGTAGACGATATATCTGGATCGTTAACGTAATTTGCTCTTCATGGTTTAACGCTGTTTTATCAATTGCGTTTAATGCATTGATGTAATTTTGATATTGTTGAGCATCTCTTTGAAGTGTATTGAGACTGATATCTGGAATTTTACTTGCAGTAAGTTCATGTTCACTCTCTGCCATTTCATCATTCCATATTGTATCAAGCAATCGATTGAGAGTTTCTGATGCTTGGTTTTCTGCTGTGTTATTGGTTAACACAGGAGCATTAATAGAAGGATCGGATTGGGTTGTTGTATAACAGCCGTTAAGTGAAATTAAGCTGATGGCGAGACATGAGATGGTCATGTGCTTAAGAGTGAAACGGGGCATATGCATATCCTTTTTATTGAGTTTATCCCATACTCAGCTAATTATTTCAACTATCCAATACCTTGGACAATAACGACGGTGTTGTAAATGAATCATTTAGAAACAATTATTTACTTGTGAGTGAGTAATAAAATGTTGTTAAATATCACAAAAATAACAATGGAAATTCAAATGACAAATTCTAAACGTCTATTAACTGCTGTGTTAAGCAGTGCCATGTTTATCAGTGCCTGTCAAACAACACATTCTACTGTAGCCGACTTACCTTTAGCCGGTGATACTGTTGCTAACACAAATCAAATTAAGGCGCATTTAGGCTTTTTGGCCAGTGATGCCTTAGAAGGACGCTTACCTGGAACTGCAGGTCACGAATCTGCTTCTGCTTATATCGCTGCGGAATTTGCTAAATATGGTTTAACACCAGCTGGTGATGATGGTACGTATATGCAACGTATTACTTTTAGAAATGCTAGTTTGGTCCAAGAATCTCCTACTATGGTCATTAACTATGGCGATGAAACGGTGGAGTTGGATTACCCTAAAGATTTTTTAACGGGTAAATCGATGTTGGAAACTGAGTCCGCAGTGACGGCTGAAATGGTATTTGTTGGTTTTGGTGTTGTATCGGAAGAGTACGGGATTGATGATTATGCAGGGCTCGATGTGAAAGGTAAGATTGTCGTTCGGGTGCCAGGTCGTCATTCATCATTACCGAATGAAGAAGGTGCACATATCTCGTCTAGTCGAGAACGTGAGCGTTATGCAATAGAGCGTGGTGCTGTAGGCATGATTACTGTGCAAACGCCTAAATCAGAGGAGAATCGTCCTTATTCGCGTTCATTAAACTATATTCATTCGGTTTCAATGGATTGGTTAGATGAAACTGGCAAGGCCTCTAAAGCGAATCCACAAATGAAAGGTTCGGCATTGCTAAACCTAGAAACTTCAAAATTATTATTTGCTAATGCGCCTAAGTCCTTAGAAGATGTTTGGAGTAGCATGGAAGGTGATGTATCTCCCACCGGTTTTGAGCTAAACGCATCAGTTACCCTGACGAAAGAATCTACTCACGAAGATATTACTAGTCCAAATGTAGTGGGAATTGTGGAAGGGTCAGATCCAACACTGAAAAATGAATTTGTTCTTTATAGCGCGCACTCAGATCATTTAGGTATGTCCAAATCAGTAGAAAAAGATCGGATTAATAACGGAGCAATGGATAATGCAGGTGGAACTGCAATTATGTTGGAAACTGCACGCCTATTTGCAAGTCTACCGGTGAAGCCTAAACGTTCTATTTTATTTGTGGCGGTCACCGCTGAAGAAAAAGGGCTGTTAGGTTCTGACTATTATGCACAAATCCCAACAGTACCCGCTGAAAATATCGTTGCAAATGTGAATTTGGATATGCCAATCTTGACTTTTGATTTTGCCGATGTCATTGCTTTTGGTGCTGAACATAGTTCAATGAAACAATATGTAGCTGATGCAACATCATCACAAGGTATTGCATTAACAGATGATCCATGGCCGGAAATGAACTTATTCACTCGCTCTGATCATTACAGCTTTGTGAAGCAAGGTATTCCTTCTATATTTTTAGTGACGGGGATCACCTCTAACGATCCAAAAGATGATGCTGAAAACATGTTAATGAATTTCTTAAAAACGCATTATCATAGTCCGTCAGATGATTTATATCAGCCATTTAATTGGACGGCAGCGTATAACTTTACACAAGTGAATTTTGCGATTGGTTTAGAAGTGGCAAATGCAACACAGCGCCCGATGTGGAACGCCGATAGCTTCTTTGGTAAAACGTTTGGTAAATCATATAATTTAGCCAAATAACAACGCATCGAAAACAAAAAACCGCTTAAGCCCAAGTGCCTTAAGCGGTTTTTTACAAATATACTAATATATTAAACGAAGTATAGACCTTTAATTCCAGCCCATTGTTCGGTAAATAATTCTGTGGGTTTACGGGCAAATTCACTGCGAATAAAGTTACTAATTCGACCATCAGCATAACAGACAATTAGACTAGCAATGACAGCTTCATCTACCGGGAATGTTTTTCCATCACGGACACGACGTTCTCTTAAGATCTGTTTAAGCTGAGTTTCTAATCGCTCAAATATTTTGGCAACACGTCCTCGTAATTTGTCACGTTCGCCAGTGAGTGCATCGCCATGAAGAATACGTGCGATACCTGGATTTTTCTCAGCAAAACCGAGTAGCAAATGCATGATCAGTTGACAGCGATTAGCAGTATCTTTTTCATCAGTAATGATTTTATTAATACGAGTAAACAAAGTTTCTTCGACAAAATCAATTAAGCCTTCAAACATTTTCGCTTTACTTGGGAAATGACGATACAGTGCGGCTTCAGATACGCCTACTTGTTCAGCGAGTTTCGCTGTCGTGATGCGTTGGCCATTATTGCTCTCTAGCATGCTTGCTAAAGTTTGTAAGATTTGTGCGCGGCGATTATTTTTCTTCGCAGTAGCCATAAATGATTCCTTGTCTCGATTAGCTGTAAGTTAATTAGTATTTACTTACTTCCTGGGCCACTATTTTAAGAAGTTCTGCGGCTAATGCAAGCTTATCTTGTTTGGGCAATATGAATTGCGTTTCTGCAGTAAATACGGTTAACGCATTATCATGTTGATTAAAGCCAATGTCTGATTGTGAAACGTCATTCGCAGCAATCATATTGAGTTTTTTACGAGCTAATTTGTCCTTAGCATAGTGTTCTAGATCATGTGTTTCGGCGGCAAAACCAACAGTAAATGGAGAGTTAGGCAATGCTGCCACATCAGCTAAGATGTCAGGATTTTTGACCAAATTAATCGTCAACTTATCGGTATTTTTCTTAATCTTATGTTCAGAGATATCAATTACTCGGTAATCGGCAACAGCAGCACATGCAATAAAGATATCGCAATTATCTGCGACTGCGTGTAAAGATGCTGTGTGCATATCAAGCGCCGATTCGACGGGGACTAGATGACACTCCAAAGGGGCAGGGAGGTCCACAGGGCCTGATATCAGAGTTACATTGGCCCCCATTGCCAAAGCCTGAACAGCCAGACTATAACCCATTTTACCGCTACTGTGATTTGAAATATATCTAACGGGATCAATAGCCTCACGGGTTGGACCTGCGGTAATGACAATATGTTTACCAGATAAGGGTTGTACTGTTATTGGGTGACTCTTGGAAGAGGGTAATGAAGGTTGATTAATTATTGCTTGGTCAAGCATATCTGCAATTTCATGAGTCTCTAGCATACGACCCACTCCCATATCACCACATGCTTGTTCACCAGATGCAGGACCGAATACGGTAATGTCACGTTCGTTTAATATGTTGAGGTTATCTTGAGTTGCTTGCGCCGCCCACATTTGTTGATTCATAGCGGGTGCAATGAAGATATGTGCAGTTGTCGCTAACACTAAGGTAGTTAGCAAGTCATCAGCAAAACCATGCGCTAATTTAGCCATACAGTGCGCTGTAGCCGGTGCAATTAATATCGCATCTGCCCACCGAGCTAGCTCAATATGGCCCATACCAGCTTCAGCTTCAGGGTCGAGTAAGTGCTGATGAACAATGTTGCCGCTTACTGCTTGTAAGGAAAGTGGAGTCACAAACGAGTTAGCTGATGGAGACAGGACCACACGGACATTAGCCCCTAGGCCAGTTAATTTTCTGACTAAGTCAGGCGCCTTATAGGCAGCAATACCACCTGTAACACCTAGTAACACATTCACATTATGTAATGCCATAAATTCTGCTTCACTTACCTGTGACCGAAACAATCGTTGCATCGGTGCTTATTAATCTTTGCATTATCTGTATTAATAGCCTCTTTGCCAACACTTTTTTAAATAGGGAGTACTAAGATGCAAACATCAATCAATACTCATATGAGTCAATGGAGTGATAGCAAGTTACTTGGGCTGATATTACAACAGCGACATTCATGTGAAAGTAGCGAAGCCATGGCAGACGCGTTATTGACGCAGCTTGGTTCATTGCATGGCGTGTTGAATGCCAGTCAAAACGTACTATGCTCTATACCTGGTGTAGGGCCTAAAAAGTATATACGTTGCCAAGCGATAGTTGAATTACAAAAACGAACTAGCGTGCAACATGTTGAACGTATGATGAAGATGGAATCTGTTGATGAAAGTAAAGCATTCTTTATCAATCAGTTACAATATTATCAACATGAATGTTTTGCGGTGGTGTTGCTCAATAGTCAGCATGAATTTTTGCATTACCGAGAGTTATTCAAAGGAACAATTAATTCAGCATCCGTTTACCCACGTGAAATTGTCAAATATGTAGTCGATTATAATGCGGCGAATGTTTTGCTTGGGCATAATCACCCAAGCGGCTCACCTGAACCGAGTCAAGCCGACATTGTTATCACTCAGAAAATATCAAACGCACTGAATTTAATTGATGTCCAAGTGTTAGATCATATTGTCGTTGGAGTTGGTAATGCAGTATCATTAGCCCAAAGAGGCTGTTTGTAGTGAATTATGAAATTATCGGTTATTTTTTCCACATATAACTCTCCAGATTGGCTGGAAAAAACATTATGGGGTTTGCATTATCAGACCTATCAAAATTTTGAGATCGTCATTGCTGATGATGGTTCTGATGCGCAAACCAAAGCACGAATAGCTCAATTTGAACAAGATTCAGGTCGTTCTGTAAATCATATTTGGCAAATCGATGAGGGCTTTCAAAAAACCCGTATATTAAATAAAGCCTTACAAGCCACCACTGGAGAATATATTGTATTTACTGATGGTGATTGCGTGTGCCGCAGTGATTTTTTGCAAGTACATGTCGATAATGCACAACCGGGATATTTTTTATCTGGGGGGTATTTCAAATTACCGATGGCAGCATCACAAGCGATTACTCGTGAAGAAATTGCTTCTGGGCAAGCATTTGATATTGATTATTTGATTGATAATGGATTAAAGCCAACGTATAAAACAATGAAATTAACCGCCACGCCTAAAAAAGCTAAATGGTTAAATCGAATGACTCCAACATCACCGACTTGGAATGGCCATAATGCTTCGACTTTTCGTGATTTAATTTTTGCGACAAATGGATTCGATGAACGTATGCAATATGGTGGTGAAGATCGTGAAATGGGGGAGCGCTTGTTTAATATGGGAATCAAATCTAAACAAATTCGCTATTCTGCAATTTGTCTCCATTTAGATCATGCAAGAGGCTATGTTAAGCCGGAAATGATCACTAAAAACAAGGCGATACGAAAATATACTAAAAAAAATAAGGTGTTGCGCACGCCTTTCGGTATTGAAAAAGATTAAGTAATTACACGAAATAGTTTGCTTTTGCTATTTAAATACTGTATAAAATGCGCCCTCTTATTCGTAACTCTGTGGATCAATTTGTCATAGGTTTCGATAATTATTAAAGTTGTTCTGGAGACAAATACTATGGCTAAAGTATGTCAAGTAACAGGCAAGCGTCCTGCAGTCGGTAATAACCGCTCACACGCTCGTAACGCGACTC
>CATECQ010000015.1 GCA_949498985.1 Glaciecola sp. HTCC2999
CTGAATGAATGTCTTAAGCAATGAGCTGTTAGCTTATCATCTCTAGTTGTATGCATCTTCATTACCTTAGCTATCATTCTAGAGTGATTACTATCGGTAGTATTACATAGCCATTGTATGGTTTCTTGTATGTGTTGAGTAATGAAGTCAACACCAAGGACTATGGGGACAATTCTCTTTCTGTTATCAGTCTTAGTCTCACTATCAACAATGATGTAGGGGATTTCTGAATGTAGGTTTATCTTATCTGGTGTTAACCTTTTAACCTCAGAGGCCATCATACCTCCCTGAAGTAACAATAAGATACAACAGGAGTGTATAGGTGTATCTGTATCATTTAAACAATTAGACACAAGCTCTCTCTGGTCTTCTTGTGTTAATACCACCTTCTCTTTAGGCCTATGTTTAGGCAACTCAGTTCTTACTATGTTCCAATTTAGTCTGTATCGTCTATTACCATTGTTAAGAATAGACATAATAGTATTGAGCTCTCTTTCTACAGATGATGGTGCTACCTTCTTAAGTCTTTTCTCTGAGTATGTATCTAAGGCCCTATGGATACTATCAACTAACCCGGGGGACAACTGCTGATTACCTATAATAGATAAGAACATAGACCATCTCTGTCTTACCCTAGGTAAGTCTCTAGCTTTCTCTGGTGGTGTGTTCCCATCGCTATCAACATAACCATTCTTGTACAAGTAGTCATCATATAAGGTTTGTAGGGTTCTTCTGGTTAAGACATCACTGTCTTGAAGAGCCTTGTAGGCTGTAATAATCACCCTGTCATCGATGGTGGGATTATCTATGTCTATATAGTCTATGTCTGGTATTAAATCTGATAGAACTTCAGGATCCCTTTGGTGCTTATGAGTTTGTAGTAGATCGTCTAGACCTCTTGTTTTAACATATTCAGTCGCTAATCTAACTACTTCTTCCTCAGTGTAATAGCTAGGATCTGACTGCTCTAATGTCTTGATGTATAGCTCATACTTGCCTAAGGCATCTAGTCTATGTTGTTGTAGCTCAGTCTCACTTGTCCCTATCACTGGTAAGTGTAATGGTATAACAAAGAACTGCTTCCCTGCTATTGCCTTTAGATGATTAGGTATGGCTCTAGTGAAGTAGTAACCTTTACGTTTGACTGTGATGTGTTTAAGCTTAATCATAGAGTTATCCAAGATTATTGTTTATTACTAACCTTACCACATTTCTTACCACAATCACCATCACCAAGAACCATAAATCCAATATAAAAAAGGACATCAAGCCTCTATACAGTTCCGCCCACCGGTACCATTATTTCAAGCAAGAACATTTACTGTTCTTTTAGCAAATCTTTAAGACCACCGGCGTTAATCACATGGTTATAACCCGCAGCTTTTAAATCTTCAGCAGATCGTTTTGCTCTTTTTCCTGACCGACAATACAACACAATGGGCGTATCTTTAGGTAGGTTTTGCTTAGCAATCAACATCAATAATTGCGTGTTTTGCATATGTAACGCATCAGGATGGTGGCCCGCTGACCACTCCCGATCCGTTCTAACATCAATAATAACGGCTCCTTCTGCAATAGCTACTTTTGCAGCCGCCGTATCAATTTCTTGAGCATTGGCAGACATGCTCAACGAAATAATGCTCGCGATGAACACTAAATAGCACTTAGATATAAACACTCTTAACATGAGACATCCTCGTTTCATAATTTGCATAAAAGCTAACAATAAGTTGCATTTTATTGTGTTGGTTCAGGTACCCGGACGAACCCTTCCATTAAAATACGTGCTGAACGGCTCATTACAACTTGCTCAACTTGCCATTGTCCGTTTTCACACATTGCAGACGCGCCAACTTTTAGTGTACCTGATGGATGACCAAAGGTAATTGATTCTTGGCTACCACCACCTGCAGCAAGATTAACTAAGGTTCCCGGTATTGCAGCGGCAGTTCCAATTGCCACTGCCGCAGTCCCCATCATCGCATGGTGTAATTTCCCCATGGATAATGCTCGCACATGACAATTAATGGCATTGGCTGAAATCACCGCCCCACTAGAGCTCGTGTAATCCTTTGGACCTGAAACAAACGCAATCTTCGGTATATGTTGCGAACGTTTAGCGGTTTCAATATCAGGACTTAACCCCAT
This sequence comes from Glaciecola sp. HTCC2999, assembly GCA_949498985.1. Taxonomy (GTDB): domain Bacteria; phylum Pseudomonadota; class Gammaproteobacteria; order Enterobacterales; family Alteromonadaceae; genus Opacimonas. The sequence continues at coordinate 2,149 of CATECQ010000015.1, forward strand.
ATGCACCGCTCCATATAAACGGATTTTTTCAAAGCGCGCTAAAGCGTTAATATCGCCATTTATTGCTTCTTGAAGTTCCGTACCGGTATACCCTAAATCCTCTGCATTAAAAAATAACGTTGGGATCCCTGAATTAATCATAGTGACTGGAAATGTTCCTTCATCGGGAACTTCTAGCGTATCCACAATATTCCCTGTCGGGAATACCGCTTCATCAGCTTCCACCGGCGCCACAAAAGCAATTGGGACTTCAGCCGCAGGAAAAGTCACTCCATCGAGCATAAAATCACCAGTTTCTTGTACTTCACCATTCGTGATCGGTACCGAAGCTAGAATCGTTTTGCCGATATTTTGTTGCCAAATACGGACTACGCAAACTCCGTTTTCAGGAATACGTGCAGGATCCACCAGTCCATTATTAATCGCAAACGAACCGACTGCTGCGGTAAGGTTTCCGCAGTTACCGCTCCAATCTATAAAAGGTTGATCAATGGATACTTGTCCAAATAGATAATTCACATCATATGAATCATCTTCAGAACGACTCAAAATCACAGTCTTACTCGTGCTAGATGTAGCTCCCCCCATACCATCAGTATGTTTACTATATGGATCAGGGCTGCCAATCACTCGTAATAACAGCGCATCACGATATGCACCCGCAACTTGGGCGGGCACAGGTAAATCATCTAGTTTAAAAAAGACTCCTTTACTCGTCCCGCCACGCATATACGTAGCCGGGACTTTAAGCTGAGGCGCAAATAGTGCTGAATTGCTTACGCTATTCATGCGACTTGGCCTTCTAAGAAATCTTGAGCAAAACGTTGTAAGACACCACCAGCTTCATACACACTTTGTTCTTCAGCCGTATCAAGGCGACATAACGTCTCAATCGTAAACTGCTCACTATTTGCACGGGTCACCGTCACCGTTATATTGGCGCCAGCGACAACATCACCTAAGACACTAAATGTCTCAGTCCCATCAATATTATAAGTCTGACGGGTTTGGCCAGTTAAAAACTCTAACGGTAAGACGCCCATGCCGACCAAGTTAGTGCGATGAATACGCTCAAACCCTTCAGCAATGATAACCTCTACACCGGCAAGTCGTACGCCTTTGGCCGCCCAATCACGTGATGAACCTTGTCCATAATCCGCCCCTGCAACAATAATTAAAGGCTGCTTGCGCTGCATATACGTCTCAATCGCTTCCCACATTCTTACGGTTTCACCTTCAGGCTCTAATCGCGCTAATGAACCTTGCTGAATGTTGCCATCACTGTCTCGCACCATTTCATTGAGCAACTTAGGATTTGCAAAAGTGGCCCGTTGTGCGGTTAAATGATCACCCCGATGCGTGGCGTATGAATTAAAATCTGCTTCAGGCAAACCCATTTGAGCTAAGTACTCCCCGGCAGCACTTGAAGCTAGAATCGCATTAGAAGGAGATAAATGATCCGTTGTAATGTTATCGCCTAACACAGCAAGTGGACGCATATTTTTCATCGTTCGAGGCGCCGCTAATGCACCTTCCCAGTAAGGAGGGCGACGAATATAAGTACTTTGAGCACGCCAATCATATAACGGATTATTTTTCTCACCGTAATCGACACTTAAATCAAACATAGGCGTGTAGACCTGGTTAAACATTTCAGGTTTAACACTGGCTTTGATTACGGCTTCAACTTCCGCATCATCTGGCCAAATATCTTTGAGGTAGACTGGATTACCCTCTTGGTCTGTACCTAAGGCATCTTTTTCAATATCAAAACGCATTGATCCAGCAATCGCATAAGCCACAACTAGCGGTGGAGAAGCCAAGAAAGCTTGAGATGCATAAGGATGGATCCGACCATCAAAGTTACGATTACCCGACAATACCGCGGTAGCATATAAATCACGGTCAATAATTTCTTGTTGTATTTTAGGATCTAATGCACCTGACATACCATTACATGAGGTACAAGCATAGGCCACAATACCAAAACCAAGTTGCTCTAATTCCGATAATAGGCCGGCTTCCTCGAGGTACATCTTAACTACTTTAGAGCCTGGTGCCAGTGATGATTTAACCCATGGTTGTCGCACTAAGCCAAGTTCATTCGCTTTTTTAGCGAGCATCCCTGCCATAATCACGTTACGTGGATTGGAGGTATTAGTACAGCTTGTTATCGCCGCAATAATCACCGCCCCATCAGGCATTAAATCCGCTTCTTTTTCATATGCTTTAGCAATACCGCGAGCTGCCAACTCACTGACTGGAAGCTTTGCATGCGGATTAGAGGGGCCAGCCATATTACGTTCAACCGCCGATAAATCAAACGACAATACACGTTCATACTGAGCATCAACCATGCAATCTGCCCATAAACCAGTCGTTTTTGCATAGTACTCCACCAGTTTTACTTGCTCTGGCTCACGACCTGTTAGTGTTAAGTAATCAATCGTTTGTTCATCAATATAGAACATTGTTGCCGTTGCACCATACTCTGGCGTCATATTTGAAATAGTCGCACGATCACCTAAAGATAAGTGCGCGGTGCCTTCGCCAAAGCACTCTAAGTAAGCACCTACGACACGCTCTTGGCGTAAAAATTGGGTTAATGCCAAGACAATATCGGTCGACGTGATCCCCGGCTGCGGTTTGCCAACGAACTCTACACCCACAATATCCGGTAAACGCATATAAGATGCGCGTCCAAGCATCACATTTTCAGCTTCCAAACCCCCTACGCCGATAGAGATAACACCCAGTGCATCAGTATGTGGAGTATGAGAATCAGTACCAACACAAGTATCCGGAAAGGCGACGTTATCACGTACTTGTACTACAGGAGACATTTTCTCTAAATTAATTTGATGCATAATCCCATTACCTGGTGGGATCACATCAACATTCTTAAACGCCGTTTTAGTCCAATTTATAAAATGGAAACGGTCTTCGTTACGACGATCTTCAATCGCACGATTTTTCTCAAAGGCATCTGTTTCAAATCCACCATGCTCGACAGCAAGAGAATGATCTACAATTAATTGAGTCGGAACAACCGGATTAACTTTAGCTGGATCACCGCCTTTATCCGCAATCGCATCGCGTAAGCCGGCTAAGTCAACTAACGCGGTTTGCCCCAAAATATCATGGCACACCACACGAGCAGGAAACCAAGGAAAATCTTGCTCACGCTTACGATAAATAAGCTGTTCCAATGATACTGTAAGTGCTTCTGGTGCACACTTACGGACTAAGTTTTCCGCTAACACTTTAGAGGTATAAGGTAGCTGAGCATAAGCTCCAGGTTCAATCGCTTCTACCGCGGCTTGAGTATCAAAGTATTCTATTCCCGATTCGCCTAGACGAATTCTATATTCACTATTCATCATAAAATCCTTAACGCTGTGCAATAGGTATGACGCTACGTGGCTCACTACCGGTATAATCTGCACTTGGACGAATGATACGATTATTATCACGCTGCTCCATAACGTGCGCAGCCCAGCCTGTTACGCGTGAACACACAAAAATAGGGGTAAACAATGGCGTTGGGATCCCCATAAAGAAATAAGCTGAGGCATGGAAAAAATCAGCATTACAAAACAGCTTTTTGGTATCCCACATATACTCTTCACACGCCACAGAGATATCATAAAGTGAACTATCTCCGTATTCTTCAGAGAGTAATTTTGACCACTTTTTAATAATGACATTTCGTGGATCAGATTCACGATAGATGGCATGCCCAAAGCCCATAATTTTTTCTTTGCGCTCTAGCATACCCGCCATTTGAATCTTGGCATCTTCTGGCGAACTGAATTTTTGAATCATCTCCATTGCAGCTTCATTGGCTCCGCCATGTAATGGGCCTCGTAGTGAACCTATCGCACCAGTAATACAAGAGAACATATCAGATAGCGTCGAAGCACACACACGAGCAGTAAAAGTCGATGCATTAAATTCATGCTCTGCATATAAAATTAATGACACATCCATAACTTTACGGTGCAATTCAGATGGTGTTTTTCCCGTTAATAAAGCAAGAAAATGCCCACCAATAGATACTTCATCGGTCACACAATCAATCTCAACACCTTCATGACTATAGCGATACCAATACGTCATAATCGCAGGAAAAGCAGCTAACAACCGATTCGCTGCACGATGTTGATCAGCAAAATCTAATTCTGGTTCTAAGTTACCTAAAAATGAAGCGCCAGTTCGCATCACATCCATTGGGTGCGTATCTTTAGGGACTAAACGTAATACCGCTTTAAGCCCTTCAGGTAAATCACGCATAGTATTGAGCATCGATACATATTCATCTAGCTGCGCTTGAGTCGGTAACTCACCGTTAAATAACAAATAAGCTACTTCTTCAAATGTCGCATTATCCGCCAAATCAGAAACGTCATAACCACAGTAAGTTAAACCAGAACCGGATTTACCCACGGTACATAATTTGGTTTCACCTGCACTTTGACCACGTAATCCTGCGCCACTTAATTTTTTATCTGTCATGAGAAAATCCTCTTAATCTTTTATATTGTAGGGTATAAGGCGCTGCTATTAATCTATTGCACCTAACACTTTTATCATTAAATTATTTATTCTTGCCTTCGGCAAATAGTGAATCAAGTTTCTGTTCGTAATCGTGATAGCCAAGATAGTCATATAAATCCATACGAGTCTGCATCGAATTGACCACTGCTTTTTGATCTCCATCTGATAGGATATGACGATATACATTTTCTGCGGCTTTATTCATTGCTCGAAATGCTGATAATGGATAAAGCACCATTGCAGCACCCCACTCACCTAACTGTGATTTATTCCAAAGTTCTGTCTGACCAAATTCCGTGATATTAGCCAAAATAGGCACATCGAGAGCGTCAGAGAAAGCTCTATAGTGCTCTTCTGTTTTTACCGCTTCCGCAAAAATTCCGTCTGCACCTGCAGCCACATAGGCTTTAGCACGTTCAATAGCTTTGTCTAAGCCTTCTTGAGCAAATGAATCAGTTCGTGCCATGATGAAGAAATCCGGATCAGTACGTGCATCAACTGCTGCTTTAATACGATCAACCATCTCTTCTGTCGATACAATTTCTTTATTCGGACGGTGTCCACAACGCTTTTGTGCCACTTGATCTTCCATATGTACAGCGGCTGCGCCGGCTTTTTCCATATCACGAATGGTTTTTGCAATATTAAACGCACCGCCCCACCCAGTATCGATATCCACCAATAAAGGCAGATCACATGCAGACGTAATGCGTTGTACATCGACGATCACGTCATTAAGTGATGTCATGCCTAAATCAGGTAGACCATAAGAAGCATTAGCGACACCCCCTCCTGAAAGATATATAGCCTGATGACCAATTTGTTTTGCCATCATGGCTGAATAAGCGTTAATAGTCCCTACGATTTGTAATGGAGTATTATGTTTAAGAGCTTCACGAAACTTTTTACCTGCGCTCATAATGATTCCTCATGTAATATGTCTATTAAGACAATAATTTATGTTCAATATTCTGGCGTGAATATGTAATGTGTCGACGCATCAGCATCTCAGCTAATTCAGCGTCGCGATTAGCAATGGCTTGAGCAATATGTTGATGCTCTGCAAATGCAGTAGTGACTCGGGGACCAGCCATACCTAATTGCACACGATACATGCGCACTAAGTGGTAAATTCCCTCGGTTAATAATGTGATAAGTTGCGCGTTATGAGAGCCCATGATGATACGATAGTGAAAATCAACATCGCCCGCTTCTTGATAATAAGACTGTGAGTCCTTGACTGCCGAGGCATGGGAATCTAATAAAGTTTGTAACTCTTGGACTTGCTCAGATGTCATGTTTTGGGCGGCTAACCTAGCCGCCATGCCTTCAAGTGATTCTCGTACTTGATACAACTCAATTAAACCTGCTGGCGTAAGTGCGACAACTCTAGCACCCACATTTGCCTTGCGCTCAACTAAGTGACACGCCATCAATCGACTGATTGCTTCACGAATGACAGCACGGCTGACACCATATTTTGTCGACAACTCAGCTTCACTGAGTTTTGAACCCGCCAAAATTCGCCCTTCGACAATATCTGTACGTAACGTAATAAACGTTTTATCCGCAGAGGTTATTGCTTGTATAACGTTGGTTGACAAAGGTTGATGTGTCGCTTGTGACATAACTATGACCTTGATGTAAGTCCATCTATTGTCGACAATATAACCTCTTATATAGAGCAACTCAAGTTTTAACGGGTTAATTGTCGACAACATGTGACTGAAGTCGTATGCTTAATCAAATATTTCACCAAGTGATCGGGTCTATTCGTTTAACGTATGGAGTCTTAGTTGTACCAATCTCAATTAATTAAGGATACACACATGTCACAATCGACTTACACTCCCCCATCAATCTGGAGCTGGGATAGTGCCAATGGCGGAAAATTTGCCAATATCAATCGCCCCATTTCAGGAAGTACTCATGAAAAAGATCTCCCTGTGGGCGAGCACCCATTTCAGCTTTATTCCCTGGCGACACCTAATGGCGTTAAAGTAACGATCATGTTTGAAGAATTACTCGCTCTGGGATTTAAGGAAGCAGAATACGATGGCTGGCTAGTCAATATTCAAGAGGGTGAGCAATTTAGTTCCGGCTTTGTGGCAGTTAATCCTAACTCAAAAATACCGGCATTACATGACCATTCAGACAAACTCAAGCCCATTCGCGTTTTTGAATCCGGTGCAATACTTGTTCATCTAGCTGAAAAATTTGGACAATTTTTACCAACTAACGGCTCACAGCGCACTGAAGTGATGAATTGGCTATTTTGGCAAATGGGATCAGCACCCTTTTTAGGTGGTGGTTTTGGTCACTTTTATGCGTATGCACCAGAAAAATTTGAATATCCGATTAATCGCTATGCGATGGAAGTGAAACGACAATTGGATGTATTAGATAAACAACTCTCTAAACATGAATTCATTACAGGTAATGAATACAGTATTGCTGATATGGCAATTTTTCCATGGTATGGAGTGTTATGTTTAGGCAAGCTGTATGAAGCAGCCGAATTTCTCCAAGTGCATGATTATGTCCATGTCGTGCGGTGGGCTAAGCAACTTGCAGCACGCCCTGCGGTGATGAAAGGACGCCTGGTTAACAAAGTCTGGGGGAATGATAACTACCAACTAAAAGAGCGCCATGATGACAGTGATTTCGAAGGATTGATTAAATAAATGATGAAAATATAAGCGATGTAACACTAATGTCTATAGTCTTTGTCTATAAACCTTTCGTCAAATATTATAATTTAATTATTGAACACAGCAAAACATGCAACATCGCTATTTATACAATAACCTCTAAACAATATGGAAGATGAATATGAGTGTCAAAAATGTAGTGGTATTAAGTGCAGTCCGTTCTGCAATTGGTACGTTTAATGGTAGTTTGAAAGCAATAGAGCCCTCAGAGTTAGCGGCGCAAGTGTTAAAGCAAGGAATTGAAAGGTCGGGCGTGACAGCCGATAAGTTCGAGTCGATTGTTGTGGGAAATACCATTCCTACAGAATCTCGTTTCCCGTACGTTGCTCGAGTCGCCTCTATTCAAGCCGGTATGTCACTTAATTCAACCGCAATGGCACTCAATCGCTTGTGCAGTTCAGGTTTACAAGCTGTAGTGAACTCCGCTCAAGGGATCATGTTAGGTGATCACGAATTAGCTATTGGTGGTGGTGTTGAAAATATGACACGAGGTGGTTACTTATCTAGCGCAATGCGCAGTGGTGCTCGTATGGGTGATACGAGTATGACGGATATGATGGTCGCGGCGTTAACCGACCCTTTTGGTGTAGGCCACATGGGTATTACTGCAGAAAATTTAGCGGATAAATGGGATATTACACGAGCAGACCAAGACGCTTTCGCTGCAGAATCTCATCGTCGAGCTGCGGCTGCAATCGAAGCAGGCTATTTTGATGAGCAAATTGTACCGGTTGAACTGAAAAGTCGTAAAGGCACAGTCGTATTTGATAAAGATGAACATGTAAAACCTGGTACTTCAGCTGAAAGCTTAAGTAGCATGCGCCCAGCATTTAAAAAAGACGGTTCGGTTACTGCTGGTAATGCATCAGGCATTAATGATGGTGCCTCATTTCTGACCTTAGCATCAGAAGATTATGCCACTCAAAATGGTTTGGCTCCCATCGCACGTATCGTATCTTATGCCGTGGCAGGAGTGCCTAATGATGTCATGGGTGAAGGTCCAATTCCGGCATCTAAAGCGGCGCTTGAAAAAGCGGGTTTAACTATTGATGATATGGATGTAGTGGAATCTAATGAAGCTTTCGCTTCACAAGCATTAACTGTTTGTAAAGGGCTTAATTTAAATCCTGAAAAAACAAATCCTAATGGTGGCGCTATTGCATTAGGCCACCCCATTGGCGCTTCTGGTGCAATTATTGCTACTAAAGCTATCCACGAATTACAACGTATCGAAGGTAAATATGCTTTAGCGACTATGTGTATTGGTGGTGGTCAGGGTATCGCAATGATTTTTGAGCGTATGTAGCAAAAAAATTTACAGCGATGATAATCAGCAAGTAGTGATGAATCCATACTTGCTGATTATTCTGTGCCCGACTAATTTAAAAATGCTTGAGTAAATAATCAAAGGCTGACAAACTTGCTTTTGCTCCTTCCCCCATTGATATAACAATTTGCTTGTACGGGACTGTTGTCACATCACCAGCGGCAAAAATACCGGGTTCTGACGTTTCACCACGCTCATTGATAATTATTTCGTTATACGCAGATAACTCCACAACCCCATCAACCACTTGTGAGTTTGGTAGTAAACCAATTTGGACAAAAATACCATCTAACGATTGCACTTTAACATCCCCCGTGGCGCGGTCTTCATATTCTAAGCCTGTTACTTGACCATTATCAGCTAATACCTGTTTGGAAGCTGCATTTTTTATCACCGTCACGTTGTCACGTTTATATAACTGATCTATTAGGACTTGGTCCGCTTTTAATTCAGGTAAAAATTCAAATACCGTGACAGATTTTACGATACCAGCTAAATCCAAAGCGGCTTCTACGCCAGAATTACCTCCACCAATGACCGCAACATCTTTTCCTTTGAAAAAAGGACCGTCGCAATGTGGACAATAAGCGACACCATTACCAATATTTTCTTTTTCACCTGGAACGCCTAACTCGCGCCATTTAGCTCCGGTAGTAATGATGACCGTTTTTGAATCAAACTGCTCACCACTTGATAAAGTAATGGTTTTTAACTCACCTTTTTCTATTTTCTCAACACGTAAGTGCTCTTTTAGTGTGACATCATAGTCTTTTAAATGTGCCATCATGGCACCTGTTAATTCAGGACCGGTTGTACTAGAGACCGAAATTAAATTTTCAATCCCCATCGTGTCTTTAACTTGGCCACCAAATCGTTCTGCTACCATAGTGACCTTTAAGCCTTTTCGTGCTGCATAAATAGCAGCTGATACGCCTGCAGGGCCTCCACCTAATACAGTAACATCTTGTACCGGTAATTGTGGAGTATCCGACGATTGTTCTGCAATCTCAGGATATTGCTCCAATAACTTTTCAATCAGTGCACCTGTATCTATTTTGCCGTTAGCAAAAATTTCACCATTAAGATAAACACTCGGTACGCCTTGAATATTGTTTTTTTCAATTAAATCTGGGTACAGACCTCCATCAATCATCTCTGATTCAATTAATGGATTAAGCAATGCAAATTGATTTAATGCTTGCACCACATCAGGGCAGTTATGACAGCTTAAACTCACATAGGCTTCAAATTTTAAAGACGTCGACACGTTTTTAATAATGTGTTGTAAACCACTATCAAGTTTAATCTCCGTACCAGTAGCATGTAACACAGCTAATACCAGTGAGTTAAATTCGTGGCCCGACGGGATCCCTGAAAAGATTACACCAGTAGGCTCATTGTTGACATATAATGTAAAACTGATTGGACTACGAAGGGTATCTGATAAATCTTTTTCTACTACACTTAGCTTGTCATTAGCTGAGGCAAATTCTGTTAAAAATTGCAGTAATTCAGCACGTTTACTGTGCTCGCCTGTTTGCAACACAAATGATAAAGACGCATTCATGTTCTGCGTATATTGTTGCAAGGCGTTGATAATATCTTGAGTAATCATTTGTTTATTCCTATTTAATGCAGTGATACTGCATCGTTTTTAATATATAACTCTTTACTAGAGATAGGTAATCGAGCGTTTATGGGGAGAAGACTCCCCATAACATAAAAGCTAATTGACTTAGATTTTACCTACTAGATCTAAGCTTGGTGCTAAGGTCTTTTGACCCTCTTCCCATGCAGCAGGACAGACTTCACCATCATGATTTGCAACATATTGAGCCGCTTTAACTTTACGAAGCATGTCCTTAGCCGAACGACCAATACCTAAATCATGAATCTCCGCCACTTTAATGACACCTTCTGGGTTAGCTAAGAATGTGCCACGTAAAGCTTGCCCAGCTTCTTCAATCATCACGTCAAAACCACGCGTAATAGCCCCTGTCGGGTCACCTATCATAGGATAAGTTACTTTGTTAATCGCTTCTGAATGATCATGCCATGCTTTATGAACAAAGTGACTATCAGTAGATACTGAATACACTTCCACACCAAGCTGTTGTAATTCGCTGTAGATATTTTGCATATCTTCTAATTCTGTTGGACAGACAAATGTAAAATCAGCCGGATAGAATAAAAAGATAGACCACTGACCTTTCACATCATCAGATGTGACGGTTTTGAATTCGCCATTGTGAAAAACATCTGCGCTGAACTCTGGGATTGTGCTATTGATTTTAGCCATATTATATTTCCTCAATAATAGTTAGTAGTTTAAGTCGTTTGAGACAACACCGTGTTGCCTCAGAACTTGTAACTATTATCATGGAAATTAACAATCACTTAAAGCGAATGATTTCGATTGTAATGATTAATTAAATCAATTGAGGGGTGAGTTTTTGACTCGATACTGATTAATCTGATTGATATCTGAAGTTTTTTCTAACTGACCTTTATCAATCAAATAATTCAAATGAGCGATACATTCTGCGACTGCAAAAAATAATTCATGCTGCCCAAGTTCACGATGAAATAAAACAGGTAATAAATCGACGACCGTTTGCGGTTGCTCACATGCCTGTAATAAGTTATTTAAATGAACATAATGATGGGCGCGAATTTCTTCTACACGACTAGGTATGTCATATATCGGAGTTTTGTGAGAGGGCAATAAGAGCACCGAACTAGGTAAAGCAGCAAAAGTATGTAATGTTTCAAAATAATAATGCAGTGGATTCGAGTGTGGTTGGGTGCTATACGCGCCTATATTAGGAGTGATTTTAGGCAATACTTGATCACCTCCAATACATATATTAAGTGCTTCACAATATAAGCTTATATGTTCTGGCGAATGCCCTAGACCGAGTAAGAGCTTCCAACGATACTCACCTATTATAAGATGAGTATCAGGAAATAATCGATGAAAACTCAACGGCATCGGTGAAACCACTTTATTTAATCCGCTATTACCTTGAGTAAATAATTTGACTTGCTCTGCATTGAAACCCGCTTGACGATAGTACTGTCTATCTTGCCAATTATCTGCCCCCTGAGCACCTGCAATTAATGCTCTTGCAGCATAATATTCAGTTTGAGACATATACAAATCGACCTGAAAAAGCTCAGTCAAATATCCTGCACAACCAATATGGTCCGGATGCATATGTGTCACAATAACGCGTGTGATGGGTCCATCAAGCTGTTCAATAATAGTAGTCCATGCCGCTTTAGTTGCCTTAGTCGCCATCCCACAATCAATAATAACCCAACCACCATTATCTCTTACTAAATAGACATTAATATGATCTAACGCAAGGGGTAATGGCATACGACACCAGAACACATCATTGCTAATTGAACAGATTTGTCCAGGAAGAGGTGGAGATAATGCGCTTATATCAACCATTGTGAACTGTTTCAAAATTAAGTAGGCATCGACGGAAAAAGGAATCTAAATCATGATCAAAATACAAGTCACCAGTCCCTGGTTGATTCACCGCTAATGGTGGGTAAGCACCATATCCAGATAATAAACAATGCCACGACGTCGCATTGAAATGTGAAGCGCTCCCATGTTCTTGTAGATGTTGAGTAAGATCACCACGTCTGAACCAGACATCCAAAATTTGTAGTAAGGGGCGTGAAATATTCTCATTATTGCGATTCGCAATCCAATATTCCGAGTCGTCTCGAGTGTTGAGCTTGTAATGCGCTACAATATAGTCACGTACACGCTCAAAAGTATCATTCATAATTTTGTTGTAGTTAGCCTGGCGTTTATTGGAAAAATGCCCTGCCTCATATTCTTCAATAAAGCGCTCTATCGAAGTTTGAACAAGATGCAACGCTGTTGCTTCTAATGGTTCAATAAAACCTTGTGATAACCCTAATCCCAAACAGTTTTTATACCAATGCTGACTCACCTGGCCTACATTCATCTGCAGATGTCGGGCTTCTATATCACTATCTAATAAACCTAAATGGGTTCGAAATTCTTGTTCTGCCTGATCTGGAGTAATAAAATCCCGACTAAATACATACCCATTCCCTGTTCTGTGCGTTAAGGGTATCCGCCAAGCCCAACCATTAGATAAAGCGGTAGCTTGCGTTTCTACAGGTTGATTTTCATCAGATTGAGTCGGAAATACGACCGCTGCATCGTTAAACAAATTATCTTTAAAGGGGGTAAAAGTGACACCCAATGTTTTTTGTAACAACAGTGAATTAAATCCAGTGCAATCGATAAACACGTCACCCTCTATCACTTCACCGGTGTCACATTGCAATCTAGCTATACTGCCATCAAGGTGTTGTTCAACATGTGATATCTTATGTTGTAAATGTTGCACACCTAATGTTTTAGCATGCTCACATAAAAATTGTCCCAGTAAACCAGAATCAAAGTGATAACCATATTCAATATTAAAGGGGAAGTGTTCAGGGACATTCGGCTTCAAATTATGTTTAGCTAACCAACCGTTAAATAGAAATTTAGCGGGATCAGTTTGCACATCTAACCCCAGACGACGGGTATAGCAATTGACTTGGAAGGGACGTTCACTGAATGTATCTAACTGAGATATGAAAGGATGGCTGTAACTGTTTACCCCAGAATTAGGGCTCCACCCTGAGAATTCAATATTCACTTTATAAGTGGCTTTACACTGAGCCATCCATTGTGATTCAGCAATACCTAAGTCTTCAAAAAACCGTTTTAAGCTTGGCGTAGAACCTTCTCCAACACCGATAATACCAATATCTGGAGATTCAACTAAAGTTATTGTAATCGGCTGTTCTCGCCAATAATGGGCCAGTAAATTCGCTGCCATCCAGCCGGCAGTTCCCCCACCGACAATGGTAATTCGTTGCGGTGTCATGTAATTCACCTTACTACTTCTCGTTCTTGTAACTATCCCACCTTCAAATAATGAGTTAAAAACTCATCATGAGGTAACATTTTAGCTAACGGTTGGCGCTTTGCAGCATGCACTTTTTCCAACATATCGGATAACTGAGCATCACTCATTTGATTCACGGATGGGTGATAATCTTTAGGGAGTATTCCTTGTCCTAACATAACCTGTAACCATGAAGCATCACGGAAAATGTCGTGTTGGTCATTAAATATTTCACCTATGTCACTGAATACTTGAATCTTATGACTGAGTCTATCAGGTAATGGAAGATTACGCATGTCACGCCAGAAATCAGAGTCATTTCTTTCGTTCACATAATAGTGCAGTATGATGAAATCACGAATCGTTTCATATTCGGTTTTTGATTCTTCGTTATACAAATCTACCGCTGATTGTTGAATCCCTTGATGCGGGAATAATTTGAGTAACCGTACAATCGCAGATTGAATTAAATGAATACTGGTCGATTCAAGTGGCTCAAGAAAACCGCTTGCCAAGCCAACTGAGATGACATTTTTGTGCCACTGCTCTTTGGTTCGCCCGGTGTTAAATGAGATTTTACGCACATCATTGACGGGTTCAGAATCAAGATTGTTAATCAAACGGTCATGGGCTTGTTCATCCGTCATATACTGTGAAGAAAATACAATTCCATTACCATTGCGATGAGTTAAAGGAATGCGCCATTGCCAACCAATATCATGTGCAATACTTCGTGTATAAGGTAATGTTTTATCAAAACGATGAGTTTGCACCGCCAGAGCACTATCGGCTGCTAGCCAATGAGACCAGTCTTCATATTCCACACCCAATGTTTTTTGAGATAATAAAGCACGACTACCGGTGCAATCAATAAACAAATCACCTTGAATTTGGTGACCTGATTTAAGTTGCAGACCAGTTATATGGCCTGAATGAGGATCTTGCTGAACATGTTCAATGATCCCTTCAGTACGAATAACTCCACCTTTCTCAGCAATTTTACGTAAGTACTTTCCATATAAAGAGGAATCAAAATGATAAGCATATGGCATTTCAAATAGTGGGTTTTGCGTATTAATTTTATTAAATGTCTCATCAATACAACATAAATAATTGAGATCATATTCCCAAATTGATTTTTCCAAGCCTGCTTTATATGCTTTTAGCCAATAATGCTGAAAATTACAAAACCCAACATTTGCACCCGGTGCACCAAATGTATGTAAGTAGGATTCACCATTCACTCGCCAGTTTTCAAACTGAATAGCTAATTTAATCGTGCCATTGGTTTCTCTTAAAAACTCTTTCTCATCTAGACCTAAAAACTGATTAAATACTTGAATTGGCGGAATGGTTGCTTCACCTACACCAACGATACCAATATCTTCGGATTCAATTAGCTCAATCTCAATTTGCCCTTGTAATACTTTTTGCATTAAGGCAGCAGTCATCCATCCGGCAGTACCACCGCCAGCAATGACAACTTTCTTTATTGGTGCTTGCATATTCTTGCCTTATTTTGCATGTACAAATGCATATTAAAAAAATAACACTCTTTCTTTTTGACTTTACCTAATTTAAAACTAAAAAGAAATAATGCAAAAAAAAGACCTCACTGCACTAGCAATGAGGCCTTTACAATCTAAACTATCTTAGTAAAAAGAATAGTTAACATTCAGCAAGTAAGACGGACCAAACTGACGGATAGTCGTTGCTAGACCGTTACCATCACGTGAAGTTTCATCTTCATCACCTAAGTTAGTGCCTTGAAGTGATAATTTAAGACCTTGTAATGCTTCCATATCAGACTCTGAGAAGTCATAACTGATTTGGGCATCTAGTAAGCTCACATCGTCACGAGACGCTTCAGCAATCTTATTTGAACCACCACGCTCATAGGTTGTATAACCTTCACGATCAGTATAAGCAATACGTACTTCAAAGCCTGCATTAGTATAATATGCTGTTAATGATGTTACGCTATCAGACTGACCAGGAATAGACGCGCCATTCTCTAGTTCAGCATCAATTAACGTAACAGATGCTGCAACACCAAAGCCATCTAGCTCTTGCATTACCATATTCAATGGTAAATTAGCAGTTAGCTCTAAGCCTTTCACTTCACCTGTTAATCCATCTTC
>CATECQ010000016.1 GCA_949498985.1 Glaciecola sp. HTCC2999
CCCAACCTTCAGATCACTGTTCGCGATACAGGAATTGGCATGTCACCGACGACATTAAGTCAAATCTTCACACGCTTTAGCCAAGGTGATGAGAGCATTACTAAAACCTATCAAGGTACAGGCCTAGGGATGGCCATTACGCAAGAATTAACCCGTTTAATGGAGGGTAAGATTGATATTCAAAGTACCTTAGATGAAGGTACAGAAACAACCATCACCTTACCATTACCATTACCCGTCACTCATATGGCCAAACCGTTGCAACGTTCGTTAGATGATGCGCGAGAGAGACTGAATCAAACGCGGATCTTAGTCGTAGATGATAATGATATTAACCTAATGATATTTGCATCTCAGTTAGAATCTGCAGGTGTCAGTGTCGATACAGCAAACAGTGTCCCTGAAGCGATTGACTTACTGGATAATGCCTATGACTTAATTTTAACTGATATCTGCATGCCCAAACTATCAGGCGTAGATTTTATTAACCACATCAATCAACAAAAAATTGATTGTCCTGTGGTCGCTATTACCGGCAGTATTTCTGAACAAAAAATGCAAGAGTATGATGATGTAGGGTTTAAAGATGTGTTATCAAAGCCTATTGGAAACGACCAATTCCTTATTCGTTTGGCGAAGGTGTTGAGTTAGCCTTTTCAAAACACTTTTCCACCAACAACATATGCGGTACCGTTAACGCAAATAGCCCAATAAATATCCAAGCATATATGCCAACATCAAACTGATAAATCCCGCTGAGCCACCATAATACGATTAATAGGATGAACGTTGCGCACATCACTGCCATTAATTGAATAATAAGATGCGATTTTGTTGTTGGTACTTCAGTCACAAAACGTTTTACATATAATGGGCTATGAACGATACAAAAATAAGCCGTAAAATAATGCAAGATCCCACCTAACATCAACACTGTTAATAATGCGACTAATTCAATATATAACCCAATTGATGCTTTATTAAATCGAAATAGTAAAAATAGCAACGTTGCTATCGCGATGAATTGACTCACACTCGTCACTAATTCGATTTGAATATCGGTGAGCCAAAGCATGACTAAGATTTCAGAGAACTCCGAAGGCTTGAATAAAGCTGGAGTTGCTATAAAACATATAGCCATGATCCAACATTGGTTTCTGTTATTAACCAACGACCAGTCTTCCGAAAAATGCCAAACAGACATTAACATAAACAATAAAAAACCGATGATAGGAGATATTAACCACAGTCCTATACTAAATAGAACGATACCTATATAGACCAGTAAAAATCGGATCTTTTGAGTAGCCGTTAAAAGTTTAAGCCCGTTTACCGCCAAGGAATAGTCTAGCGCTCCATGCGGCACCCCTAAAATCAGAATCGTACATACCATAACCGATAATATAATCGGATTATCGATATCAAGGCTAACTTCCAACAATGATAACAAAATGCATGTGATAGCAATCATCACTAATATCGCACTTTGCCACTGACGAAACGTTAATCTAACCATGAGCGCCACACAGCTTTGATAAATGGCCATTTAGGCATCGCCATGATTACCTTCACCCATATGCTTAATGACGCTCGATGAGACATAAACAAAGCAAACTCATCTCCCTTTAACGCTTTAGCCATCTGTAAAAAAATAGTCTGACTTTGCGCCGGATAGCGCACTAACACTATCAGAAAAATATTATCCATCCATTGTATCCAACGAGAATAGTATCGTGGCTTGACTAATGGTGTGCCAGGCAATGGCTCACTCGAAGACAGCGTCTGTGCGGTTTCCTGCGCCCAACGTTGAATAGTCGCAAAGCCATATCCTGATGAACTGCGTAGCGCCCCACTAATATTACCAGCCAAAGTAATGTGATCATGGGTTGATTGTTTGGATATTTCCCACATAGGCAGATGGCCGTGTTCAATGGGCATCGTCATTATTTGATGATCAGAAAAAGCTTGTTGGTGTTGGATAAAACGATGAGCCGCTTGGGTTGAACACTCAGTTAAATAATCAGCAGCTAGCACTTGAGTAGTAAAATAAGTCACTTCGACAAGCGCCTGACGGCTATTTTGCGGGATGATATAAGTAAAGAAAAACCCTTTATCGTCTTGGGACATATCAGCCATCAGCATCGCATGTGATTGAGTCTTCATATCAAATATGGGTGATGATGATGACACCATCACGCCGACGAAACTTTGCCACAAACCATAACGAGGCCGAGTCACTTCAATACCTAAACCCACAGTATCTATGACACGACTTTGGGTCATCGCCATTAAATCATGACTACTAAGAGAAGTGCCTGTCACTAACTGAACCGTTTGGGAGGCATTAATTTTCTGTAATGCATGGGTATAAAAATCCTCACTACTAATCGAATAATAAGGAAATGCATTTGAGGTGTGGGAGTATTGACTTGAATCATTTGCAATGGACCAACTCGCAAACGTCCGTTTAGATAAATTAGGTAATAATGCTAAATCGGTTTGGCTAAACCAGCCTGACCAAGTGCGATCGTGTTGATATTGTTTACGCCGCTCAACGACGAGGACCTTACCTTTATAACCGAAGTGTAATAAGGCCAATGACAAGGATAAGCCGGCACATCCACCGCCGATAATAATTAAATCAAATTCGCTGAAATCAATATGCTTCAATGTCACAGTCACACTTAGCTTTCACTTTGATAGAGGTGTCTAAAGCTATCATGCAATGGTGATTGATGCTTGGCACTTTCACCCATTAATGGATTATAGAGAAGGCGCTGTAACAGTACACTCAATTTTTGGCGAGTAGGAATCACCACTCTTCCTTTATCAAAGGAATATCCTCGACGTGCAATTTCCATCCCAATTTCACGATATAAGTGCAAAGCGCAGAACATAGCATAACGATTGCGTCTGGGAATGGCTTGCAAACCCATTGATGCAGAACGGTAGTATTCATCTGCTAATATTAGGCAACGTTGCTGAGCCGTTTGAATTACTAATTTCTGAGTCGGAGATGGGTAAATAATATGTTTAGGCGATAAACCACCTAACCATGTTTGGGGTAAGTATACTCTTCCTTTTTGTGCATCTTCTAATATATCACGTGAGATATTAGTCAATTGCATCGCCACACCTAAATCTATCGCAAAGGCTTCGGCCGTTTTGGGTGCTTTTAATATAGGACACATCATTAAACCAACCGTCCCTGCAACACGAAAACAATACGCTAATAGCGCGGATTCATCTGCTTTAGTTGTCTCTGTTAAATCAGAAGCGATACCATCTAATAACCCAGATACAGCAATATCAGGAAGTAAATAGTCCAATTTTAATTGCTGAAAACTACTAATTGACGGTAGAGTGCAGTTTGATTCAGATAACAAGTATTTTAGTTGGCTCAGTCGCTCCACTGCGATTGCTGTATTGGGCGCTTCATCGACTAAATCATCGCATATACGACAAAACTGATATAACTTAGCTGCATCAGTAGCGGTTTGCTGAGTAAGCATTCTTTGTGCAAATCGAAAGGTTTTACCATGCTGAATTAGCGTGGTTTGTGCATCTGAGAACTCACTGATCGTCTCGACAAAATCGTCATAGCCCAGCTCAACGGGTGCCATGAGACAACCTTAATTCAGGAGTAGAAGCGGTTACCGTTGCAGTGACAGGCTCGACTAAATGCTCTATCACTTTAGCGGAACATAGTACCCCTGGCATACCGGCGCCAGGATGAGTGCCTGCACCTGTTAAAATAACATTATCCAAACCTTCCGCTTTATTATGATACCGAAACCAGGCAGACTGAGTTAATGAAGGAGCAATAGAAAATCCAGCTCCATGCATCGAATGATAATCTGATTTAAAATCATGCGGAGCTTTGTGAAATTGAACGGTCACATGCTCTTTTACACCTGGTAACATAGTCTTATCTAGTGCATCTAAAATACGCTGAGCGTATTGCTCACCAATTACATCCCAATCTTGTCCACCTTGCAAATTAGGCACAGGTGCTAGCACATAAAAAGAATCGCATCCTTCAGGAGCAAAACTCGGATCCGTCGCAGTCGGACGGTGAACATAGAGTGAAAAATCATCCGCTAATACTTTCTTATTAAAAATATCATCTAATAATTCACGATATCTTTTACCCAGCCAAATGGTGTGATGGGCTACATCAGGATAGGTGTTATCGGTCCCAAAATATAATACGAATAACCCCATGGAATGCTTAGCTGTCGCCGTTTTAATTTTAGCAGATAGTGCTTGTTTATTTTTTGGAATAACTTTTTGATACAGGTAAGAAGGATCCATGTTAGACACTAGCATATCACATGGAAATTCATTGCCATTAACACACTTAACCGCAGTCACTTGCTTATCTTGGTAAACAAATTCAGTCACATCTTGATTTAATTCAATACGAATTCCTTGTTCTCGCATTAACACTTCTAATCCATTAACAATGGCTCCGGTTCCGCCCAACGCAAAATGAATACCCCATTCACGTTCTAAAAAATGAATTAAATTATAAATGCATGTGGTATCAAAAGGATTCCCGCCGACTAACAAAGGCTGAATAGAAAATGCTTGTCTAATTTTATCATTCTTTAAATGGTCGCAAATTAGTTGCCATACCGATTTGTAGCTTTTCAAACGCATTAAATGGGGAATTTGAGAAATCATTGCAGAAAATTCATGAAACGGCTTATCTGCTAACTCAGTGAATCCTACATCAAAAATATCTTTTGACGCGGCGAGTAAACGTAAATACCCTTCTTTATCTTCAGGCGCAATGCGTTCAATCTCGGCTATAGTATCATCGACTGTCCCACCGTAATTGAAATGATCACCATCTGGAAATTCAAATCGATACCACGGCTCTACCGGCACAAATTTTATATAATCTTCTCGTTGTTTATCGAAGAGTGCAAACAGTTCATCAAATAAAAATGGGGCTGTAACTACCGTTGGACCAGCATCAAATAAATAACCCTCTTTTTCAAATGTACGAGCTCGGCCACCTAACTGTCCTTGTTTATCTAGTAATGTTACTTCATATCCTCTCGCGCGCATTCTTAAGGCCGATGCGATCCCACCAAATCCTGCTCCTACCACGACAGCCTGTTTCATATACTCACCTGATGCATTTTTTGCTGGAGTTGGTCGATACAATAATCAACATAAATACCCGCTTGATTGGGGACTAATTCTAGGTTTGCTCGCGCTTGAGTCAGTAATAATTCAACCCGAGATTTAGCATAAGCGTTAGCTTCTTGCGATGACATATCCCTCATTAACAAGTTAACTATATTTAACGTGCCTTGCTCTGCATCGAGCTGTGCATCAAACAAGTCATCAACAATTTGATAACTCAGTGCAAACGGCTCAACACATTGTTTCATCCATGCCTGAGCCTTGGCATCGTCATAACCAGCTAACAACAAAGGGATGCGTAGCGCTAATCCCAGTAATGGACCTGATTTATGGATGGCAATTGTTTCATAATCTTGTGATGTCGTTCGAATATCGGTACTTGTAATATCACTCGTTTGCCCACTAATTGTTGTAGCAACAGACTGATGTACGAGTTGTATAAGCTGTTGTATTTTGTCGGGCTGTGAAATATCAGCACAATGTGAATATGCTTTTGATAAGTAGAAATCTCCTGCACAAAGTGCGGGGCCCTCACCAAATTGCTGCCACAGTGAAGGTTTACCTCGACGCTGTGATTCCTTATCCTGAATGTCATCATGAATTAATGATGCGGTATGCAAGGTCTCTACAATCGTCGCAGCAGCAACCGCGTCTTTTTGACGTAAGTGTAACGCGTCACTGGCATATAAACTGATTAATGCACGAGTTGCATTGCCTTGAGATGTCCCATGATACTGAATCATTTGCGTTAATAGCTGGTCATCTTGACCATTGTCTATCGTGCTCATATTATTTTGGACTGATGTTAATGCATCGCCAATATGGTTTTTTATTTTTGAGCAAACATGCATATTTGTCACCTCAGTATATATGGCAAAAGGAGCCCGTACTCCTTTTGCCATCGTTCATTAGGCTTTTTCTTCTGAACCCGATGTAGCGGCGGCCCAGATGACGACACCAAATGCAATCTTATTCACGAAGTCTGCTAGGTTATAGACTAAGTTAAGTGCATCATCAGTACCTTCAGCGGTATAACCTAATACATAACCAATTGGGTAGATTGACCAACCAATTGTTACAATTAGACGTAACGCATTAAACGCTTTTTTACTTGCAGCTGTTCCGTTTTCAGCACTGATCTTACTGGCCTCACCTACAAATACCTCGTAGATAATATATAACCAACCGGCCATACTGATAACAAACGCTAACCACACATTCATTGTGCCTATCTCACCGAAATAGCCAAATATCAACATCACTAATGAAGCGACTAATAGCTTCCAGAATAATGCTGCGCGGACAACCGCAATAGCAGTGAGAATTAGGTAAAATTCAATGATTTGTAGTGGGACAGTTAACAACCAATCCACATAACGGAATGTAGTTGGGCTTTCACCTGTCATGATCCACACTTCACGCATGTAGAAATAGTGAAGTGCTGCGATACCAGTAACTAACGCTGCTACTGACAATGAGGTTTTCCACTTACCTACAGCACGGTCTCTTTCCATAAAGAAAAAGAAGGTCGCTGCGAGCATCGCGGCAGAAATAATCCAAAACGACATACCTACGTAGTCGAGTGGATTCAACATTACATCTTTCATATTAACTCCAGATAATCTTAGTGAATCCGAATTTCGTTATTATTATTTTGACGAAACTACGGAGTACATGCAGACAAACAACATCTACAGATTTTGCTAGTATCATTTCGGATCACGCATGAAATGATGTAGCAGATACGGAGTGATTTTTTAATTAGATCAAAATTTAATTTAACAATATTTACAATAAATTAACACAAAGCACCTTAATCCCTTACTCTTACTAGGGTTTAACGATATTTACTAACATAAATATTTTTATAACATGTTTAATTTATGGTGAATTAATCTTGCCTTTGATTATAGCGCTTCGTCAGTCTCATTTTGCGCCATTGATCGTTCATTAAACTTAATACTGGTGACATCAAAAATTTAGGGGCCTTGCCTCGTCCAATACGATGCAAGTTACGTTTAATCATAGCCATAACGGCTAATGCTTGTAAGCTTTTATTTTGCCATGATACTTGAGGTTTGGGGACTTGATAGTTGGGATGTTGTTGCCAATGATTCGGTACATCAGGGCGTATTGCTAGAGCTGTGGCGAGCCCGACTAATTGCACGCCATCATTTAACACTTGCTGCACTGTAGTGAGTTGTGTAATCCCCCCTGTTGTCATAATCGGGACGGCCGTTTGCTGGGCAATTTCTCTAGCAAACTCTAAAAAATATGCCTCACGCGCTAACGTGCGCCCATCTCTAGTCATCCCTTGCATGGCAGGCGCTTCATAACTACCACCCGACAATTCGACCATATCAATACCTTTCTGCGCTAACATTTGTACCACTGACAAAGCATCAATTTCATCAAACCCTCCACGTTGAAAGTCAGCAGAGTTGAGTTTAACACTGACCGCAAAATCCCTGTTCGTTCGCGCTTTAACTTCATCAACAATACGCATCAATAAACGCGCTCGGTTAGTTAAATCTCCTCCCCATTGATCTGTGCGTTGATTGACACGTGGCGATAAAAATTGTGCGACTAAATACCCATGAGCAGCATGTATTTGCACGCCATTAAAGCCAGCATGTTCTGCATTGACTGCAGTATCGCCAAAACGAGTAATCACCTCTTCAATTTGTGTTTCGCTCATAGCTTCTGGTTGACCAAATAGTTTAGACAGCTTACCTAAATCAACCTTAACAGCAGAAGGTGCTAACACAACACCATTCATATTCGCATAAACTTGACGACCTGGATGATTAATTTGCATCCATACTTTGGTGTTATTACTTTGTGCCGCTTTAGCCCAAATAATAAAACGATCTAGCGGCGTATCTCTTTCTAGCGCGACACCTCCAGGTCCCGTCATAGCTCGAGCATCTACCATGACATTACCGGTTAGCAGCAGCCCTGCTCCTCCCGCACTCCATGTTTGATAAAGCTGTATCAACGTATCACTAGGCTCTAATTCCGAGTTAGATAAATTTTCTTCCATCGCCGCTTTGACTATGCGATTTTTTACCAACTGACCATTAGGAAAGGAAAATGATGAGTAAGGTGAAATCTTATCATCCGGTTGTTCAGAAGAAAGACTTGCCTGTGTAGCCGCGTTCATAGAATGACCTTTGTTTAATTTTGCATACATGATCATCTTATATTTCATCAGTTGAAAAGTCTGTATCCTTTACGATTTTTGTTACAATAACGTTGAAAATACACTTATTTGTACTGGATCTTGATAAATGCAACTCATCCAAGTTAATAAATCCCGCTATCGTAAACATCTAAACATTCTAATTGTCGGATGTATTACCGTGCTTATCTCAGGGAGCTTAGGGGTGTCACAATGGTTGATCCTGCTTTACCCTGATCCTAGTGGTAGTCATTTTCAATGGAATTTAACCGGCGTTATTGTCAGTAGTATTGTGATCGGTTTTAGCTTATGGCTCTCACGCAAGCACCCTTTTATGAATGAAGTCTTCTACGTTTGGAAGTTAAAGCAAGCACTGAATCGGATAACACGCTCAATGGCGAAAATTAAAACTGCCGCCGAGCGAGGGGATTATAATGCACTGCTAGCGTTACAATTTAATTATGATGGGTCACGCTTATTATGGGATCTAGATGATAATACACTGATGATGGAAGAATTAAATTTAGAACAAACTAAGCTTGATGCCATGCTGACTCAATATGGCTTAAATGTGGATGTTGTAGATTATTCATTTGATACATTGGATAAAATATCCAAGTAAACGAAATCACACGACAAAATGCGTTTTGATCATGCGTTGTAGTTGTCGTTTACGCGCATAATCATACGCAATCTCATTAATCAAAAATTCAAACTTAGCTTCCGCTTTGACTCGTTTTGGTAACATATGCAATATATCCTTGCACTCAATCATCAAATTAATCACACGCTTATAATCGGCAGATTTTGCACTCTTAACCCAAATTTTGATTAAACGTTCATAAAAATAAAAGCAATATTCAGGAGCGTGTTTGAGGCTCACCTTAGCAATTTGATGCAGTAACTCACGGTCAATAGGAAATAATTTTGCGTTACTTATCGCTTTATCTAGCTCACCACTAAATAAACAAATCTCCACAATCGCATCACCACTTCGCTTCTTCTGTGTCATTTGTGCTTCCAACTGCACAAGTGTGATATTAAACCATTTTGTTTTTACCGCTGCTAACTGTGATTTTTCCACCGTTTTCTCTATCAGCAGATTCATTTGAATAAAATCATCTAACACCAATGAATGCATATAAGCTTGCCACTGCAATTCTATTGCCATATCGGGGGTTTTATTTAGCTGAGCAATTTGAACGTCTAGTTGTAAGCACTCGCCCGTATACTGACACATTGAGTCGGATCGTTTAAGCTGCTGTAAATAGTGTGTCGCACCATCAGGATCATTAAGTGCCAGCGCCCATTTAACCAGCGCAAGATAATCTTTTGGATACTCAGCAAATTCACTCAAAGCCTTGAGCGCTTGTTGGTATTCACCTGTAGCTTCAAAGTAACAACATAGATCCTGAAGCTGAGCCTGGAATACAACATCTGATAAGTTTTTGTGCTCAACGCATTCGGCTAATCCCTGATAAAAGGCTTTTTGCACTGCGTCATTGTATTCACTCGGGGATGTTATTAAAAACTGCCCCGGAATATCCTTAAATTCATAAACATCTAACTCCGTGCTGTAAAGTTGTAATATGTATTGCGCTTTGGTTTGTGCAGGCCAATTCAAACGCTTTACACAACGAGCAAATGCATCCTCGATTTCTCGCTCCAGCAGATGTCTAAATCCCCCACTATCATCAACTCGCTTTAAGATCCCGTCGTAACGTTTTAGTATTTGGTAAGATAGCGCATGAGCTTGTTCTGGCGGTAAATAGGGTAATAATTGAAATAAAATAGAGAGCCTTTGCTGTGCTTGCTGGAAGTAAGCACGGACTTTGTTGTATTGCCAAACATCACGACTGGGTAACGCTTTAGTGATCATCGCTTTAAGCTGAGTCATTACTGACGTTTTTTTACCGACTGCAGGTGAAGCTTTCACCATCGAACTACCTGTGATTTCACCCGCCTCCCCAAACTCTGCAGAGATTTGTGCCATCAGCTGCCACTTAATGAGCTGCTCTTCATCAGCAGTAATGAGTCCAAATAAGGCTTGTTTGGCTTCTAACTCTCCCATATTTTCGATGTATGCTTCAATCACATCGACCGCCGATCCACCTTGGGATTCTTCGAGTTGTTTAAGTTTATCGACGTGCTGCAATGCCACTGCTACGCAATGTTTACAAAAATCAAAGCCTTCTGATGCAGGGCAATCGCATCCACCATCATAGCTTTTGGGATTTACGGTAAGTTCGACGTTATAGTGCTTAATACCAGGATCAGAGGCACTTTGAACTGTACTGATAATCGTATTACGATTTTTAGCATAACTGAGAATAGCTTGTTCGTGGTATAAGGCTTGCCCACGCTCAAATGTCGCCGGTCCAGCAAGACGTTCAATTGTAGCTAATGCTGCAGCCGCATCAATCATGGTCGGGTTCTCGATTTTATCTAAGCAATAAAAAAAGCGCGACCAGATAATAATCAGACCGCGCTTTTCACTTTATCAATAAACGATTTATTCGTCAGCTTTTTCTTTCTCAGCCGACTTAGTATGATCCTTATGAACAGTTATGGTTCAAGGTCAATTATTACTGACTCACAATACCAAAGGCATTGCCAGCTGCCGTCACCGTCACTCCATCACTAAACGTGACCGTAAGCGGCGTGTCGCTAAAGTTATACACCACATAATTCATCACACCATCTTTATTAAACGCCATCGCAGCGGGATGATCAGCGGTTATAGTGCCTAAACCTGTCGCCATCAAACCTAGCGTGTTAAAAGTATTAATCCAGTGGTAGGTGTGCGCTTTACTCTCACCTTGCTCCGGCGTATAACTGGTGACCGTGTTGTAATCATCCAAAGCTGCTTGAGCGTCATTAAGCGACATTAAATTCCACCAAATATCACGCCACTGGTCAGGAACTAAACCTGATGGCATGTTATTGCTTGATTCAGTTAATCCTACTTCTACATAGTCAGACATGTAAGTATTATGCAAACCTACATGCAAGATTAATGGATTGGTCGGCAGACCTTGAATACCTAAAATATGTGCATAGGCGCCACTGAACCAAGTCGAAAATACTGCCCCATCACCCCAAATAATCGAAGTGGTGATTTTGTTATAACCCGGTAAAAAATTATCAGCATCACTACTGACATTGTTATATCCGTCAATATTATTCCAATATTCCCAATACGAAGCTCCTGTTAATGCATGCAGGTAAATGCCGCGATCTACAAGGTCTTGGTCACCCGTATGTAAGCCAAATAACACCATTGCACCATAGGCATTAGCTGCCTCTGATGTAGATTCGTTATTATTACCACGGGCAAAGTTCGCAGTACCTGAAGCCCATGAGAAACCATTAGCAGGATCAAAATGACGCAAGTAAGGAAACTGTGGATCATCTCTGTCTGCAGCATAATCTCGAATCAATAGTTTAACCATTGCACCGTATTCTTCATCGCTACACCACTGTGCATCGTGTCGACATATCTCTGCCGCCGATCGGACAAAATAGCCATAATGAAAGTGATGATCGTTGAGCTGTTGATGCGAAGCAAACGATTCTTCCATTGCTAGCAATGTATTCCATTGCTCGTCATACATAAAGTATTTGTCATTATCCAACATCCCATCCGTTTCAGCAGTAAACCAATCTTCAAGTTCTGCTTTAAGATAGCCGAGTAATTGTGCTTTTTGTGCAGTTAGACCTGCTGTGTCAGCAATAGCTAAAAGCTCTGCAACTTTTGCATAGTTTTTGCCTGACCAATATGCATCTCTTTGTTGCGCACCATTACGGGTGTTCCAAGTGCTTTCTGGAGTATTCACAAATTCATTGACCAATTGCGTCAACTTACTTATATCCATGCTATTGGGTAAGGTCGGCATGGTAGGTAATACACCGATATAGGGCAATTCATAACTAAAACTATCGGTCTGAGCAAATTTGATCATGCCTCGAGCACTACGTACTTTATAGTTAGAGGTTGTCGTGGTGGAGTTTTTCCAATGTAACGGGAACATACCCGCTAGCGTTTCAATCTCAGTACCATTATTGTCCAAATATGCATGGGTCACATTAACGGAGTTATCACTGCGATCAATACTGTAATCTACACGTACACTTGCCACTACGTTTCTTGCGTATTGAGCAAAAAAGTTAATCATTGCAGTATTGGGTTCACCAGAAGTTTGCGGTAACAACGCAACAGTGAATTCTCCTGCAGCATTACTCGCCGTAATCACATTACCATCAACATTATCGAATGTGGTATTACCCTCACCCGTAATTAAGAAATTGTTATGATTGCCAGCAACACTTGTCCACACCCCTAATGAATTTTGAGCATTATAATAAACGCCCTTTTCACCGCCGTTTTCACGTAAGGTTTTGAGCACCAAATCACCTTGCAACGCTTTGAAATAAACATAGGGTGATCCATGGACAAAAGTAGCTTCTAGGACAGGTATATTATTGCTCTGCCATTGGACCGTTATTGAACCATCAGAATGATCTTTAGCGAAAGCCTGTAAATCAGTGTTGACTGAACTACCCACTGCCATCCCATCAAATACCTCGCTAAACGGGTCAGGAATAGCATACATAAAGCCATCTGCTGTGGTATTGAGACCTGATGGTATACCCATCATACGCACGCCTTTGTTATTCACACGTGCGGTAATAGGGTCCGGCGTAATATAAGCTGCACTGCTCGGGTCACCTAATTGCATCTCACCTAAAAACGAGACTGAACCCCACCAGCGATGTGTCGCTAAAGGCTGATCGGCAGCTTCGTCCACCACTTGCGGTGATAGCGGTGTAGGATCACCAACGGGTGTGCTCGTTGCAGTTATACAATCACTCACTCCAGGTTGTACGACACCTGCACTATAAATCCAATTACCATAATCATATACGCAGCGGTAGCTAGCAGGATTGATCGTATCAGAAAAGCTACCTTTACCAAGCTCAGTAACGGTATATTGCACATTGTTAGTTGGTGGAACAGGCACCGCAACAGAATCGTCTACCGTATCAACAAAGCGAACATTATCCAGTAAAAAAGTAGTGTTTGCTCGATTTGCCGCCCAAATGACTAAGCCAGTATTAACATTGGTAATATCCAGTCCCGCTGTTTGTAATTGGCTCATTGACACTGTCATTGTCGCCCATTCATTGGTAGCAACTTGACTTAAGCTTTGATCTCCTGAAGTACATGGATAAATACAATCAAGCTTCATGATAATATTACCAGTACCCGATACCAGTTTGATATCAAACGCAATTCCACCGTTGGCATACGCCGTTAAATTTTGTGGATTATTGCTTTTGAAAAACAACCCTGCAAGTTGTGCACTCGTGTGTTCAACTTGTAATACATTACCGCGTTCAGTGTCACTCACTACTGACCAATTCATACTCGGACATGCCGCACCACCATCGTCATTACACTCACCATAACCAATAGCTTCATCAAATGCATTGATCCCACCATCCCAAACACTGGCGACTGAACCGTTCTTAAAAACATTCAAATCATTATCTGTATTGGTGGGTGGCGTGACTACGACAGGAGCGACGACATTTACTGTTATTGTTTCAGACGCAATGTTACCTGCTGAATCGGTCGCGGTATAAGTTAAAATATAATTTCCAACATCATCACCAATAGTTCCACTGGTAACCGCTAAGACGGTTCCATCAACATTATCTGTAGCAGTGGCACTTGGAGGTACGAAGGAATTGCCTTGAGTAATTTCAAAAGTCCGCTGTGAACCGGCAATCGATAATACTGGCGCAATAGTATCTGCGGCGGCAACAACATTCACCGTCAACGTAGAAGTAGCCGTGTTATTTGAATTATCGGTAGCACTATACGTCAATGTATAGCTACCGACTGCACTACCCACACTACCACTCACTGAAACTGAGACATTACCATCTACGGCATCATTTGCCGTCGCTGTAGGTTGAGTAAAAGTCTCTCCTTGAGTAATTTCTATCACTGTTTGCCCACCTGAAAGGGTGATAACAGGAGCCGTAGTATCCGTTGGCGCAGTAACCGGTGGTGTCGAAGGTGAATCACCGCTTCCCCCACCGCCACCGCAAGCACTTAGTATTAATGTGGTGAGAGCAACACCTGATAGACGTGAAATAGAATTTTTCATTGTATATAGACTCATAAGCTTAAAAATTTATGCTTATCAGTTATTTAAATGAACAATTTTAATTGTACATCAGAAAAATGTAAGCGCTTACATTATAATTTACATTTATTTAACTAAATTGTCAAATTTAACACACATTCGTGCCAATCAAAGGCGGTATTTACCTATAAAAAAAGCACCTCAAGAGGTGCTTTTTGCTTCATGATTGATGTTAATAATTAACTTAATTGCGCGAGTATATTGTTTAATGTTTCGCTCGGGCGCATTGCTTTAGATGTAAGCTCTGTATCTGCAAAATAATAACCATCAACATCCATTGCAGGACCTTGAGCATCATTGAGTTCGAATACAATTGCCTGTTCATTATCAGTTAGTGCCGATGCAATAGGAGCGAATATCGCTTGTAATTCTGCATCATTCGATTGAGCTGCTAGTGCTTGAGCCCAATACATTGCAAGATAGAAATGTGAGCCACGATTATCTAATTCATTAACTTTTCGAGAAGGAGATTTATTCTCTTGTAAGAATTTAGCCGTTGCTTGATCCAATGTATCTGCTAAGACTTGTGCTTTAGCATTACCAGTAACATTACTTAAATGCTCAAGTGACGCTGCTAGTGCTAAAAACTCACCTAAAGAATCCCAACGTAAGTGATTTTCTTTATTAAATTGTTGCACGTGCTTAGGCGCTGAACCACCAGCGCCTGTTTCAAACAAGCCTCCACCATTCATCAGTGGCACTATCGATAACATTTTAGCACTGGTACCTAACTCAAGAATTGGAAAAAGGTCGGTTAGGTAATCACGCAATACATTACCTGTTACAGAAATAGTATCCTCGCCATTACCACATCGTGCCAATGTAAAGTTTGCTGCAGAAACAGGATCTTTGATTAAAATCTCAAGACCGCTAGTATCGTGGTCTTGTAAATAACGCTCTACTTTCTTTATCATTTGAGCATCATGGCCACGATTTTCGTCCAACCAAAAGACGGCTGGTGTATTGGTTGCGCGCGCGCGAGTCACTGCCAACTTAACCCAGTCCTGAATAGGAATATCTTTAGTTTGGCACATACGCCAGATATCACCCTCTTCCACATCGTGTGACATTAACACATCACCATTTTGTGCCAATACATTTACCGTACCATTTGCCGGTAAGATAAAAGTTTTGTCATGAGAGCCATATTCTTCTGCTTTTTGTGCCATTAAGCCAACGTTAGGCACTGTACCCATAGTCGTTGGGTTAAATGCACCATTCGCTTTACAATAATCAATGACTGATTGAAAAACACCTGCATAGTTACGATCAGGGATCATAAACTTAGTATCTTTTTGCTTGCCATCAGGTCCCCACATTTGACCTGAAGCACGCAATGCTGCGGGCATTGATGCATCGATAATCACATCACTAGGCACATGAAGATTGGTAATACCACGGTCTGAATCGACCATCGCCATATCTGGACGAGTTGCATAAACAGCTTGAATATCTGCTTCTATCGCTGCTTTTTGTTCTGCCGGTAACTGTTCTATTTTCGCATAAACATCGCCTAAACCATTATTTACATCAACACCTAATTCTGTAAATGTAGCACCGTGTTTCGCAAAAACATCTTGATAAAAAACAGTCACAGCATGACCAAAAATAACTGGATCAGAGACTTTCATCATTGTCGCTTTCATGTGCAATGATAATAAAACATCTTGTTCTTTAGCTAATTCAATTTCTTTTTCATAAAACGCAACTAGCGCGTTTTTGTTCATGACTGATGAATCTATAATTTCACCATCCAGTAAAGCTAAATCTGATTTTAACACCTGACGGGTACCGTCTTTTGCAACAAACTCAATACTGACAGTTTGTGCTTTTTCAATAGTGACTGATAGCTCTGAACCATAAAAGTCACCATCGTTCATATGTGCCACATGAGATTTGCTTTCTGATGACCATGCCCCCATTGAATGTGGGTTAGTGCGTGCATATTGTTTAACGGATGCAGGCGCACGACGATCGGAGTTACCTTCACGTAATACTGGGTTGACAGCTGAACCTAATACTTTCGCGTAAGTCGCTTTTATTGCTTCTTCTTCTGAATTTTTTGGTGATTCAGGATAATCAGGTAAGTTGTAACCTTTTGCTTTTAATTCTTCAATTGCCGCTTGTAACTGTGGAATAGAAGCACTGATATTAGGTAATTTAATGATATTAGCTTGTGGCGTTTTCGCAAGTTCACCAAGCTCAGCTAAGTGATCAGCTACTTGCTGTTCAGCCGTGAGATATTCAGGGAAATGGGCGATGATACGAGCCGCAAGAGAAATATCACGAGTTTCCACATCCACATTCGCTGCTGATGCAAACGCTTCAACAATCGGTAAAAGAGAATACGTTGCTAATGCCGGCGCTTCGTCAGTAATGGTGTAGATAATGTTAGAGGTTGTCATAATCTGCCTATTTGAAATTCAACTCGATAAATATAGCGACGTAATATATCCTACTTTAGTACTGATTTGTAGTGAATTATTATTCCCTATCACTCTAATTTATAGAAAAAAGGTGATGTTTATGCGAAACAAAATTCATGTTCAACTCCCCATAAACTAAAGAATCAACAAGCATAAGACGCATCAATCAAACATCTGTAATGCCTAAAATATAATACCAAACGCCTATAATGTTAATGGCATTGCTGTCACGCTTGCTTAGCATCTTTTAAGTCGATAATACTAAAAGCTATTGCCCTACTCTCTTTTGCCGTTATAATGCGTTAATATTAAATACTATGACATTAAATGAGGTACTTCTCGTGAAATTAAAACAGTTGATAACTATGGCTGTCGTTGCATTAACTTTGTTTAGTGTACAAGCATTCGAAACTAACGATGATATTAAAAATCGCATCAAACCTGTGGGTAGTGTTCATGTAGCCGGCGCAGCCAGCGCAAGTGCAGCTGCTGATGCAGGTCCTCGCTCAGGTAAAGACATTTATAATGGTGCATGTGCAGCGTGCCATGCTGCAGGTGTATTAGGTGCGCCAAAAACTCAAGACGCAGGTGACTGGTCTCCTCGTTTAGCCGATAAAGGACGTGACGGTGTATGGAAAAGTGCTATTGCTGGTATCAATGCCATGCCACCTATGGGCGCGTGTGGGAATTGTTCAGATGATGATATCTTAGCTGCCATTGATTACATGATTGAAGGTGTTGAGTAATTCTCAACCGCATTATAAACATTTAAAAAGCCGCTTTCGCGGCTTTTTTCTTTTCTAAACATTAACTCGCAAAGATAACATTATTATAGTTTTAACCACCTAATAATCCTCGCAAATTAGCAATACTCTTTTCACCTGTCTTCTGACGTTCTTCAGCCGTCTTTTTCGGCTTATGGAATTCCCATTCTACATCATCTGCAGGTAACTCATATAAAAAACGACTCGGCTCAGGATGAATCACTTCGCCGTATTGACGTCGCTCACGAGCAATACTGAATGTTAATTCTCGTTGCGCGCGAGTAATACCTACATACGCTAAACGCCGTTCTTCATTAATATTATCGTCATCAATACTCGACTGATGAGGCAACATCCCCTCTTCCATACCCACCATATATACATACGGAAATTCTAACCCTTTAGAGGCATGTAACGTCATAAGCTGAACCTGATCTCCATCGCCATCATCTTCTCCACGCTCCATCATATCGCGTAATATCAAACGATTCACGACTTCAGATAACGTCATTGGTGCTTCGGTGGCAGAACCTTTGAGCATATCTGTGACCCAGCGAAACAAGGTTGATATATTTGCCATCGCCATCTCTGCTGCCTTTGGCGATGCACTGTGCTCGTATAACCACTCTTCATAGCCAATAGATTTGATCAAATCCCTAACTACTGCTTCTGTATCTCCACGTATTGCATTATCTGACGCTTCAACTATCCACCGGCTAAATTGTGAAACCGCATGATAAGCTTGCCCCGCTATGACGCCACGTAAATCATTGTCACACGCGGCAGCAAACATGGTGATGCCTTTTTCATTAGCAAAATTACCCAATTTTTCTAACGTTGCCCTACCAATACCTCGATTAGGGGTATTAATGATCCTAAGCATGGCATTATCATCATCTTGATTCACCACTAAGCGTAAATAAGCCATAATGTCTTTGACTTCAGGACGACCGAAAAACGAGGTGCCGCCACTTATTTTGTAAGGTATGCGGTTAGTCATTAAAAGCTTTTCGAATACGCGTGATTGATGATTCCCCCGATATAAAATCGCATAATCTTTGAAATCCGTATTGTTAATAAACTTATGTGCAATTAGTTCGGCAATCACCCGCTCAGCTTCATGGTCTTCATTTTTAGCGACTACAACTTTAAGTGTTTCACCATATGCTAGTTCACTGAACAGCGTCTTTTCAAAAATATGTGGATTATTTTGAATGAGAATATTGGCACAATGTAAAATTCGCCTTGATGAGCGATAGTTTTGCTCTAACTTAATAACATTTAGCTCAGGAAAGTCTTCTTGAAGTAATTGTAAGTTTTTAGGTTGCGCACCACGCCATGAATAAATCGATTGATCATCATCGCCAACAACGGTAAATCGACGTCGCTCGCCCACTAATAATTTTACCAAATGATATTGAGAAGTATTGGTGTCTTGGTACTCATCCACAAGTAAATATTTTATCTTGGATTGGATTTTTCTACGCGCTTCTTCATTATGTTGTAACAGCAAAGTCGGTAATAAAATCAAATCATCAAAATCCAATGCATTATAGGCTTTAAGATGATTTTGGTACTGCTGGTAATACAACGCATACTGTTTTTCTGCTGGGGAATGAGCAACTTTTAGCAGCTGCTCGGGTAATAACAGATCATTTTTCCAGTTTGAAATACACGATTGCAAGAGTTTCAACTGGTCTTTGTCGCCATCAAATTCTACCTCGGTCAAATCCTTTAGTAACGCTATCGTGTCCTTATCATCAAAGAGTGAAAAGCCTGGCTTTAAGCCTAGTTGTTTCACATTAGATTTAATAATATTCAAGCCCAAAGTGTGAAATGTCGAAACTTTGAGTCCTCGAGCTTCAACTTTCGTTAGACTTTGGGTTACCCTCTCTTTCATTTCCCGAGCGGCTTTATTAGTAAAAGTTACCGCGGCAATAAAGCGCGCCGGCATCTCGCATTCTCTAACTAAATGAGCAATTTTATTGGTAATGACACGTGTTTTACCACTGCCCGCACCCGCAAGCACTAGGCATGGGCCAGAGATAAATTTAACGGCTTGGTCTTGAGCTGGATTTAATTTCATAAGTGATATTGTAACTGATTAACATCATCGCTTCCCACAAATATTGCATTGAAAGTTTGACCTATCCGGTTACAATGACCCTACGTTAATGAGTATTGTTGTTAAAGGAAAGCCCATGCTTGATCCCAAAAAAATTGAAGAATTCGCAAAATCGATCACCGATTCAATGCCTGATGGCATGAAAAAAATGGCAGAAGAGACGGAAAGTAAAGTTAAACAGGTCATTCAGGCACAGCTTGCACGGATGGATATTGTGACGCGTGAAGAATTTGACGTTCAATCACAAGTCTTATTACGCACCCGTGAAAAACTGATGGTACTGGAACAGCGACTAGAAGGGCTAGAAAAAGCTAACGACCAAACTCAACCAGAGGGCTAAACCGCCCCAATGATTTTGGATAAAAGCTTTGAAACACGCCTCACGTGTTCGAGTTTTGATAAGGTGTTGATGATATATAAACATCAACGCCATAACGGTGATTCCGACACTAAACGGCCAGGGCAAGTGTAATAAAGTCCCTACAATGACCAAACATCCAATCGTAATGAGTTGCAACACCCCTATCCATAAACGATCATAGCGCCCGAATAAAATCGCTGTCGATTTAACCCCAATTTTCAGATCGTCATCTCGGTCCACCATCGCATATTGAGTATCATAAGCGACAGTCCAAGCTAGATTAGCACTATACAACCACCACACCCAGCTCGGTAAATGTTGGTTCACCGCCATAAAAGCCATGGGTATCGCCCAACTAAACGCTGCACCTAATACTATTTGGGGCAATTGGGTATAGCGCTTCATAAACGGATATGCAGCGGCTAATAAAAGAGCAACAAAAGACAAATACACAGTTTGAATATTCAGTTGCAAGACAAGCAGTAATGCAATGAGCAATAAACTAAAAAAACACAGCCACGCTTGCTTAACCGTGACAGCTCCACTTATCAGTGGTCTTGCATGAGTACGTTTAACATGGCCATCAATCTTTCTGTCTGCAATATCATTAATAACACATCCTGCAGCGCGCATCACTACTACCCCGAGCACAAAAATGATGAGTACATCCAGTTCTGGCATGCCTAAGGATGCTAACCAAAGTGCCCATAAAGTAGGCCAGAGTAATAAATACACACCTACCGGCTTATCCATACGCATCAGCTGCCATAACCCCTTGACCATAGATGAGGTATTGTTAGTCGATGTACTCGACGAGGCAAAATTAGGCATAGGCGGGGGCTCCAGGTAAAAATACTTCACTAACTAATATGTGATGCGCTTTTGAGGAAGGAACATCAATCGCTGTTTTATCTTGAGTTACATAAGTAAATACTGAGCGTCGCGCCCAAATACCATGATGTTTTTCAACATGTTGAGCCAGTTGCTCTTTACTTATTACACCTTCTGCCAACAAATGCGAGACAAACGCATCATCGGCGAAGATCAAAGCCACCATGAAAGACTGTCGTTCAAACCGAGAATCATTAAACAACAATTTACCTAAAGGTTGATCGCCAATATCCTTTAGAACATCTTGGGTTAAATCTTCTGGAAACACTGAGCGAGCAAATACCCAAGAAGCACTATCACCTCGTAATACCACCTCTCGTACAACTACATGGGTTGGGACAGAGTGACAAATTAAATTCAATTCATCAGGTTGTGGCAAGGTCGTTTTTTGTGATAACACGTCCACTGTAAATTCACTACAGCATTGAGTTAAACGCTCAGTAAGAGATTCAATATTTAACAGCCAGTTTTGGGTATGAAGACTCGGTAGGACAGAGAATTTGTTGGTAGTATGGCTTAATTGTTCAGCAGTATACCAAGGCCCATCAAAACGCATATTTCCTTGTAATTCAACTGGTTGAGTCACTACTCACCTCTACTTATATCAACACAACAAGATCTTACCGTATTTATCGATATTATAAACCTATTTTGTGTTGCCAGCCTAATATAAGCCAGTGTTTACCCTATATAATAGCTACCTACGGTATTACTACTTCAGCGTCTAGTGCTTGATGTGTCTTGTGAGTTAACAGTGCTCCATGCTACCGCTAATAAACATCCTGAAACTAATCCAAGAGTATGCGCGGTATTTGCCATGGATACAAACAATACATCCGCATAGCCTATCACTAACCAGATCAACATAAAGCCAACGATTTGCGGCTGTATTCTAAAGCCCCATTGAGGTTTTAACCAACCTATCCACCAAGTAAAACCAAGCAAACCATAAACTACACCGGACATACCACCAAAATTAGGACCATCAACATACAGCTGGCTGATATTGGCACTTAACGAAATGATGATAAAGATAATGAGTAAACTGACCTTTCCTAAATATTGCTCAATTGGCCGCGCTAAGATCCACCACCACAACAAATTAAACGCAATATGAATGCCAGAGAAATGCAAAAAATCAGGGGTTAATAATCGCCACCATTGACCCGTTTGTTGCAGCTCATTAAGTGGTAAAATAAACATCATCGAATCGACCCAGATGCGTGTTTCAATACTCACTGTCATCAAACCAAACATCACTATGTTGATTAACAGAATTAAACAAGTCAGTGGATAATGGATAAGCTGAGCTTTGATTTGAGAATGTTGTAGCAAATTTGAAGATGGGCGATCACAACGTGATGTGAATACAGGACGGCGATTATTCTCCCAACTAGCTGCTTGATAGCGTGGATCATGAGGTGCATTGACAAAATGATCCGTAATCGCTTTGGCCTGTTCCATATCTACAGCGTCATCTAGTACGAGGCAGTATTGTCTATCGACCTCATGTACCACACAGCTTAAGCGCTGTGAGATTAGGTAATCCCTTAACGTGCAGGCCAAATCGGGGCGACTGAAACACACCAGTGTATTCATAGTTAACCTGTCCAGATTATCTCATTATTCAGCAATCGATGCAGTATCTGTCGGATAAGTGTTTTGCCATTGAGTGAACCCTCCATCAAGACTGTATACCTGAGTGTAGCCTTGTTCAGCAATATATTGCGCAGCCGGTTGACTACTGATCCCATGATAACAAGTCACAATAACGGGTGTTTCTTCATCTGTCTCTTGCAAGAACTGCATCATTACTCCGCCATGAAGATGCATTGAATTGGGGATATGTGCCTGATTAAACACTTGCTCATCGCGGATATCAACCACACACACGTCACCCGATTCCATCATTGCTTTAGCTTGTTCTACATTAATGTGTTTGAAATTCACCATTTCGCCACTGTTTCCTCAATACATTATAAATTTTATGTTTTATTTAAACGGCTAGTTACACTACCACGTTAAAATGACTTTGCCTGATTGTCCAGAGTTCATGATCTTAAATCCATCAGCAAATTGTTCCACGTTCATTTGATGCGTAATGATAGGTTCTATGTTTAGACCGCTTTGTATCAAGCTGGCCATTTTATACCAAGTTTCAAACATCTCTCGCCCATAGATTCCTTTGATGGTTAGGCCTTTAAAAATAACGTGATTCCAATCAATCGATACGTCATCTGGGGGAATGCCAAGCATCGCCACTTTACCACCATGATTCATTTTGGTTAGCATATCACTAAATGCGGTCGGCACACCTGACATTTCTAAGCCTACGTCAAATCCTTCCGACATACCCAGCTCATTCATGACATCTAGCAAATCTGTTTGCGCAACATTGACCGCTCGGCTCGCACCCATTTTTTCAGCAAGCGCTAAACGGTATGGATTAATGTCGGTTATCACAACATGCCTAGCTCCAACATGCTTTGCTACAGCAGCTGCCATTATACCAATTGGTCCAGCACCGGTAATGAGTACATCTTCACCCACTAGATCGTATGATAAAGCCGTATGGACAGCATTACCAAATGGATCAAAAATGGCGGCCAGTTCATCAGTAATATTATCTGGAATTTTAAAAGCATTAAACGCTGGGATCACTAAATATTCTGCAAATGCGCCTTGGCGATTAACACCAACGCCTTCGGTATTTCGGCATAAATGACGGCGACCAGCACGACAATTTCGACAGTGACCACAAGTGATATGGCCTTCACCTGATACACGATCACCCTTAACAAAGCCTCGCACTTCACTGCCCATATTTACGACTTCACCAACGTATTCATGACCAACTATCATAGGCACAGGAATCGTGTTTTGTGACCACGTATCCCAATTATAAATATGCATATCCGTGCCGCAAATAGCCGTTTTTCGAATTTTAATCAATAAGTCATTGGGGCCAAATTCAGGAATAGGCGCATCATTAAGCCAGATCCCTGGCTTGTCGTATAATTTAGCTAAAGATTTCATACAATAACTCCTAGTTCACGCCCAATATCAATAAAAGCATCCACGACAGTGTCAACATGTTCCAATGAGTGTGCAGCAGACATCTGGGTACGAATACGAGCCTGACCTTGTGGCACAACAGGATAAGAAAAACCAACCACATAAATTCCGCGTTCAAGTAGTTTGTCCGCCATCTGCGAGGCAAGTTTAGCATCACCTAACATGACAGGGATAATTGCGTGATCACACCCACTCAACGTAAAACCAGCTTCACTCATCCGTGAACGAAAACGTTGTGAATTTTGATTTAATTGAGCCCTAAGAGCATCGCCTGATGCCATCATGTCAAACACTTTGATAGCCGCAGTTACAATCGGTGGAGCAACTGAATTTGAAAATAAATATGGGCGAGAGCGTTGCCTTAACCATTCAATCACAGGCTTTTTGCCCGAGGTATAACCCCCAGAGGCACCCCCTAAAGCTTTTCCTAACGTACCCGTTAAAATATCTACCCGCCCCATCACATCACAATATTCATGAGAACCGCGACCATGCTCACCTACAAATCCTGTCGCATGACAATCATCGACCATAACCATAGCATCATATTTATCTGCTAAGTCACAAATTCCTTTTAAGTTAGCAATGACACCATCCATCGAAAAGACACCATCAGTGGCAATCAACTTATAACGAGCCCCTTCTTCTGTGGCTTTTTGCAGCTGAGCTTCCAATGCAGCCATATCATTATTGGCATAGCGATATCGTTTCGCTTTAGACAAACGTACTCCATCGATAATACTAGCGTGATTTAACGCGTCAGAAATGACCGCATCTTCTGCAGTGAGGATTGTCTCAAATAACCCGCCGTTCGCATCAAAACAAGAGGGATATAAAATTGTATCTTCCATACCTAAAAAATGAGAAATCTTGTCTTCTAACGTTTTGTGAATATCTTGGGTACCACAAATAAAACGTACTGACGCGACGCCAAAGCCATGAGAATCTAAACCGGCTTTAGCCGCAGCAATTAAATCAGGGTGATTCGCTAAGCCAAGGTAATTATTCGCACAAAAATTAATGACCTGACGCTGACCTACCTCAACATCTGCTTGCTGCTGTGAAGTAATGATACGTTCTTTTTTATAAAGACCTTGTTCGGTGATTTCGTCAATTTGTGTTTGTAGGTGGTGCTCGAAACTCTGCGGCATCTTAATAGTCCATCTGTCGTTATAATTATTGTTGATAATTCTAGAGCACAATAGAGAAAGGGGATAGATCAGATATTAAAAATATCATAAATATTGCGGGTTAATTGGATAGCTCTCTTGCTAATTATTACCGTAGTTAAACTCTATAACTGTAGGATTTTTGTGATGGCTGCCCAGACTTTTTCTACATCAATTTTTTGCATTAAATCTTTTCCTTTAACCCGTGTTCCCCAGGGCAAGGATTGCCATGGACGATTGAATTGTTGCTCTACAGCATCTTCATAAACACTGACTGTATACTTTATTGTTAAATAGGGGCCTGTCCGCAAAGGATTGGAATGAGCGTATAATCCCACTACCGGCGTGTGCACAGTCGTCGCCATATGTGCAGGTCCAGTATCAGGAGCCAAAACACACTGTGCATGAGACATTAAAGCGAGCATTTGTTTAAGGCTCGTTATTCCAACTAAATTAACCCATTCAACGTGGTTTTCTTGTTCACTTTTCGAACTCTCTACAGTAACTGAAGTCTCAGTTGCTTTTGGCGATTGAGAGGATTCAGTAGCCATTAACGCAGTAATCTCTGCGGTGATTTGGGCATCCACTGGCCCAGGACCGCCACATAATACTGGCGTAATCCCTTGTTGAATTAGACGCCGCATTATCTGTGCATACCCTTGTGCTGTCCAGTTCCGCTCAGCTTTGGATGCTGCTGGTGCAACGATCACAAATGTGCCTAAAGCGATTGCGTATTCATGTGCCCATTGCTCATCTTCTTCTGGAATAGGGATATCCCATGCTAATGGTTGCTTGGGTACTCCAATAGCATCGGCAAATTGCATGAAACCGTCCAAAACATGAGCGTGTTGTTTCGGTGCAATCCTACAATTAGTAAATAACCAATGCCCCTCTTTAGCTCTTGCCCAATCAAAGCCAATACGTCTTTTCGCTTTAATCACGGTAGATAGCCAATTAGCTCGAAGTGCAACTTGCATCATCAATAACACATCAAATTCACGACCTTGTAAGGCCATTTTCAATTTGGCTTTCGCTTGGGGGTGTTTTTTGTCACACACAATGAACTCAACATGGTGCATACCTTTAACCAACTCATATTCAATTTTGCCAATCACCCAAGTGATTTTGCATTCTGGCCATGCTCGCGTGATCCGAGTTACCAGTGCGGCTGCATGGCACACATCACCAATAGCAGATAGACGCATAATACAAATGGATTGAGGCAAAATGGCTGGCATAGATACAAATATTCTGTTTGAAAATTTACAGCTTTATAGCATATTTTTTCGTACAATGCCTGACAATGTAGACCTTTAAAGTACCCTACTATGATAAAACGTGACCCCAATACGCTGGACCCGCAACATTGGCAAATTTCCAATTCGTCAAATGCTCGCCAGACGTTAATTACCCCGAATTCAGATGCTCCGATCATACATTCATTAGGTTCTGCACCAACCATACAATGGTTTGAAGCTGATTATTGGCAAGATCTAAATCAGATTACAGGGACCAATTCTGGTCGTGGGACGACCTACTTCATTCGCCAAGGCGCTAGTGAAATGGTATTACGCGCATATTTGCGTGGCGGTATGATCGGTAAATGGATTAAGCGAACATTTTGGTTTAAACAGGTTGCGTTGACTCGAGTGTATCGTGAAATGGCGTTACTTGATTATCTTTTTCATCAAGGTGTTGCTGTGCCACAGCCTATAGCTGGACTGGTTACCCTAGATGGTTTAGCACCTTTATCTACTTTTGGACTAGTATGTCGTAACAGTATTTTAATCAACAAAATCCCAGAAGCCCAAGATTTTCATAGCTATTTACTGACACAAAATGTTTCTCATGAATATTGGCACGCATTAGGTGCACAAATTGCTCATATGCATCTATGTGGAGTTAATCACCATGATCTTAATATTGAAAACGTCATGCTCGATAAGCATGGTAAAGTGTGGTTAATTGATTTTGACAAATGTCACTGGATGGGAACCGATTCTATACAATATATCGCAGAACATAATTTATCTAGACTGGCGCGTTCATTGCGCAAAAAACAACGTCTACATATCAACTATCATGTAACACCTACTGATTGGACAGCATTGCTTAACGGCTATATCACATTTATTGGACAGCACCCCGACACTTTAAACCTCGGCGCGTGCGAGGTTGAAGATTTTACCCAAGCATTATCCAAGCAGTTAGCCGCTTTGAATATTAGTTGAGTTAAGTATTTCATTCGGCACTTATTATTGATTAACTCTTGCACTACATTTTCGATTTTAGTGTTACATGATAGATTTTTTGTTGCATCATTGTTCACAGTTGGCTACCTTTGCTTTTATATTAAAGATGTTCAGTCAGGATTAGTTATGAAAACTCGCTCCATATACCCAGGAACATTTGATCCCATTACCAATGGTCATGCTGATCTGATTGAGCGTGGTGCGGATATGTTTGAACATATTATTGTAGGGATTGCTTCTAACCCATCAAAGAAGCCACTATTCAGCCTCGAAGAACGCGTAGAAATGATCACCGAGATCACTCATCATTTACCCAATGTTGAAGTGAAGGGGTTTACCGGGCTGTTGGCAGATTTTGCGCAACATGAAAATGCAACAGTACTAATACGTGGTTTGCGTGCAGTATCAGATTT
The DNA here is from genome assembly GCA_949498985.1 of Glaciecola sp. HTCC2999. Taxonomy (GTDB): domain Bacteria; phylum Pseudomonadota; class Gammaproteobacteria; order Enterobacterales; family Alteromonadaceae; genus Opacimonas. The sequence goes on from CATECQ010000016.1 coordinate 28,030, forward strand.
TGAATATGAGTTTCAGTTAGCCAATATGAATCGCCGTTTAAATCCGAATCTAGAAAGTGTATTTTTAACTCCTGCTGAAGAAAATTCGTTTATATCATCAACACTCGTTAAAGAAGTAGCTTTGCATCATGGTGATGTGACGCAGTTTGTACATCCTGTTGTAAAAAAGGCTTTGTTGGAACGACTTCACATCACTAAATAGTGTTTACCGTTGACAGCTAGGACACCAGAATGTGTTCCGTTGACCAATCATTTGAGATTTAATGGGTGTTTGGCAGATCCTACAAGGTTCGCCACTGCGACCATATACATTGAGATGCAAACGAAAATACCCAGGATTACCATCGACTTGAGAGAAATCTTTTAAGGTAGTACCACCTTGCGCAATTGCTGCTGCAAGTACTTCCTTGATATACCCGGTCAGTGTCACATAACGTGCTTTGCTGACTTTACCAGCTGCACGCTTTGGGGCTATCTTAGCTAGGAACAAAGCTTCATTCGCATAAATATTCCCAACACCCACGACATGCTTATTATCCATGATGAACTGTTTGACGGTACACGTTCTATTTTTAGCACGCTTATGCAAGTGTTCAATTGTAAAATCATCGGTCAATGGTTCAGGACCTAACGCACTAATCAAGACATGTGGCTTATCATCAATACCTTGCCACAAACATGCACCAAATTTACGCGCATCGTTAAAGCGCAAACACTGTCCATTAGTCAAATTAATATCCAAGTGATCGTGTTTTTTCAGTGGAGTATCTTGAGCAAAAACACGCAAATAACCTGTCATACCTAAGTGCAGAATGACACTGCCAACATCAGTATTAATAAACAAGTATTTAGCTCGTCGGGTAACGCTGCGGATCACATGTCCATGGGTCAGGAGGATTTCACTGGGTACAGCCCAACGCAATTTCGAAGTACGAATATTGATGCTTTGAATCGTTTGCCCAACCAGTCCAGGTTCTATGCCTTGGCGGCTGACTTCAACTTCGGGTAATTCTGGCACGTATGGTCACCTGTTGCATTGCTTAACAATTATGAAATTAAGTATATAGAACAATGTTCTGCAAAGGTAGTAACAAGGAAGCTTAAGGCTGAATGAACTGAAAAAAATAGCACCACAAAAAGCAAAAAACCCGGCATAACCGGGCTTTCGTGGAGACAAAACCAAACATTTATTTGATTTTAGCTTCCTTGAACATAACGTGCTGACGAATTTTAGGATCAAACTTTTTGATCTCCATTTTGCCAGGCATATTACGCTTGTTCTTATCTGTGGTGTAGTAGAAACCAGTGCCAGCAGTAGATACTAATTTAATTTTATCACGCATAATCTAATTCCTTATACTTTTTCGCCACGAGCACGCATTTCAGTTAATACTGAATCGATGCCCTTCTTATCGATAATACGCATACCCTTTGGAGTAAGGCGTAACTTAACGAAACGGTTTTCAGATTCAACCCAAAAACGGTGTGTTTGTAAATTTGGTAAAAAACGACGACGAGTCGCGTTACGAGCGTGTGAGCGGTTATTACCGACTGCAGGACGCTTGCCTGTTACTTGACATACTTTAGCCATAGTATTTGTCTCCAG